>CAZCDU010000201.1:0-6952 GCA_964497125.1 uncultured Victivallales bacterium | reverse complement strand
TCGATGATGAAGAAGCTATTGTTGGTTATGTCAATGTGTGTGTTTGGCGCGGGAATGCTCATGGCGGAGACCTATACCTTTGATAACGCAGCGGGGGGTAAGCTATGGAACACCGCAGGGAACTGGAAGACGAATGGCATTGTAGCGACCACCCTGCCCACGGCAGCTGATGATGTCGTGGCCAATACGTCCGGTGGTGATGCTCTGCAGATCGACACCGACAGTGCAGTGGCCAACAACATGGCAGCGGGGTCTACCGCCAGCAGCGTCAGCGAGATCTCTATCGGTTCCGGGGGAGTCCTTAATGTGAGTGGCAACCAGACCTTCGCCGGTGGTGCCGGTTCATCGGTTACCTTTGTGAATGCCGGAACCAACATCGTTAATGGCATATTTCAGACGATGAGCGCCGGCCAGAGCACAATTGTTAACTCCGGCACACTGACGAATGCTTCAAGTCAAATAACGCTCGCGGACACCGACTTCACGAACACCGCCAGCGGTGTGGTATATGCGAAAAGCAAATTCAATGTTGACGGCGGAAGCGTCGTGAACTACGGGAACATTACCTTCGATCACGATCACGATACGTCATCCATCAAAAATACCACCATTGAGAATATGGCAAGCGGGACGGTGTATAACCACTGGAGGACGACCTGGGACAGCGTGACGTTTACCAACCGGGGGTTCTTTGATACGGGTAAGGGACAGACTCTACGCGGGACGGATTGGTATATTGCTGCCGGTGCTACAAATGACTTCGGCGGAGTGTTTCTTTACACCAGTCCTTCGACGATCATCAATGAAGGTCGTATGAGAGCGTCGTTGACCTCAGGAATGAGTATGCAATACGGAACGCTTCTGAACAGAGGTTCGGGGAGCGTAACGTTGGCCATTCTGCAGATGGCCGCTAACGCGGATTCAATGTGCGTCATCTCTAATGCCGCGACACTGACAATATCCCGCGGAGGTGGTTATGGCTGGATGGCGACCGCTCAAGGAACGAGTGTGGTGCATAATGCCGCTTCCGGAACCTTGACGACTCTATTGTATATGCGTCTTTCCACAGCCGCGTCGGGCTTCACTTCCATCACCAACTGGGGCACGATCTCCGTTGGGTCGGATCTATATCTGGCGGACGAAGGCGAAACCGAGTTCACCATGCTGGGCGGTACGCTAAGTGCAGGCACGCTAACGAATGGGGTTAATGGAACGGGGGTGTTGTATGTGCATGGCGGCACCAGTACCTTCGATAATGTGACCATTTTTGATGCCAGTTCGCCCACTTACGGGAACTGCACGATAGATGTGAGAGATCCTGGGGTGCTTGTGGTTGAGAATATGGACCTGACGAGCGAGTTCAATACGGCCAAAAGCGCTGGGTATCTCACGGGCGGCGCAGGGCTGGATGTTACGTATGATGGCAGCGATACGATCGTGACGTCTCCGAACCTTGGCACTGTGATATCGATTCACTGACGGTACGGAGCCCGAATAGGAGCGAGAACAGAGCGTAGCTCCCTTATCGTCGTTCCGCCCCCGGCGTCGTTCCTCCACCGGATTATTCAGGGATGAACCTTGGAGACCGGAACAGGTGGACGCCGGCGTCCCGACGGCGTCGTGCAAGTGATGAGCCTTCCAAGAGACGGGGAGCACGATGTTCAATACTGTCTCACAAGAGGCACTCACTTTGCTCGACCGCGTCCGGAGGCCACGGTCCACCTTTGCGGAACTCGGACCTGTGGGTTGTAGCAGGCGTCCGGGTCGCCGTAATTTGCCCCGAGCTTTTCTCCTTTCACGGTTGATGCGTCTGTGCGCCCGCGCTATGATAGCGTGCAATGTGACGAATGCCAAGAATCTGGCGTTTGGGAGCTCTCGCATTGGGGGCCACGGCGGGCAGACGATAGCGGACGACGAGAACGGATAACGAGTGGTGATCGCTCCATCGTCCAGCGCTCTCGTCGCCCGCTCTCGTCGACCGGGATGGCTGGAAATGACGACAACTGGAGATACCGATATGAGTGAACGCAAGGGAACGGAGAATACGCTTAGTCGGCGTTCTTTTCTGGGTAATAGTGCAAAAGCGTGTGCGGTTCTGGGGATACCGACGATCATCCCGGCATCGGCCCTGGGGCTTAACGGTTCCGTGGCGCCGAGCAATCGACTCACGATCGGGCATATCGGTTGCGGCAAGATCGGGTTCAGCCTGCGGGGCGGCTTTGCCGGCCGTAGCCAGGTGGTGGCCTGCGCCGACCCGGAGAAGAACCGGTTGATCGAATACAAGAAGTACTATGAGAAGGCTCTCGCGGATCGATTGGGCAAGCAGAATGCGGTGGGTGTTGAGACCTATGAGAATTACCGGGACCTGCTGGCCCGCGACGATATTGACGGTGTGATCGTTGGGTCGCCCGACCACTGGCATGCCAATATGACCATCGATGCCTGTCGTGCGGGCAAGGATGTCTACTGCGAGAAGCCGCTGACGCATACGGTCCAGGAGGCGTACGATGTGGTCGATGCCGTCCAGCGCTACGGGCGCGTGCTCCAGACCGGCAGCATGCAGCGTTCTTGGCGAGAATTCCGGTTTGCCGTAGAGATGGTACGAAACGGCCGTATCGGCAGGGTCCACACCATTAACGTCGCCGTAGGGGGGCCTCCCAGTTACACCTACGATCTGCGCGAAGAGCAGCAGAGCACATTCAACTGGGATCTCTGGTGCGGGCCGTCCGCGGTTCAGCCGTACAACTCAAGGATCGCACCACCGGACTCGGCCAAGGCCGGGTTTCCGTCCTGGCGGTACTATAGCGATTATGGCGGCGGCGGACAGTGCGACTTCGGGGCGCACATGTACGATATCGCGCAATGGGCCCTCGGAAGAGACGGCGACTGTCCCGTAGAGGTGCTGCCGCCGGTTAAGGGCGATCCCGATCGGGAGCATCTCACCTATATCTACGATGACGGGGTCAAGATGGTTCGAAGAAGCATCACCCAGTTTGAGGGCGCCAGGGGAGGGCTGGAGTTCATCGGGGACAAAGGCGTGATCTACGTAGGCCGTGGTAAACTCGAGACGACTCCGGGCCACCTCAAGAATGAGTCGACCCGCGGAGACGAGGAGACGGTCTACTATTCGACCGATCATCGAGTGGACTTCCTCAACTGCATGAAGACGCGACAGAAACCGATCTGCAACGAGACCGTTGGCGCGTCAACGGCGGTGATCTGCCATCTCGGCAATATCGCGGAGCGCACCGGCCAATCTTTCACGTTCGACTACGCCAAGGGCGTTAGCGATAACGCGATCGCCAATCGGTACCTGGATCCGCCCAAGCGGGCGGGGTATGGGGTGTAGAGGAGGGAAGAACGAACATCGAACATCGAACATTCAACACTGAACATCGAAGTCTAGAATTCTCTGCGTTCGATGTTGGATGTTCAATGTTCGATGTTGGACGTTCGTTTTGAATGGATTCAGTAAACGTCTTCAGTAACCAGTTACGAATAAGGACAAAACAAATGATACCACACACGACTAAACGAAGACTCTTAACTCTCGCGGGGTTGGCCTTGCTGCAGGTCGCAACGGTCCATGCCCAGAAGACACCAGCAGATGTGCGGGTGGTTACGGATGCGAACCGGGCGGCGATCGAGGCGGCGATGCCGGCCGGGTTGCTGATGCCGGCGAAGCAGCCGCGCCGGATCCTGGTGCTTAGCCGCTCGATGGGCTTCTACCACAAAGCCACGCCGCTGGGGAAAGTGTTCTTCGAGAATGTACAGAAGGCGTTCAAGGGCTACACGTTTGTGATGTCCGATGAGCCGAAGGATTACACACCCGAGAACCTCAAGCAGTATGACGCGCTTCTTCTGAACAACGGGACAGGTGTTCATAAACTGCTGACGGATGTGGCTACCCAGAAGGGCATCATTCAGTTCGTACAGGACGGCGGCGGCATTATGGGCATTCACGCGGCGTCGGATGGCGGCTGGCCGGAATACAACGAGATGATCGGCAGCCGGTTTGCCGGTCACCCCTGGACCGCCGGCGGGACGCATGCGTTTCTGAATGAGCAGCCAGCTCACGGGATGACGAAACAGTTTGGGTCAGCCTTCCCGTTCAAGGATGAGATCTATATCTCCAAAGACTACTTTGACCGTGAGAAGTTCAGAGTCCTCATCAGCATGGACTTGTCTGACAAGGAGACGGCTTCCAAGCCCGGCGGCAAGACAAGACGGCACGACATGGATTACGCGGTCTCGCATGTCCGGGCATTCGGCGAAGGTCGGGTCTTCTATACGAGCTTCGGACACACCGACCTGGCCTACTTTGACAACAACGTGCTGACCCATTACCTGGCGGGTATTCAGTACGTCGCCGGTGATCTCGAGATCGAGGATGCACCGATCGTATTCTATGACCGCCTGAAGGCGCATGACGGGCCGCTCTACGTCGAAGCGAAGCAGAAGCTGGTCAACATGATCCGTCATGCGGACACCCCGGAAAAGAAGCAGGAGGTCGCCGCCCTCTGTACGAAGCTAATCAAGGACCGCAGTGCTACCGCGGCAAGCCGGCAGCTTGCGATCGAGTCGCTTTCGCCTTTCGCAACAGCAGATTCCCTGCAGGTCGTTGCCGGGGTGTTGGCCGAGACCTCGATTCAGCACGTGGCACTGCTGTTCATTTCTGAACATGCAGACGACAAGGCCTTCAGCGAGATCGCTGAGAAGACGTGGGGCAAGCTGGATGCTGCTGGTAAGGCTGCAGTCATCACGGCTATGGGGGCACGCGGTAGCGCGTTTGCAGACAAGCTGCCGACGCTGGCGAAGCAAGGGGCTGTGCCCACTCGCACGGCGGCGATCATAGCCCTGGGGCGCTGCGGCGAAAAGCAACACGCCGATGCGCTACTGAAGCTCGCCGATGCCGAATTGGCAGCGGTGCGTGATGCCGCGGTCGTTGATATTGCCGGCAGGCAGGCCGCTGCAGAGGCCGGTCCGCTATATGCGCACCTGCTGACACACAGCCGTTCGGTTCCGGTCAGGCAGGCGGCTCTACTCGGGGTGGTACGGTCCGTCCCGTCGAAAAGTGAGGAGCTGGTCCTGCGCTACCTGTCCGGTTCCGATGCGGCGATGACGCAAACGGCCATCATGGCCTCCGCCCTGGTGCAGGGCGGGGCGATGACGAGTAAGCTCGCGGAGCTTGCAGCCGATGAAGCCAATCCCAATGCCGTCGCGTTGGTGAATGCCCTGGCACGCCGGGACGGCCCTGAAGTGATCCCTGCTCTTGAGACGCTTCTCGAGGTGCCGGCGGTGCGAGTCGACGCGATCAAGATGCTCGCCGTTGCCGGTGGTGCGGGCCAGGTGCCGACGTTGGCAGGGATTATGGCTGAAGGGGACGGGGATTCCCGCGCGGCAGCGACAGATGCGCTTATCCGCCTGCGGGGGGATGGGGTTGACCAGGCTATCGCGGACCTTATTGTCAACGGGCCGGCCAACGCCCGCCTGGCGCTTCTGAATATCTGTGATGACCGGCGGACACCCATCCTTGTGCATGCTGCAGCGCAGTTCATTGCTTCCGAAGACAGCAAGATGGCGTTGGCGGCCCTGAAAGCCGTTGCGTTGGGCGGCTCCAAGGCGGAATTCGAGTCCCTGTGCGCGCTGGTTCTCAGCGATCCAAGGAACAGCAAGGTCGTTGGTGCACTTGGGAAACTGGGTTCGCGCTTGGGTGACGATGATGCCGTGGTTACCGCATTGGTAAGCCATGCGAAGCGTGGGGCGCCCAAGGCGAAACCCGCATTTGTGAAATTGCTGAGCGGGTATCCGGTTCCGGCTGCAGAGACGTATCTGATGAGCCTGGTTTCGGGGCAGACGGCGGAGACGGAACTTGCTGCCGTGAAAACGCTCGTGGGGTGGGGGAACGCGACCGCGTTGCAGGCGCTTCTCGATGCATGCGAGAAGGGACAGACGGAGGCTATCAGGGATCTTGCCTATAAGGGCGTTTCTGAAATGACGGCGAATGATCGTACGGTTGCGCCGCAGGACAGACTCGCGACGCTCAGCGCGCTCCTGGAGAAGGCCGGGACGGACACGCAGATCGTCTCCGTGCTCAACGCGCTTGCCAGTGTGCCGGACGCCGGTGTGGAGGCGTTGGCGAAGGCATACGAGGATCATGCCGGCTCAGGGGTGGCAGACGCGGCGAAGGCGGCCGTGAGCGGCAGCGCTGAGCTGATGAGCAAGGTGGACTGGGTTTTCAGTTCCAATTTCAACAACAGTCCAGGCCAGCATAAGCTGATGGTGGATCTTGATCCCGAGACCCGTTGGACCAGCAAAGCGTACATGGTCAAGTCTGACGCCATGTGGATCACGGTGGACCTGGGCTACGAGCAGGCGGTCACGTCCGTGGTTCTTGATGCGGCTCCTTCCGGGGGTGACTTCCCCCGGAAGTATGAGCTCTACCTGTCGAACGATCCGGACAACTTCGGAGAACCGGTCGCTTCGGGGAATGGTGCCGCGCTCACGGATATCACCTGCGACGCAACCGGACGCTACCTGAAAATCGTGCAGACCGGGAAACAGGGGCCTTTCTGGTCGATCCACGAACTGAAGATCAACGGCCGCCCGAGGGAGAAGTGATAGCGTGGCAGAGAGTGCAGTGATCCGGTAGCGAGATTGGGAGAACCGCCTAAAGGTGGAACAACATACGCATGTTAAGAGGAGAAGACGTGAAGAGGATTGCAGTGTTGATAGCAGGAATGGCGATGTGCTTCATGGCGCATGCCGCAGCTAGCAAACCCAACATCGTCGTTATCTTCAACGACGACATGGGCTATGCCGATATCGGCTGTTTTGGGTCGGAGAAGAATCGGACGCCGCGCATAGACAAGATGGCGGAAGAGGGACGGCGCTTTACCGATTTCTATGTTGCTTCAGCGGTCTGCTCCGCGTCGCGTGCGGCATTGTTGAC
>CAZCDU010000200.1:0-6990 GCA_964497125.1 uncultured Victivallales bacterium | reverse complement strand
TAGCTTGGCAGCGGATGGCTTCCCGCTCTTCTTCTTTGGTATCGCCACCTCTTCCCCCCGGGTTTCATCAAAGAGCCTCTTGAGTCGCGCCTGCACCTCCGGGTGTTGATCAATCACATTCTTCGATTCACCGATGTCTTCCGCCAGGTTGAAGAGCTGCGTCTCTCTGGGATTCTCTTTAGGCTTCGGCTGTCCCCGAGGAATCGACCAGTTGCCGTACCGTCTACCTTCTCGGTACTTCCAGTCGCCAATGCGCACCGCTTGATTCCCGAAATGGAATGCATCATACGGAGTCTTCTCATCGACTCCGCCCGTGATCAGGTTGCGGATGTCGTATCCGTCCACCTTCAGCCCAGGCGGGAGTTCGGCCCCGGTGATCGCGGCGAAGGTCGGCATCAGGTCCATCGTCGACGCGACCTCGGCGCATTCGCTGCCCGCTGAGATCTTCGCGGGCCAGCGCATGATCGTCGGCACCCGATAGCCGCCCTCGTAACTCGAGCCTTTGCCGTCACGCAGGGGTTTGGCCGACCCGCCATGATCCCCGAACAGAAGCCAGGGCCCATTGTCGGACGAGAAGATGACGAGCGTGTTGTCATCGACACTATTCGCTTTGAGTGCGTCAAGCACCCGTCCGGTATTGAAATCGATCTCCGCGATTACATCGCTGTAAAGCCCCGCGCCACCCTTGCCCTCAAACTCTGGTGAGACGAAAAGCGGAATATGCGGCATTGGGTTCGCCAGGTAGATAAAGAACGGCTTCTCTTCTTTCACGCTCTCCTCAATGAAGCGGATGCTCTCATCAGCGAGTCGGCGTGTGATCGTAGTCTGGTCGAGCGGGAATTCGATGCACGCTTCGTCGCGCATCAATGGAACCATGTTCTTCAACTTCGGCTGCCTTCCCTCCTTTGCTGCCGCAAAGGCCGCTTCGATCTTCTCCGGCGTAACTCCCTCCAGGTATACACAGTCGTCGGCATACTTCATACTCTTCGCCGGATACATGTCGTTGCTGTAAGGAACACCGTAGAAGGTGTCGAACCCCTGGTTGGTCGGCAGGTACTTCGGCTCATCGCCCAAGTGCCATTTGCCTGCCGCCAGCGTTCTGTAGCCTACGCTCTTCAGCAGCTCAGCAATCGTGAAATGCTCAGGATCGAGGCCGCCGGGACGGTTGGGAAAGAACACCCCACGCACGCCGACGTGTTGCGGGTAACGCCCGGTCATGAGCGCTGCGCGAGAGGGGGAGCAGACCGATGAGGCGACGTAGAAGCTGGTAAAGCGGCGCCCTTCCCTGGCCAGCTGATCAATACGAGGCGTCTTGTTCTTCTCCGAACCGAAACAGCCGACATCGGCATAGCCCAAATCGTCATTGAAGATGATGACAATGTTGGGCTTGCCCTCCATAGCTTCAGCGACGGAGGGTGCAGCGTGTGCCACTGCAAGTACAAGTGCCAGCGTGGCAGAACATGCGATTCGGTTGATTGCTTTCATGTCATTGCCTTTCTGCTCTTTGAGAGCTTACGTTCCCGGGACCTTCTCCGTAAAGCGGACGTTGCGGCAGCAGGCAACGCCAGACAGAACAGTAATCCCGTGATCCTGACGATGCGTCCCATCTTTGTGGTGCACTTCACAGCGGCATTAACCCGAACCCGACACCGCACTCAATAGTAGTGCGCAGTCACTAACCGGACAACTGGTAACAACCGACCATGGCAGTCGGTTTTATTCGCCTGAGGGGTGGCCGACCTACAGGAGGGACGATTCACTGCAGCATGCGTTCACATCTGTTCTGAATAGCGTCGGCTATCCGGGCGGACAGGTCCGGTGTGGGCGCATTTCCTATCGATTCCATGGCTTTCACAACGTCCATGGTCCTGCCGGCAAGGTCCCCGATGCGTTCGCGCACCATCGGCCAACCGAGATCGCATTCTTCGGCGAGCCGCTTGAAGTGCGCCGGGTTGATATCGTTCACGCTCTTGCCATGACCGATGTTCATGGCGAATCGAGTTGAGAGCTCCGGCCAGGCGATGGTCGAGACGAGATCATAGAGGGGAGCCAGTCGGCGGCGTCCTGCCGCGTAGATCATGGCGTAGTTCTTGCCGTGAGCATCCGCATTGCCGATGAGCACATTGAAGATCAAGGCATCAACGAACGCCAGGATATCGAGGACCGGCGTCGTCGACCATTCCCGCAGAAGAGCGACACATTCACGGACGGTTGGGCCGCCTTCCTGCTGGTACTTACGTTCCGGGGGTCGACCCAGAGCCTGGCAGAGATCCTCCTGGTGCAGGCGGACCGTTCCAGCGGGTCCAGCTTCGCGGTCGTAGCGGGTGACGACAATACATGGCTTGCCGCCGATCGTGCGCGTTCTCGTTTCCGGAACATCGAGGCCAACGCGCCGGGCGAGATTCATGCAGAACGCTTCGTTGGCAACCAGACCGGGAAAGCGTTCCGGCTCGGGCTTGATGATGTGCGTGCTGGGCGTATTCCCCAGCGGCAACGCGATCACGTCGGCATCAACGACAACCGGAAGCTTGTCCTGCGCGCCCGCGAGCGATAGGCGGACACCTTCTTCACCTGCCAGTAACGGACGACGCGGCAGTTCGTGAATGATGGCGACCAGCTCCTGTTCATCGAGTCCCCGCGTACGGTTTTCGGCATGCAGAGGCTGCCGTCCTTCGGGAAGCAGACTCACCGCACCCGCACACTCTCCCCCGATGCGCTCCAGCAAGGCGAAGTCATTGCTTTCGCTGATTCCGAGAAGCCTGGCAATCGCTGCACGTGGCCCTTCCTCCGGCAGGATGCCGGCGAAAAACGGCCGCGCATGCTTGTTCTCGTACGGATCAGGAGACAACGGGAGAATCCGAGACAGTGGGGTCGCGTCATCGCGTTCGAGCCAGTCTGGTGCGTATGTGAAGCGCAGGTGACCGCCTGCGTCCTGTTCGAGCGAGCCGACAGGCTCACTGTGTAGATAGACGGTCAACGTGTTCATGACGTCCCGGTTCCCTGGGCAGCCGACGGTGGCGCAACAGTCAGCTTGAGGCCAAGCGCCTGCAGCACTTTGAACATACCTTCCATGCGCGCCGTCGGTTTCCCTCGCTCCAACTCAATCAGGTAGCGCAGCCCCACTCCGGCGGTCATAGCCAACTCCTTCTGGGTGACCCCAATCCTCTTGCGCTCCGCACGGATGGCTGCCCCGAGTTCTTTACTGTTTGCGAGCATATTCATAATCCTGATCAGGAACTTATCAACATCTTGCCTTGTAGTCAACCCGTATATTCCCGTACGGGACTATTGGGCCAAGTCTCGCCATTCCGACTGCCACATCTTCCCGTACGGGAATACAGTGATGCGCGTCCCTGGCGGCGGCTGCTGGGGATAAGGGTCAGAGTACCTCCCAATCCATTCGGGCAACGCGTGGCCTGACCAGAAAACGATCCTACGAAATGCTCGAATCTTGAACAGACGAGTCGCGAAGTTATACCTTGTGCGCCAGCAGATGGTTCAGAAGCTCATCAACCGGCACAGTGGCCAAACCGATGCAGGTGTCGGCAGCCCCGTAGTATATGTGCATCACCCCATCGATGACCGGGTTGGCACATGGGAAGATCACATTGTCATGGTTGCCGAATTTCTCGTAATCAGTGTCCGGCGACAGGATCGGCTCAGGCGTGCGGGCAATCACAGTGTAGGGATCGTCCAGATCCAGAAGCATGGCGCCGACGCGATAGGTCCGGATATGGACGTCGTCACCCAGGTAGACGCCGTGATAGAGCATCAGCCAGCCGGCTTCGGTTTCCACCGGCTCGCAGCATGGCCCGATCTTCTGGTTCTCCCACCAGTATTCACAGCCGCATAGGTCCCGGTCGTCGGTCCAGTTGATCATGTCGTCCGACCTGGCCATCTTGATGGTGAACTTGAAATCCGGATTCTCGGCGATGCTGGCCGTGCTGGGCTGAAACGGGCTGGGCCGATGCATCATGACATACGCGCCATTGATCTTGCGTGGAAATAAGATGACGTTGGCATCGGATATCTCGGGATCGGTGAGCGGTGCGATGCGTTCGACCGTCTTGAAGTCACGGGTCTTGGCCAACCCCACACGACGATACGGGTGCTTGCCGCCGGCGTTATAGATGATGAAATAGTCATCATCGTACTTCATGACGCGAGCGTCCAGGCAGCCGGCCGAGTCCCACCCATCGGGATCCGGCCCTAACAGGGGTTCGTCACGTACATCGAAATCAATCCCGTCCGAGCTGTAGGCGTAGCCCAGTCGCATTTCACCGCAGTAGGCTTCAGCAAGGCCACCGCCGGAAAAGACCATGTGGAAGCCACTCTCATCATGCCACAGGCCCGCATTCATCGTCGCCTTGGACATCCAGGGGATGTCGGGGTTGGGTTTCAGGATGGGGTTGTTTGGGTAGCGTTGGATGTTAAGCATGTTTGTCGTTCCTCTCTTCAGATGCTTTCGGGTAGCCCCAACGGGGCGAGATATACCAGCCCAGGGCAACGCCCTGGGGATGAGCACGAAATGAGATTAGCCCTGAAGGGGCGTGATATACGCCGTTGCATTGAGAGCCTTTCTATATCTCGCCCTTTCAGGGCGAGAACTCTCTCCGGACAGGCCTGCCTGGGGCCCACCGGAAGGGTCTGAGGCGTCAATACCTTCAGTTGAGCCAGACACTCAATACTCCAATTCAAACTTAATCTTCGCGCCGCCCAGCCGGACGATTTCTTCGAGCTCGCTGAAATAGGCCACACCATTGCCATGCTTCCGCTCACAGCTGCCGCATAGCATCTTTTTCATATCCAACTCAAAGCTGATGGTATCTTCCGGGTTCCGGGCGATCCCCTCCCGGCTGTCGAGCATCAGCTCCCGCTTGAGAGACTTGAATACCGTTCCCCACTCGGTTTCGGTTTTGAAGTCATCTTCAACCAGGCCGCTGACCCGGGTGACATGATCGCCCATGCCCTTGGTGTTGTGCAGCGCCCAGGGCATCCAGCCTGAGACGAGGCCGATGCTGGACTCCACATTCAGCCGATTCCATTCGGCCATGATCTCTTTGTTGCCATGGCCGAACTCGCCGAGGATCAATGGCTTGCCTACGTAGCAATACCTCAGATACGCCTTCAGCCATTCCATCTCCTTCTCAGGCTCCCTGAAGGTGACGGGATAGAAGTGCGGATCGAGAAAATCGAGGTACTTCGCGATCTTCGGAACTTCCAACGCTCCGTAGGTCGCGGGCGAGTCTGCTACCTCGGCATAGTGCTTCTGACGCACCAGTGGATTGTTCCGCTGCACAATGCCGCAACCGACCAGGTGATTGGGATCCACCCGACGGATGGCCTCAACCTGGCGTCGTACCCAACGTTCCCCCACCCATTGCCGGTAGAGCTGCGTGTCATAGTTGTGTACGCTCTCTGCGTCAACACCGTTGGGCGCCGGGCGGACCTGTTCCCATGATGTGTGCTCGGTCTTCCAGGCTTGGTTCAGCTCATCAAGGGACGCGTACGTCTCTTTCAGATACGCTATGAAATCGGCCACGATGAAGCGCTTTATCTCCAGTGGCTTGTCCTGGAGCATGTCCACGTTGCCTTCTCTGATCCACCCGTCAATGTGGCGCAGGTACTCCGCGGGGTGATACACCTGCTTTTCCACGCAGAGGGACCAGCCGAAGATGAGGGGTTCATCCTTGTACTTGGCGGCAAACTCTTCCCAGAACTTCACGTAGACGTCGAGTGAGTCGACGCGGGAGCCGATCTGCCCTTCAGCCCACTGTCCTTTGCCCCAACCGCCACCTCCCCAGTGATTGGGAGGCTGGACCATCAGCCGAATATCGTACTTGCGGGCCAGGGCGAGCAGTTCGTCAAAACGCTGCATGGAAAGCGGATCGAGGGCGTAGTCATGACTCCCCGTGACATCCTTGAAGAACTCGCTTATCGTCAAGGCGATCTTGACCAGGTTGACATTGAGCGCCTTCATGGCCTTGAAGGCCTTCTCCAGCTCATTGATGTCGTAGGCCTGGTCATTCCATATCCCGGAGTCTTTATAGTCCGGGGTGCTGGCGCTGTACGGGAAGGCCAGGGTCGTCCCCCAGGGCACAAAGGTCCGCCCCGACTTGCTGCCGATAAACGTCCAGTTGTCATCGGCCACCTTGATAAACTCAGCGGGGGCCGGCTCCGCTTCCGGAGCAAAGACGTCACCGGGCTTACGGTGATTGACGGGGTGCCGCACCGCCGCTAGTGCTTTCTCGTACTTCATGTTGAACCGAACATCATCAAACCAGACCACCCCCGGATTGTGCGCGATCAGGCGCAGGTTCATCGTTTTCGTGCTGTCAGCCACCCGGCCACTGAAGGTGACTTCCTGCCAGTCCTCCGTGCCGCCTTTTGCCTCTGCCGCATCAAAGGTGATTCGCTCCCCGTTGCCGTCCAGGTAGTCCACCGCGGCGTAGCCCTCTGAGGTGTCGCCATCGGTCTTGATGCGATAGCTGAACGTCCAGATCAGATCCCTGCTCACCCCGGTGATCGCCCGTTCCAGTGCCGGCCAGGCATACTGCTCTTCGCCGTCTTCCGTGGATATTCTCAATGAGGCCGTGCCGGAATGCTTGATGTCCCTGTCCTGCGCAAAGCTGACGGCATCGTTCATACCGTCAGGATTCGCGCTCCAGCCGGCAAAGCCGTCCGCGCCTTCCTCAAATCCGTTCTCGATGGTAAGCGTGTATGCCGGACCTGGAGCTCGCTCACCAACTTCAGCCGCACCAGCGGATATGCAGGCAGCAAGAAGAGCCATCGCACCAGTGGTCGCTAACACCAGGTATGAACTTCTCTGTGAGAATGTCGTCATGTCTCAGTACTCCTCAATCTGCTCGCTCTGCCGGAAACTACCCCAAAGGGGTTGCACACTTATAGCCTGGGGCGTTGCCCTCGTTGTTCTACACATCTTTTTGGAGTCCCAACTTGGAGTGCGGCGGCAGAGTCCCTGGGCGCGCC
>CAZCDU010000199.1:0-7086 GCA_964497125.1 uncultured Victivallales bacterium | reverse complement strand
CGGCAGAAACCGGCTCAAGTATCACAGGCGTACTGCCAGGCGAATCCCCGGCTAGGAGCAATGCGGCACTCACACCGGCAACAAGAGCACCCCTTTGCACACTATGATGTCCGACCTTCATTCTTCCCTCTCTCTGTGCAACAGGAACATGCCCGGCTTGCTGCATGGCTATGAGCCGCTGACTCAGAAGTTCTCTACCTCGTGTTACGGCGAAGGAGAGGGGATCCTGCGTGGAATAGGCCGGCGATATCCACTGTTCGGTTCGGCTCGCAACGAGTAGGCACCACTCTCCGGGTGGTAGCCCAAGACGCATGCCACTCGGCGAGTGGCGCGTACCTGGCCGTTCCGAGAGTACTCAGTTCCCTGTAGCTGGATTCGTGAGAATTCAGATCTTCTGTCACCGCCCCCACCATCTGGTGAGCCGCTTCTGTGGCCGCTAAAGACCAGCACATTCTACAGTTTCACAGTTTGCGCGGTTATTCCTTGTGCCGCAGACGAGGAGGTGTAGGATCAGAAGTGAAAGGGAGGCGCGATGGCGGGTATCAATCTCAACGACGCACCAGGCAGCGACAGTGCGGACGCTGCTCGGATGCCCGTGCACGATGAGCCGCATTGCGCGCTTTTCGATATCATGCCGCAAGGCGTCATTTATCAGGACCCTATCGGCAAGATCATATCCGCCAATCCAGCTGCCGAGAGGATCCTGGGACTATCGCTCCATCAGATGCAAGGCCGTACCCCCGCGGAGCTCCACTGGCACGCCATACACGAGGATGGTTCCGAGTTCACGTGGGACACGCAACCGGCAGTCGTTGCCCAGGAGACGGGCAAACGCGTATGCGATGTGGTCATGGGACTGGTGAATACCGGGAACGATCAGCGGACTTGGATCAGCATCGATGCCATTCCAGAATTTAGTTCTGGTGAAGATACGCCTTTTCGGGTGTGTAGCGTCTTTGAGGACATCACCAAGATCAGGCGAGACCAAGCTGATTTTGAGAATGTGTTCAATCTATCCCAGGACATGCTTTGTGTGGCATCCCCTGAAGGCGAATTCCTCAGGGTCAGTCCCTCCTTTGAAACGGTGTTGGGATTCACTGCTGAGGAAGTCCGGGGCCTGGGATGGTCCCAGCTCATCCACCCCGATGATTTGGAACCTACCCGGCGCGAAGTGGCACAGCAGCTGGAAGGCCAGGATACTGTCAATTTCGTCAATCGCTACCGATGCAAAGATGGTACCTACAAGGCAATCGAATGGCAGGGGACGTTTGCGGCGAACGGGTGTCTCTACGGCGCGGGACGAGATATTACGAAGCGGCTACAAGCTGAAAGAGAGCTGTCTAAAGCGGCGATCTATCTTGACGTCATGGGGGATGCGTTGTTGGTGATCGATACAGAGCTGGATGTCGTTCAGGCCAACAAGGCTGCTGCGGAACTGTGGGGCTATGGTGCGGAAGAGGATATGAGAGGGTTGAATCTCGCAATCCTCGTGCCCGAGAGAACCCTTGCTAAGCACCGTGAGGAGATGATGACGGTGGTAGGTTCCGACTCCATCAGCACGTTTGAATGCCTCGCGCTTACCAAAGATGGCAGTGAGGTACCCGCCATGCTTACTGGTGCTGCCATGAAAGGACCGAAAGCCGAGCTGCTCGGGTTTGTGGGCGTCTTTCGAGACATCTCCGAACGTAAGCAGTTGGAGAGTGCACTTGCCAGCGTGGCGGACGAGGAACGGGAGAGGCTGCGACGCGATCTGCATGACGGCATCGGGCAGGAACTGACTGGTATGCGCTTTCTTATTGCGGGTTTGCGCCGAAAAGCACTCGAGATACACCCGGAGATCGATAGCCTGGTTGCCCGCATTGATTCGGTTGCCAGTGATGCTCTCATGTCGGTGCGACAGCTTGCCAGGGAATTGGCCCCGATCTCCAAGGACGCTGGCGCTCTTGTCCCCAGTTTGAAAGAGCTTGCATCCCTGGTTACTGAGTCGTTCGGGATCGAATGCCATGCTGTCGTGCGCGGGACGCTGCGGATTGAGGATGCAGCAATGGCCAACCAGCTATTCCTCATCCTGCGCGAGGCGGTTATGAATGCCGTCAAGCACTCTCAGGCAAACAGAATTGACATATCACTGGAGAGCACGGACGGCGTCTTGAAGGCGATGGTTCAAGATGATGGCATAGGATTCTCCCCCATGCAGCAGAGCCCGGGACTCGGACAGCATATCATGCGGCGCCGCGCGGAACTGATTGGTGTTGAGTTCGACATACGGCGCCGCAAACCCAGTGGAACAGTTGTGACATGCCAGTGGCAGAACCTATCGACGAACTGAGATCCAAGCATGGCTTCATCTCCGGCCCCTCGCTGGTGCTCGACAGCGGTACTGATGTTTCTGTCCTGCAACCTTCAAACCGATGGCTTCGATGAGTAGCTTGCCTCCCATTTATCGCCAGTTGCAGAAGCACTTGAACCGGCAGCCAGTAGGCTTTCCTCGCGTCCGGTCTGGTGCGGATGTTCAGCTCCTGAAGCGGCTCTTTACACCGGATGAGGCCCGCCTGGCGCTGGGCCTGACGCATAAGCCTGCGACGCTGGCGGATGTCATGAAGGGCCTGCCCGGCGCCGTTGATCCCGAGCAGGCAGAATCGCTTCTAGAGGGAATGTTCCAAAAGGGAGTCATTGCGTGCAAAACATCCGACGAAGAACCCGTGTGGTATCTGATTCCGCTGGTCGTGGGAATGTTCGAGTCGCAGCTTGGCAACCTCACCCGCCGCTTTGCCGTTACCGCGGCACGTTACATGAGGACACTGCCGTATGGTCGCTCGTTGATTGCGGCGAAACCATCCCAAATGCGTACCATACCGGTGAACAAGAGCATACCGATCGATCGTCCCGTGGCCAGCTATGATCATATGCGTGGCTTGCTGGACGCCAGCGAGGGACCCTTCGTTGTTCTGCCCTGCATTTGCCGAAAGCTCACAGCCATGCAGCAGAAGCCCTGTCGGCAGACGACGCGCACCGAGTCGTGCCTGGCTGTTGGAGAGACTGCGGCAATGTATCTGAAACGCGGTGTCGGGCGCACCATAACCCACGACGAGGCACTGGGACTCTTGACGCAGAGCGAGAACGAAGGGCTTGTGCTGCAGCCCTCAAACACGCAGCGTGCAGAATTCATCTGCTCGTGTTGTGGGTGCTGCTGCGGCATGTTGGGGTTGCAGAAAGTGCTGCCTCGTCCGGTTGACTTCTGGACCAGCAACTACTACGCCGCCGTTGATGGCGAAACCTGCATCGCGTGTGGCAAGTGTGTTGAACGATGCCAGGTGGACGCCGTCTCTGTCAAAGATCCCGATACCGTGGCTCAAATCAACCGCAACCGTTGTATCGGCTGTGGGCTATGCGTTACAACCTGTCCCACTCATGCGATACGACTTGAACCGAAATCGCAGCCCGTCGTCCCTCCCGAGAGTGAAGAGGCCCTCTATGACAAAATCGGGGCCAACAAGAAATCTCCCCTCGGTGAGCTCTTCATGCTTCTGAAAGTCGCCCTGAGAATTCCCCAATAGGCCGCCGTGGTGCCGCGGCACCCCCGCCGCAACCAGCGGAGGCATGGGCTTCCCCTCGCAGGCCTAGTGAGCGCCTAGCTCACCGCATGTCAGCTGTGTTGATCGCCAGCATGGCGTTGAACATTATCGCGCTTCCCGTTCAGCTTCACGTTTGGCACTATATCATTACAAACTGAACGCCTGCTGTGACCGACTGGGCATCCGCCTCAAGCATCATGAAGCGCTCTCTGACGCTATTGGCTGCGCGCACCTCTATTTGCACCACTACTCAATCGTTGATGACGACGTCAACGTCAGTTTCCCGGGCGACCGTGCACAGTTTATCGTAGTAGTGAGTATTCCCATGGAGGTCTGTGGTGAACAGTATTTTCATTGGGTCTATCCTCGGGGGGTCAGAATCTGGTTCATGGCCTCTTCAAACGCCTGCCACTCATCTATACGAATGGCGAGTTCCCGGCGGCCAGTTGCCGTGATGGTATATTGCTTGCGTTGCTGTTCGCCGCGTCCGTGGACCAATCTGGATCCCACCCAACGACGCTTCTCCATGGCCTCAAGAAGAGGATAGAGTCGTCCGAGGGAAGGACAGAAGTGCCCCTTTGATCGCTCCTGCATTTCCTGCCTAATCCCGTAGGGATGCAAAGGTCCGTTGGCCAGAATCTTCAAGACCACCATTTCCGCATGCCCGTAGAACATCTTTTGCTGAAGGATCATACCGCCTCCACTCATCCTATACTTCGCCTCCCGCACGTCCCAACAGCCATCCCTCCCCAAGAGCGTGCTGAGTGGAGCATATATCACCTGGTGATATATCCGCAATCAAATCTGTCTTGCAGGGATATCCCCCGGTCATGGGGAGGAATGAGAGGGCGTCGTTTGTCTGCAGGTTCGAGGCCCCCGAGATGGCGTAGGTGCGGTAGGAGGCGCTGTGCCACTGGATGGCCATGATCTCCCGCCGATGGCACGCCGTGGCCCCTATAGCTTCTTTCTGATCTTGTAGAAGCCGCTCAGCATTTTGAGGGTCAGTAATGCGCTGAATAGCCAGAGCAGGTAGTCTGTCTTGCCGGGCCAAAGATAGAACTCCACAGCGAACCACGCGTAGATAATGAACCGTGGTCTGACGAGCCATGAATAGGGGATCTTGAGTGCGTTTCTGATGACTGAGAAGGCAATAACCACGGTGTAGACGAAGATGTAGACTGTGCCGGGCACGATGCCGATGACCTTGGCGTATATCAGTGTGATCGTCGTCGCTGCAACCACGATCTGGTCGGACATGGTGTCGGAAAACGAGCCTTTACGCGAAGCCTTGTTCTGGTACCGAGCCAGCGGCCCATCGAAGCCGTCCAGAAGGACATGCGTCAGAATAAGCACAAGGAATAGGGCTCTGCTGTAGAAGTATGCCGGGCATGCTGCCAGACCTATGCATAACGAAATCAATGTCAGGATATCTGCGGTTATACCACACGTGGTGAGAACGTAGAGCAGTGGTTTGAGCAAGATGGCTCGCACTTTCTGTGTGAGGATCATGAAGGCCCTGTCGCCTGCGGAATAGCAGTCGGCTTTTGCTTCTTCGGGTGTATCTGTCATGGCATTTCCTTCGAGCCCACCTGGAGCATATTGCAGTGCAGATCATGGACTGCTGAACCACTGTTGTGGAACGTGAATCCGCGATACCGAAAATCGGAGAACGATGCATGAGTATGGCCTATGTAGATGTCCTCGACACCATCCATTTCTACATATTCTCTCTTCTGCAGAACTTTCAAGAGTCGTTTCGCGCACGCCTTCTTTGAGAATATCACTGAGTTGAAACTGTGTGCGCCCATCCCTATCGCAATATGATAGCTCGTGCCGAGTAGCGAATGTTGCGGCTCGTCGGTCCTGAAATGAGTCCGTTCAAAGGGAGAGTCACCTTGCCCATCGAAGATGAGGTCTCCATGCACAAAAAGCGAAGTGCCCATCCTGCAGTATGAAGGATGCCAGCTGAAGTTATCGAATCGATCAGCCAGCTCGGTGAGCGGGTCAAGGAGGCAGGCATGGCTGTCGTGGTTTCCCAGTACATGGAAGAACTGACAGTGCGGGAAATCTGAAGCTAACTGCCGCAACCATTCAATTGCGGCCCTGGCGGTTGCTTCCGAAGATTCCAGTGTGCTCCACTTGAAGTCAAAGATGTCACCATTGAATACGAAGAAATCTGCGCCGGCAGCTGCGGCGCGGACGTCTGCCATGTAGGCGTCTGCGGATGACCACTTCGCGAATATGTGGAAATCGGAAACGACATAGCCAAGGGGTAGAGGGGCGCACGATTGCGAATCCGGGTGGTCTGTCCTGGATGTGTCTGTCGTCATTCGGGAAGCCTAGCGTTCGGTCTGGCGGGAAGCAAGTGGAAGGCCAGATGCCCTTAAGTTGACGCGCATGCGCAGGCATGGGACGAGGCATCTGTGCCAGACGTTAACGGCGATCTCCCTGGCCAACGTTTCACCCCAGCTTGCTGAAATCGGCACCGGTTGGGTTCTGGAAGACGCGTAGGCCGAACTCGGGCATGGCGGCAAGCACGTGGTCGAAGATGTCGGACTGGATCGCCTCGTAGTTCGCCCACACTTTGTCGCTGCTGAAGACGTAGATCTCCATGGGAAGCCCTAGCTCTGTTGGAGCCAGTTGCCGGATCAGGAAGGTCATCTCTTTGTTGATCATAGGATTGTGCTTCAGGTAGGCGACCAGATAGGCGCGAAAGCAACCCACGTTAGTCAGGCGGCGCCCATTGATGGGGCTGGTCTCGTCAACGCCCAACTCTTTGTTGTGACTCTCGACATCCGCAAGCTTCTGCTCGATGTAGGGTTTCAGCAGTTCGATGCGGCGAAGCCGACCGAGGGCCTCCTCCCCGAGAAATTCAATGCTTGTCATGTCGATATTGACGGCGCGCTTGATACGGCGCCCCCCGCTCTCTGACATGCCACGCCAGTTCTTGAAGGAGTCGGAGATCAGCGCATAAGTCGGGACGGTGGTGATGGTCTTGTCCCAGTTGCGGACCTTCACCGTTGTGAGCGAGATGTCGATGACATCTCCATCCGCCCCATACTTGGGCATTTCCAACCAGTCGCCAATGTTCAGCATGCGATTTGCGGCGATCTGTATGCCTGCAACCAGCCCCAGGATTGAATCCTTGAAGATCAACATCAGCACCGCCGTCAGTGCCCCCAGGCCGCTCAGGAAGAATGTCGGGGAACGATTCAGCAACAATGACAGGCAGGTGATCGCCGTGGCGAAAAATATCAGAATCTGCACCACCTGGACAAAGCCGCGCACCGGAACATGCTCGTAGCCATCGCGTTTCTGCCAGATGATCGCGACGGCCGACAGCGTTGCTGACAGGGCCGTTGCCCCTACCACCAGCATATAGAGGTTGGTCGCTACCTGGAGGTGCTGGACGATGTCAGTGCGCAGGCCAGCCGCGTACGGCAATCCCATGTAGAGCACATGGGGGTATATCGTTCGCTCAAGCTGGTACTACATGTGGTGGTTCGCCTTG
>CAZCDU010000198.1:0-7145 GCA_964497125.1 uncultured Victivallales bacterium | reverse complement strand
TCTACGATGTGTTGGCACTTAATCTGTCTACGATGTGTTGGCATTTGAGACCTAAAACCTAGAGCCTAGCCCCTTCTCCCCTAGTCCCTAACGCCTTCGTTGCCATACCCACGGCCTAGGCCGCCGCAATTCTCCCTCTTATACTTTTCATTAGACGTCTGACACTACCTCTTCGCTGTCTTCGCCTGCAGCTTCCGGGCCTGGGCGGCGTCACCAATGTGGAGCGCATCGTACGCCTCCTGGCTGGAGGTGAATGGGCCCTCGTGTCCGCCGGACCAGTTCCCCTGGTGATCCATCGGGTTCGGTCTCCCGGTCTGCTTCATGCGTTTGGCAATGTGGTTCTGCATCTGCGTCTCGAGCATCTCAACGACTTCCGGATGCTTCTTTGCCAAGTTCTTCGTCTCGTCCGGATCCTCGATCACGTTGTAGAGCTCGACCTCCGGCTTGAAGTGGAAATCAGGTTCCAGCGCATGGATCAGCTTCCACTCGGGCGTCCGCCACCCGTGCTTCCGCATCCAGGTGCACTCCGTGATGTAGAACGACGAGGCGTGACTCGACCGCTTGCCCCTGACCATCGGCATGAGCGATCGGCCGTCGAATGTCACGTCGGGCTTGATGCCGGCCAGTTCCATCAGCGTCGGCACGAGGTCCATGTGCTGGTTGTAGCCGGCGACGCGCTTCCCGGCCGGCACCTTCTTCGGGTAGCGGATGATCAGCGGCACTTTCAACGTCACATCGTAAATACCGTGGTGATCAAACCAACACTCGTGGTCATAGAGCGTCTCGCCGTGGTCGCTGTTGATGACCACGATGGTGTCATCGAAAATCCCCAGCGACTCAAGCTGCTGGAACAACCGCTGGATGCAGGCATCCATGTAGGCTACCGCGCCATCGTACTGCGCGATGACGTAGTCCTTGTCCGTCACACCGGGCGGCATCCAGCTGCGGAAGTAGTCGGCGAAGGGCGCGAAGTCGAAGACCGGCTTCATGGACTTGTTCTTCGGGTCACACTCGTTGCCGTGGTAGAACATGCGATTGTAGGGCGCCGGCGGCAGGTACGGACTGTGCGGGTCCATGTGCCGGAGGAAGAGGAAGAACGGCTTCTTCGATTTCGCCAGCCGGTTCAGCTCGGGGACCGCCACCTCATTCAGTGCGTCTGCCTTGTGCAGGGCGCCCTCGTCACGACCACCCCAGGCGTGGTAACCGAGATACTTGCCGAACCCGCGCCAGGCTACATTGTCTTTGCCGCCACCAATCGAGGTGGTGTTGTAGCCTTCCTTCTTGAGGATCTCCGGCAATGTCGCGACCCCTTTTGGTATGCCGCCCCGATGACGCAGCGCGACGCACTGCGTTGAGAAGACGTCCTTGCCGGTCAGCATGCAAAGATAGCCCGGTGTTGTCGGGACGTTGGGCGAGAATGTGTTCTCGAAGAGCGTTCCGCCTTCGGCGAACCGGTCCATGTGCGGCGTGGTCAGCCGGTGATACCCGTAGCAGCTCATGTGTGTGGAGAGCAGCGAGTCGATTCCGATTAGCAGGATGTTGGGCTTCTTACGTGTCGTTGGCATGCGTTACCTCTTGTTTGTTTTACAGTGTGATTCGTCTTCCGTTTTCATTCGATTCATAGCAGGCCAGCACCATGCGGAGGACGTCTCGTCCCTCCTCCGCCGTGGCGATGGCTTTCCGTTTGCCGTGCAGGAACTCCGAGATGGGACCGGCAAGGGCCGCAATACGCTCGCCCTGGCCGGCAACACCACGGTCATCACTGCCCCGCCATGCGTCATCGCCGTCCAGCATCCACTTCAGGCAGACGGCATCATCGGGGCGTGGCGTGCTGGCGCTCGGACCATCGCCGTAGTTCTGAACGACGGTCCCGTTTTCGGCCGAGATCTCGGTGGTATTCTCCCCGGCCACGGCACAGAAGGAGTTCGACACCTCCGCCATCATGCCGTCCGGATAGCGGAACACCGCGATGGCGTGATCGTTCGCAATCTCAGGATGCATCAGCGTTCCCAGCTCCGCGGTTACCGACGTTGGCATGCCGAACAGCCAGTAGATGAAGTCCATCGCGTGGCACGAGTCGTCGGCGAAGATGTCCCGGTTGTATTGCGGGTCGAGATGCCAGGAGGTCGCGTTCCCGGGGTTACGGCAGAAGCTGAGAGCGTGACGCCGCCGGACCTGGAAGATGCGACCGAGCGTGCCCGAATCGATCAGCGCCTTCATTTCCAGGTTTTGCGGGTCCACCCGCATCTGCCACGCCAGCGTGAAGCGTATACCCGTACGGTTCACGGCATCCACGATCCGATCCGCGTCATCGAGGGTGAGTCCGATCGGCTTCTGCAGCACGATTGCCTTGCCAGCTGCTGCTGCCTGCTCGACGAGGTCCGCGTGGAATGACGTTTCCGACGCGATGACCACGGCATCGATATCGGACGCCAACAATGCCTCGGTGCTCTCACAGGGCGTAGCACCGTGGTCATTGACCGCCCGCTCCAGGCGGTCACCATCGTGATCCCAACCGGCAACGACCTGAATGTCGAGTTCAGGCTCGTTTGTCCACCGCAGACAGTAAGCATTCACATGGCCATGCGCAAAACCGAGGATGCCGATCTTCATGTCGTTACCTCGCGCCGCATGCCTGGAGACAAGCCTGCATGTGGCCGCGGGCCTCGGCAGCAATCGTGCAGCACTGCTCGAGGCTGTACTCCTTGGCCTTGGTCCCAATGACTTCGAGATCCACGGGTCCGGTGTAGCCCTTTTCCTTGAGCACGCGGATGTAACCCAACAGGTCAATGTCACCACGGCCGTTGGCCTGGTTCTCGGGATCGCCGGGGCCCTGCTGGCGTCCCTTGCAATCACGGATGTGGACGTGCTTGATTCGATCCACGACCTGCTCGATCGCTTCCACCGGGTTTTCATCGGCACGGTGAATGTGACTCGGGTCCATGTCGAGGCCGAAGGCCGGCGACGTAATCGCCTTGAGGGCCGCCAACGAGGTGGGGGTGTTGTAGATGGCCGCGCCCACGTGGGCCTTCACGCACAGCGTAAGACCATAGTGTTCGGCTCGTTCACAGATCTTCCCGAGGCTGTCGATCCGTTCTTCGAGCGAACCGGGTTCATCGCTCTTGCCGCCGGGGCCGCAGTTGATGATCGGGATGCCGATCTCAACGGCCGCCTGCATTGCGGTCTCCATCGTGTCCGGATCCTGCGACGGCTGTTCCATTGCCAGCAGTTCCAGTTCGTATTCTGCTGCCAGCTTCTTGATCTCCGGTCCGCACTCCTGCCACCGGTCGAGCACGAGGTGTTCGCTCATGCCGTCGATCGCGGAAAGCTCGATTCCATCATAACCTGCCATCTTGATACAGCGAAACGCGGTCGCCATATCGAAAGCACCGAACAGTACTGAGTTTGCTCCAAGTTTCATGTGTTGATCTCCTTTGGTCTTCCAACGCACTGTCACAACTAACAGTACTCTTACTTGTCCAATTCTCTATTCTGAAAGGGGATAGCAGCATTTGCGGCTTCGCTGCCTCCAAGGGTTCGGCCAATTGCCCTTCGGGCTGCTCAGCCTTCTCCCTCGTTTTCTGCCATTTCGGTGGACGATAGCGGGCGACGAGAGCGGTGGACGATTAAGAGGCTCTCTACTCGTTATCCGTTCTCGTCGCCCGCTATCGTCCACCCCGTCCCCTCTTCATGACTTTTCATCAAAAGTTCTTACTGTGCTCCTTCCAACGCCGCTTCACCATGCACCGGTGGCAACGGGCGCGGTCGCACCAGGATGCCGCCCTGTTCGTATGACTCAATGGCTGCGTAGGTGTACTCCAATGTAGCCAGCGCATCACGGCCCGAGGCGCGCAACTTCGACCGCGGCACCTTGTTCGTCACGTCCTCGAGGAAGGCATGGAGGCGGGGGGCAAACGTGGTACCGAAGTCCCGGTTGCCGGTATTCGTGACGATAGGGGGGGGCGAGTCAAATCCCGTCATGTTCTCCATCGATGTCGCATGCTCGCTCCCCTTTGCCGGATAGTAGCTCAGCTTCTCCACGCAATTCTCGATCACTACCGAACCGCGCGTGCCGCCGATTTCCACACTCCACCAGCCGCCAAGGCCAAAGGTCGCATCGCCGCGCTGACTCAGCAGGTACCCGACGGCGCCGCTTGCGAAGCGGACATGAATGCTGTTGACCGACAGCATTACGTCGCCCGCGGCCTTGCGGTAGCTCGGTTTGTCCATGAACGCCTGGACGTGGGTGATCTCGCCGCAGAAATGTCGCATGATGCTGAACGGGTGGGCCAGGAAGGCTTTCACATGGAAATAGGGGAAGTCTTTGTCGCGATAGCCGGAAGGCTTGCCGCCATACGTCGCTTCGCCACCGGGAGCCCCCATTCGATGCAGGCAGTAAAGGACCTCGCCGACGTCGCCATCCTGCATTCTCTGCATCGCGCCGTCCGCCGGCTCTGTGAAGTAGTGGTTCAGGTTGCAGCCGAGATAGAGTCCGAGCTCCTCCGCCCGATTCACCATCTGCCGCGCTTCGCAGGGACGGTTCGACAGCGGCTTCTCGCAGAGCACGTGTTTGCCGGCTTCCAGGGCCTCCATCGCGGGTTCGAAATGCCAGCTCCCGTTCTCGTAGCCGCCGGTGCAGACGTCCACGATGTCCAGGTCGGGGTGAGCAGCCAGCATCTCCTGCAGGCTGCCGTACGACTTCACGCCATGCTTCTCGGCGGCTTCATCCGCGCGTTCCTTGATAACATCACAGACAGCGACCAATTCAGCCAAGTCATCTGCCATGTGACAATTTGCATGCGTGTTTCCGATCCCACGCATTCCGACGATGCCAACTTTCAGTGCCATGAATCACTCCTTGTTGATCTCAATGCTTCCGGTCAGTATCTGGCATGCATTTTGATCTGTCCTTGATTATCCCGCCGAAAACTAGCACATTCCAAGCATGTCCGACTCACCCCATATCATCACCTCGGAGTTCGTCTTCGGCGACCATACGGACTTCCCTCTGAGCGTGGTCCGGCAGAAGGACCACGGAACGAATCGCGTCCATGCTCACGAATTCCACGAGCTGGTCGTGCTGCTGTCCGGTTCTGGCGTGCACCTGACAGACCATGGGAGCTACGGGATGGCAACCGGCGACGTGTTCCTTGTCCGTGGCGCCATGGCCCATGGCTACGCCGACACACACGACGTGGACCTGATCAATATTCTGTTTCAGCCCGGAATCCTGGGGCTTCCGCTTCAGCATCTGCGGGATCTGCCCGGTTACCACGCTCTGTTCGATATCGAGCCCCGCCTGCGTGCAGCTGGACGATTCCAGCAACGACTCAGGCTGTCGGAAGACCAGCTTGCCGAGGCCGCCCGACGGATCGCCCTCCTGGAAGACGAGCTGGAATCACGCCAGCCCGGCTACCGATTCGCGGCTTGCACCCACTTGATGGGGTTACTTGGCCATCTCTCACGCTGCTACGGGGACAGCCGACGCCCGGAACAGCGTACCCTCATGCGACTTGGTGAAGTGCTGAGTTTCATGGAGCGCAACCTGGACGAGGAGATGACGGTGGGGGCGCTGGCTGAGATTGCCCACATGTCGGAGAGCACCTTGACGCGCCGTTTCCGAAAGGTGCTCGGGCGATCTCCCGTAGAACACCTGATCCGGTTGCGCATCGATCGGGCGCAACGCCTCCTCCAGGATGCCGATCTCGCCATCACCGAGGTCGCGTTTGCGTGCGGTTTCTCCGACAGCAACTACTTCTCACGCCGCTTCAAGGCCGAAACCGGTGTCAGCCCAAGAGCGTACAGAAGGAACCCGTCGGTCTTGTGATGCTGAGCGCGCCAGGCGCAATTCCCGGCGTCGCGCCTCTACCGGATTATGCAGGGAGGAAGCACTCTTCGTCGGCCGGTCCCGCAGCCGCGCATTCCCGGCCGTTCAACTGAAGGGAGTGGGCGGGAATTCCGCGGCTGCGGGACCGCCTTATGGAGGAGCCTGAAACACTAGGACATAGGTGAAGTCTCAGGCCAGGCGTTACCTATGTTTTGACTGGACCTTGAAGGCGCGGCAATATCCAGTACCCAACAGAGGAAGATCCAATGACCAGAGTTAGTTTGCTCCTGGCTGCTGTAATGGCGGCAACGACGGTCTCGTGTGCCTCAGGGAGCAGAGCCGAAGATGCTACTGATACGTTGGTCGGCGTGAACTACTTCTCGGGCTGGTGGACGGCCACGCTGAAGCAGCTCAAGGCCGACCTCGCCAAAGGCGTCTACGGCTTTCCGCTGCCTGACGGCGTCCAGCCGGCCTTCACGATCTACGCCTGGAACGAGTTCGGCGAAGGCGGCATTCTGGCCCCCACGCGGGGGGACGGCTACATGAAACTGGAGGGCATCAGGGCTGTTTTCGGCCCCTGATGGCAGTGAAGGACCGCATGAGGAAACCCAACATTGTCTGGTTCATGACCGATGAGCAGCGCCCGGATTCGCTGGGGTGCTGCGCGTACGTGGACCAGCAAGTCGGGCGTGTGCTCGAGACGCTGGAAGCGTCGGGAGAGCTTGAGAACACGATCATCTTCTATTCCGCCGATCACGGGAAATCACTGGGCGAATGGGGGACGGGTGAGAAGGGCACCTTCGACAGCGAGGTCTGGCGCGTGCCATTCATCTGGTCCTGGCCTGGGCATGTGCCGGAAGGGCAGGTGCGTCACGAGCCCTGCGAGATCATCGATACCGGCCGCACGCTCTTTGGCCTGCTTGGCATGACTGACGCATTGCCCGAGAGTTGGCGCGGGCGTGATCTCTTTGCCGACACGGCCGGCAGCGGCGCAGCGTTTGCGGCGATCCGACCGCCGATCGACGACATCCCCGACTTCCCCGCGCATCTCATGCGCGTTGCCGTGCGGACCGACCGATATCGCATGGATGTCAATTGGCCGCTCAACGGGGAACGACCTTCGGTCGAGGAGATGGACGGTAACCTGTTCGATCTGGTCGAGGATCCGCAGGAACGGCGGAATCGATTCAGTGATGGGGAAATGGCAGGTACTGTGAGTGACCTGATGGGACGATTGGAAGGCTGGCTACGTGAAGCACCTTGCGATAAACGTATGGTGCCCGATAATGCAGGAAGGTGTTTTTAGTATGTGGCCTCC
>CAZCDU010000197.1:0-7163 GCA_964497125.1 uncultured Victivallales bacterium | reverse complement strand
CTGTCCTACAACGGGATGATTGAACGGCAGCCCTGTCCTACAACGGGATGATTGAACGGCAGCCCTGTCCTACAACGGGATGATTGATCGGAAAGCCTGTCCTGTGGGGGCGTTGTAGGACGCGCTTCCCGAGTCCCCGAGGGAGCGTGTGCTGTTCGTGTGTTGTTGATGTATGGTACGTGACTGTTTGTTATGATTGATACTTTAGCTATTGTTGGGCTTGGACTGATGGGCGGATCACTGGGGTTGGCGGCGAAAGCACGCGGCACCGTGAAGCGCGTCGTGGCCTATTCCCGTCGTGAGGAGAGCCGCCGGAAGGCCCTTGAACAGGGCGTAGCCGATGCCGTATTCGATTCCCCGGGGGATGCCGTAGATGGCGCAGACCTTGTTGTGCTGTGTACGCCGGTCTTGACGATGCCGGAGCTCGTGCGTGGGTTCAAGGAGCGCCTTCACGCGGGATGTGTCGTGACCGACGTTGGCAGCACCAAGGCGTTCCTCGATCGAGAACTTGGGGCGATACTCGCCGATAGCCCGGCGGTCTTCGTTGGCAGTCACCCAATGGCCGGTTCCGAGAAAACGGGTGTCGATGCTGCCCGCGTCGATTTGTACCAAGGCGCCCGTGTGATCGTCACCGGAGAGACGGCTGCCGAAAGCGTCGGTGTACAGCGTGTCACAGCGTTCTGGGAACAGGTCGGGGCATATGTGTCCGTCATGACGCCGGAGGAACACGATGCCGTCATCGCCCGCACCAGTCATCTGCCTCACATGGTCGCGGCAGCCCTCGTCGCGACCATCGATCGCGATGACCGCGATGTGGCTCCTTTTTGCGGGTCCGGGTTCCGCTGTACAACGCGAGTTGCCGAGGGATCAGAGCACGTATGGCACGATATCGTGAAGACCAATATCCATACCATTCGCGATGAGATTGACGTTCTTAGCAAGAAACTGGATGATCTACGTGGGTTGCTTGCAAGCGAAGATCTCGAAGGGGTCCGGGCGTTTCTTGCCGATTGCCGCGAGAAGCGGTCCAAACTGGGCCGCGTGTGTTCAGGGCTCGGCGATTCGGTCGATAATGCGTGATAGTCTGAGGTGACGAAATGGATTCAATAGTATCGAAACGGGTGCCGCCTACAGGCAGTATCGCCGGACAGTTGCAGGTACCGGGCGACAAGAGTATCTCGCACCGCGTGGCCATGTTGTCGGCCATGGCACATGGCACTTCGGAAGTGACCGGGTTCCTCGCCAGCGAGGACTGCCTCAATACGCTGAAGGCGATGGAAGCGCTTGGTGCCGGCGTGTCCTGGAACGCCGGGACGCTTTCCATTACGGGAACCGGCGGGACGCTGCATCCGCCAACGGAAACGTTGGACCTGGGGAATTCCGGGACAGGCATGCGCCTGCTGGCAGGACTGTTGGCGGGACAGCCCTTTGAGGTCGAAATGAGCGGCGATGCCTCGCTGTGCTCACGGCCCATGGGACGGATCCAGAAGCCGCTGGAGGCGATGGGTGCCGACATCGCTCTGTTGGGAGACGGCGGCTGCGCCCCGATTCGGATCAGCGGCGGGACCGTGAACCCGATTCGCTACGAATTGCCCATGGCCTCTGCCCAGGTGAAATCGGCCGTTCTGCTGGCGGGTTTGGCTGCCCATGGTGAGACCATCGTGATCGAGCCGCGTGCGACGCGTGACCACACGGAACGCCTGCTGATGGCTATGGGTGCAGACCTTTGCGTGGATGAATTGACGATTTCCCTGCGCTCTGACGGCCTGTCGGGTCACTCGCTTCGGGGCGGCGCCTGGCAGGTGCCGGGAGATTTCTCCTCGGCAGCGTTTTGGATTGTTGCCGCCGCTGCGACGGAGGGCTCCGAGGTGATTATTGAGGGCGTGGGGTTGAATCCCCGACGGACGGCGCTCCTGGACGTACTGCAGCGTATGGGCGCCGGCATCGAGTGCGAAGTAGACTTGGGTGCATGGGAGCCGGCCGGATCCCTTGTGGTGCGCGGCACGCAACTGAAAGCCACGGAGATCGGTGGGCACGAGATTCCCAATCTCATTGATGAGTTGCCCCTCGTCGCGGTTGCCGGGGCCCTGGCAGAGGGCGAGACGGTCATTCGGGATGCCGCTGAACTGCGGGTGAAGGAGTCCGACCGGATTGCGACGATGGTGACCAATCTGACGGCCGTGGGTGTTAACGTTGTTGAAACAGATGATGGGATGCGCGTGACCGGCGGTCCCGTCGCCGGCGACGCCACGGTCGATAGCTATGGCGATCACCGGATTGCGATGGCGATGGCCGTACTGGCACTGCGGTCGGCACGGCCAATCCAGATTGACAATGTTGCCTGTGTGGCAACATCGTATCCCGAGTTTTGGCAAGATATGGAGAGGATAACGCATGACACATGAAGTGATTGCGATTGATGGGCCTTCAGCTTCCGGAAAATCGACGGTTGCACGAGGGGTGGCAGGCGCACTGGCGCGTCTCTATGTGGATTCAGGGGCGCTGTATCGGGCGGTCGCATGGAAGGCTCTGAAAGATGGTGTCGATACGCATGATGCTGCCGCCGTTGCGGCTCTTGTGCAGACGACACAACCGGAGTTCTTCGTAAAGGATGGTGCGGTTCGTTTCCGGATGGATGGCGTTGAACTGGATCGTGAACTGCGAGCTGAGACCATTAACCGCAATGTGAGTCCCGTGGCGGCAGAGCCAACGGTCCGCGCCCACGTAACCCAGTGGTTGCGTGATATGCTCTCGCTCGGAGACTTGGTCATGGAGGGGCGCGACATTGGTACGGTCGTGTTTGCCGATGCCTCCCGCAAGTTCTACCTCGATGCGTCGCCCGAGGAGCGGGCACGCCGTCGCCATGCCGAAATGGAAGCCGTGGAGACCGATATGTCCATGGGGGACGTGCATGCTTCCTTGAGTCGTCGCGATGAAATCGATAGCCGTCGCATGACCGCCCCGCTCGCTGTGGCTGACGATGCGGTCATTGTGGACTCCACCGGGATGAGTATTGATGAAGTGGTCGAATACATCGTGGTCCGCGTGAAGCGCGGCGACTGACCATAGCATCTCTTGCCCTTCTTCGTGCTCTCAGCATTTCATCATTCTCAGCAATTTCATCATTTTCTCTAAAGGTCTTGCATGTTATGAGCGTGCGCGGTACTTTTGTCGTTCATTTCCAAGGAGCTGTGTTACATGCCGAAAGATGATTATATTGAAGTTGAGGGAACGGTCGTAAAGGTCCTGCCCGCCACGATGTATCGTGTGAAGCTGGAGAATGACCACGAAGTCCTCGCTCATATCTCCGGAAAGATGCGCAAGCATTTCATCCGTATTACTGCCGGCGACCGTGTTACACTTCAGATCTCGCCCTACGATCTCACCAAGGGCCGGATTACCTACCGCCACCGGAACTAGACAACGCGCTTCAACCGTTGCACGTTTCAGTCATTACACGTTTCAGTCGTTGCACGTTTCAGTCGTTACAGACGACAAATAACGAAGACGCATCAATAATCTGCAACGATTGCCGCAACTGGAGCACTTCTGACCCGCAACGATTGCAACGCCTGTAACGTGCAACGACTGCAACGTTCCGCTGCAACGCCCCTACGTCAACTTGAATGCCTTCAGGCAGTCCTGAAAGTCTGGCGGGAAGGGAGCCTTGGCGTGGATGGGTTTTCCGGATGCCGGATGATTGAAGCGTAGCGCGTAGGCGTGCAGCATCTGTCTCGGAATCTTGGCTAGCGAGTTGTCGAGGCGGACACCGCCGGCGTATTTGCGGTCGCCGACGACAGGGTGACGGACCGAGGCCAGGTGAATTCGAATTTGGTGCGTGCGGCCCGTCTCGATGCTGACGGACACGTGGCTGGCATGGCGACCGGTGTCGAGAATGCGCACGTTCGAGACGGCCGTCTGTCCTCCCAGGGGTTTGGATATGCGGCGTGTACCGCGCCGCATGTGATCATGTACAATGGCATGATAGACCTTGGTGATCGCCTTGGCCCGAAAACACCCGATCATGGTTGCTTTGGCTTCCTCTGAAAATGCGAACATGAGACAGCCTGACGTGTCGCGGTCAAGACGATGTACAGCCTGTAGCGCAGGCTTTCGTAGCTGCTTCTGAAGAACCGTCTCGAGGCTGCCCTTCCCGCAAGCCAGGATGCCCGAAGGCTTGTTCGCAATGACGTAATCACCGTCACGGTATAGAATGGCGATCTTATCCCGGCTGCCGGCGCGGGTCCGGGTTGGTGGGACCAGGATTCGCACCTCATCACCCACATCCAACGCATGCCGCGCCATCCAAACGCGCTTCCCGTTGATCGAGACATTGCGCTGATCCAGAATGCCCTTGGCGGCTCGCCTGGACACAGAGAGCCGTTGCGCGACGAAATCGACCAGGAGTGTCTGGTCCTCGGCCCGGCGCACCTTATGAATGACAGGTTCCATCTTCCCTTTCCTTGACTTGCAACTCGTGCTAAAAGTACCCGCTTAATTGCGCCAGGTAAAGCGTTCCCGGTGGGTGACGCTCGAATTTCAATATTGATGGAGGATCCCATGGTGTTGCCAGATGGTTTTCAAGGAAAGAGCAAGGATGAAATCGAAGAGTGGTTCCTGACGGCGGTTGAGGAGGAAACGCCACCGGTAGGTCGTATGCTTGAGTTGCTCGAAGCGCTGGGCTCTGCTGGCGGCAGGTACCAGATTGAAAGCTGGGCTGAGCTGCTGCAGGACACACTGACGGCGAAAGAGGACTCCGCCTCGGCGTTGAAGCTGCTGACGCTGCGTTGTGAATGGAATGGGGATTCGCCGGCGTTCGGGGCCACGTGCAGGAAGGCGGCGAAAGCGGCATTCTCCTCACGCCTCGGTAAGGTCCTCGTCAAGAATGTTGGTTTCGGCACAGACATCGCTCCATCCGAGTCTCTGCGGCGGCTGGATGTCCTCTCCAAACTCGAAAAGGGCACGCTCTGCCATGAGAAGACGTGGGGGTTTGGCACGGTCAAACGCGTCGATGATTTCTACGAGCGCGTGACCATTGATTTTGCAGGCAAACCAGGGCATGAGATGTCGATGGCCTACGCTGCCGAAACGCTTGAGCTGATTGGTGAAGATCATCTCCTGGCTCGACTCCACTGCGACCCCGACGGACTTGCTGCTCTTGTTAAGGATAATCCGGCTGAAGTGGTGCGCATTACGCTGCGAAGCTACGGGCCCACCAGCGCGCTTGACCTCAAGGACCGGCTCGTAGACGCGGTGATGCCGGAGTCCGGCTGGAAGGCGTTCTGGGATGCGGCGCGCAAGGCTCTTAAAGGTGATCCCCTCGTTCACGTGCCGACTCGGCGGAGTGATCAGATAACGCTGTTGGCGTCGGAAGACGAACATGAAGTGTCGCAGTTCAAGGCCTTGGCTGACGTCCGTGATCCTGATGGTATTCTGAAGAAGGCTGATGAACTTGAACAAGGAGGTGCGTTCAAGGAGCTTAGTCCCGATAACGCCAAGGTTCTCGGTGACCGACTTGCTTTCGCCATCTGGGGTGCCGAGGGGAACCACCCGGACATGGTAACCCGGGCTCTGCTCATGGCGTTGCGCTGCGACGTGGTTGGCGAAGATGGCTTGTTGGGTGAGCGTAAGATCAATGTTCTGCAGACCCTCGAATCTCTTCTGATGCCCGACAACCTGTCTGGCGCTCTGACTAAGCTCCCCGTCCGGGCCATGAGTGGCTTGCTGGAGCATGCGGCTGTGACCCTGCCCGACCGCTTGGCGGAGAGTCTTGTTCCTCTGCTGCCGACGCTTTCCATTTCTGTCATCTCAGAAGCTATCCCCCGCATTCAACAGACGGGACACGAAACCGAGCTCGCCGAGTTCATTGCCGGCAAAGTAGCAGCCCGAAAGGCTAGCGCTTCGCTGCTGCTCTGGGTCTTCAAGAATCTTGATGTAGCGGCTGCGTGGGTCAATGCAGACCCGGCCGAGCTTTTGAGGCAGGGCTTCGAAGCCATAGAATGGCCGGAGGCGGGGGACCAACTCCGAGCGCAGCATCAGCTCCGGGCTCTGTTTGAGTCAGGCTCGTGGATGACCGAGCGAATGGATGCGCTCAGCCATGAACAGCGCCTGGTTTTGTTGAATCGCATTCAGACCTGCCGCGGCTGGGACGAGGCTGGAAGACGGTCGGTTATTGCCGGCATCATCAAAGCGTATCCCGAATTGCACGAGGCGGTGACGGCATCCGCCCCCGAGCCCGAACAGGTCAGAGCACGCCTGACATCGTGGCGGAGCTACCGTGAACGGCAGGAGCAATTCAAGACTCTCATGGAAGTTGAGATTCCCGAGAATGCCCGGGAAATCGCTGTTGCCCGTAGTTACGGCGATCTGCGCGAGAATGCAGAATACAAGTATGCCAAGGAACACCAGCGGATTCTCTACCGCCGCCGCGATGAGATGGAGGAAGATCTCAAAGCAGTCAAGGGCACCGATTTCGCCACCTGTACGGCCGAAAAGGTAGGCATGGGCACGATTGTGAGGGTCCGTCGGCCCTCGGGCAGTGAGGACCAGTACTGCATTCTTGGGGAATGGGATCGTGATGAGGATCTGAACATCATCTCAAGCCTTAGCCGACTTGCTCAACTACTTGATGGGCACCGGGTTGGTGACAGTCTCAGTCTTCCAGCTGCCGATGGGGATGAGGCATGTGAAGTCCTTGCGGTTGAAGGGCTTAGCGATGCCGCCAAAGCCTGGCTGGCGGGGTAGGGGGCCGTGTCCCCCATTCCCCGTTTCCGGCGGCGCTTCCCGATATTGACATACCAGCACCTGCGTGGTACTTTTTCGCCCTTTATTCCGAAACCGGTGTCAGAGGGTAATCATCATGGCAGCAAAGAAGAAGGCCGTTTCTAAGGCCAAGAAGACAGCGAAAAAGGCAACCAAGTCTCGTCCGTCAGCCAAGAAGGCAGTCGCGAAGAAGGCTGTGAAGAAGACCGTCGCCAAGAAGAAACCTGCTGCCAAGAAGGCTACGAAGAAGCCTGCTGCCAAGAAGAAAGCTGTTGCCAAGAAGGCTACGAAGAAGTCAGTCGCCAAGAAGGCGGTCAAGAAGGTCGCCAAGAAGAGCGTTGCAAAGAAGAAGCCTGCTGCCAAGAAGAAGGTCGCTAAAAAGGCTGCACCCAAGAAGATTG
>CAZCDU010000196.1:1387-7195 GCA_964497125.1 uncultured Victivallales bacterium | reverse complement strand
CGAAAACGGAGGTGCTCGACGGCCAGCGCGTGACCGGGCGCCTGCGCGGACGGGCGGAAACGAAGGACGGTGCCTGGCTCTATCCCAACGCTCCCACTCCGGACGATCCCAACACCTTTACGTTCCGCGACGACGTTGTCATCAGCGAGATCAACTACAATCCCCCGCCGCTCTCCGCGCCCTTCAGCAAGTCCGAAAACCAATGGGTCGAGATTGCCAACCGCAGCGGGCAGGCGGTGGACCTGGGGGGATGGGAATTCGACGACGGAATCTCATTCACCTTCCCGTCCAACACGGTTCTGGCCGCGGGCGAACACGCCTGTTTGGCGGAGAGCACCACGGAATTTACGAACGCCTTTCCCGGCGCACGCCTTCTCGGCCAGTACGGGGGCAGCCTCTCGCGATCCGGAGAACGCCTTTCCTTGCGGGATGCGGATCGCAATCCGGTGGACGAGGTGCGCTACTTTGACGACGGACCCCGCTGGCCACAGTTCGCCGACGGCGGAGGCTCCAGTCTCGAATTGCGTGACCTCGACGCCGATAACAACGTCGCGGAGGCGTGGGCCCACAGCGATGAGACCGCCCAGACCGCGTGGCAGACCTACTCCTACCGGGACATCGGATCGCCCTCCGCCGGCGTCGAATACCTCTGGCGCGATTTCGCGATGGGCCTCCTCGACGCCGGTGAGATCCTGATCGATGACATCACCCTCGAGAAGGATCCCGGTGGCACCAACCAGCAGTTCCTGCCGAATACCGACTTCGAGTCGGGCGCCACGAGCTGGCGCATGGTGGGCAATCACCGCCACAGCGAGGTCATCACCGATCCCGACGACGCGGGAAACCAGGTGCTTCGCATCGTCTCGGAGGGGGCCACCGGGCACATGCATAATCACATCGAGACCACGCTCCTTGGAACCCTCGACCGTCGCGAAAGCGAGCCGCATGCCGCAAAATTCAACGTAGAGCCCGGCTACGAGTTTGGTGATGGTGCCGACGCTGGTGATGGTAGCAGGCTTGACGGCTCACTCTCCGCGACGACCTACGAAATCACCTTCCGCGCCAAGTGGATCACGGGCTGCAACCAGCTGCACACGCGTTACTGGATGAACCGGCTCGCGACGAACACCCCCATCGACCGACCGCTCCACGTGGGGACCCCGTCGGAGACGAACTCCCGCGCCGAAAGCAACATCGGGCCGACCTTCACGCACTTCCTGCACTCTCCGGCCGTGCCGGCCGTCAGCGAGGCCGTCACGGTAACCGTCCACGCCGCCGATCCCGAGGGAGTGTCCACCATGAACCTCTTTTATTCGGTGGACGAGGGATCCTTCCAGCAGATCGCGATGTCTGCGACCGGCAACGGCACCTACCAGGCCACCATCCCGGGGCAGTCCGCCTCGGCGATCGTGCAGTTTTACGCAGAGGCGACCGATGGCAGCGGCGCGGTGGCGATGTTCCCCTCCCGCGGGCCGGACTCCCGGGCCCAGTACATGGTGCAGGACGGGGCAGCTTCCGGGACCGGGATTCACAACCTCCGTATCGTGATGCAGGACTCGGACGCCGATTTCATGCACACTAACATCAACGTCATGAGCAACGGCCGCATGGGCGCGACCGTCATCGACCGCGAAGAGGAGATCTATTATGACGTGGGCGTGCGGCTCAAGGGCTCGATGAATTCTCGCGCCGTGGACAGATGGCTCGGATTCAACGTGCGCTTCGCCGGCGACCAGCGCTACCGCGGGGTGCATCAGACGGTCGCGATCGATCGCTCAGGGACGCCCGACGAAGCTCCCACCGAGCTCATGTTCGACCTCGCAATCTCCAATTCTGGCGGATCGCCCAGCCGCTACAACGACCTGCTCCATGTGATCGCTCCCCGCGACCGCCACGACGGCGCCTGCATCCTGCAGATGGCGCGCTACGGCAATGTCTTTCTCGGTTCCCAGTACGACCAGGGCGATGACGGCTTCCTCTACGAGTACGAGCTGATCTACCAATCGATACACGACGACGACGGCTTCAAACTCCCGCCGGCGTCCCGCATCGGGGGAGCGTTTGTCGGGATTGGTTTCGGAACCGACGTGGAACGCTACCGCTGGATCTTCCTGACGAAGAACAACCGGGCCCAGGACAATTTCGACCCCATCATGGCCTACAACCTGCACTTCGGGAAATCAGGCACTGCCTTTGAACTTGGTCTCGACGAGCTGGTCGACGTGGACGAATTGTTGCGCGGCTTCGCCTACGCGGTGATATCGGGAGCGGGAGACAACGTCGGCGTCGGAAGCACACACAACGGAATGTACTACGTCAAGCCGGACGGCCGGGTGACCTTTCTGCCGCACGACATGGACTTCCAATGGAGCGCGACACGTAGCATCTTCCCCAACAACGAGGTTACGAAACTGACGGCCACGCCATTAAATCCGGGGAACGCGCAGCGCCTGCGCATCTACCTCGGTCACTTGCACGACATGATCTCCACCAGCTGGAACCAGAGCTACATGAGCACGTGGAGCACCCACCTCAACACCCTCGACCCGGCCAGCTACTGGAGCAGCACCTTGACCCACATGGAGGACCGCGCCAACAACGTCCTCTCCCAGATCACCAATTCCATCCCCGAGGTCACCTTCTCGATCACCAACGCGCCGCTGACCGTCGGATCGAGTACGGCCACCGTCTCTGGTGAGGGCTGGGTGAACGTCCGCGAGTTCCGTATCCTTTTCGAGGGTGTGGCCGGACCGCTGACGGCGGTCGAATGGACGGATGGCGATTCGTGGACGGCGCAGATTCCGGTTTTTCCCGGCTCTCACATCTACACGATTGAGGTTTACGATTTCTCAGGGGCACTCATCGGGACCGATACGATTACCGTCAATAACACCAGCCCTGGCGAACCGCCCTCGGCCGCTAACCTCGTCGTCTCCGAGCTCATGTACAACCCGGCCGCCCCGACGACGAACGAAGTGATCGCCGGGGTTACCGATGCCGACCAGTTCGAGTTCATCGAGCTCTTCAACAGCGGCAGCAACACCCTGGACCTGACCGAGGTCGCCTTTACCAGCGGCATCGACTACGCCTTTGCTGACGGTCCCGTGACCTGGCTCGCGGCCGGCAAGTCCATCGTGCTGGCCCGGGACCCTGCAGCGTTCGCCGAGCGCTACGCGACGAACGCCCTGCTGCTGACCGGCCCCTATGGCGGCAAGTTCTCCAACGGCGGCGAGGCCGTAGGCCTCGTCGGCCCCTACGGCGCGGTCATCGCCGAGTTCACGTATAGCGACGGCCGGAGCTGGCCGCTGGCCGCGGACGGCGCTGGGCACGCTCTGGTGCCGACCGGCCACGGTCTGCATGGCCAGAATGAGGGCTCGCTTTCCTACGGCGGAAACTGGCGCGCGAGCACGTATATGGACGGTTCCCCGGGTGTGGCGAATCCGGCCCCGATTGTGGATGTCGTGATCAACGAGTTTGCGGCGCATACTGATACCGGGTTTGATCCACCGGATGATTCGGACGACTGGATTGAGCTGCATTCAGTGTCGAACATGACGCTCACCGACTGGTACCTGAGCGATGACGCCGACGACTTGAAGATGTGGCAGATCCCGTCCGACAGCAGCATCACAGCGGGCGGATGGCTCACGTTCTACGAAAGTACCGGTTTCCACAGCAACCGCGTCGACGGCTTCGGGCTGAACAAGGCGGGTGAGCAGATCTTCCTCTCCTACTTGCCCGGCACCGACCAGGACCGCGTAGCGGACTGTGTGAGCTTCGAGGGCCAGGAAAACGACGCGTCGTGGGGTCGCTACGGCGACGGATCCGAGTTCTGGTACCCTATGACGCTGACACCCACCGCATCAAACCAGTTGGCCGCGCTCGAGCCGGTCATCAGTGAGATCATGTATCACCCGGCCGCCTTCGGCACCAGTGCCGCCGACAACACCGATCATGAATACGTGGTTATTCAGAATGATACCGGCGCTGATGTCGAACTCTGGAATGCGGTGGGGCCCTGGCGCATCAACGGCATTGGCTACACCCTGCCGAGCAACACCGTGATCGGAGCCGGCGCGGCCCTGACCATCGTGGCCTTTGATCCGGGCGATGCCGTAGCCGTCAGCAACTTCCTGGCCGCGCACAACCTGTCCGGCACCTCCCCGGCCCTACTGGGGCCCCACAACGGAAAGCTATCGAATACCGGTGAACGCCTGGCACTGGAACGGCCACAGGCTCCCGACCTCCCGGACCCGAACATATCCTGGGTCACAGTCGATGAAGTCATCTACTCGGCCTCGGTTCCCTGGCCCGATGCCTCGACCAACGGCGCAGCCATTCACAGAGTCAACCTGAGGCATTCTGGGAATGATCCGCTGAACTGGACCGCCCAACCTCCCACACTCGCCAGACTTAAGGTCGTGCTCACGTCGCCACCGAACGGGAGCCACATGCTGATCCCATTCTCGCACACGGCCACGGCCGTCCTCGACGAGGATAAGCTCGTTGGCGACCTGCAGTACGTGGAGTTCTTTCTTAACGGTTCGAGCATTGGAGCAGACACCAGCGACCCCTTCGAGGCGGTGATCGACCACACGCTGGTGGCAACCGCGGGGACCTACACGGTCTATGCCAGAGTTGTGGATGATGAACCCACGAATTCAGTGGCGTCCGTGTTCACGGCCGAGCTCGCCCCTCGTGTCGCAATCACCTCGCCGCCCACCGGCACCTCCGTCCCTCCGCTGTTCAACACCAATCTCGTGGCGTGGATCGACAACGACCGCCTGGTGGGCGCTGTCGAGGTCACGTTCCTACGTGGCTCCGAAATCCTTGGCACCGACAATAGTGCGCCATACGAGCTCGCGGTGAATCAGGATGACTTCTCTGGATCCGGCCCTTTCCCGCTCTACGCGGTCCTGACCGATGATTTTGCATCCAGCACGTCCCAGGTGTCCTTCCTCACCATCGAGGCGCTGCGGGGGTTGCCGTTTGAGGAAGACTTCGAGAGCTATACGGCGGGTGCCAGTCTTGACACACAGGATCCGGACGGTTCTCACCCTTGGACGGCTACCAATGTAGTGGTCACGACGAATACGTGGTGGGCGGGTAGCCAGGCCGCGACCTTGACAGGTGAGACGGCCGTGGCGACGCAGACGTTCAACGACGGGCAGACCAACGTGTGGACCGACCTGTACATCCAGCCCGTGTTCGGCGCCGATAACCCCAGCGTGACGGAGCCTCCGTCCGACGCGAGCTTCGCGTTCTACGTGCACACCAACGGACAGGTGGTGGCCTTCAACAGCACGACCGAGACACAGCTGGTGCACACGGCGCTCGTCGAAGGGCAGTGGGTACGGTTCACGATGCACAGCGACTATGGCACGAAGACGTGGGATCTATATCTAGACAGCAACCCGACGCCGATCGGCAGCGGGCTGGGCTTCTTTGATACCAACGCGGCAAGCTACACCGAGTTCCGTATCAGCGGCGCGGCCTCGAACGCGGTGGTCGACGAGATCAAGATCGGTCTGTACGACCCGCTACCGAACGGGGCGGACTACAGGACTTCGGGCGATGGTGTCGGCTTTCCAACAGGACCAGACTGGAAGATAGACGGCTATGAGGCTAACCGTATATTGATCTACCTGCGGGCACTGAGCTATCACAACGTGGTTGCGACTGAGGATGACCCTGACGGATATGCTCCTGGGGTGGGGGAGGCAGGGCAGCAGACGACTCCGCACCCGGCGGATTACAGGACTTCGGGCGATGGTGTCGGCTTTCCAACAGGACCAGACTGGAAGATAG
>CAZCDU010000196.1:0-1287 GCA_964497125.1 uncultured Victivallales bacterium | reverse complement strand
TACAGGACTTCGGGCGATGGTGTCGGCTTTCCAACAGGACCAGACTGGAAGATAGACGGCTATGAGGCTAACCGTATATTGATCTACCTGCGGGCGCTCGGTTACCACACGGTTCCGGTGTCTGAGGATAACCCTGACGGATTCGCTCCTGGTGCTGAGTAGGGGATTTTGTATTGCGGTTGCCTTGCCGACTATCGTCCGGGCAACTGACCTTGAGTGTAGAGATAAGCACTGGAAAATGGGAGTGTAAGATATGTTAAAAGCAAAACGGTTAAGTTTGCTGCCAGGTGTGTGGTTGGGACTCTTTGTAGTAGGGAATGCGTTCGGCTACTCGGCAACGATAGGCCCAATTGCGGGGTACACTTCCACCAATTTCACGTACATAACGCCAGCCTATACTTCTGAGACTACCAATGGCGGCTTGGTACACGTTAGTGCGACTTTCACGAAGCCGATTGGCGCGGGAAATGATATCCTCGGACTGGTTGCCCTAGTCACGTTGCCGGAGGGTTGGACAGTTGACTACGATCAGGGAGAGCTTACTGGGTGGTTCTCTATAGGTTCAGGTGACTACTTTCCGAATAGCGATGGCAGCCATGCTTCGGTGGGTGCTGATCCCCAGTATGACCTTAACACTCCGGGATTGTTCACTTATGTAGGATCTCCGTTAGGCACTCAACATGCTGAATGTGAATTCAAGCTAAACTTCGACATCTACGTACCGGCAGGGCACCGTGGCGATGAGGCACTGAGTATTGCGTGGTATGTCACCCCCTCGGTTGGTTCATCGGAATGGGTGCAGAGTACGGATAACGGCCAGCTCATCGAAGATTTGAACCCACCGCTCAAGACTGGCACGCTCATATTTGTCAGGTAACCCGTGGGGGAGTTGGGGTCAGGGAGAAATGGCACCAGCTCAAGCACTTCTCACACGGACTCTGCACGGTTTCTAAGGGACAGACCCCTGCTGTACGACACTCCTGCGGTGGGAGCAGGCGGGCGAAATGGCCGACAAAATGAGCAAAGAAACGCCGATTCTCCCCACAATCACGATTGCCAGAAAGTATATCACATTTGCCAGAACCTCCATTGCGCAAAGACCGCTGTTTGTGGGATAATGGGCACAGTTGAAGGAGGTAGGTCCATGACGCTTTGCACGAAATCTTTGAGCGCTTCGCATCGGAGCGGCCCTCGCATGCCCCCTCCTCAGACGCCCGCACACCGCCTGGGCGGCGACCTGATTTCTGTTGATGTTTCGTTACGACCGTGGAGTTCTGCTCCGCGGTC
>CAZCDU010000195.1:3920-7297 GCA_964497125.1 uncultured Victivallales bacterium | reverse complement strand
GGGAGACAGGCGAGGACGCCAGTCCCACGTTAGAAGACGATAGTGATGCTCCATCACTGTTGCCGTCTGCCGCAAAACAGCCATTACTCAGACGCAATGCTTCTCTACCTGTACGTGACATAGCTTGGTACATTTCGCACGTCAGGAACGCTTAAACCGGAGAAGTATATCATGATCGTCGGCAACCTTTGCGCGACTTCACCGTTGGGGATGGCTGTTGTCTATGATGATAGTGCCTCGTTTATCATTGAACCGCAGTGGAGTGAACGACCAGAGGACGATGCTCTTGTTGCTCCCGGAATCAGCGCCCCGGACGGGTCGTACCTTGAGCGTACATTCAGCCAGGACGGCGTCGAGATCACCATCAAGTGGGGTCGCAACGGCGATGAAGCCATCATGGCGGAGATCACGGCGAATGCGCAGACTGCCCTGGAACTGCACTTGAAGAGTGGTTGGACCTCCATGCCGGGGGTATGGCGCGAAGCAGGCGATGGCCTGTCCGGTCTGTTGGCAGGCCGCAAAGGCGGCTATGTCACAGTATCGGTTCAGACCAGCCCGGTCCCTGCTGCAATTAAGGGCGGCTACAATGGCGACGGCGTAATCCAGCTCGAGCTTGTTCCCGGCACGCCGGTCTACCTGGCAGCCGGGGCGGGTGAACTACCTGCCTTTGCGGGTATCGGCCCGGCCCTGACGAAGGCCGCAGAGGCTTACGATGCAGGCCGTTTCAAGTCGGAAGGCGACTGGGGAGAGTTTGCTCAGGCGATTGCCGACAGCATGAACTACGCCCGCACGTACAGCTCATTCGACAATCACCGCGCGCACGTTGTGGGTCGCGGCTGGTGGATCTACCGGCACGCCCAGAATAATCCGGACTTCGGCCCCTATTTCGGTTGGGACCAGTTCTTCAACGGGCTGCTGGCCTGTTTCGACGATCCAGAGGGAGGGCGCGAGACGGTACGGGCGCACCTGGCATACCAGCTCCCCGAGGGCTATCTTGCCAACTGCTCCCATTGGGATTTGCCACAACGGGATTCCCGCGTCTTTGTCACGGCCGACCGCTCACAGCCCCCGGTGGGTGCCATGTGCATATGGAAGATGCACGAACGCTGCCCGGACGATGCCTTTCTGGCCGAGGTCTATCCGGCGCTGGTCCGCTGGAGCGAGTGGTGGTTTGAAGCACGCGACGGCAACGACAACGGCCTCCTCGAGTGGGGCGATGGGCTTGGTGACTATGCATCAGCCAGGCTGGAGACCGGTTGGGATGACACCCCGCATTTCGAAGGCGTCGAGATGGCCGGTACGCAGATGACGGCGGATGCCGTCGACCTGAATGCCCTGTGGTCGCTTGACTCGCTCTACCTGGCGAAGATTGCCACAGCCCTTGGGGATGCGGCGGCCGCGGAAAAGCACATGTCGGATCACCAATCCATGAATGCGCGCATCAATGAGCACTTGTGGAACGACGAGCTTGGCATCTACTGCAGCCGGAAGTGGGAGGAGGCGCAGGACGACGGCCCCTCGTTCCTGACGCGCATTACCCCGATGAATTTCTACCCGCTTGCCTGCGGTGCAGCAACGGGTGACCGGCGGGAGCGGCTACTGCAGTCGCTCTACTGCGAAGACGAATTCTGGGGCAAGTGGCTACTGCCGACGTTGCCCTACAGCGATGCGGAGTGGACGAAGCAGCACTACTGGAAGGGGCACATCTGGCCGCCGCCTAACTACATTGTGTGGGAGGGAGTCCGGCAATATGCGGATCCCGTACACCGGGCCGAGTTTGCGCGTCGTAGCGTGAGATTGTTTATGGACGGCTGGGAGTCGGACCGGATATGCAGCGAGAATTACCGTAGCGACACCGGCGCGCCGGCGAGTCATCCGCACTATACGTGGGGCGCGCTGTTGCCCCTGATCGGCGTGGAGGCACTGTGTGATGTCGACGAGGCCATGCAGCCGGTCGCATATGATTGCAGCGGATTGACCGAGACGATCAGTCTCCGCAATATTCCCTTCGGTGGCCGGCCATACCGGATTGATGTGAAAGACGGCAACGTAACGACCGTCCCAGAGGAGTAGTATTTTATGAGTGATGTGACGACATATATCAAACTGATCCGCGACAACCTGTCGGCCAACTACAAGGGCATGTTCAGAGAGGCCGGTGGCGCCCTACCCTTTCCGTTTCTCACGCCGGGCAGCGACCAGTACGCCGATGTGTTGTGGGATTGGGATTCATGGCTGAGCAACGTGGCTCTGCGGCAGATCCTGAAGGAGTTCGGCACCGAGGAGGATTTTGAACAGGCCAGGGAGTGCGAACGTGGCTGCGTCCGCAATTACCTGTCCGGCGTCAAGATCAACGGGTGGATCCCGATCTCGGTTCGCCGGAATTCAGAACGGAAGCAGCCGGAAGACATTTATGCCCAGAACATGCATAAGCCCTGCCTGGCGCAGCACGCGGCATTTCTGACGCAACAGGACGGCGGCGATGCGGAGTGGATCCGGGAACACGAAGGTCTGTTCGGTCTTCAGAAGTTCATCAACAACTATCGCAACCATCACCGGCATCCATGCGGTATCTACTACTGGCAGGATGACGGTGCCATCGGGGTGGACAACGATCCGTGCACGTTTAATCGCCCGCCGAAATCCAGCGGTTCGATCTATCTCAACAGCCTGATGTTCCGCGAGCTTGAAGCGCTGGCATACCTCTGCGACCGTTTGGACTTCGGGGAGATCGCGACGCAGTACCGACAGGACGCGGATGATCTGAAGGTGGCGATTCTGGAACATTGCTGGGATGAACGTGACGGCTTCTTCTACAGTGTCGACTTCAACTTCGTTGATCTCGGACCACACCCGCGGCGGCATATTGGTCAGCTCCGGGACTGGCCGTGCCTGATCATGCGTATCGGCGTCTGGTCCGGGTTCCTGCCCCTGTGGGCGGGGATTGCCACCGATGAGCAGGCCGAGCGGGTGGTCAAGGAGCACTACCGTAACGAGAAGACCTTCAACGCACCGGCCGGTGTGCGGACGCTCTCCAAGATGGAGAAGATGTACAACGTGCGCGCCTCGGGTGCGCCATCGTCCTGGCTGGGCCCGATCTGGGGCGTGTCGAACTACCTGACCTTCCGTGGACTGGTCCGTTACGGATTCGATGCGGATGCGCGAGAGCTGGCGGAAAAGACAATCCGCCTCTTCGGTCGCGACATCGAGCGGTTCGGTGCCATGCACGAGTATTACCAGCCGGCAAACGGCGAACCCATCCTCAACCGGGGGTTCCAGAACTGGAATTACCTGGTCCTGAACATGATTGCCTGGCTCGAAGGCCAGGAGCCCGTGATGGAGTTTTAGGCTGAAACTTCCCTGTCCGAAGATACGGC
>CAZCDU010000195.1:1517-3820 GCA_964497125.1 uncultured Victivallales bacterium | reverse complement strand
GGCTGATCCAAAGATCAAAGTGGGACGCATGCCGGTCGGGCAGTCAGCGCTTCTGACCCACGGTGTTTATCAGTCCGAGGCCCCCTCCGCCCCCACTGGCGCGAAGGTTGCCATCTACTCGGGCGCCTACAAAGCGGATGCCGACTACGCGGCCATGAAGCCTGCCAAGGAAAGCACCGTTGCCCTGGGTACGGTGGAGGCCCAGTTGCCGGCACTCAAGGGACCACACACGGTTGTGGCCAAGGCGGCGATCGATGTGCCGATGAGCGGGACCTTCGAGGTTCACCCGGGCTTTGAAGATAGCACGTATGCCGTCGCTACCATCGCCGGCCAAGAGGTCTACCGTAGAGATCTCGAGACCAACGCGGTTGTGACACCCATTGCTCTTGAGCAGGGCAAGCGCTACCCGCTCACCATTACCTACATGAAGGGCGGCTCTGCTGCGCTCTGGCTCAAGCAGATTGAACTCCAGGGCAAGGGCGACCTGACGACCCTCACCAAGGCCGGCAAGTATCCCTGGTTTGTTGACGAGGAAGGCAAGTGGACCGTGCGCAACGACGTGACCTACTGGGAAACTCGCTGCACCAAGGTTGAAGGCGGTGCGGGTGGCCCCCTGACCACCACCTCCAACGGCAAGTTCATCGGCCCCGAGGTCCCCTTTGGCTACGTGATGGGCACCTATCATGAGGAACCGGTACTGCTGATCGAATCCTCGATGGGCAACCGCGCGCTGAACTTCGATTTCCGTCCGCCTTCCAGCGGCAAGACCGAAGAAGAGAAGGCCAACCATTTCTGTGGCTACGAGTATAACGCTATGGTGAAGGGCGTTCACAGCACGCTCGCCAATATCGAGAATATCGTGCCTGACTACAAAGGCCAGGGCTACGAGATCGTCGGGTTCGCCTGGTTCCAGGGACACAAGGATAAGGGGCAGACACAGGAGCAGTACGAGCAGCACCTGGTCAACCTGATCCAGGATCTGCGCAAGGAATTCAAGGCCCCGGAGATGCGGGCCGTCATCGCGAGTGTTGGTTTCGGTGGCTACAAGATGGCCGAGGATGGCTACCTGCCGATCCTGCGGGCCCAGATGGCCGTGGGCGATCCCAAGCAGCATCCCGAGTTTGCGGGCACCGTGGCGAGCGTTGACACGCGCGGGTTCTGGCGCTCACGGGCGGAGTCCCCGACGGGCACCGGCTACCACTACAATCACAACGCCGAGACCTATGTGCTCACGGGCGATGCCCTTGGGCGCGCCATGGTGAAACTGCTCGGCGGCAAGGTCGAAGAACTGACGGTTGCCCCGGGACCGAAGCTGGACCCGAATGTCGAGAAGATCTTCTCTGATGAGGTAACGGGAACCTACAACAAGCGCGGCCCGCACTATGGACCCGACTACTACCGCGAGATGGGCCAGGCGCTCAAACCTATCATCATGGAAGAGATGATCCCGGCCTTCGTTGAGAATCCGCGCAGCGGCGGACCGCTCAAGGACATCGCGACGGGCAAGAAGCCTTCGCGGCTGCCTGTCGATATCCGCGGGCCACTCGACACGCTGATGGAGTACTACGACATCGCCGGCATCACGGACTATGGCTGGAAGCTCTTCGGGCCGGACACGCGCAAGGCGACCTGGTCCTACTACAGTTTCGACCCACCTGAGAAGCAGGAGCTGGGCAAGAGCAATCGCTATCGCGAAATCACTTTCCCCGAGGGGATGGAGAACTGGTTTGCTATGGACTTCGATGCGGCTAAGGCCGGTTGGAAGCAGGGGCAGGCGCCCTTTGGCCGGATGGGCGATAAGCTCGATCGTCGTCGCCCATCCTGCAACGGCACCCACTGTGGTTGCAGTATGATGCCGACGACCCTGTGGGAGAAGGAAGTGCTGTTGATGCGTCAGACCTTCGAGATGCCTGCGGTCAAGAAGGGGCATGCCTACCGGATGATCCTTGGCGGGGCCGGCTGTGACCGCTCGGGCGAAGGTTTTGCGATCTACGTGAACGGCAAGCAGGTGACCCAGGCCAATGGCGGCTTCTTCCGCCATCCTGGGGTTCGTGGGGGCTACCTCTACGAGGACATCCTGCCTGAATTCGAAGGTGGCAAAGTGACTGTTGCCATCATCAACTTCCTGCGCTACACCCACTTCAACAACGGCACCTCATACTGGGGACCCCACCCCGAGTATCGCGGCAAGGGAGCCGTTCCACCCAACGGCCACGTCACCCTCTGGATGGAAGAGGCCAAGCTCTCACCCCTCGTGATGCAGACGGTTGGGGAATAACAGCAGGTATTGATGTAGCCGTTCT
>CAZCDU010000195.1:0-1417 GCA_964497125.1 uncultured Victivallales bacterium | reverse complement strand
CCCCTCGTGATGCAGACGGTTGGGGAATAACAGCAGGTATTGATGTAGCCGTTCTGCTGCGCCCGGGTGCAACCGTTCCCACCCTACGGTCGAGGAGTGAAACCTGGAGATAGGAGAAGGTGGACGCCGGCGTCCCGACGGCGTTGTGCAAGTGACGAGCCTCTCTGGAGACAGAGGAGCACGATGTTCTCCACTGTCACGCGACAGGCGTCCGCTTTGCTCGACCGCGTCGGGACGCCACGGTCCACCTCAACAAGGCCAACGATACAAGATAGTTGCAGCCCAGGGCTTAGGTGTTTCGTCTCCGTCGGGTCTCTGCTAGAGAACAGCGCGTGTCGCAACCTGCCAGTGTTGTCGTCGCAATGTGCCTCTTGTTGTTTCTGTCCCCTTGGCTTTACTCTACTGCCTGATACTTCTTGAATTGCCCAAAGAAAGGCGGGTTGTCGATGCGTGCAGAACTGCGGAATCTCGTGTTGGGGCTTTGGGTGTTTGGGGGGCTGGCTATGTCCGCGCTTGGCGCGGAGGGCTCCTTCTACAAGCAGCCCAACCTGTTCAATTTCTGGCATCCGAATGAGAAGGTAGCCTCGCAGTTCATCGAACGCTTCGGGCCGGTGGGGATGAGCATTGAGCTGCGGCTGCCGCCGTTCCAGATGGTTGTGGGCAAGCTTGAAGAAGGCGGCCCGGCCGAGGCCACCGGCAAGCTCGAGACCGGTCAAAAGATCGAGTCGATTAACGGCCAGGTGCTGAAGGATATCGACCCGCGCATTCAGCTGGCGCAGATCATCGCCGCTGCCGAGGCCAGCGACGGCAAGATCACGTTTGTTGTGCAACCGGTGGGGTCCCCAAGTGGGACGGGCGTCCTCGCCCGTCCTGGTGCCGGGGGAGAGAGACAGGCGAGGACGCCTGTCCCACGGGGAGAAGAAGTGGTCGTTCAGCTTCCTGTCCTCGGAGCCTACAGCAAGACCTGGCCGCTGGATTGCCCGAAGTCGGACAAGATTGTGCGAAACATGGCCCACTGGGTGAAGACCGAGGGGGGCTACGATCTCGATACCCAGGGCTGGAAGTCGCTGAACGGATTCGGAATGCTGTTCCTGCTCTCAACCGGCGACGAGAGTGATCTGGCGCACGTGCGCGGCTGGATCAAGCAGGTGGTGGAGCAGTACAAGGACGAAGAGAAGATTCTGCTCAAGCCGTGGGTCTTCGGTTCGGCCGCCATTCCGCTGGCCGAGTACTACCTGCGCACCGGCGACAAGAGCATCCTGCCCGTGATCCAGAAGCTGGTCCGCCATGTCGAGGGCACGATGTACAACGGCGCGTGGAGCGGGCGTGGGGGCCTGGTCTTCGGCTATATGGCGGGCGGACACATGAATGCAGCCGGCATCCACGGACCTACCTTCCTGATGCTGGCCAAGGAGTG
>CAZCDU010000194.1:0-7350 GCA_964497125.1 uncultured Victivallales bacterium | reverse complement strand
ACGCTCTTTTCCCTTTCAGGCTTTTTGGATTTAGGATTTCTTTGGGTACTTGGGTGCTTCGTCATTCGTCATTTAATGGCACGCCAGAAGAAGGTCAATCCCATGCCACAAAGGCTTAAGTAAGTGCCATTCGGGACAGACGTGAATGGCACTATTGGACAACACGCCGTCTTGCCAGGCCAGACCGTATTTGGCACCTTCGTAGGAGCGTAGCTTTAGGAGGAATCATGCCGACGGACGACTTCAAATGCAAGCAGTGCGGGCATTGCTGTCTGGATCTGAATGCTTTTGCCACGTGTGCCGCTCTCGTCGCCCGCTATCGTCCGCCCGAGAGAGGAAGAGTCGGATCACGAGAACGGGCGACGAGAGCGGTTGACGAGTGAGTGATCACAACCCATGCGCTTCGCTTCCGCCTGATGTGGACGGGAACCAGAGAAACTGACGCATTCGCCAACATAGCGTCGGAGGCTATTCGTCGCTGGCACGCCGAACGCCTCAACGCAGACCCGAGAAACAGAGCGCTCTGTTGACAAACGGCACACGCGCCGGTACGCTTATCACTGATGAGTGAGTTCGATTGGGGTGACGAGAAGAACGAAATGCTCGAGCGCACCCGACAGGTGTGTTTTGAGGATGCCGTTGTCTGCATCCAGAACGGGGACGTTCTGGATGTCATTCGGCATCCCAACCGGAAGCGGTACCCGAACCAGAACATAATCGTGCTCAATGTGGGAGGCTATGTTTGGCTTGTCCCCTACGTCAAGGCGAAGGGGGTGCGCTTCCTGAAGACAATCATTCCGAGCCGCAAAGCAACACGGGAGTATCTGGCATGAAGAAGAACCCCATGCAATTTGATAAAGAGGAACTGCAGATCCTACAGGATTTTGAGCGTGGAGAGTTTGAGAGCATCCGCAACTTCCAAGCCGAGAAAAAGAAACTGGAAGAGGATGCACGCAACACACTGCAGAAAGACAAGCGCATCAATATCCGGATCTCGTCCCGAGATCTGGAACGTCTACAGATGCGTGCTGCCCGAGAGGGCGTTCCCTATCAAACATACATTGCGGGATCACTGCACAAGCTGGTGTCTGGACGCTTGAGAGAAGTGGTCTGACATCCGAATCGACACGTATTTTCAAAGGCCGCGGACGGCCTTTGAAGAACGGTCATTCAAGCGTCCAGCGAGTTACATTGGAACATTGCCGACTGCTGGACTCGAGCACAAGAAGCGCGACCCGTATGGGCGCGTTCGCCGCCCGAAACGCAGCTTCTTATCAGCTATTCGTGATCGCTTCCTATGGACTCACAACTGTCGAAGCTCTAATCCTGTAAAACCCCCGGTCCGACGGTGGATAGTCGACGACAACTGTGGTTCTGGTTTCTGAAGCCACAACTCCACTAGGCATTGTTTCTTCATGACCTCGCCTATGTATGGCCGGTTTCTAACTTGTGGGACCAGCCTGGTGCATGTCATTCCTTTCCGTCGCCGTCCAGATAGTGTACAATGCCGGTTACTTGGAATTGTGTCGCGTCATGGAGGGCGTTTACGATGAGGACGATGAAACATGGACCTGCCTGCCTGGCAGTTCTCCTATTAGTGGGACTTCAAACAGCGCAGGCAGCCGACCAGACCTGGGATCACGACGCTGATGGCACCGCGTCTGATGGATCCGGCACCTGGCTTGACTCCAATCAGTGGCTGGATGGTGTAACCCCCGCCACATGGAGCAGCGGCGACCGCGCGACGATCGGCAGCGGCGGCTCCGGTGGCACACTCACACTGGGTGCTGTTGTGGCTGACACGGTCACGTTCACCAGTTTCACGGGCACCTACACGCTCAATAGCGGCAGCCTGACCAACAGCGGCGGCATCACAACGGCCGCGGGCGCCGGCAACGTGACGATCAACACACCGATCGGCGGCGCGGGCGGCCTCACGAAGAATGGAGCCAGCAAGCTCACCCTGACGCAGACAGCCAACAACTACACGGGGCCGACCGTTGTCAACGGGGGCATTCTGCAGCTGGGAACCGGATACCGGAACACCCATTCGATTCCCGGCGGACTCGCGGGCTCACCCTCGGGTAGCAACCTGGAGCTCAACGGAGGCACGATCACGATATGGTGGCCCTTCACCAGGGGGATCGGCCCCGATCCAGAACACATCCAGATCACGGGCGGCGAAAGCGGCTTCTCCTTCATGCAGTACGACCGCGGGGGACAGATCAGCTTCGCCGGTGGTGAGGTCGTCTGGGGCAGCCCCTACTTCAATCCGGAGGTGTTGATCCTCAACGAAGCAGCAGCCAACCCCCAACAGATCGCCAGAATCGACAACGGTATCGATCTCAACGGGACCAACCGCACCGTCACCTGTAACTCGACAAAGAACATCAGCGCCGCCTCCGGCAACGGCTACATGGGGACTGCGGGCGGTCGACTTCTTGGCGTCATCCGCAACAGCGGCGCCGCGCCGGCTGGGCTCATCAAGATCGGCCCCGGCGAGCTCCAGCTTACGGCGGCCAACACCTACGAAGGAGCCACGCAGGTCAAGGCGGGCACACTCTCCATCTATGGCGGCAACAACCGCATTCCCGCCGGCTCCACCTTGATTCTGGGTGATGCCGCCACCGATGCCGGCGTCACATTCAAGCTGCATGGCTATAGCCAGCTCCTTTCCAACGGACTCACGACGGCTGGGACGGGGACGAATCGCATCATCAACGGCAGGTCCACCGAGGTCACGCTGACGCTTGATGTGGCCGCCGGCACGAATCAATTCGACGGCATCCTCGGCGGACCGGGTGCCAATGACAACAGCTTCGCCCTGACCAAGCGTGGCGCGGGTACGCTGAGCCTGACCGCCTCCAACTCCTATAGCGGCCAGACCCTCATCGAGGGCGGGACACTCAGTGTCGCGGGGCCGTTCTTCAGCGATGATGCACCTGTCATCATGGCAGCGGGGACGACCTGCGTGCTGGATTTCTCCGGGACGGACACGGTCCACTCCCTTGTCCTGGGCGATGAGGCGGCCACCGCAGGAACCTGGGGCGGCGTCGGATCCGGCGCAGATCACACATCGGGGCAGCTGTCCGGAAGCGGCAGGCTCTACGTAGACGGCACCTTGCCGGCATACTACTGGGATGGCCCGAATACCGGTGGCGTGGGCAACGCCGCCAGTGACGGCGGCAGTGGAACCTGGGACACATCAACAGTGAACTGGGACCGGGGACTCGGCAGCCGGGTTGGATGGAGCAGTTCAACAAACGCCAAAGCCGTCTTCGGCACGACGTATGGCACCGTTACGCTCGGCGACGATATCACGCTTGCCGAGATGGATCTCCAAGGCGCCTGGGGCACGCAGCCCTATGTGTTTGAATCGAACACACTCCAGTTCGCAGGCGCCAGGCTCATCACGAGTGACAACATCTACCTGACCTTCAAGTCAGGCATCACAGGTTCCCCGACGGTCAACTATGAGAGCAGAGGCGGCGACAACAATTCGGCATTGAGGTTCGAGCCGGCCGGCACGCTTACCATGACGTTGGGTACCGTGAACGTTACGAAGGACATGGGGAACCAGAGAAACGCCTCTCTTTTCCTTGGCGGGGAGAGTTCCGGCAATTCAGCAGAAGCGGTCACATGGTCCGGTGGCGCCCATCAGCTTACGATATTCAAGCGGGGAGCAAGCACCTGGACGGTCGATGGTTTCTCGATCCACGGTGACTGCCGGGTGGATATCTCGGCCGGCACGCTGGTCGCCAACGGCCGGTGGAACCCCACGCATGAAATCGATGTAAACAGCGGGGGCACGCTGAGTGGAACCGGCATACTCTCCGTAACACGGACGGGGCCCACGGAGCACGTTCGCGTGCTTGCCGGCGGAACGGTTGCCCCCGGCAACCCAGTCGGCACGATGACCATAACGAACGATAACTGCACGATTGCCGGCACGTTGGCGGTTTCGTTCAGCGGTGCCCAATGCAGCCAACTGGCCGTCGACGGCGACCTGGATATCAGTGCCGGCACCTCCGCCCTGGAGGTCAATCCCGCCGGCGCATCGGGAGGCGAATTTGTGATCGCCACCTACAACTCACTGATCGGCACCTTCTCCACCAACAATCTCCCCAGCAGTTGGACAATCGACTACGGTCCCACGCAGATCACCCTCACCCCGCCCCCCGCCGGATCCGTCTTCATCGTGAGGTAAAGCCCCTATTCTCCTCCTGCGAATTTGGACATTCGTTGTTCTTCGGTTGGAAGATTAGGGCAAAGACATTATGGCGAAAGATTAAGGACGAGATAGCCATACCCCCCTCAATCTTTCGCCCTATTCTTTCGCCTTAATCTCTCTTTCTCGATCCCCCGTGGTTCAATCCCCTGGCATAGTAGGCACTTCGTTCCCTTCTGTTCAAAACCAGCGAACCCCATCAGCCGCAGTCGGCGGGCGAGAGGAGCCAGTTGGAGACAACAGGCTCTCCTCCAGAGGGACATCCTGTTGTCTCCAACTGGATGCGAGTGCGCGTTGAAAGCTCTCCCACAGGCATTGAGCAGCCCCAACGTGGCACGGGCGTCCTCGCCCGTAGGCCTCTGGTTCAACACCCTAAGACCAATCCTCGGCTACATCCTCGCTGTGAGTCGCGACACTTGCTCCGGCGAAACCACGTTCTCTTCATACGGCTGGGCCCCACCTCTCCCACCACCTCTCCGCTCTCGCCCCCTTCCGCTCAAAGTGTTAGCCTACTTAGCATATGAGAACGCATTACATCCTGATCGACTACGAGAACGTGCAGCCCAAGAACCTGGCTGTGCTGAAGGAACACAGCTTCAAGGTCATGGTTTTTGTCGGGGCCAACCAGACCAAGGTCCCCTTTGAGCTGGCCCAAGCCCTGCAGGCGCTCGGTCCCGATGCCGAGTATGTCAAGATGTCAGGCAACGGGCCGAACGCGCTCGACTTCCACATCGCCTACTACATTGGTGAGCTCGCCGCCAAGGATCCGAAAGCGTGTTTCCATATCATCTCTAAGGATTCCGGCTTCGATCCGCTGATAAAGCACCTGAAGTCAAAGATGATCCGAGTGTTTCGAGAGAAAGCCGTTGCCGATATCGCCGTGCTGCGAATCTCGGCCACGGCATCCCCGGACGAGCGTCTCGACGCGATTGTCAAGAGCCTCATTGACCGGGGCCAAGCCCGTCCGCGTAAGGTCAAGACACTTACCAATACCATCAACGACTTAACGAAGAAGAAGCTCTCGTCCAGCCAGCTGACAGCCATCATCACCGAAATGAAGGACCGCAAGCTCATCGCCGTCGATGGGGATAAGATCACCTACCGCCTGCCCTCGGCCTGAGAGAGGGCCTCCTCGTAGAATACCCCATGTGGAAACTATGATTATCAGACTTTCAGGAAAACTGGCGAAGAAAGTCAGCGAGAATTGGATCGATGAACGAGCTTGTCTTTCAAGCCAAGGTACAGCTCATCGAGTGCGGGGTCTCTCCCTACGAGGCATCACTACGTCTCAATGGCATTCCTATGGGGCAACTCAAGTACGCGTATCCCCGCGAAGCCTTCGCGAATCTCGCAGCACCGGGGAGCAGGGCCTGAGCATGATGTCACACGCTTTGCTTCCTCGGCTAATGCTCTAGACAAACCTGTGGTCCGACCCGGCTTGACCGCACAGCAGTCGACGAGCCCTTTCGCGCCTTTCGCGTATTTCGCGGTTCACTCTCCCAGCAGTCGACGAGCTCGTCCCTCTTTACAACCATGGCGCAAATTTGACGGGCGAGAGGAGCCAGTCGCAGACGGGGACCGTCTCAGGGGAGCAATCAGTCCACCGCATCCGGCCCGAACAGGCTTACAATCTGCGCTGACTTCTCGTCCGGCAGCTTCCCGCCACAATCACGGCGGATATGAATCTCGGCGGCCTGGGCGGCGCGGTCACCCCAGATTTGTCGCACCTTTTCAACGCCGCCAGTGTGATGTCGGGCGGACCTGTGCTTTGGGCCCAGCACCTTGAACAACTCATCCAGCCAGATGTGTACGTGCTCAAAGTCCTCACCCAGCTCACGGCGGCAGTCGGCACAGTGCTCTTCAAACGAGGCCATCTCTTAGTCCTCTTGTTCGCGACGCCACCAGTCAGCGGGATCAGGTTCGTCTCGTATGCCGAACCCGTAGCCGTGGGGATTGCCGTCCTCGTCGTCATACTCAGGATCAAGGTGGTACGGGTAATACTTCTTCCAGTCTTCCCCGTACTTCTTCTTGATGTGCTCGACTTCGATCGCCAGATGGCGGGCCCGCTCTTCTTCAGGCGTAAGGTCTTCGTCGACGAATCCCGCAAATAGCTCCTCATAGAATCGGCAGTGACAGTATTCACCCAAGGCGCATTCCCCGTGCGGCGTTCCTGGCGCGCAGAGCTGGAAGAAGCCCATGTTCCACTGCTTGACAATCGCCTCCTGATCAAAGTTTCTGCGAATCGTCTCATATTGGATTCGCTCCGGCACTTCGATCTGAATAACGAAAGACCAATTGTGGGCATCCAGCATCTTCTTCAGGGCCTTGAGAAGCCGACACACCTGGTCATCATCCAGCTTCTCAGCCGGGGGCAACGCCATCTTGCGGATACCCGTCCACTTCTCCAGTGGCCGGCGAGGGGCGGTGGCTTCCTCATCCTCGTCAGAAATCCAGCACAGAACATCTGACTCCTGCTCCCGATACGGCTCCTCCACGTTCTCGGTCGCGTACGCAATATCCGCCAGGAGCTGTTCTATATAATGCTCCATGCCCACGTCACTGACTCCCCCACCAATGCGCCACCCGCAATGCGGCCACATACTGCTCCAAAGATGTGTTCGTTGGCTACAGCTTAAGCTAGACGCCCGCCCATATCAAGGGACGACGAGCTCTCCCCTATCCACCACCCATGGCGTAAATTTGGCCGTGGTTCCGTCCCCGGAAGCACGCCAAATTAACGCCCTTCGCTCCCTCTCTCCTTCGTTACCTTTGTTTCCTTCTGTTCAAACATCCCCAGCAGTCGACGAGCCCTTTCGCGCCTTTCGCGTATTTCGCGGTTCACTCTCCCAGCAGTCGACGAGTCTCCATTTCAGCTTTCCCAATTTCAGTTTTCTGCTTTACTCTTCCCCCATGCCCCTCCGCTACACAACTGTTGCCATCAAGACCCTCGCCGACCTAAAAGCCGCCCTGCGCGGCATCGAGCAGCCGGTCATCCTGCTTGAGGGCCGCCGGAAAGTGACCGAGAGTGACAAACCATTACTGGGGGATCTCGCCCGTCTCCTGGTGGAACAACTCCCCAATGCCACATTCCGCAGCGGGAATGCCGACGGCTCCGACACCCT
>CAZCDU010000193.1:1504-7576 GCA_964497125.1 uncultured Victivallales bacterium | reverse complement strand
ACGTGTGGGTGTGGACGGGGTCGAACTCCGATGGCACGAAGTACACAGATCGGTGTCTAGGGACGTCAGCGAGTAGCAACGTCAGGCGCGGCAAGACCGGGCCTGGTGAGAATAGCGGTAGTGCGCACTGGATCAATCGAGCCGAGGCGGGTAAGACAACATCCTATTCGTTCTACGGACTTTCCGAGCCACTGACACTGCTGAGTACGGCACCGGCGGGCTCGCTCCTCATCGTCAGGTAGCCCGCCCCGACGTAGGTCGGGGTGCGGCCTTCATCGTGCTGGCGCGCGCTCCCCCGGTCACTGCGTCACGGCGTCGCCTGGGCGTCATGAAGTCTCGAAGTCACGAAGTCCTGAGCCCTCCCAGCTCTCCCGCTCCCGCCCCGAGACCGCCTAAAGGCGGGACAACATGCCTCCGCTACTGACCTGCTGGAACCGTGACCCGGAACCCCTGAGCGTGGCCAGCGTAGTCCGGGTTGGAGGTGATGCGGCTACCGGCCATCCTGCAACTCCCCGCGGCAAGCCACCAGCCCCCGCCGCGAGCGACGCGGTATGTAACATCTGTTCCGCCAACTGGATCCGTCACAGCATTGGTAGGATATGCCGCGAACCAATCCAGGCAGAGCTCAAACACATTTCCATGTGTATCGTAGAGTCCCCACCTGTTGACCATATAAGACCCCACCGCCGCACTCCCGGCCGATGTGTCGACTGAATCAGATTGTCCGAACCCACCGCCGCCGTTGTAGCTATACCGGCCGACCTGATCCATGCGAGGATCACTATTCACACTGGTCAGGCCATACCCGGAGTTCAGGGTCGTCGTCGTCCCGGCCCTCCCAGCGTACTCCCATTGTGATTCCGTGGGCAGATCAAACGCCATGCCTGTCTTGCTCCGCAGCTGCCCCATGAAGGAGGCTGCGTCCACGTCGCCATTGGTGGGCCAGGCAGCTCCTGCGATCGCGCCGCGAATGTCTTCATAGCTTACCCGTTCCACGGGACGAGAGTCGCGGTAGACGGTGTTGGTAAAATAGCTCGGCCACGTGCCCATCACGAGCTCCCACTGCTTCTGCGTGACCTCGAAGACCCCTGCGAAGAAATCCTGTGTCAGTGTGACCGCGTGCTTGGGTCTCTCGTTAGTGCTTCCGCCCAGCTCAGCAGTCGACCCCATCGTGAAAGTCCCCGCCGGAATCCGCCGCAGTACTAGCTTGGTCGTCTTGTATTCATCCGTCCAACCGCCTGCCGGTGTATCCGCCAGGTAGCTCAGCGGGTAGTTCGTCGCCGTGGCGCCCCCGGACAGGTCGACAACAAGGTAGTCGTTCGTGGGCCCCACCACGCGATAGAACATCGGCACATTCACGCGCATGGTGCCGTTGGATCCGGCCCAAACGTTCGCCAATGCATCCCATGAGTTCGTCCATGGCCCCGAGGCCGAAGACGCCCACTCCACCACGTAGCGTGACGTGGGGGTCAGGTTCGTGCATGTCAACTCGCCATTGCGCCCAAATGAGTCTATGACCGGACGCTCTCCATATGCACATGTGGCGAGAGCAAAGATTGCCAAAGTAAACGCTGCGTTTCGTAGTATCATGTCTTCTCCCTGCGACAAAGCTACCAGGCACTGCCTGCGTAGCCGCAATGGTGGCTAAGTAAAGGGCCGATTATACCACAAGCGGAAGCTCACGCCACAGTGTCAGTACGCGACGCGCAACATGCAATTTAGCGTCATGCGGGAGTTGGCCTCGGTCACGGCGTGACCGGGCTTCAGTCACTATCGTTGCGTGGTCAACAAGGTTGTTACGTTGGGGTGGTGGTTGGGCGATGCCGGATTCTTCGCCCCAAAGCGCTTGAGCCCCGACGAATGTCGGGGGGGCAGGATATACCAGCCCAGGGCCTGCCGTGGGTATACTTGGAGTGCGGTGGCAGAGGTCCTTCCCAGGACCGGCGACACCGCTTTTCTAGCTGACGCATGCATGGCGAATGCGCGAAGTGCGACAGGATCATGGGCTGCTTGCTCGGGCTCTACGAAAAGCGGCGTCGCCGTCCCTGGTCGCTGGCGCGCCCAGGGACTCTGCCGCCGCACTCCAAGTTGGGACTCCAAGAAGACGCTAGGTATAGCGAGGATGCCGCCTTCATCGTGCTGGCATGGGCCCTCGTCGAATGTTCAATGTTTCGGCATTCGCGGCGGGAATGTCCGAACCCGTCGGTCTGGTGACCTTGGCGTGGACCGTCACGGTGGGCATCATCAGGTTGCCGTCTCGACCCAGAGGCTTCAGGACGGCGCTGAGCGACTCAAAGTTGGTCCCCTCCCGGGCATTTAGTCCATCACGCACGGCAGCCCAGTACCGGAACCCGTTGTCATATCCGGCGAATTGGGATGGAATCCCGAAGCCCTTCTCGTTCATCAGGGCCACGTAGGCGGTGTCGGCCAGGGGGACTGAGAGCGCGATCTTCTCCTCCTCGCTCCACTGCGCTGCCGTGCCGTGCGCGATCAGTTTCTCGTTGTAGAAGTATGCCACGTCGAGTGTTAGCCCGGACGGTTTGTGAACAAAATCGCCCCGCAGCTGCCGGATCAGATAGTGCGCATCGATCCTCACCGTGTATCCGCCCTTCACGTCAATCGTCTTCCTTCCCTTCCAGCCAGGAATGCTCCCGGTCCAGGGGGTTCGACGGTCATGCCGCTTGAGCACCAACTCATGCGTCTTCAACCCGTAGGAGTGCTGGTCAATGTGCCACGACTTCTGGATGGGCGTGAACCCGTAAGCGTCGAGCGAGCACGTGACCGTGAGCGTCTGAGGGAGCTTCTGGTCCTTCGCGACCGTCTCCGCGGGGATTTGGCCCGGTTCGGCGGCCAGCAGCGTGGCCGCACCAGCGCTGAGTGCCGCAATGAGAAGCGTGGTGGATGTTGTGTGTACTCGGCTCATGATCATTCCTTCTGGTGTGCCCAATGGGCGGGGACTATTTCATTTGATAGGGCTGCTTTATTAGTAAGACGGGGCTCGCTCCGACTCTGTTCCCGGAATCTTGAGTTTTTCAGCACAGCTGGTGGTGGCTTGTCGCGCCTTTCTTCTCAAGACCGGCAGCCCAGCATAACGCAAAAGCGGTGTCGCCGTCCTGCACTCGCAAGCTCGCTTCGGACTCTGCCACCGCACTCCAAATCAGCAGCAGCCCTTTTTGAATCTCAATTTGGAGTGCGGCGGCAGAGGGCCTTCCCAGGCCCGGCGACGCCGCTTTTCCCTGGTGCACAAACTCGGCCCTCTGTGCAGTTTCACTCCTGACTAATCCGAGCCCACGCCGGGCTCCACTGGTCTAGTACGCCCCCCGCCCCAGCAGATCCTCCAGCCGCAGCGCATGGGCCTCAACCTTGACGGCCCGTTCACAGAACGTCTTCAGATCGATGCCTTCCTTCTCGATATAGGCCTCGATGGCCCGCCACTCATCGGCCGACCGCGGTGCCAGCTTGAAACTCATGGTTTCTTTGCCTAGCTCGATCGAGTCTATGGCAACGGAGTCGTCATAGGCGCCGCGCTCTGCGTCTTACTCACTAGCGCCTTGATGCCATCCACGAACGCCTGATCGCCCTCGATCGTGATCCTCAAGGACGCGTTCTTTCCAGTGTACTTCAGCCGTACCCCGTGAAGCCCCCTTTCGAATGCACACTTAATCGTTACAGCGTCGTTGAAAGAGGACTTGGACCTGCCGCGAGAGATCAGCGTCTTGCCAAGTTCCTCTTGGAGAGCAGCCATCTGGCTCCCCTGGAATCCGGCGTACGTTCTCGTCTCAGCAAGCAATGTGCTGCGAGTCAGGCTCGCCTCGGCGCCGGTGATCCTCTCGGCTTGTGCGATGATCTTGTTGACGAATTTCGTCGACCCCTTGATGCGGATGTCAGCCCTGCCGGGAGATACGCCTGTTTCGAGGACAGCTCTGTCACTTTCCGCCCCGACCAGCGTCAGGGTCTCCGTCTCACCGGACTTGGAGTACGTCTTGGAGCCGTCCAGCGATACCTTGTCCTTGAGCGCTTTGTAAAAGCCTGGCGAAACCGCGATGGTGCCGACCGCCGTTTCAAGCTCAATGACGCCGTCCTCAGTGTTGGGTGCACGCATACAGCCGAATCCCAGCATCGCGACTGACGCCACGATGCAAGCAATCGAGCTTCCTGTCCTCTTCATCACTGACTCCCTCCTTTGTCGGCTATTTCGCTGTAACTTGGTTGGTTGCAGACGACCTACGAAGGTAAGCTTGATCCGCAGCGCTCACCTGAAACTTGCCGGTGCTGTCGGTCCACAACCGCTTAGTGTGATCTGTAGCAGTTGGAGTTTTGGCGGGTTAGCTCCCCGCATTCGGAACGCTCGTCTTCCGAACGAATTCGTACCGGACCGTTTGGTTGTCGAATGCTGTTATCGGGCCGCCGGCCAGGACGAGCCTCTTGTTGTTGTCACTGAGGGTCACCTTATAAAACTTTGGCCGGCAGGCTCGCGCGAAGTCCATATGCCGGTAGATGGGGTGGTCCGGCTTAGATTTCCTCATCGCGATCGTCTCTTGCAACTCGGCAAAAGCTGCGGGTGGGAGGATCGCCTTCATGGCTTCGGTATCCTCAGGGCCGACGATCTGAATCTTGCTTCCGGAGATCTTGAAGAAGAACTCTTCTGTGGACCTGCTACCTTCGCCTTTGACCTCAATGGTCATTCTGTTCGTGCCAAAACCGTAGATGGTCGTTTGATTGCCCGGGGCGTCAACTTCCATCGAGCCCATGATGTCCTTGATCTCCGCATCGCTCAGACCGCTGGCTTTCAACTGAGCGACGATATGGTCATTTGACATCTTCCTATACACCTTTGACTTCCTTAGCTCGGACTCTTCAGGTGCCTGTGTGACCAGTTGCCATTGGCCACGTAAGGGCGAGTTAGCCGGCAGGCCTTTGATCTCCGAATAGGCACTCGTTGCTATCAGTAGTGATGCTAGGGCTGTTACTGTTTTCATAATCTCTTTCATTGGGTCAGTTGTTGAATGCTAGGCCGCATGTGCGATGGTTCTCATGGACTTATACCAGTCGCCCTGCCCTTTTGCATAGCGCCATTATGCGACACCACTCTTGCCACTGTGCGACAAACGTCCTGGACCCTTCGCTCTATACCTAAAAGGCCCCACGCCCCAGCAGATCTTCGTTCCGCAGCGCGTAGGCCTCCACCTTCACGGCCCTCTCACAGAACGTCTTGAGATCGATGTTCTGCGCTTTGAGGTAGGCATTTATCGCCCGCAATTCATCGGCCGACTTCGGTGCCATTCTGAAACTCATGGTCTCAGCTTCGGGATCATCGCTCAGCCACTTGGCATCCACATACGCGAGCCGCTTCTTGTTTTCGGCGGCATCGCCTGTCAGCAGCAGCTGGAACCCGAGGCCAGCGCCTCGCACGCCCAACTTGTGGTAGCGCGCCGAGATCTGCTGCAACGCCTGCTTGCCGGCCTCGGAGAAGGGAATGTCAACCGTGACGGCGTGGGAGTAGCGGAAGGTGAAGGAGGTGCGGCTGTCCCAAGTCTGCTGCAACTCGGGCAACAGGCTCTGATCACCGCCGAGTGCGGTGTAGATCGTTTCGGCCAGCAGTGTACCTCCCTGATGGTTGACACGCCCCTTGCTCAGCAGAAGCGGGACACCGGGGTTCTTCGCAAGAAAGGTCGTCATGGCCGCATGGCTATCGGCCAGGGCAGCGCCCTTCGCCTTGCACACCTTGCGGATCATCTCATTGTAAGGCGCGGTGTCCGCCCCCCCGGTTTCCTTTGCATCCAGCAGCGGGAATGTGGCGACGCAGCACTTGACCCCCTGCTCTTTTGCCCACGCAACCAGCGATAGCAACGTCTGCTCATACTCGGCCAGCGGCGTCTGCTGCTGCAGATCATCCAGAGGCGGTATAACGACTAAAGCGGTCGTGCCCGCGGCCGGGGGCGCGGCCTGCACCTTGTCTGCCAGTTCCGACAAGGGCAGCGTGTACCGTGATCCAATCGTGCTTCTCGATACCTTTGCCCGTCCACGGTTCAGCCCCTCAAGCAGCATGTTGCTCCAACCACCAGCGCGACC
>CAZCDU010000193.1:0-1404 GCA_964497125.1 uncultured Victivallales bacterium | reverse complement strand
GTGGTGCCAGCCGCCTTGCAGCGGTCCAGAATCTGGGGCACGTAGATCTTGTAGTGCTCAAGCTCGACCCCCATGCCGGGACTGGGCTTATAGACGCCGAGCTTGGCGGTGGGATCGGTGTGCCAGACGTCGTTGACGCCCACCGAAAGAAACAGGAAATCCGGCTCCGTCATCAGCACCCGGTCGAGCCGCAGCAGCATATCCGACGATTTGTTGCCGGGAATGCCCGCATAGACCGGCTTGACCCGGATCCCCTTGGTCTTGAGCCCATGCACCACCAAGCCGGGATATGAAGAGGCCCCGCCAGCCGTGATCGAATCACCCACAAAGGCCAACGTATCGCCATCCCGGATCTCCGCCACTCTTGCGGTTTCGGCGAAGAGTGCCTGGCAGAACCCAAGCGTCAGAAGGAACAGGAACATACTCTTTCGCAACATCATCACACCCTACTCTATCTATATGTGCTCCATAGCACAGGCCAAGTCTATCTTTGCGCTCTCTGTTGCAAACCCCGACCCTTCGGGGCGTTCTCTGCGGTTAACCCATCTCGCACCTAGGCAAGCTCCAAGAGCGAGCAGTTAACAACAGAGAACACAAGGAACACAAAGCCAGAATGGACGCAAGCATTAGGAATTGGCGCACAGCGTCAATCTGCTGCATGCACTCGTTGGCAGCTTCGGTTCAGTGCTGGTGCGCATGCACGTAGGCCTTCAGAACAGCATTGATCCTGGTCTGATATCCGCGTCCCTCGTGCTTGAACCAGTCCACCACCTCCTGGTCTAGACGCAGCGAAACCGCACGCTTCCGCTTGGGCATGCGGACCTGAGCAGCCTTGAAGAACGCCTCGTCCAGCTTGGGGATCTCTGAATCGTCGATCTGAGAATCAGTCATTGCCTCCAAGCGGCCCCAGTCAGTTCTGGATTCTCTTATGGTATTCTTTGCTTTCATGGTTTGTCGCCTTCCGGGCTGAGATAATCCGAATCGTATCCTCATCTTCCCATTCGAGATAGACAGTTACAGCCACTATGTTTCTCAGGAGACCGATGCCTATCCACCGATCTTCGCCGTATTCCCGGCGGGTGTCCAAGTGAGTGAGCATCGGGTGATTGAACATCTCCACGATATCCATGAAGTCGATACCGTGCTTCCTGATATTCCTATCATTCTTACGTTCATCCCACTCAAACTTCATGATTGAATTGTATATACAATACGTCCGGACGTCAACGATCACTTTCGGATGCCAACGTGCGCCTCAAAACTTGAGTGCTAGACTCCGGTTCAGAACAGCGAGAATGGAAACCAAGAACGCTCTGCTGATTGTGGCTGAGCCTTCTTGCGGCCAGACTCCCACAGCCCACTGGCTAGGCCAAGGATCTTCACACGGACTTCGGAAGGCAGGTT
>CAZCDU010000192.1:0-7664 GCA_964497125.1 uncultured Victivallales bacterium | reverse complement strand
TCTTTTCCTGACACCCGAAACCTGACACCTGACACCTTGAATGGGGTAAACTGAATGCGCAACTCATGATTAACACAGGCACCATTGGTTCATTCAACAAGGCAGATGCCTCCGCCAGGGGAGTTGGCCGAGAGGAGCCAGTTGGCGACAACAGGCTCTACTCCAGAAGGACATCCAGTTGTCGCCAACTGGATGCGGCCGCGCTGGATGCATGAGAATAGCGCAGATCCGTAGCGTTTAACCGTTACTGTGGCGGTGCTGTAACTACTCTCTCTTTTGGGTTCTTGCAATAAACGCCCGCTTGTATACGTTCTACGGGATTAATGAGGACCAGTTCTATGAGTATGTTGGGTAGATTTTCAGTAATGGCAGCGCTATTGGCGCTCTGCGTCACGGCTCGGGCCCAGGATGAAGAAGAGCATATCGCCAGGAAACCGGGCAATAAGCAGCGCTCCAAGCCGGCGACGCTTGATTTCGAACGTCCTGGCGCCGTTGCCGATGCGCGCAAGGCTCTACTGGAAGCACAGATCAATGCCAGGCTCAAGGGGCGTGAGGTCCTGTCGCTCGACGCGGCACTGAGCGAGGCGCTTGAGAAAAGCACGGCGTTGAAGACCGCGCAGCTCGACCTCCACAACATGATTGAGAACGTGGATCGCGCCCGCTACCGCTATTACCCCGATTTCACGATAGAAGCAGCGCCATCGCTCGAAGAGCGGCGTGCTGACGATGAGAAGAATGAGTACAGCTCGGAGGAGGTCGAAGTCAGCGCGACCTTGCGCCAGCACGTTCCCGGCAACATCGACATCGCCGCCGGCGCCGACTATGAATACAACGACAGGACCCGGGATATTCAGCGCTACAGTCTGTCGATCTCGAAGGAGATATTGCGGCCGGACTCCGTCAAACGCGATCTTGCGCTTGCCCGCCTGAAACTGGACCTGGAAGACGTCGCACGCGGGCAGACCCGTCGCCACTTCATATACGAAGTGAAGTCCGCCTACTACGACTACCTGAAGCGGTGGCTGCTCTGCCTGAATTCCGTGGCGAAGTTCAACGATGACCGGGATCTGAACAAGGAAAGCGAAGGCAAGTATGCGGCCGGGATCATCGCGCAGTACCAGTTGCTCGATTACCAGCGGGACTTCACGGACTCCGAGATGTCGCTTGCAGACGACAGGCTCCGGTGGATGACCGCCCGGAACCGTTTGCTGTTCCTTATGCAGCGTCCGTTGGAGTCGCCGATCGAGTTCAGACCCTATGACCGTGAACACATAGCTCCGGCCAGGGGGTGGGATGCAAAGGCCATGCTCGAGTCCGCCCTGAAGACCTCTGTCGCCGTGGCGGGACTCAAGACAGCACTCATGACCAGCGAGGAAAACCGCGACTACTATCGCAAACGACTGCTTCCTTCGCTTTCGCTGTACGGCGATATTGAACATGAAAAGGATGAGTCCTCCGGCAGGAACGTGGTCCCCCAGGAGACGCTTAGTTCGGTCGGGCTCAGGCTCATGTTTCCGCTATTTCAGTCACGATTTACCGAGCGGTCTCGGATCCGGACCGAGCAAAACGCAATCGAGATCAGCGAGCTGGAGCTGGATGAGTGGTTCCGATCCTATCAGCGAGCCATTGCCGACGATCTGCTTGAGCTTCAGAACATGCGCAAGCACTACGAGCTGGCGAACCGGAAATTCCGGATTTCGTACGTCGATTACGAGCTGGGCAAGCTCCGTTTTGCGAATGGTACGATCGGCTCGTGGGATATGATCCGCAACAAGAACCAGTTCTTCAGCGCAAATGCCCGGTCCATATCGCTCCAGTATCAGCTCCTGCAGCTGGAGGCGCGCCTTGAGCGGGACTACCCGGTGTCGGCGGTTACGGGGCTCGACGGCCATGAATAATCCACCTGTCCAGCTTCGCGACCTCGAGAAGGCGTACTACCTCGGTGACGAGGAGATCCTGGTCCTCAAGAAGATCAACCTCGACATCCACAGCGACGATTTCATGGCCATCATGGGCACATCCGGGTCGGGCAAATCGACGCTGATGAATATCATCGGATTCCTGGACCGTCCCACGCGCGGTACCTACCTGCTCAAGGGGCAGGATGTCAGCCACTTGACCGACGATGACGAAGCGCACATCCGAAACCGCGAGATCGGCTTTGTGTACCAGAATTTCAACCTGTTGCCCCGTTGCACAGCCTATGAGAATGTCGCGATGCCCCTGTTCTATCGTCCGGAGAAGGCCACCGACGAACATGAGCGGGTGATGCACGCCCTGGAGATCGTCGGCCTGGCTGACCGCGCGAAGCACAAGCCGAACGAGATGTCGGGAGGCCAGCGCCAGCGCGTGGCCATTGCGCGCGCCCTGGTGACCGATCCCTCGATCCTGCTGGCGGATGAGCCGACGGGGGCGCTGGACACGCGGACAAGCACCGAGATCATGGAGTTCTTCGAGCGCCTGCACGAGGACGGCTGCACGATCATTATTGTAACCCACGAACATGAAATAGCGGAGATGACCAAGCGTATCGTTCATATCCGCGATGGCAAGATAGAGGACGGATCATACCGATGAAGACGTGGACCAGAAAGCGGCTCATTCTAACGACGGTTGCCGTCGCCCTGTGCGTGGCTGGATATCTGAACTTTGCGAATCGCCCGAAGACATCCTACGTGTTGACGACGGTCACCTGCATGCCGCGTGATGTAACCATCACTGTCTCGGCAAGCGGCGACCTCGAATCGGAAGGCGCACTGAACATCTCGGCGCCGTCGGTTAAGTACTCGAAGAAGCTGACGATGTTGATTCCCGAGGGCACGATTGTGCGTGAAGGTGATGTGCTGGCCACGTTCGACACGATCGCGCTCGAGGACAAACTTGAATCGCTACTGCGGGCCGGGCTCTACGCGAAGCTGCAGGACACCGAGATCGCCCGTGCGATCGGTGTGGATGACTGCGGGGCAAGCCTGGCGAGCAAGGTGGAGAACGAGAAGATCGCCCGGTTGACCTACGAAACCATGGCCTACGCGCCGAAGCTTGAACAGCAGAAGGCGGAGATTCAGCTGAACCAGGCCGTCGCGAATGTGAAACTCGCCGAGAACCGCCTGAAGCAGGAGGAGCAGAAATGGGAGCTGAAGCTGCGACAGGTGCATGAACTGATACAGGAGAACGAGGATCAGATCGAGGAGGTCCGTGCATCGATTGACGCGATGACGCTCCTATCACCAGCCGAGGGCCTTGTTGTGTATCCCAGGACCCGCGTCATGGGAACGGAGCGCAAGGTCCAGCTTGGTGACACGCTCTACAAGGATCAGCGCTTCATGATCATTCCAAACCTGCTCAAAATGACGGCGCAGGTTGAAGTCGCCGAGGAAGAAATCCGACGCATCAAGATTGGGCAACCCACGCGAATCTACCTCGAAGCGTTCAAGGATGCTGAGTTCACGGGAACGATCTACTGGATTGACCGGCTCGCGCATGTCAAAGAGAACAACCAGTTCATCAAGGTGTTCACGGTGGGTATCCGAATTCGGGAACAGGATCTCGAGCGTCTGCGCCCCGGGATGAATGCGCGTGCGGTGATCGACACGGATACCCATGAACAGGCTCCGACGGTGCCGCTGGATGCCGTGTATTCAGACAGTGACGGCGACATGGTCTTCGTGCAGCGTGGCCAGGGCGTTGAAAAGGTCCTGGTGCAGCAGGTTGACGCCAGCGACAAGTGGGCCGTGCTTGCCGAACCGATTTCCGAGCCCGTGATCCTGATTGATTCCGAGCTCAAACGATGGCTGAAGGACCCGGCACGGAACGAGGCGCAGATCGACTGGGAGGTCGCGCTGTGAGGTTCCGTTTTCTCAAGTATCTCGCCGTTTCGAGGAAGACGCTGTTGGAGCACAAGATGCGCTCCTTCCTCACGATCCTCGGAATCATCTTCGGGGTTGCGGCGGTCATCGCGATGACTGCCATTGGCGAGGGCGCAAAGGAAGAGGCACTCAAGAGTATTCAACAGATGGGCATTCGCAATGTGTTCGTCAACGACCTTAAGACGATCCGCAGCAGTGCTCATGACCAGGGCCGGTATGTCCCCGACGGGATCGTCGAAGCGGATATTCGTCACGCCAGTGCGCTGCTGCCCGCTGTGGACATGTCGGCAACGGTGAAGGAGAAGGAATTTGTCGTTCAGACATCAACGTTCCAATCCGTTGCTCCTGTTAAGGGCGTGTCCCTGAGTTACCTGGAGGTGATGGGCCTTGACGTCGAGGATGGCCGTCTCTTTCTCGGCAGCGACTACGATTTGCACAAGAAGGTTTGCCTGCTGGGCCCGATGGCGGCCGATCGCCTCTTCAGTCGCTCCAGCGCGGTCGGCAGCGACATCCGGTTTGACGGCCATTACCACCGGGTGATCGGTGTGCTCAACGATCACCCCGCCACGCTGAATGACATCCTCGTGCCCGGCCCCTCTCCGTTTCTGTATGAGAAGGTCGTGCCTTTCGAATCACCGGTCACGACGGCAATCTTCCATTTCCGCGACACGGGTCCGATCCAAGTGTCCTCCGGCCTGTTGGACGCGACCTTCAAACGCCGCCATTTCGGGCTCGCCGATTTTGAGCTGGTTGTCCCCGAAGCGCTGCTGAAGCAGCAGGAGCGTACGCAGAACATCTTCAACAGCATCATGCTGCTGATCACGGCGATCTCCCTGCTCGTCGGGGGAATCGGCATCATGAACATCATGCTGGCCTCGGTCCTGGAACGGACCAAGGAGATCGGGATCCGGCGTGGCATGGGGGCGACGAAGTCCGATATTCAGCACCAGTTTCTTGCCGAGGCGGTGGTGCTGACATCGGCCGGCGGCCTGATTGGGGTGGTGGTCGGCGTGATTCTCACGCAGTTGATTGCGATGATGACAGGCTGGCAGACGCGAATTCCGCTGCCCGCGGTGGCTGTCGCCTTTTCGTTCTCGGTTGTTATCGGCGTGGTGTTCGGGTACTACCCGGCCCGGAATGCGAGTGAACTCAATCCCATTGATGCGTTGCGTTATGAATAAGAAACTAATAGCGCTCATTGTTGTTGCAGCGGCGGCGGCCCTGGTCTGGGTCGTGCGGGGCAGAGAGACGGTGCGGCGGGAGATCCTGCTCCCGGTCACGGCGGACCCGTTCTTTGAAACCGTCGAGATGCGTGGCGAGGTCGATACCCTTTTCTACGAGGAGCTTCGCGCTCCCCGCGGACGCTACACGAAGCAGATCGTCTACCTGCATCCCGAAGGAGCGGAAGTCGCTAAAGGCACGCTGATCGCCGAGCTCGATACGGCAGAGCTGCTGCAACACATTGACGAACTTCGCGAAGAGGAAACAGAACTGGTGCAGCGGCGGCTGGATACAGACCTTGCTACGCAGGCCGAGATCTTCTCACGCGAGGTGCTTCTTGAGAAGGCGCAGGACGAGTTGGAGATTGCTGAGATTCACCGGGCCCGGATGCGTCACGAGGCCGAGAAGCAGCGCGCCATCGCCGAATCGAAGTACAACAACGTTAAGCGCGAGGCCGGAGCCGCGCAGAAGAAGATCAAGCAACTCGAGTTCGACCGCAAGACAAGGCTTTCACACCATGACAGGCGGATTGACAACGTTGAGAAGCGCATTGAACGGATCGAGCAACAGATCGAGGATTACCGGTTCTATGCGGAGCGGGATTCGATTATCGTTTACCCGGTTACCCATATCGCCGGCATCTGGAAAAAGGCACAGGAAGGTGACGTGCTGGCGCAGAATCGGGAGTTCGCCCGGCTCCCCGATTTCTCGTCCAAGGTGGTCCGCGTCTATCTCGAGGAACAGTGGGTCAACCGCGTACACGAACAGTGTGATGTTGTGTTCCGGCCCATCTCGCTACCCGGTGCCGCGTACCGGGGCAAGGTTCTTTCCGTCGCCGCGCTGGCCAAAGAGGGACACTACATCTCCTATAAAAAATTCTTTGAGGTCATCATTCATATTGATGAGTCCGACGAGGAGACCTCCGCACGGCTCAAGCCCGGGATGGTCTGCGATGTCTCTTTCATGATTCGTGACTGGGGGAAGCGCCTGGCCATCCCGAAAGACTACGCACGCAGGACACAGGACGATGTTCCATACATCGTTGTCCGTCATGAAGGAACGGCCGAGGATGAGACCCTGATGCTTGAGGATGTACCTGAAACGGCCGATTTCTTTCTGCTGCCGGAAGAGCGAGAGCGAATGGTCCTGGTCTACAAGGAAAGCTGATAACGTGAAACGCATCGTGATAAACCTGGCCTGTGCCACGCTTGCGCCACTCTGTGCCGGCGCCGCCACGCTTTATGTGTCGCCTGACGGCGGGAACGTGGCTCCATTCGATACGCCTGCTTCTGCGGCTCGCATCGTCCAGGATGCCGCCGACGTGGCAGAAGAGGGAGACGAAATACTCTTGGCGCCAGGGATCTACACCAACGGCGGAAGTGTAGTTACGGGCACGCTGACGAACCGTATCACCGTCCCCCAAGGCGTGACGCTACGTTCCAGCGAGGGAGCAGCGAACACCGTGATTCGCGGGGTGCGCAAGAGTACCACGAATTCGGTTCGGGGCGTCTATCTTAGACGCGGGGCGCGACTGATCGGCGTCACGGTGGACCAGGGCGGTACGCGCGGGGAATTGCAGGGGGCCTACGTATCCCAGTCTGGTGGCGGCATCTTCTGTGAGGAGCTGGCGTCGGTGAGCGACTGCATCATTATGAACTCCTCCGCCCACAACTACGGGGGCGGCGTGTTTGGCGGCTCGCTGAGTAACTGCGTGATCGTGGGAAACTCGGCTCTGCGCGGCGGTGGCGTCGCGTTTTCGAAACTCGATGCGTGCGTTGTGATGGGCAACCACGTCAGCCATCTCGCGGCGGGGGTGTATCGCTCCGAGCTGGCGAGGTGCACGGTTACCGATAATGTCGCCGGGTACGGGGCGGGTGGCGTCTATGAAACGAAGGCTGCGCGATCCATCATCCTGGACAACACCGGCGGGTGGATATATCCGAACTACCGATGGGGAATGTTCAATTACTGTTGTACCGACCCGCTTCCTGATCGCGGCACCAGTAACGTGGTCTCGCGGGCCGATGCCGAGCAGCTCGGGTACGGCGCGCCCGAAGCGCTGTTCGAGATCATTCCCGAAACCGCCCGGACGAACGCGCCCGCGGCGCGTGGCCGGAAGCGTGCCGCCCGCCGGAACAAGGCCATGGGGCTGGAGCCCGAGGCCCGCCAGCCCAAGCGGCCGAAACGGGACGCCCCGACGACTGAAGCGGCGGAATAGGGATCTGCCGTGTAGGGGCAACACAGAGCCGTCGTTTGTAAGAGGCCTTGTTGTCCCGAATGGCACTGGTTTAAGGGCTTCCTGCAGCGACTGAACACCCAATATCCAACAAGGGATTTCCAATTTCCAAGGGAAGAGCATCCTGGTTCACTTATGTCAGAGCCCCCCACGTGGGCTGAAAGTGGTATTCTCATTCGGTGTTCGGTTGGATATTCCTTGTTGGCTATTGGATATTGAAAAGGGCGCTGTTTTCTTGCAAAAGGCGCCTAAACTAGTGCCATTCCGTGCTGTAGGACAGGAACCGCTCCCTAGCGTGAGTTTATTTTGCGCTGACCACAATGCACTGAGAGGTTAAGCCG
>CAZCDU010000191.1:6445-7873 GCA_964497125.1 uncultured Victivallales bacterium | reverse complement strand
TGCTTGGGGTACACGAAGAAGTCGGGGTCTTCACTGCCGCGATGGCCCGCGAAGCCGGGGCCATTTCCTGCACTCTTCCATGTTGGAAACGAGACGGATCCGCAGCGGGGTGGCGGAAAGAAGGTTTACAGCGAGACGCTACTTGCGACCAATGTCTGGTATCACCTGGCAGGAACATATGATGGCAGCACTGTATCTATCTACGTTAACGGCGAGTTGGAGAACAGCGCGCCGTACTCTGGGCTGATCCGCTCCGATCACGCCCCCGTGCATGTTGGCGGGGGGAAGCTGTTTTCGACAGCATGGGGTAATCAGTTCACGGTCGATGGCGCAGTTGATGACGTGCGCATTTATGATCGCGCCCTTTCTGCAGACGAGGTCGCGGCGTTGGTTGGGGTAGAGCGGGAACGGGCTTCTCTGATGGTTGCGGGCGAACCGGGTGCGTATGGGGAGCCCACGCCACACGGATACGGACCTGAGTCTTACGTTCAGGGGCGTGCGGTTGAGTGCTCGGTTGCGGCGGTGGTGTCGCTGGGTGAGCGGTCAAGGGCGCGCTGCCGCGGATGGACGGGGGAGGGTAGCGTTCCGGGGCGGGGATCATCCAACGTGTGCCGCTTTGTGATCTCTGAACCGTCGGTACTGACTTGGCAGTGGGCAGTGGAACATCGGCTTGAGCTTGAGGTGGATGGCAGAGGCATTCTCGATGTGGCTGGTGGTTGGCTGGCCGAGGGCGGTGATGTGCTTGTCCATGCCTTCGCGTATCCGGGATGGATGTTCCAGGAGTGGACGGGCGACGCTGGTGAGCTTGGTGCACGGAGACGTGCTGCTAAGGTGGCTTTGGATGGACCTAAGTCGCTGACGGCTGTGTTCTGTATTGATTCTGATGGCGACGGGCTTCCGGATTGGTGGGAGTTGGAACATTTCCGGTCGCTCGAACGGTGCCGGTGCATGGATACGGATCGGGATGGACTCACGAATGCGGAAGAGTGGGCCAGGGGCACGAATCCTGTTTGCAGGGATACGGACAACGATGGCGCCCTTGATGGCGCCGAGGTACGTATGGGGTCGGATCCGCTTGTGGCTGATTCCGGTCCTCGCCGTCGCCGTCGAAGGCCGCTCATCACGTGGGAAAGTCGAGACGACCAGTGCTACTGCGTGGAGCGTTCTACGAACCTTGCGGATGGGTTCATGAGAATTGCGACCAACGTGCCTGCAACACCACCGATGAACGAATTCATGGATACGACTGCAACAGGGGGTGGGCCTCGATTCTATCGGATTGTTGAGGAAGAGGTCTCGCCCTCAGGTAAAGCAGGTGCTGCAATCGCGCCAGCTTCTGCGGATTCCCCACAGCAGCCTACACGCAGAACTCGAGACATGGGTGTCCGGCTGCGTGTTGTGGAGGGGGTAGAGTAAATTCGAAATCTG
>CAZCDU010000191.1:0-6345 GCA_964497125.1 uncultured Victivallales bacterium | reverse complement strand
AAATTGGGAAATTTGAAGTGGGAATGCTCGTCGTCTGCTGGGGAGTTTGAACATCCGGCTTCGTGGAGAAACTACGCCGGGACAAGGAAGGTAGCAGAGGTGGCAGAGGGGAGGGAGGTGTCAGACTAGCGGGGTCGCCGAGAGCGCTCGGATTGTACAGGGGTGAAGCTGATCTTTGTCTCGATCCTCGTCTCGTTCCTTGTCTCCCCCATCCTAGTCCTGATCTTCGTCACGATCCATGTCATCAGATCGGCAGCGTGCCAGATCAACGGATTGGACGACGAAGATCGTGACTAGGATCGGGACAAGGATAGGAAAGAAACGAAGATCGGGATCAGGATCGGGACAAGGATTGAAGAGCGCAGAAAGGGAGGTAGGAGAGGGTAGGGGATGTGGGAAGTGGGGCGGCTATTCGGGGAGCAATGTGGTGATGTGGTGGGCGAAGTCGGAGAAATCGTCGAGACGTTCGGTGATGATTGAATAGACGATACACCAGTCGATGGTTTGGTAGGTGTGGACGGAAATGTTGCGGAATCCGACTGCTTTCTTGAGGCGAGTGGCAAGCTCTTCGGAGATGATTTCCTGCTTGTGGAGAAGATCGAAACCGTCGGCCATTGTCGCTGCCGCCGGCACATCTCGGTCAGCCAGAATGTGTGCGGCAATATCGACGCAGGTCTGAATAGCCCGCTCCAAGTTGATGCTAATGATATCCTGTCTATCATAATCAGCGATCAGCGCATCGACTGACGTAGGAGTCTTGGCGCGGAGCCGCGCAACGCAGCGGCCTAACGTATCGAGTTTGGATAGGATAACGGTCTCATCCATGCGCGAAAGCCTCCACACGTTTCTTCAGAGTCCTGTTGTAGTAGGGCATGACGTCGGCTTGATTGTACCACATTCTTAGCATTAGCTTTGCGTACAGGCTGGGGCGTTTCTTGATCAGGATTCGGCCTTTGCAGAGGGCTTGTTGCATGATGGGTCCCGAAACGGCCATGAGGTCGATGATGTCGATTGGACAACCGAAATGCTCTGCGAGGTCGTCGATTAATGACATCTTCTCTGTAGTAGACAGAGCTCGCTCTGCGGCAACCGCAAGATCGAGGTCACTTGATGCCGTTGCCTGTCCACTTGCACGCGATCCGAAGATGATTGCCAAACTGATGTGCTCGTGATGCTGCAGCACCTCTTCAATACGTTCTTCAACGGTTTCCATGCGCTCTCCTGTAATCACAAGTATCTATTGGCGGGGAGAGGGAGTAAAGCTGAAATCGGGAAAGCTGAAATTCTGTGTCCCCCTCAAAAGCGGCGGGAAGGACTCGGAGACTCGACCGTTCCCGCCTTACAATTGAGCCCCGCGGCAACATAGCCACGTTCTTGCATAGAACTGAATGACCCTGGTGGAGTTGGCGAACGGGCGCCCGCCCGTCGGTGAGGGGCCTGGATACCTTACAGAGCTCGTGTCGCTTGCCGAAGCCGCGCGCGTGGCTGGCCCCATGATACACGATGCTCGAATCGAGGCAATATGTCTGCACATTGGGGTGTCTGAACCACTGTCCTCTGATCGGGATTTCTCACGTTTCGGTAGTGTGCGCGTCAGTAACCCATTGATTTGAGTTGGGTATTGATGGCGGGGAGGCTGATTTCCTCTGGAGTGAAGTTGGGTGGAACCCATTCGGAGAAGGTCGCATGATCGGGGTGGGTGGGGTCGTTGAGGATTTTCAGTAGGTTCTGGTAGCCCCACGGGCCTCCGCAGTCTTCGGGTGGGCAGGCGCGTTTAGCTTTGATGCAGCGGGGGGTGGGGAGGTCCTCGTCGGGCGGCAGAAGCTTCTCCACTTCGATGCTGTGTTCCCATCCGTCGCCATAGTCGTAGGTATACTTGAATTTCATTCCCTCGGTGGCAAATTGGCTGAGATAGGTTTCTGATTCGGGTTCGATGTCCTCAAGCTCGAAGAGATCATCATCGTCGGTTATGCCGTAGCGGATACCGTCGATCGTGAAGTCGTGAAGATGATAGTTTTCCCATCCCATTGCGACTTGGATGATGAGGTGCAACTGTTCCAGCGTGGTCTCTCCGAGCACGTGCAGGCGTCGCCAGATTGGAGGGCGGATGCCTTTGAGAGTCACCTTCAGCTGATAGACGAACATGCACTCGGGAGGGAGTTCGGGCAAGATTCGAAGCTCCGGAGAGGAATCGCCCGATGTATATCCCTCGAGTTCGAGCATGAAGTGATCAAACCGCTCTTCCATCAGGTCGAGCGTGTTGGTCAGCTGGTCCATCTCCGCTTTCGGAGTGTCTTCGTCCCGATTCAGTAGTCCAAGAATCTGAGAGAACATCCCTGTCATAGAGGCGAGAGCCATGGAGGGGGCCTCGGGCAGGTCTAAAACCGGAACGTTACGGCGATCACAGTCCCGGAGCCATGCGGTGTGTCTATCCAGCATGTCGAGTACCCGAGCGCGAAGCGATGCAACGCGTTTGTCTCGTTTGGGGTTGAAGTCCGTTGACACGCTTTCCCACAGTTCTTCAATAAACTGTGTGAAGCTAGAGATCTGTGCATCGTCGAAGAATGCAATACCCTCTCGGCCGGCAAAGGCTCTGCCCATCGGGACGTCAAGGGCTCTCGCTCCTTGAGCATACGCATGGCGCATATAGGCTTCGATCTCGTCTTTGGTGGTCGATAGTCCAATGTCATTCAGGATGGCATCAAGCGATTCACACCGGCCGGTCATTGCGTTTTCGGTTGCTTCTCTGGCTCGATCAAGCAGTCCTTCGGTCTTGTAGTCTTTGTGCGAAAGCAGGACACCCAGTGGTGTCTGATCAATGACGACTTTTTTGCTTCGTGCCAGGAACCCACCGAAGTGTAGGGGCGGGTTGTTGTATAGTGATTTCGGCCCCAGGAAAAGGGCTTCCGAGAGCTCGGTATAGATATCGTCAAAGTAGTCGCCCTCTTCCCATGCCATGTAAATGGCGGCATCCATATCCTCAATCCACTGCTGCATGCGGAAATCGATGGTATCCGGATCGCTTGGGACGTACTCCATGTCATAGATCCCCCGGGCCCAATCCTTGACGGTACACAGGAACGCGTCTCCTGCCTTGAAGGCGTGTTGTGCATAGGCATCAGTCATATCAAAAACGGTGACTGCAAACTCGGGGTTGTCGGCCAGATCGCCGTTCAGGATGTCATGATTGCTGTTCTGGTCGGCTGTCAGGTACTGAAGTGCCCCGTGTTGACCGTAGAACGAGAGGTAGATGAGGAGGTCTTGAATGGGGCGATGGACAACACGACAGGGGATAGGATCGTTGCTTTCCAAAAATAGCCGGCAGGTTGCGGGGAAAACGTCGCGCTCCACGAAGGGCATGAAGCGGTGGCCTGGGATGAGAATGTTGGCCTCAATCTCCTCCGGTTGTGGCGTGATGAGAAACTGTGATCCCCGGAAGAAGTTGCGCCTTGGGATGAAACGATCCGTCTCTTCGTCATAAAAGACCCAGTCATTGTCCAGTAGTTCCTCGTCGACAGCAGTCCATGCATCAGATGGTGGTGCTGTCATGCCGTCGAGAATGTCCGGCAAGGCCTCGTCCGTGGTAAACGGCGTGTCCTGCCTGACCACGTATTCCTGGACGGCTTCTTCGAGAGAGATGGGGTCTGGTGCGGCGGGGCCAATCATATAGGGTCCTTTCCGTATCTTCTTGATGCAGCGGGATAATACCTAAGGAGCGAGATTGTGGAAACCCTAGATGCAGGGCTGCGCGGCCGTAGAGTGTGAGGTCTATCCGGGAGGTGAGGCGTACATCCAAAGCTGTCAGAAGCCGCTTCGCATTAGTCATGCCACAAGACTCCAGCTTTGGGCATTACAACGCCCGTTCTTCATGATGGGCTCGGCGAGTCGCGTCCAGTGAAGAATTGAGTCCCGGGGAGCGCGTGCCGATGAGAAGCGATCTGCGATTGTACGCCAAGCCTCGTGGTGTGGATTCACATGCAGTGCTTGGCGGGCCAATTCTGCAAGAACGATGCCGGCTCTCTCTCTCTCTGCAATGAGGCAGAGGCGTTGGATGTTCAGCGACTGTCTTGAAATGAGTTGTGCTGCGAGACGGAGCATTTGGGGGCGGTCCAGGCACTGGAGTTGACAGATTCCCACGACAAGTTCTTCCGTGGCGAGATCGCTTTCTGAGACGCCAACAGTGGCGTTCGCTAGGCGATTCTCTCGATACACAATTCGCGCCCCACGGTCGTTGGCGATGTCGACCAGCCAGTCTTCCGTGCAGAGGGCTCCCGCAGATGGGATTCGACGACTAAGCCGTTCAAGTTTCATTCGAAGCGGCGAGATATGGGTTGTTGTGCCGAGCCGCCGAGCCAGTGCCATTTCGTCCTTCATGTTCACGACTCTAGCACTCCGGTGGGGGAGAGAAAAAGCTGAAACTGGCAAAGCTGACCGCACCGAAAGCTACGCACGTTGGTGGGGGAACCGTGCCGCGAGCTGCGCAGGCAGGCGGAGGTTGTGTCCCGAATCTTCTGCAAATTTAGGACGCATCCTGAATTCTGCGCGTCATTGGAGGAATATCCAATATCGAACAAGGAATTTCCAATGTCCAAGGATAAGAAGAGAGGCAAGACTCTCGCCATTCATGCGAAGAGAGGTCCCAGAAAGTCTAGGTCTTCACTTGTTCGGCTGGATATTCCTTGTTGGTTGTTGGATATTGGAAAAAGCGTTGGTTGATGCAGTCCTGCAGGCGAAAAACGAAATTGCAGAACTTTCCGTACGTAATTCAGGCGGATTAAGAAAGAGGAGTGGATGGCGGATGTCTTGGGCCAAGGGTGGGTGCATGGCTCCTGGCCTTGGTCTTTGCTATCCTCTGGCTTTTCGTAATCCACCGTCTGGCGACGGAGGCTACGGGGAGGGGATCCGTGGTGCGGTATGCTTTCTTTGCGCGCGGAAATTGGGTTTCTCGCGCAGTGCTTCTGAGTCCGGCAGGCTCCTAGGCGAAGAAGTCCTTCACGAGGTCGCAGATGCGGGCGATTTCTTCTTCGGTTAGTTCGGGGAACATGGGGAGGGAGAGGATCTGTTTGGCGGCTTTCTCAGCGACTGGGAAGTCGCCCTCTTTGTATCCGAGGTCCTCGAAGGCCGGCTGGAGGTGCAGTGGGGTGGGGTAGTGTAGGCCGGCGCCGATGCCGTTGTTGTTGAGGTGCTTGAGTAGCTCGTCGCGTTTCTCGGTGCGGATGACGAAGAGGTGGTAGACATGCTTGACGTTCGGCATCTCTTTCGGGAGCACGATGTCGCCAACGCCGGCCAGGAGCCCGCGATAGCTGTCTGCGTGCTTGCGGCGGCTATCGGTCCAGTCGGCGATGTAGTTCATTTTTACGCGAAGCGCTGCCGCCTGGAGTTCTTCCATGCGATAGTTGTGGCCGGATAGGTCGTGGCGGTACCGGTCGTCGGCGATGCCATGCTGCTTGAGTTGCTGCATCCTAGCCGCAAGGGCCTTGTCGGAAGTCACCACGGCTCCTGCTTCGCCACAGGCTCCCAGGTTCTTGCCGGGGTAGAAGCTGAAACATCCCGCTACACCAAAACTGCCGGTCTTCTTTCCCTTATACTCCGCCAGGTGCGATTGTGCGCAGTCCTCCAGGAGGATGAGATCGCGCTCTTCGCAAATCTCGGTGATACGGTCCATACAGGCCGGTTGTCCATAGAGGTGTACGGCGATGACGACTTTCGTGCGCTCCGTGATGAGCGACTCAATTTGAGAGGCGTCGATGTTGAAGTAGTCGTTGTGGTCAGAGAAGACCGGTGTGGCGCCGCAAAGGGTAATGGCTTCGGCTGTGGCAATGAATGTATTGGTGGGCAGGATTACTTCATCGCCGGGGCCGATACCGAGAGCCCACAGAGCAACGTGAAGAGCGGCCGTTCCAGAGTTGACCGCAACGCCATGCGCGGAGTCGTGAAGCGTGGCGAATTCCTGTTCGAGAGCTGCAACACGGGGGCCGGCCACGAAACGGGTAGTTCTCAAGACCTCAAGTATGGCTTCTTCCAGCTCAGGCCCAATAGCTGCATACTGTCGTCCCAGGTCAACAAGAGGAATATTGGTGGTAGTCTGCGACATTTTTAAGTCCTTTCACGCGATTACGTGCTTACTCTCCCGTTCATAGCTTCGGGGTACCGTGACAGAAACCTGTTGCCAATCCAATGGAAAAGTGACGTGGTAGGGGGCTTTACGCGGCGGAACCCCAGCCCTCCGGGCGTGGGCTGACGAATACTGCGCCTTCAGCGCAGGGGAACATCAGAGGCGGGGGGATCGATTGGCACGCCCAAGGGGAATCGAACCCCTCTTGCCAGGATGAAAACCTGGAGTCC
>CAZCDU010000190.1:1966-7920 GCA_964497125.1 uncultured Victivallales bacterium | reverse complement strand
ATCATTCCCCAGCACAGCTGCGAGCACCTGCGAGATAGCGTCTGCAGCTCATCGAACGCCTCTCGATCGAAGTACTTCTGATCCAGCCCCACGTATGTCATACTTCTCACCTCGCCAGCGGAGGCACGCGCAATGAAGAGGAACTTCACAAAATCCTTGTTCGTATCCCGCTCGAACCCCTCGGCAATGTTATTCATCACTGATAGTGCTGCTCGCCGCATCTGATCCACAAATGCGTAGTCTCGACCACAAGCCTTATCCGCCGTCACCGCATAGACCGCATTGACCAGCTCCCGCGCAACCGTCCAGCAGTCAAGCTCTTCAAACTTATCAACCATCAATACAGTACCCCCTCGTTCCCCTCCCGTTCAACGACAGCAACGTGCAACGTTTGAAACGTGCAACGTCTGCAACGACTCTTCATCTCCCCAGCAGCGTTCTCACAAAACTCCCTAACAGTGATCCTCGTCCGGAGCCGGGCCGTTCCTGGACTCTGAAACCGTACTGCACCAACCCACAGCAGGCTGCGTATTCAGGGCCGTCGGTGGCAACGGCAATTCCGGTAATGCCACGGGGTGCGCCGATGAAACAGGGCACACCAAACACGGTCTCAGCCAAGTCGGTCACGCCTTTCATGTGTGCCCCGCCACCCGTCAGCACAATGCCCGCACCGACCATGGGCAGTACACCGTCATCATCAAGCCGGCGTTTGATCATGTTGAAGATCTCGTCCATTCGAGCATTGATCACGGCATGCACGGAGCGCAGGTTGATCGTGCGACCGGGAAACCCAACTTCGGCCGGCAGGGACACTTTTGCAGGTTCCACGACCGGGGGCACCGTTGCACCGCCTACATCCTTCTTGAGTTTCTCTGCCCGGGTCACGGGAATATTGAATGCGATAGCAAGATCATTCGTCACATGATCCCCGCCGACACCAAGCGCGCCCCCGCATGCCACAACACCCCCAGCATACGCCATGTAGTCGGTTGTGCCGCCACCCAGATCAATGACGACAACACCGCTCTTCTTCTGCTCCACTGTCAGCACGGAGAGGGCAGCGCAGAGTCCGCTGAATGCCACGTCCTGGACCTCCATCGGAATCTGTTCTACGACACGAACCGTATTGCGCAGCAGCCCCCGCACACCATGCAGAACGAGCATATCCACGGACAGCTTGGCTCCCTCCATCCCTTCTGGCTTAATAACTTGTTCCTGGTCATCAATGCAGAAATGTCGACATATCGTATGAATGACCTCCCGGTCCGCAGGAAGGTTGACTGCCCGAGCCAACTCCATTACCTCATCAACGTCATCCTCTGAGACCAGGCCCTCCGAATCCCGAACCGGGATAGCGCCGCGGTTCACGAGTCCACGAATGTGCCCGCCGGAAGCCGTCATAAACACCTGGCCCAATGAAACATTGCTGGTCTCTTCGGCTTCAGCCAGCACGGATTTTGCACAGAGCGTTGCACTCTCGAGATCAATGATTTCGCCCTTGCGGACGCCGCTTGAAGGGCGCTCCCCAACACCCGTAATCATCACATTGCCGTCCTCGCGCATCTCGCCAACCATGGCGATGATCTTCGAGGTCCCAATTTCTAGTGCCGCTACGGGATCCACAAATCACCTCACGTATACGCGTCCTGGCAGCGTCGCGTCATATTGTCCATGGCGGCCGCGGTCGTTCTTCGCGGCCTGTTTCAAGCGTCCCAAACGCAGCAACAGATCACGCTTGGCCTCCGGGAGTCCACTTCCCATGCCTTCCCAGGCCAAGCGGGCCTCTTTGATGCCATCTGGAGTCAGAATATGCATCAGCAGGTAGTCCGGCTTGCTCACATCGACACCAACAATACGCAGCCCCACGCGTGGATTGTCACAGACCGTGAGGACTTCAACCGCGGCCCTGGCAGCCCCCCGAACGTGTTTGCCGGGCTCCAGTTTGGGATCCTTACATCCGATAATCACGGGCAGGCGATGCAAGTTAGAGCTCAGCCGGAACACAAACCCCTCACTATCGGCGACCAGTGATCCCCGCTGTCCCAGACGCACAAGAGGATCACGCTCACGGATGGCCACTTCAAGCCTATCCGGAAACTGCCGCGTTACGTGAATCGCTTTCACGAGAGGATTACGCTTCAGGTAGAGGGACTCGAATGCCTCAATATCAAAAGAGAACAGATTTGAGCCCACGCTGATGCCCTCATACGCCAGATACTCCCGAATCATATCTGCCGTCTTGATCTGGCCGTCAAGGACCTCAATATTGCGGATCACGAACCGGTCGTTGCGGGCAAACAGTAGGTCACGGGTGAAGAGCAGCCCCGCAAAAGCCGCCGCGAAGAATCCCAATACAACGGAAACCAGAAGAATGACCGCGCCAATGCGGTACATTCTCTTTGAATCGCCCCGTTTGACGCGCGCCTCCACCCGATAGCGGTTGCGTGACGAAGAGGAACGCCTCTTGCCCCCACCGCGTGCGCGCTTACTGCCTGTTTCGTCGAATAGCATGATGTTTCGTTAGAGTCGTTTCAGTCGTTGCACGTTTCAGTCGTTTCAGTCGTTGCAATCGTTGCACGTTTCAATCGTTGCAGTCGTTGCTTGTTTCAGTCGTTACGCGTTATAGGTTACACACATCAGTCGCTGCACAACCAGCCCATATCTGCCGTTCAGCGGCTAGAACGTTCAACGTGCAACGGGATCCCATTTTGCTGTTCTCATTATCCTGTCACACAATTGACTGAATGTCATCCCCGCAGCGCCGGCAGCTTTAGGTAACAGGCTGGTTTCGGTGAACCCAGGAATGCTGTTCAACTCCAGGACGAACAGCTCCTGTTCGTCCGAAAGCAGGAAGTCCACTCGCCCGAACCCCTCACAGCCGAGGGCATCGAAGACATCCAATGCGAGTTTCTGAGCTTCAGCAGCGACATCGCTCTTGATCTCTGCCGGGACGACGTACCGCGTCTGTCCCTTCGTGTACTTGGCGTCGTACCCATACCAGCCGTCCGGAGCAACAATCTCGACAACCGGCAGCGCTGTTCGTTCAACAACGCCAACGGTAAGTTCCCGCCCGGGAATGAACGTCTCTACCAACAGGGCATCGCCATAACGAAACGCATCCGCCGCTGCGGCCAACCACTCCTCCTCAGAGGCCACCCTGTGCACCCCAATACTCGATCCTTGGCTCGCGGGCTTAACCACTACCGGCAGCGGTAGCGTTCGCGGGTCCGCTAGCCCCAGGACTTCATACGTCGGCGACGGTATGCCGCACACATCAAAAGCCTTCTTCGTCAGAACCTTGTCCATCGCAGTTCGACTTCCTGCAGCGCCTGACCCGGTATATGGAACAGCCATGGAGTCGAGCAGCGCTTGAACGCCACCATCCTCGCCAAACTCGCCATGCAGCGCAATGAAGACGGCTTCGATCCCGCCAGGAAGGTCAACATCCCGCCCCGTAACATCGATCTCCGAGACGTCATACCCAGCCTCGCGCAGGCCCCGGGCCACGGCAGCCCCCGACTTCAGTGAAATTTCACGCTCCGCAGAAGGCCCTCCCTTCAATACGGCAACTCTATGGAATGGTTGGTTAGGCATGGCTATAGGAGCATAGGGGAAGCTGAAATACAGGTTACTGGCGTTGCGTTCGATGAGAGCCCAAGCCGCGAGAAGATCAACCACGGAGGCACTGAGACACGGAGGGGAGGTCCACGCAAATCCGAGATTGGCGATGCACACTTCGATTGACTACAGGATTGACTACAGGGATCGCCAATCTCAGATTTGCGCGGACAGTTTGTGTGGAGGAAGAAGAGGAGGGGGATTCTCATAGAACCAGCCGTTCTATTCCCTGCTTCAGCACGGGAACATTGAAGTTGATGAGCAGGCCAACCTTGCACCCGGTCAGTCTCATGTAGGTCAACAGCTGCGCTCTATGGACAGGCTCTAACGCTTTGACCGCTTTCAACTCCACAACCACTTTATCTTGGACAATGAGATCCAAACGTAGATCGTCGCCAACTCGCTCTCCCTTGTAGAGAAGAGGTAGCTTCACTTGCGATTCAAACGTCACTTCGCGAAGCCGCAGTTCGTGACGGAGACTTCTTTCGTAGATTTCCTCATACAGCCCTGGGCCCCAGTGCTTGTGGACTTCAATTGCGCCACCGATGATCTGTTCCGTCAATCTCGACTCTCGCACTCTTTTTCCCCCTCCTCTATCTCCAATGAAAACACTCAAGAAATCTCTGTAAAATTCCCATTTTATGGAGATTTCTTGAGTCTCTCCTCCGAGTCTCAGTGCCTCCGTGGTGAATCTCTCTCTTAGTATCCGATGCGTATGGTTTCAGGCTCTGCCACTACTCCAGAAAGATGACCTCACGAAGTAGTTCAATGCCTGTCTCATCATATACTGCAGCCTGCACACGCTGAATCAGGGCCAACACGTCCGACCCCGTTGCACCCTCATCGGCAACGATGAAGTTGCCATGTCGGCCATAGACATGTGCACCACCGATGCGACTTCCCTTCAGTCCCAATTCCTCAATGATACGGCCCACGTACTGCCCCGGAGGATTCCGAAACACCGACCCGGAACAACGTAGCCCACGCATCCATGAACGTTTCTCTGCTATGGTCTGGCGGGCCTCGCCAATATCTCGCCGATTGCCCTGCTCGAGCTGCAGTCCGACCTCAACAATCACAATCTTGTCGAGGGCCTCGCAGCCCCGGTATCCCCATTTCAGTGCAGACGCGGCCAGTGTACACACCGATCCATCCCGTTTCAAACCACGAATCCATGCCAGTCGCTCGGAGATTTCATGGCCATAGGCACCGCCGTTCATCCGGACAATGCCACCAAGGCCACCAGGCACCCCCTCAAGAAACTCAATCCCAGTCAGTGACTCCCCTTCTGCCCAGGAGAGGAGCCTTGCCAATGATACCGCTCCCCCGACCACGACCTCCCCCGCCTCTTGACGGATTGCGTGGAAAACATCTCCTTTGAGCCGAGCCACAACACCACGAACGCCCAGATCACTAACAAGGACATTACTTCCTGCCCCGAGTATCCGGAACGGCAGATCATGATCGCAACACCATCGCAACGTCTCTCCCAGATCCTCGACGGACGCTAGCTCAACCCAAACATCCGCCGCCCCCCCTACCCCATACGTGGTCTTGCACCCGAGGGGCTCGTTTGCGCGAAGGGTCGAGGCAGGCAAACACGGAGGCCGGAGGGCACAGGGCGAACGGTCCATGCTCTCGATTTCTGCTTTTCGCTTTCTGCTTTCTACTTTACTCCATGCCGCAATCTTCTCTACGTCACCGGCACCAATAACCAGCAACATATCTCCCTCTCTCAGCTCGCGCTGCAGATAGACCCAAGCCTGTTCGAGAGATGTCGCCAGCAGAGGCGGCACCCCGTCCCGTTCTCGAAACCGGGCATATAAATCACACGAGCGACCACCAGCCATGGGCTGTTCTGACGCAGCGTATACGGGGGTGAGGACCAAGCGGTCAACACCATCGAAAGCCGCAGGAAAATCAGCCCCAAGGGCTTTCGTCCGAGAGTAGCGATGCGGCTGGAAGACAGCGAATAGCCGACCCGTATGCTGGGCCCTGGCCATTCTGACTAGGGCCGCAATTTCAGAGGGGTGATGAGCATAATCGGAAACAACGGTCACGCCTCCAGACTCCGACACGACCTCAAAACGTCTCTTGGGAAGCGATATGGATCTCATCGCCACCGCGATCGTATCAAAGGAAAGGCCCAGCTCCAGGCCAACGCCGACAGCAGCCATGGCATTCAAGGCGTTGTGCTGCCCCGGCACCGGAATCGTAATCTCGCCCAACACCTCGTCATTACGGCAAACGGTTAGAACCGCACGGGAAGAACCCACCCCTACCCCCTCCGAGGAGGGGAACTTAGAGGGAGAAGTCCCCTCCGAGGAGGGGAACTT
>CAZCDU010000190.1:0-1866 GCA_964497125.1 uncultured Victivallales bacterium | reverse complement strand
CCCCCTCCGAGGAGGGGAACTTAGAGGGAGAAGTCCCCTCCGAGGAGGGGAACTTGGAGGTGGTTGACGGTGCCAAGGAGATCCCCTCCTGGGAGGGGCAGGGGTGGGTTCGGCCCGCAAATGGACTCAGGCCGTCCCCATTCAGAACGTACCGCAAATCAGCATGCTCAGAGAACCCATATCCGACGGCGTGAGGCAAGCCAGAGCATAGTCGTGCGGCCCGTGGGTCATCAGCGCAATACAGGACACACCGCTCGGTCTGGGCGACGAAAGCGGCGAAACATGCTTCGAACGCCTCCTCGGAATCAAAATGCTCCATATGATCGAACTCAATATTGGTCACGACGGCGACTTCCGCACGATACAGAGCCAGAGTACCATCGCTTTCGTCGGCCTCGACGACAATTGTGGAGTCCTCCCCTACCCCGGCAACCGTATCCAGCGAGCCACTCGTACCACCAATGCACCACGACGGATCACGACCGGCGGCTTTGAGAAGCTGCGCAACAAGAGTAGCTGTCGTTGTTTTGCCGTGGGTGCCGGCCACGGCCACGCTCTCACGCCCCGCCAACAACGCAGGCAGCACCTCGCCTCGGCGCAGGACAGGAATGCCGCGTCGCCGTGCTTCACGAAGTTCAGAGCATGCCATCGAAACCGCAGGAGTCCGAATCACGTAGTCTACGGAATCGTTGATGTGGTCTACAGACTGGGGCGAATCCAGTGTGACGCCGCCCGACTTGAGCCATTCACCTTGCTGGTTGAGAGCGGCATCACACCCCGAAACGGAGAATCCCCGATTCTGAAGGAGATACGCCACTCCCGCCATCCCGATACCGCAAATCCCGACCATATGAACATGGCCGGTAGCACGGGAGATCATGGTGTCGATGGTTTCAGCGTTCGGGTATTTGGCAGTCACCCAATAGACTTACCCTAGATTTGCTGGAAGATGAACCGCGAAATACGCCAAATGCGCGAAAAGAGGGTTTCTGGTCAGCTGGGCCGGCGAGCGCGCTCGGAATAATCAAGGGTGAAACTTGGAGACCGGAAAAGGTGGACGCCGGCGTCCCGACGGCGTCGTGCAAGTGATGAGCCTTCCAAGAGACGGGGGAGCACGATGTTCGATACTGTCTCTTCACAGGCACTTGCTTTGCTCGACCGCGTCGGGACGCCGCGGTCCACCTTTGCAGAATTCGGAACTGAGGGTGAAATTTCAGGTCAGCTGGGCCGGCGGCCCAGTCATTGGGTCATTTGGCTCGCTTCGCGAGCGTCATTAGTCATTGGGAAAGAGGACCGCATTAATCATGCGGGAAACTTCCCAATGACGTGCCGAAGGCACAAATGACCAATGACGGCGGCGTAGCCGCCTAATGACGAAACGACGAGTGAAACGAGGAAGTTTCAGACTAGTGAGCTCGGATTATTCAGGCATGAAACGCTCATATGTAGGCCGGTCCCGCGGCTGTGGGACCGCCCTACAAAAGAATGTAGAAGCCGCTAGGATCTTGGCCGGCGTTTTGCTGTGGCCAGCATTCGAATCAGCAGGAGCTCCAGGGTCATTTCCTTTGGAACACGGCTGGACACCAGCTTGGCGTGCGCTTCGGTCACCTGCTGGAGGCAGTATACGAGGCGCTTGCGGGAGAACTTGCGCGCCTGCTCAGCAAGAAGAGAGACGCGGAACGGATGGATCTTACGGGGATCGCGCCCCATCTGGCTTGAAAAGGCGAGCTCGACCTCCGGCGGCACATCGCCCCAGCCGCCGGACGACCGTCCCCCACCCCCGGACTTGTTGACTAGCCAGCCCTTCTCCAGGGCCTCCCGGTAGATGAGCAGCTCTCGAATACGGTTTTCAAGGCCAATCACCAG
>CAZCDU010000189.1:0-7970 GCA_964497125.1 uncultured Victivallales bacterium | reverse complement strand
AATTTGACATCTCGTAATAGCCCCATTCATCCAACATCATATAGACGATGTTGGGTTTTTCAGCCGCATAAAGGCTCGCAGCGGCGACAAGGCTACTGGCTATTACTTGTATTTTCTTTATCATGCTAAGTTCATAATTTGCGCTACGGCTATGTACATTTTCATAACCCTGTTTGGTTGTTCGACTTAATGTCTATTTCTTAAAGCTGTATACTTTAGCCTTATCCGCTGCCTCTACCGCGTCCCGATACACCGTGCCATGTTCATCGCCCCAGACTTTCTTTAACGGGGTATTGATTGTGTAACCCTTAGGAACCGAGAGATAAATATACTCTTTCTGCTTCAGAACACCTTTATCCAACGCAACCGTCAGCGTGTTCTTTTGCTTTGAAAATGCACATTTGCATCGGTCAACGCCCATAAAGAAATTGGCATCCGCAAACAGCACCGAAGGCACGTCCGCCTGTTCTTTAATCAGATAGGCCTTAATCGAGCGTTGCGGCATCGCCTCAATCGTGAAGTCGCCCTCATATCGACCTACAATTTCCTTTGACCAGCAATCCATAACGAGGGCGTTTTCATATCCCAATTCTTTCATTGGAACCTGTTTGTCCTGACGCTTGTCTTCAAAATTATAGACCCCAACCAGCGAGGCTTTTTCACCGTTCTGCGTAACGTCACACTGGATGACGGTCGGAGCGGGCAGCTCAAAACAGTCCAAGGGATAAGCAGGTTTACCCATCACAGGCAGAATCTGCTTATACAGATGCTCACGAGTGCCGAGCAGGTCCGTCATCTCCTCATTGATAAGCGATGAACCGCCTGAAAGTGCAATCGTGCTGAGCCATAGTTTAACTTCATCCTCCGTAAGATGCATATTCTTGTCATGTTTATCAACGCACGCTCTCACCAAAGCGGCATCCGGGTCGTTGACAAACGTTTGGTTATGGAAATAGCTGCGCAGGATAATGGTTCGGATATTGTTTTTAAAGGTATCCCAATAAGGGGTTTTTACCCCCTGTGTAATATCTGATGAAACTCGTATTGCATCACAAATGCCGATGCTTTCACCCATCGGAGCGCCACAGGCCAACAGGAATACATCATCACCTACCGCCTCACGAATGGCTCGCATCGTCTTATTATATTCCGCAATGCAATAGTCGCCGTTTGGATAGAAGATAATATCCTCATTGTTACTGCCCGATCTCACCAGAGAGCGAATTAAGAAGTCTAATTTAAAATAGGAAGCCCCCTCCTCGTTAACCGATTTAGAAAACCAGCTAGCGATTAATTTCCGAACTTCGGGGTTGGATATATCCAGCGGATAGAACGCGCCTTCGTCCACAACCAACTCATCGTTGCTTCCCCCGCCAAAGGATTTTTTGATTTTTCCGTCGTACATAACGTTGTAATCAAAATGCTTCTTAAAAAGTTTTGATTGGGGTCTGAAGATCGTTGGCGAATACCACTTGCCGTATCGCAACCCTAAATCATTGATAAGCTTTCCCATGCCATCCATTCCTTCAGGAAACTTATCGTTTGCCGTCCAGTCGCCCCAGCACTGTCTCTCATACCAACCATCGTCCAGCTGAATAATATCCGCGCCCAGATGCTTATAATTCTCGGACATATGGTTCGCAACATCTGCTATTTTGTCATGGTCAATGCCCTGGTAATAGACCGACCAGGAACACCACCCAGTAGGCGGTTCTTTAAGATCTACATTAAAGCGCGCTCCAAGCTCTTTGGCGTACTGCTTAAAGAATTCGCCGCCTTCACTGGAGCTATTGATAATAAACGACTCCAGGAGATACTCTTCACCCTTATTGAGCGGCCTGCCTTCCATCACATGCCGGACAATCACCTCGTCTTTTTTCGTCAGGAAGTAGGTGAAAAACCGGTTAAACGTAGAGAACCCGATATTCAGGTACCGGTTCGACGCCGTGTTCTTAAAAAGCACCAGCTCTCTTGTCATCGCGCCATGAACCGCAGGCTTTCTGATCCCCGTCTGGGAATTGCCGCATAAGGCATTATAATAGTACAGCAAGTCGTTCCCTTTAAGCTCATCGCTGTATTCAACAACCACATCGATAAACTTGATCGGCTTGGGCTTCAGACAAGAGGCGTCTAAGCTGACCTCGCGTCCCAAATCGATTGATTCGATTGAGACCTGCAGACGGGTTTGCTTATCCTGAAACTTCGCTTCAGCCCGATCCCAGTTCAATGGGAACCGCGAAACCGTACTGTCTGAATAGACAATTTCTATCCTCGCCTTTCCTGATGCAGCAGCGGCCTGAGCCTCCTGAAAGGGCATCAAGGCAAGCAAAAAAAGAAGACAAACACTTGAACACAATGTTGATAAGATATTTGGTCCGTTGTTCCTATTTCTAATCATTTTCTCTTTCCTTCTGTATTATTTGGTTCTGTCAAATCTATCGTTGCCGGCTCCGGAATCGCCGCAAAGCGGATTCCCGGGGCTTACGCTTCTTTTCTCTCGTTAAGAATTCTCCGGGTCTCTTCGGATTTCGCACGGCTGATCGGGTAAAAAACAAACACCAGAATTCCGGCGACCAGCCCGACGGACTGAACCGATACAAACAGGGCTTTCAGGGTCTGCGCCACTTCCGGCGAAACGCCCTGACTGGCATCCGATGCACCAGCCAGCTTGATCACCAGCCCGCCGGTCAGCCCGGTGATGGCCAGCGCCGCCTGCTGCGCCAGACTTTTCACTGCGCCAAACATGCCCTCGCGGCGGAGACCGGTACGCAGTTCGTCGTCGTCGCACACGTCGGCGGTCATGGAGTCGATCATCAGCCAGCAGGACTGCTGCCCCATGCCATAGAAAAAGAAGGAAAGGTTCTGCGGGTGAAACTTGAATCCAATCACGTCAATGACCTCAAAGCCGGACCGCATGGTGAAGATCATGCTGCCAACGGAAAGCAGTGCAAGAGCGAGTCCGCCGATCATGGTTTCGCGCTTGCCGGTTTTGGCCGAGAACCATCCCGCCAAACGAACACCGAGATAGGCGCCCAACACTCCCAGCATGCCGCCGAGCGCCGAGACTTCCGCCGCCAGTTTTTTATCGCCGCCAAAGACATGGTAGATGTTTACGTAGAGGGCAATGGCTCCCGAGGTAAACAGGCCGGTGAGAATAATGATATACCCGCTCAACAGCAGGCGAAACGGCTTGTCTTTAACCGTTTCAAAGATCGCCTTGCCGAGTTTGATTTTCGGCTGCGGTTTGGTAACAACCTTTTCGCGGCAGAGGATGGCCGGCAGGCAACCGGTAATCAGGACAGAAAGAGCAACCAGTGTGGTGACCCAGCGTGCGCCGGTGAGAATGTTTCCGTTGAACACATCGTTCTGGCACCAGACATAGAGATTGGGAATGCACAGCCCGGAGATCAGGCCGATATACATGCGCCAGCTCACCACTTTGGTACGTTCATCATAGTCATCAGTGATCTCGAACCCAAGCGCGGTATACGGCACCACAAACATCGTATAGGCCAACGCATAGATCGAACTGATCAGGCCGAAGTAGATGATGGCGGCCATATTATCTGAAAACGGCGGCATCCAGAGCAGAGGCATCAACACGGCCGACAGCAGCGCGCCTGCCAGAATCCAGGGACGGCGCCGTCCCCAGCGGCTGCGGGTATTGTCGGAAATATTACCCATCAGCGGATCGGTGATCGCGTCGAACAGGCGGGGAATCAACAGAGCCACCCCTACCCAAACCGGATCGATGCCCATTTCAATGTTGTAGATCGGCAGGGCGAGAATCATAAGCACCTGCAGAATGAAATTATCCGCCCAGCCGCCCAGGCCCCACGCCGCACGAACTTTCAATGGAACTGTTTTTGCTTTTTTCATATCTATTTCACTCCAAAGTAATGTTTGTAGAAAACTTTTTCCTCGTTCACCGTTTCCATCGCAAACCCAGGGCGCTTCTGTTCCGCACGGAAGCTTGCTAGCTTCTTTTCCAGTCGCTTCGCAATCTCAGGATATTGTTGAATCAGGTTCTTATTTTCGTGTTCATCCGACTCCATATCGAAGAGCATCCTTGCCCCCTCCTGCAGGGAATAGAATTTCCATTTTCCTTCGCGGATGGCGGACTGCCCCCGGAAGCGCCAATAGATCGCCTCGTGCGGCTCGCCGCCTTTCTTGCCGGTGAGATACGGAACTAGGTTGACGCCGTCGATTTCGCCGGGCTTCGTTTTCACACCGGCCAGCGCCAGCGCGGTGGCGCCGGCATCGAGCGAAAGAACGGGGCGGTCATAGACCTGCGCCGGAATATGATCTTTCCAATAGACCATGTACGGCACACGCACCCCGCCGTCCGAAACCATCCCCTTCTCGCCGACCATCGGGCCGTTGTCCGAGCCATCCCACTGGCCGGGCACCGTAAACGGCTGATCTTTGCGGTGGATCTTCAAGGGCGCGCCGTTATCACCGAAATAAAAGATGATGGTATCTTCCGCCAGCCCAAGCGCCTCAAGCGTCTCGTTGATTTTCCCCACCCCGTCATCGATCGAAGCAATCGAAGCGAGCGCCCAGCGGCGGCGTTCTGCCATTTCGCCGGGGAAGCGGGAAAAATGTTTTTCGGTCACTTCCATCGGAACATGCGGCGCGAAGTAGGCGAGGTGCAAAAAGAAAGGCTCATCTTTGTGGCGCTTGATGAATGCCACCGCTGCATCGGTCTTGTGGTCTTCACGGAACTCATCTTTCCGGATCCTGTGGTTATTGGGCGGATGCACATCATTTCCATCCAAATCATAGTTCCGCAGATAGTTTTTCCATGTCCCATGGTAGATATCATCAAACCCTTTACAGAGCGGCGAATGCGGTTTTCGCAGTTCGTAAGGAATATCGAAGGGCGGCGCTTTTTTCAGCCCCTCCGGATAGTTTTCGGCCATCCACTCCTTACCTTCCCACGTGGGTTCCAGATGCCATTTGCCGATAAACCCCGTCGCATAGCCCGCATCCCGCATGCGCTCGGCGACGGTTATTTCATCGGCAGGAATCGGCACAAACTCGTTGCCATCGAGTCCGAAACGGGTCTGATAGCGCGCAGTGACAATCCCGGCCCGCGACGGCACACACTGCGGCGCGGTCACGTAGCCGTGCGTCATCAACGCGCCGTTCGCGGCGAGGTTGTCGAGGTGCGGCGTGCGGACATCATCCGACAACCCGTACGCTCCGAAGTCAGCGTAACCGTGATCATCGGTTATCACCACAATCACATTGGGTCTCTTGCTCGCGGTTGTTTTTTTCGCTACCGGTTTCGGCCAGGGCTTACCTTCTTTTTCGTACACAAAGCGGCGGACATCCTGCACGGACCCCGGGATCAGCCAATAAGCATACCCGAACACACTGTTTTTATTCAGCGCGATTTCTGTGAGCGGCGAAATATAGGAGGTAGAGTTCGCCATCGAATCATCGCGACCCTTCTGGCGCTTCAAATCATTTACAAAACCGGACAGCCAGGTTGCATCAGCCTGCGGACTGTAAACCCCGAAACCCAACCCCGTCATCGGTTCCACAGATGCCGCCCACGGCTCGGTCGGTTTGAAGCGGTTCCACGGGAATCCGTTTTCATGCGTTGGCGGTAAATCAACCCGGTACCCCTTCGGATGGTCGGGCATTTTGGCGACCGAATCTCCAGTCCAGGGCGCGTCACCCGTATAGGTATAACAGTTGCGTAAACGGGCAATCGGATAGACGGCCGGAATTTCCTGGTCACGCACTACGCCCTCTTCCCAGAGATCATCCGTGCGCGCGATCGTCACCTTGTTGCTCACCCGCACCGCACTGCCCTCGAGCCACATCCACTGCTCGAAAACACACTCCGCCGCTTCACCCGGCATATCCCACAAACGCGGAATGCATTTAATATACATCCCGTTCTTTACCTGCTTGAACTCCAGAATTTCAGATTTCGCATTTTGATGCGGCGGCTTCGCAATGCAACCAATACCGCCCGCTTGAATCGGGTTCCACTGCCAGGGCGAAAAACTGGGATGCTGCCCTTCATCCCGCCGATCAACCGGCTCTCCGGCATAATACGACTGCTGGATGTAACGCCCCAGATCGTGGACATTGACCATATTGTCTTTTTCCGAATCGGAACCGGCCGACAAAAAGCAGATCGTGCCGCCATGCTCCAGATCGACTCCGATTCGAACCCGCCCGTTATCCAAATAGGCCTTTTCGGCGGACGCCCCAAGCGAGGCCATCAACACACAAATACCAATCATTGCTTTCTTCACTTTATTATACCTTTAGCTTTTCGAATATTTTTCTGATCATGAATTTCACCCATGCATACTAAACTGGTTGAAGTACTTTCGCCGGTTGACACACAAAACTGAACTCGTGAGCGCCGGCATCAACGTTTTCCACGCAATCCGGCAGACGGATTTCAGCAGGCACCGGAGTTTCCACTTTGAGCGTAAACCCGTCGTCTGTTTTATCCCAGCGCACCGCGATCGGTCCGGAAACCGAATCGTAGGAGGCCCGCACAAAATCAAACTTATCGGTAAAGACCGGCTCCACTTCCAAGGTTTGAAAACCATTGGAACCCGGCCTAATTCCGGCCAGCGATTCCATCATCCATTCGCAAACCGCGCCAAAGGCGTAGTGGTTGAACGAGTTCATACCGACATCGCCGAAACCGTCCTCCTTCGTCCAGCTGTTCCAGCGTTCCCAAATGGTGGTCGCGCCATTGTCCACCTCGTAGAGCCAGGAGGGATACTGATCGTTCAACAGCAACTGCAGCGCCAGATCACTGCGCCCGATCTTCGTCAACGCCGGACAGAGCAGTCCAGTACCCACAAACCCGGAGGTCAGATAGCCGTTGCTCTCCTTCAGCAGCTCCACCAGCGTGTCCGACACCTGAGCGAGATCGGCGCCATCTACCAGATCCATGGTGATGGCCAGCGCACAGGCGGTCTGGGTGCGCACGTTCACGCGGTCACCATCGAACAGCTCCCCACGGAAAAGCGCGCGGCTCCGCTGCGCCTCGTTTTCAAAATGAGCCGCATCCTCTTCACAGCCGAGCGCCTGAGCCATCTCCACCATCATTTTTGCATCGAATGCACGATAGGCCAAACCGATCAGGCGGTCGGGGGTCGGCGCATTGATGTGCAACCAGTCGCCGTTGGAATGTTTGACGACATCATGATGGTTGTTCCCGTCCGAAACAAGGTAGTCCATGTAGTTCTTCATCTGCGACCAGTTATCGCGAACAAAAGAAAGGTCTCCATACTGTTTCCAGAGCGTATAGGGGCAGATAATCCCGGCATCCGACCAGGCGGCCACCCCGAAAATAAACATGCCCATAAACGGAGCCACCTCCGGGTAGGCACCGTCCTCGCGCTGCGAATCGTTCAGGTCGATCAGCCATTTTTTGAAGAATTTCCGGATATCGCCCAGATAGGTCGCCGACTTGACGAACATCTGCGCATCGCCCGTCCAGCCCAGCCGCTCATCGCGCTGCGGGCAGTCCGTTGGAATCTCAAGAAAATTGCCGCGGAACGACCAGCTAATGTTCTCAAACAGGCGGTTCACCCGTGCGTCGGAACATTCGAAGGTTGCCGTTTCTTTCAGGTCCGACATCCAGACGACGCCGGTGACGGTGTCGAGCGACGGGGGAACCGCATCGGCGAGCCCTTCGATCTCAACAAACTGAAAGCCGTGGAAGGTAAAGCGCGGTTCCCAGATTTCTTCGCCGGTTCCCTTGGCGATGTAGCGGTCGATGCAGTCGGCCGAACGCAGATTGTCGCGATAGACCGTTCCATCGGCATTGAGCATTTCACCGTGCTTGATCACGATTTCGGTTCCGGCCGGTACATTCACTTTCAACCGGACCACGCCGACCATGTTCTGCCCAAGGTCAAACACGTAGGTTCCGGGCTTCGGCTCGCTGACCGACTTCGCCGGCAGCGTTTCGATCTCGCGGACGG
>CAZCDU010000188.1:0-7980 GCA_964497125.1 uncultured Victivallales bacterium | reverse complement strand
CAGGCGATAGGTTCAGCTACCAGGATCTTCGGGTTTACGGCGACATGATCCGATCCATCTCGCTTGCCGAGGATGTTGCCGCGAAGTGGGACCGCGTACATGCGATCACTGACCATTTTACGCGGGCCTCCGAGGGGGCTCTGGTGTGTCTTGCTGAAGCATGTCGTGCCAGGTCCCTTGGTCCCAGAAATGAGTCGATTGGCCATTGCATGGGGTCCATTCTGGAGTGCGCTGCTTGCTTCGACGTTGCTGCCTGCAAATCGCTGTGTCCTCAGAAAGAGTGCAGGGAAATCAAACAGAAGTTTTGCTCAGTCTTTAGGCAACTGCACGGCTTACGGAAGTCGTGGCAGGCAGAAGGGGGCCGGCAAGTGAGGGAGGGGCATGCGGAGTACGGTGAGATGTATGTATTCAATCATGAACGGCTGGATGCCTACCAACTTGCACTGGACGTGAATCGCCGTATCACGTCGTTGCAGCTGCTGGACCGGCTTCCGCGCTCTGATTTCCGCCGGATTGATGAAGCCGCGACGAGCATTGTTCTGAACATCGCGGAGGGAAATGGGCGGTTTTCGCATATGGATCACAGCCGGTTTGCAGAGATAGCCAACCGGTCAAACACGAAACTTGCGGCGCGGATTGAGATATGTGCGATACGTGGGGGAATCGCTCAAGACGCAGCGGCGGAGCTTAACCACCTCTTGGTCCGCGTTGACCAGATGACGGCGCGGCTGGCCGACGCTTGGAGGAATCAGCGATGACGAGGGCAATCGAACTGGTGCGCGACAAGGTGCGCGAACTGGTGTGCGACGAGGCGCCCTGAAGGGGCGCGACACCCGCTTTGGGGGTGTCCGTGGGCTGGATATTAGGAGAGCATGACAATGACTAGAACGATGAATTACGTGGCCCTTGTTCTGGCCGTGGGTATTCCCCCTGCACTTCTCGGTGCCTCTGAGACCAGACCGAGAGCAGGCAAGGCTCGCGAGGCGGTTGTAAAGGCCTATGATGCCAACAAGGACGGTGTGCTGTCCGTCAGGGAGGCCCTGGCCTACAGGGCCAAAGTGAGGGGCGGCCAAGAGGGTGGCCAGAGACGAAAGCGTGGCAGGCCCCAGCGTCCCCCCGTAACGGTGTCGGGCAGCAACATCAAGCGAGGCAGTGAGGTCACGGGCTACAACGGTTTGTATATGGGGCATAGCTTCTTCAGGCCCAGTGCAGCCGACCTTTTGAATGTCATACCGGACACCCGTATCATCAATCACACCGAGACCATTGTCATGCAGGGCGGACAGGGCGGTTCCCCCGGATTTCTGTGGGACAATGAGGAGAACCGCGCGAAGGGGCAGAAGGTCCTCGACAGCGGAGAGACTGATTTGCTGGTCATGACCTACTACTCCCCGGCAGACAGCTCGGTGGAGGATTACAGCAAGTGGTTCGACTACGCCTTGAGCAAGAACCCGGACATGACGTTCATGATCGGCATTGCCTGGGGCAAAGGCCCTCACAAAGCCGACGGGGGATCGCTGCAAGACCACGAGAGGCGGGTGACGGCGCTGCATGACTTACTGGTAGTGAAACTGCGTAAGAAGTACCCGGACAACAGAATCCTGTATTGTCCATACGGGCTTGGTGTGTACGAACTGATCAGGCGTCTTCAGAACGGCGAGCTGCCGGGCGTGAAACATGTGCTGAACCCTGACAAGAAGGCCCGGGCTAAGAGCAAGCAGAACAAAGAGCAGCTGGTTAATGACGAACTGGGGCATGGCGGCGAGTTGGTCGCAAGGTTGGGGGCGTTACTGTGGTTGCAGACCCTCTACGACTACGACATATCGACAATGAAACCCCAGAATGTGGCAGGTCTCCCGGACATCGACATCAACGAGATCGCGGCTGCAGTGCACAAGAAGATAGCCCCCTTTAATGCCTTGTATGGGGAGCGCTAGCCTGTATGTTTCACGAGTACGTGAAACAGCAGGAATGACGAAACACCCAAATAACTAAATACCCAAAGAAATCCGAAGCCCGAACTCCAAAATTCCAAAGATGGAGCGCGCTTGGGGAATTGGCAGTTTGCTCATTCAGCGATAGTCACGACCGACGGTGACGGTGAAGCTGGACGGTGCGCCGGGCTATAGGGGCGGGATCACGGGGCTGGCAATCGATGTTCCAGATGGCGTGACCGTCCACGCCGTGCGGGTACTGGCCCCGTAGGAATGTGCGGGGGCATTGAGGAAGACCCGATAGGGAAGAAGAACATCCAGTAACCAACAAGGAATATCCAACCGACCAAGTGAAGAATCCGTTCCAGGACTCCTATCCAGATTCTGACGATTAACCTTGAATCCTTGCCTTGGATATTGGGAGTTCCTTGCTGGTTATTGGATGTTGATGTGTCGTCCTGATATAGCTTGACACCTTTGCGGAGGGAATCCCCCGGGCTTGCCCCGGGGATCGTTAGGGTGGCAGGCTACAAAAGAGGCATAGACCCTCTGAGCCCGGATAGAGGCAGGGCTGAGCGCCGCTCTTCCCCCTGCCGCCGATCGGGCTCTGGAAAGATCGTAAGGAGTCGCGTGTAGCCAGGCATCCTGAAACTCCCCGGGGCAAGCCCGGGGGATCTTGAAGCAGCCAGGAAGGTGACAAACGGAAACCAGGACGACACAGTGCCGCCGCACAGAGGAAGGGGTCTCATTGGCAATGAACATGTACCTGACAACAACCGCAATAACAGTGGCAGCAGTGGCGCTGTCTAGCCCACTGCAGGCGCTTGAGCCGAGGCTTGTATACCCCACGCTCTGTAAAGATGACGTGGTGGTTGCGGACCTTGTCGTGACTGACAAGGCTTACAATGCCGACCCAACGGGAAAGACGGACAATACGGCCATCTTTCAGCGGGCGATCAGCGACCTCCACGCATCGGGGGGCGGCGTCATCTATGTACCCGCGGGGATGTACCGATTTGATGGGGCCCTGACGATGCCGGGTGGTATCTCGCTGCGGGGTGATTGGAAGAGCCCCTTGGAAGGGGGTTCCGGCAAAGGGACGATCCTGGCCGTGTATGCGGGTCGGGGACAGGCGGATGGTGAGCCGTTCATTTTGGCTACTTCGGGCGACTGTGCCGTACGGAATCTGAGTTTCTGGTATCCCGAACAGACCATCGACAACGTCCAGCCTTACCCGCCCACGGTGTCACGCTCCTACATGGCCGTCCTCTATTACAACCTCACCTTCTACAACGCGTACGAAGGCATGTCATGTGTCCATGCCGCCGGTATGCCGACCCACGAGAATATCTACGGCACCTTTCTGAAACGGGGCATCTTCAATGACAACAACCTCGAGTATGGCTTCATCGATCGCGTCTACATCTCGCCTTCAATCTGGGCTGATGCCCCGGCGGACATCATCACGAACGCGCCAAAGGATGACAGACAGGCGCTTGTCGATTACTGCCGGAAGAACACGGAGGGCATCTTCCTTGGCGATGCCGATAACATCCAGCTCTATGACATCACCATTAAGGACGCCAGGACAGGTATCCGCTACGACAGGACGGTCTTGCCGTTGAAGGGACGAGTCCCGTATGGGCTAGCTCCGTACGGACTACAGATGAAGATCAATGCCAGCCGGGATGTCCGGTACCTCGATCCCTGGGCCGGCGGGTTTCCCGACCTGGACAAGATTCCTCAATTGAAGGACAAGCATTATCTCCGGGCTCCGCTTGGGAAACCAGCACAGGCCGACATTCTCATCAACGTACGCAAATCGCCGTGGGAGGCAAAGGGCGACGGGAAGGCTGACGACACCACGGCAATACAGGGGGCACTGGACTTTGCCGGAAGGAAAGGCGGTGGGGTGGTATACCTTCCTGCCGGTGAATATGCCGTGAAGCGACACCTGACAGTCCCCTCCGGTGTGGAGCTGCGTGGCGGGTATGACTACGCTCATCGCACAGGCAGAGCACACGCGGTATCAGCTCTTTTTGCCTATGAGGGCGAGAACGCTCGCGATTCAGAGAAACTGCCGGCGTTTATCAGCATGGAGGAGAACAGTGGGCTGGTTGGGGTTGTGATCCTCTATCCCAATCAGAACGATTTCTATCCCACCGTGGAGGATTCGCCTCCGAAGACGTACCCCTGGACGATCCGGGGACAGGGGAAGAACATCTATCTGCGATATGTCACCATCAAGCGAGGCTGGGATCTGATCGATATGGCAAGCCATGACTGCAGTGGTTTCTCAATGCGCGGATTATGGACAGCACCACTCAATCGGGGGATATATATCGGCGGGGGGACAAGGGGCGGCCGGATGGAGAAGATCATCCAGACCATGGGCGCCTGGGGATATCCCGGCACGAAGACCCCGAATGTCGCCAATTGGACCAAGGACCTTCACAAGACATGGGTCTGGACTCACGCCAACAATTACTTCTTGAACAACGTTAAGGGATACCTGTTCGGCGATGTTAGAGATGTGCAGGGCTTCGGGGTAATCTGCTTTCATCTGAAACACCACATGATGTTCCTGTCGCAGAACGGCGCGGGACCTGAGAACATGGAGTTCTTCCACTCTCCCAGTGAAGGCACTGGTGGCGCATGTACGACGTACGAGGCCGGCGACCGAATCCGTTTCTACGGCATGGCCTGCGGCGCGTCAGTCGTTGCCACATCGGATGCCTTTGAGGGCAATGTCGACGTATACGGCTTGATAACCTGGTATGGCAGGCATGTGCCCGAGATCAAAGGGGGATCCGTTAACATTCACCCAAAGGCGCCCCCGGGAACCATGATGCTCTCTGTGACCCCTGACACGTCCAGGGGCCTCATAAAGAGAGCCAACTACCGCAAGGTGAACCCCGAGGATACAGTTGCCACGATCAAGGGGAAGAAATGCTGGACCCTCAGTACCCACGAGAAGAATCCCAACGTGGCGTTTCTGGACATATGGGTCGACTACGACCAATGGCGCTTTGGCCGGGTCACGAACGTTGAGATCGGCCTCGAGTACCTTGATGAGGGGACGGGCACTATTGAGGTCATCTACGACTCGAAGGATAACCCGGAGAAGAAACTCGAGACTATCACGCTGACCGGAAGCGGCACTTGGAAGACCTGGACCGGAGAAGTCGACGACGCCATGTTCGCCCGCAGTATGGCCAAGCCCTATAGGAACAATGACATGTTCTTTGGCGCCCGGACCACCAAGCCGCTATCGGTTGCGCGGGTGACGATTAGCAGGAAGGAGTAGAAACCAATGAACATCAAAGCGCCGGAACAGATGCGGTCGTCGAGTTCCTCGACATCTACCCGACGCCGGTTGATCTGTGCGGACTCACAGCCCCTCACGAACTGTCCGGAAAGAGCCTCCGCCCGGTGCGGTGGCAGAGTCCGAAGCGAGCTTGCGAGCGTAGGACGTCGACACCGCTTTTGCATCGTGCTGGGGGCAAATGTCTACGCTGGGGAAAGGCGGTGTCGCCGGCTCGTACCTCGCCTCTGCCACCGCACTCCAAGTTGGGACTCCGAAACGCCGTGAGGGGCTGAACGAGGGCTTGAACGCGTGATCGTCCGCAACGCGAGGCGTGCCCCACTGGTGTATTGCTCCTTCAGCGTTCCGGCTGTGATTCTGTTGACTCTAACCAGTTGCCGTCACTTGAGAAGGCACCAATGCAAGCCTTGACGTATCGTAGCCAGCTGGCTACACTGTGTGGTAATGATAGAGATTCGCAAGACAACTACCACACGTTATGACGTTGCCGAGCACCTTCGGACCTCGGAAGAAATGGCTGCTTATCTTGAGGCCTGCTTTGAAGAGTCTGACGGTGACGCGGCATTTGTTGCAAAAGCGCTCGGAGACATCGCTCGAGCGAAAGGAATGACACAAGTGGCACGAGACGCGGGGCTCTCGCGAGAAAGCCTTTACAAAGCGCTCTCCGGAGAGCGAACGCCAGGCTTTGACACCATCCTCAAGGTGGTCAAAGCGCTTGGCCTCGAACTGCATGCCGCTCCCCTACATGCCTGAAAAGGAACATGTTGGGATGATGATGGTATGGATGGCGGTAGCAACAAGCCATCGCTACCTTACTATCCGGTTGGTTACCTTTATTGAATCCTGCTACCGACGGGGAGTGAGATGTCGGACACCGGCGTAGCGACATCGAGATGCGGGCCCGCAGACGTCCCCCTTCGCTGAAAGTGTTCGGTGTTCAGGGGTTCAGCGTTCAGGAAGAACCCACCCCTGCCCCCCCCAGGAGGGGATCTTCAAGCAGAGCTCCCCTCCTCGGAGGGGTTAGGGGTCGACGATGCTGATTGGGAGTTTACGCAAGTCATGGGCTTGGCCATAATGCTGCGACTATGACTACACCGAATATTCTCTTTATCATGACCGATCAGCAGAGCCGTCACATGATGAGCTGTGCTGGGAACCCGTATTTGAGAACCCCGGCCATGGACAGCCTTGCGCGCGATGGCGTTCGGTTTGAGAAGGCTTATTGCAGCAATCCGGTTTGCACCCCGAGTCGCGTCAGTATGGTCACCGGAATGATGTCGTGTCGACTTGGCGCGGATGACAATGGTGTCTGCGAGGATCGGCTGGATCTGCCGCAGCAGGTATTGGATGGCACGATCGGGAATGTGATGAAGGGCGCGGGCTACGATACGTTCTACGGGGGCAAGACGCATCTCTTCACGCCGCTTGAGCCGCTGAATGCGGGCTTCAATGAATATTTCCGTGATGAGCGCGAAGCGTTGCCGGCCGCCTGCGTGGACTTCATTCAGCGCGAGCGGAATAAGCCGTTCTTTGTCGTGGCGTCATTCATCAATCCGCACGACATCTGTTTTGCTCACCGCGCCAAGAACGGCATCAATACCCACGACGTCCTCAAGCTCAGGGAAGAGGCCCTGAAACTACCAGTTGATGAATTGCCTCCCGTGCCGGACAACTACGCCATCATGCAGAACGAACCGGTAACGATTGAAGCCCATCTGAACCCCAACGCCATCACCCCTGCGATCACCATGCGTAAGGAGTATGACGATGTTGAATGGCGAATCAACCGCTGGATCTACCATCGGCTCACGGAACAGGTCGATGCGCTGATCGGCCAGATTCTTGATGGGGTCAAGGAGGCGGGGCATGAGAACGATACGCTGATCATCTTCACCAGTGACCACGGCAATATGGATGCCAGCCATCAGTTGGCCTCCAAAGGCCTGCCGTTCGAGGAATCCGTCGGCGTGCCGTTCATTATGAAACTCCCGGGGGCAATCGCGGCCGGGCAGACGGAGGGCGAGCATCTCGTCAATGCCGGTATCGACATTCTGCCGACGCTCTGCGATTACGCAGGAGTCGACAAGCCAGCTCATTTCCTGGGCAGAAGCCTGCGGCCGGTTGCCGAGAACGGGGACGCAACTGATGCCCCCCCATACATCGTATCCGAGAACCACTGGTTCAGAATGCTGAGAAGCAAGCGCTTCAAGTACAGCTGTTTTGCCACGGGGGACGAGGAGCTACTGGTCGATCTGGAGAACGACCCGGGCGAGCTGGTCAATCTGGCAACGTGCCCGGAGCATCAAGCGACTCTGGGCGAGCACCGCCAGCTGGTGGCTGACTGGATGGAGTTCTCAGACGACGACAAGGGCGCGGCTTTTCTGTAGCAGCTCTGATCACTCGTCCTTCACGTGGGGAGCACGCTTGTTTGAGACTTCACTCTGTCCCAGCAGCATTCTTGGGTCCCAACTTGGAGTGCGGTGGCAGAGGCGAGGGACGAGCCGGCGACACCGCCTTTCCCCGGCACGCGCAACTGCCCCCCCAGCATGACGCAAAAGCGGTGTCGCCACCCTACGCTCGCAAGCTCGCTTCGGGCTCTGCCACCGCACTCCAAGTCTAATACGCGAAAAATCTGGGCTTGCCCAGTGGGGGGATTAATGCGTGGACTACATACGCCTGTTTCCTAATGTTCTCGTGTATGTAGTGCAGGCTTTAGCCTGA
>CAZCDU010000187.1:0-8016 GCA_964497125.1 uncultured Victivallales bacterium | reverse complement strand
TAATCCGGAACTCGGCATAATGGCGCTTATGCCGAGCTCGGCATAACCGTCATACATTCTCCTCCCGGCTGCCGCGCTCATCCGTCACACAAGGCACGAAGCTCCGCGGTAGGTCTCAACACCTTGCCGCCCGGACTCATACAGACGTGGTGCGTGTAGCCCGTTGCCACGAGCTCACCATTCCGCCGTACTTCATACTCAATCCGTAGGCGTGGTCCCTTGAACGGCAGACAAGTCGAGTGAACGATCAACTCATCGTCATAGTGTGCCGATGTCTTGTACTCACAGTGTGACTCGACCACCGGCAACATGACGCCCTTCTTCTCCATCTCCAGGTAGGGCAAGCCGACTTCCCGCAGCAGGGAGGCACGAGCCATTTCGAAATAGACGAGGTAGTTCGCGTAGTAGACGATTCCCATTGCGTCAATGTCGGCATAGGGAACGTGCAACGAGTACTCAAACTGGCGTGACATGTTGTCTAGCCCTCATCAAGCGCGTTGCGAATTTCACGGACCAGGGAGGCGAGACGCCCTTCCCTTGCAGCGGTGATCAGCGCACTACCCACGACGACAGCGTCGGCGTCCGAGGCGGCCTCACGGGCTTGCTCACCACGACTAACGCCAAAGCCAACGGCAACCGGAAGATCAGTAGCACTCCGCAATTCTGCCATCCGCTCGGAAAGCCCACTCACCAGCGACTCGCGAGCGCCGGTGACACCAGTCACCATGATGTAGTAGACGAAGCCCTCGGCATCCGCCAGGATCTGCTGCAGTCGGGCCGCCGGCGTTGTCGGCGCCACCAGGGTCACGAAATCAAGACCGGCGCTGCCCATGTACTGGCGAAGCTCATTGGCCTCCTCAAACGGAAGGTCCACAACCAGCATGCCATCCGCCCCAGCCTCGACGGCATCGGCACAGATTTCCCCGTAGCCGTAGCGAAAAAAGAGGTTCGCATACCCGAAAAGAACGATCGGCGTCTCGTAGTCCGCGCGAATCCGTCGCACCAGGGCCAGCACATCGCATAGCGATACGTTGTGCTCAAGAGCACGGTGCGAAGCGGCCTGGATGGTTGGGCCATCCGCAGTGGGATCAGAAAACGGTACGCCAAGTTCGAGGACATCGACGCCTGCATCCAAGGCGTCGCGGATATCCTGTTCAGATTGCTGAAGATCCGGATCCCCGACGGTCAGAAACCCTACAAGCCCCTTACGCCCTTCTTCCTTCAGCCGCGAGAAGGTTGCTTCAATCCTACGCATCGCTCTTCCCCATGATTTCCAGAACCGTATCCAAGTCCTTGTCCCCGCGTCCGGAGAGGTTGACGACAATGGTCTTATCCCGCCCAAGCTCAGCGGCCATTTTCTTTGCCTCTGCCACAGCGTGAGACGATTCCAACGCCGGCAAGATCCCTTCAAGACGTGTGAGTTCATGGAACGCGTCCAGGGCCTCAGCATCTGTGATGGGATGATATTCCGCCCGCCCTTCATCGGCCCACAAAGCGTGTTCCGGCCCTACCCCGGGATAGTCAAGGCCGGCGCTGATGGAGTGCGCATTCTGGACCTGGCCATTCTCATCCTGGAGTACATACGACTTGCTACCATGCAGAATCCCAAGTTGACCTGCCACGATACTGGCCGCATGCTTTCCCGTATCCATACCGAAGCCAGCGGCCTCGACACCGATCAGTCGAACTCCCGCATCGGGCACAAAAGCGCAGAAGATCCCAGCCGCATTGCTGCCGCCGCCGACGCAAGCGATAACCGCATCAGGAAGACCTTCGCCAAGCTCCAGGAACTGCCGGCGTGTCTCATCGCCGATCACCCTTTGAAAATCCCGCACCATCATGGGGTAAGGATGTGGCCCGGCAACTGAACCGATCACGTAAAAGGTATCTTCCACCTCGGCAACCCAGGCACGCAAGGCTTCACTCATAGCATCCTTGAGTGTCCGCGTCCCACTGCTGACCGGCACGACCTCGGCGCCCAGCAACTCCATACGCTTCACATTCGGAGCCTGTCGCACAATGTCCTCTTCACCCATGTAAACCTTGCAGGACATACCAAAAAGTGCGGCAACGGTTGCCGTTGCAACGCCGTGCTGCCCGGCCCCCGTCTCAGCCATCAGCTTTGTCTTGCCCATGCGCAATGCGAGGAGCGCCTGCCCCAGGGTGTTGTTGATCTTGTGGGCGCCCGTGTGGTTCAGGTCCTCACGCTTCAGATAAACCCGTGCACCACCCCACGCTTCGGTGAGCCGCTGAGCGAAATAGAGAGGGGATGGACGACCCACGTAGGATTCCAGCAATGCGTGGAACGTTGCCATGAAGGCGGGGTCTTCGCTCGCCTCTCGATAGGCCGCCTCGACCTCAATCACAATTGGCATCAGCGTCTCGGCAACATAGCGTCCGCCAAACACGCCGAAATGCCCTGCGCTATCCGGTTGTTGATTCATCATCTCGTCTCAAGTCCTGTTAGCCGTCTTGCTCTTCCAAACCAGTGCTCTAGCTCGCCAGACCCTTGGCAGCCGAAACAAATGCCCTTACAGCATCGTGGTCCTTTCGCCCGGGCTCAGCCTCAACGCCACTGGACACGTCCACGCCCGCGGGGTTCACACTCCGAATGGCGTCGGCCACGTTGCCGGGGTGTAATCCCCCGGCCAGCATGACACATCGCGCCTTCGCCAGAGCCGATGCCTCATCCCAATCTGCCTGCACGCCGGAGCCACCATATAGCCCCGGCACAGCAGCATCAATCACATAACGTTCCGCCGGCCACGCTGCCGGCGGCGGAACGGCCGCGCCATCCTGAATCCACACGGCACGCCACAAGCGGTGAGGAAAGTCGGTGAAAGCGCCGGCGTCTTCATCACCGTGAATTTGTGCTGCATAGAGGCCACACTGCCTGGCGATCCTGTCGACCTCCGAGGCGGATTCGTTCACAAACACGCCAATCCCCCGCGTGCCCGCATCGAGCGCGCTCATGATCGCCGACACACGCTCGACCGTAACCCCGCGTGGCGACTTAGGGTAGATCACGAATCCCAGGTAGTCAGCGCCGGCATCCAGTGCAACGCGCGCATCCTCGACATTCGTCAGCCCACAGATTTTGACATCAATGTCCATCTTGCACCTTGCCTATCGACCCACAAGTACGCTCAGACGGCCACCGGGATCATCGTGACTCACGAGTGCTTCACCAATCAGAAAGCCGTCATACCCCGCAGCCTCAAGGGCCTCGATCTCCGACCGGTGTCGAATGCCACTCTCTGCAATCGAAAGACGGCCCTCGGGCAACCGGCTCGCCAGCTCATGAGCCACGGCCAAATCCGTGCTGAGTGTTTTCAGATTACGGCTGTTCACTCCCACGATGGCCTCGGAGAGAGGCAATACGCGATCCAACTCCTCGGCCGTGTGGGTTTCTGCCAGCACCTCAAGCCCCAACCCCAGCGCGGCTTCGTAGAGTTCCTGCATTTCATCATCACGCAGTGCTGCGGCAATCAAGAGAATGACATCAGCCCCCCATGCTGCCGCCTCATAAACCTGGTAGATATCGCACATGAAGTCCTTGCGTAGAATCGGGAGGTCCACGATGGCCCGGACGGTACGTACGTCGTCGGCCCGCCCCAGGAAACGAAGCGGCTCCGTCAGGATCGAGATCCCCACGGCACCATTTTCAACGTAGCGCTGTCCAATATGGGCTGGATCGTAGTCATCCTGCAGAAGACCGGCTGACGGGCTCGCCTTCTTCATTTCGGCAATCACGCATGTGCCCTCTGTCTCACGCAAGCGAGTTTTGAGGCTGTGGTGAACACGAGCTGATGCCGCCTCACGTAGCACATCCAACGGAACCTCTTCCCGCGTAGCCCTCACCGCCGCACGGCGCTCATGCATGATTGTGTCAAGAATGCTCATCGTGTCTCTCTACTGTGTCGCTGCGACCAGCCCATCAAGGGCTGCCTTTGCCTTCCCGCTGTCAATGGCGTCCTGCGCAAGTTGCCACCCGTCCTTGAGCGTATCGGCCTTGCCACCGGCAGCAATCGCCGCACCGGCATTGAGGCACACGATATCACGCTTGGGGCCCTTTTCGCCCTCGAGAATCGCCCGCGTAATTGACGCGTTCACCTCGGGATCGCCACCAACAAGATCGGCAGCATCAGCGTAGTCTTCGATCAGCCCCAGGGGATCGAACTCATAGGTCTTCACCGATCCGCCGGCCAGTTCACTGATCCGCGTCGTAGTGGTGTTCGTGATCTCATCCATGCCATCCTGGCCATGCACGATGAAGGCACGCCTACTGCCGAGAAGACGCAGCACGTTGGCAAAAGGTTCCGTCAGCTCAGGGGAGAACACACCGATAATCTGACCTTTCGCACCGGCTGGATTGGTCAGAGGCCCTAGCATATTGAAAACGGTACGGACGCCGAGTTCTTTTCTTGGTCCCATCGCGTGTTTCATCGCCGGATGCAGTTTCGGCGCAAACATGAACCCGATGCCGACGTCGCGAATACAATCCTCGACCGTATCGGGCGTTACCTCCAGGTTCACTCCAAGCGCCATGAGCACATCAGCCGATCCGCATTTGCTCGTGATCGCGCGGTTACCGTGCTTGGCTACCGGAACCCCGGCGCCGGCCACGACGAAAGCCGCCGTCGTCGAAACATTAAACGTATCACATGAATCCCCGCCCGTACCGCAGGTATCGACAACCTGGAGTCCTGTGCAGTCAATGAACACAGCATGGCGACGCATGGAGTCGGCGCCACCGGCGATCTCGTCAACGACTTCGCCTTTCATGCGCAACGCCACAATGAACCCGGCGATCTGCGCCGGCGTGGCATCGCCCGACATGATGATATCAAAGGCCTCGGTCATTTCGGCCTGCGTCAGATTCTCACCCGCGGTTACTTTCTGAAGAAACTGTTTCATAATTCTAACTCCTCTCGCCAGGCATCACTGCTCTCAGCAATCACACGCGCCCCTCCGCTTCGCTTCGGGGAAACGCGTCCTACACGTACATCGTTGTAAGAATGGCTTCCCGACCAGCGGGAGGGAGCCTGTTTCCCGATCACTGAATCTTGACTTCTGATTACTGCTCCCCGCCCTCAACCATCTGCTGAAAATTCCGTAGCAGTCGTTTCCCACTCGGCGTCAGCACGGACTCAGGATGGAACTGCACGCCATAAGTGGGATGCTCAGCATGGTGCATCCCCATAATCTCCCCATCATCGGTCCAGGCATCGATGACCAGGGCCTCAGGCAGGGGTCCTCGCATGACGGCTAGCGAGTGATAGCGTCCCGCCGGGAAGGGGTTCTTCATTCCGCGGAACAGCGGCGACTGGTCGTAGTGCACCATCGAGGTCTTGCCATGCATGATGCTCTGAGCGTTGCTGACCACCCCACCGAATGCCGCCCCGATACACTGGTGCCCCAGGCAAACCCCGAGGATCGGCAACGAGCCGGACATCCGCTGAATCAAATCCACGGAAATACCAGCTTCTTTGGGGGTACAAGGCCCGGGGGATATCACCAACCCGTCCGGCTTTGCTGACACCACGGCATCCACCGTAATTTCATCATTGCGGAAGACCTGGATATCGGCCCCCTGCCCCATCATGACTTGGACCAGGTTGTAGGTAAACGAATCGTAGTTATCGATAAGAATAATCATGGTAGCATTTCAGTTTCAGCTTCTCAGCCTTTCAGTCTTTCAGCTTTTCCCCATCTCCAGGCCTCTGGCTGCCATCTCAACGGCCTTCCGCATCCCGCGAGCCTTGTGGCAGGTCTCTTCGTACTCAGTCACGGGATCGGAATCGTACACGAGGCCGGCGCCGGCCTGTACGGACACTTCGCCGTTCTCAATCTCCAGGGTACGGATGGTAATCGCAAAATCCATGTTACCCGTGTAGCTGATGTACCCGAGGGCCCCGCCGTAGGCCCCGCGCGGCGAGGGTTCAAGCTCGTGGATGATCTCCATGGCACGGATCTTCGGGGCGCCGGAAAGTGTGCCGGCCGGGAAGGTTGCCTTCAGCACATCGTAGGCATCAAACTCGCGCCGCAGCACACCTTCAACGTGCGAGACCATGTGCATGACATGGCTGTAGCGCTCAATCACCATGTAGTCGGTCACCTGGACACTGCCGGATTCGGCGATGCGGCCAATATCATTGCGCCCCAGGTCCACCAGCATGACGTGCTCGGCCTTCTCCTTCTCATCCGAGAGCAGGTCATCGGCCAACTGCCGGTCTTCCTGTTCGCTCTCGCCGCGCGGACGCGTGCCGGCGATCGGACGGACTTCAACGCGACTTCCGGTCAGCCGTACCATCACTTCCGGCGATGATCCAACCAGCGTCTGATCGCCGAATTTCAGGAAGAATGTATACGGCGACGGGTTCAGCAACCGAAGCGCCCGGTACAGCTGAACCGGGGGAATGCCTGTCTGCGCGGAGAAGCGCTGACTCAGAACAGCCTGGATGATATCGCCATCGACGATGTACTGCTTGGTGCGACGCACCATCTCCAGATAGTCATCCTTCGTCATGTTCGATGTGAACGTGACCTCGGGGAAACACTGCACCGGTTCGGCATGGTGCTCGGGAAGCTGTGCAGCCACGGCAGCAATCTGGGCTTGCGCATCTTCGTACGCCGCTTCGGGTGAGGCGGCTTCCTTCGGGCGCGTGCAAAAGACGATCTTAATCGTATGGCGGACGTTGTCGAATACAATGAGCTTATCCACCTTCAGGAAGCGGCTACGGGGAACAACCCGATCCGACCCAGCTTTCGGAGGCGGCATACGCTCGAATTCGCCAATCGCCTCGTATCCCACAACGCCCACAGCCCCACCGAAGAAGCGCGGCAGGCCGGGCAGCTCCGCAACCTTCAGGTTGCGATACACGTCCCGCAACGCCTCAAGCTCACCCGTTCGTCCACCGCCGTGATCCGTCTCAAAGAGAAGTTCGGGATTGATGCCCACAAACGAATAGCGCCCCCAGGTCTCACCGCCCTCCATACTCTCAAGCAGGAACGCATTCTCATCCTGAGCAAAGCGCTGCAACACCGTTACCGGCGTTTCCACATCGGCAAGAATCTCCCGGTACACCGGAACAATATCATGCCCCTCAGCGTACTTCAGATACTCGTCTTTCGATGGATACAACATTCCCCGCCACCTTTTCGTCCCAAAGAAGCCCGTAAAAAAGCCCCTAGATTTCGTTATTCACCCCAAGTCAGCGATGCTAGATGTTGCCCCCACGAAATGCAAGCGGTGAATGGCGCCGCCCTAGTTGCGCAGGGACGCGTTCACCGTTGACCGGGATTACACAGCTTTCTATAGTGCTCGGAAGACGAATCCGACTGGTATTCGGGAGGACGATTGAACAGAAAGACACAGGATGCCACTATTTGATACACATGCCCATTTCAGCCGACTTGGCGGGAAATATGCCCTCGAGGCCCAGATGGCCAGGGCCCGCGAGGCCGGCGTCACTCGCATTGTAGCGATTGGTGGCTCGTGTGATCTGAACAAGGCTGCGGTGGACGCGGCTAGAGCCTACCCGGAGGACGTTCGCATCTCAGTTGGATTTGACCGTGATAGCGCGGTTGAGCTTGCCGGCCCGCAGGAACTCGAGGACGCGCTGGATCGTATCCGCACGGCCGTCGACCGACTGCCGGCCGTGGGTGTCAACGTGTGCGCCGTAGGTGAGATCGGACTCGACTATCACTACCATCCGGAATCAGCAGAACAGCAGGTGTCTCTCTTCCGGGCGCAGCTTGCACTCGCAAACGACCTCGGGTTGCCCGTCGTGATCCATAGCCGGGATGCGGATGAAGACACATTATCAGCACTTAAGGACCATGCCGATGCGTGGCAGGGCGATCCTAACCGTATCGGCGTCCTGCACTGTTTCACGCGGGATGAGGCCATGGCGAAGGGCCTGGTTGATCTCGGCTATCACATCAGCTTCAGCGGCATCGTCACCTTCCTGAACGCTGATCCCCTGAGAGAGGTGGCGAAGATCGTTCCGGATG
>CAZCDU010000186.1:0-8079 GCA_964497125.1 uncultured Victivallales bacterium | reverse complement strand
CTCATCAGTCGTTCATTCTCAGTACTAAAAAAGATCGCTCCCAGCCCGTCAGAAGATCCAACGGGCTTACATATAGGGGTATCCCTCAGCCGAGGGCGCATCGATAGTGTTCTTCCCCATGCACAATAATACCATATTGATATATATAGCTGCATAGAGTCTTTATGCGTTTCCGCAGAGTCTTATTGCGACAAAACGGAGGTCGGAGGCGGAATTGGGAGAAATGGTCTACGTGGCACGGGCGTCCTCGCCCGTTGGCCCTGGGCCATCGGGGGACGATTACGGGCGACGATTACGGATTACGAGGAGAGAGGATTCCATCGTCGTCTCGATCCTTGTCTCGATCATCGTCGATTCTCATCGTTGTCACGATCGTCGTCCTGATCGTCGTCGATTCCCGGACCCGTCAACAGCCCAAGATCCCGAGACAACGATCGGGACAACGATCGGGACGATGATCGCGACTGTAGGGCGGGAACGGTTGAGTCCCCGAGACCTTCCCGCCGTCCCCGATGCAACGGTGCCTGCTCAACACCGGCGGGAAGGACTCGGAGACTCGCCCGTTCCCGCCCTACAATTAGAGCCCCACATAAGGACCGCCCGCATCGACATGCACCCACCTAAACTGTAGGGCGGGAACGGTTGACGACTACGGGCGACGATTACGGTTGATGATTTGGGATCATTCTCCTCGGAATCCGTAATCGTCGCCCGTAATCGTCAGCCGGTCTCAGTCTTCGGGTGAGGTGGTGACTACAATTTCGCCGTGCCTATATCACTTCGCCGGCTGCAGTGCCTTGCCTTTGGCGATCATTTCGTCGGTGATTGGCGGGGCTTTCATCTCTTGCAGGAAGACTGAGAAGTGTTGCCGCGTGACGCCTGGGGAACGTTTGCCTCCGGGGATTGGGCAGAACCCCCTGGCCGCAATGGTGACTTCGCCATCGAAATCCGCCCACCATTCCTTGGTCAGGAAGGCAGAAACAGCCCGGCCGCCGGCACGTTTGCCAACGCCGCTCTTGCGCTGCAGGAACTGCTTGCCGTTGACGTAGATTTCAAATCCATCCCCGCCTTGTACGTGCGACATGCCGCCAACGCAAAGGCGATAGATGTGTCCTTCCTTGAGGTCCGGGAGTTTCAGCTTCGTACGCATCGTGAGGACCTCTTTCTCCCAGAGCGTCTTCACCGGATCGCCACATCGACAGAATTGCTGTGCGCAGTCGCGCCATGGTTCGGTTGGCAGCTTGCCGTCAAGTTGGCCGAAGGGCGCGTGGCCGGTCTTCCATCCTGCTGCCTTCGCATCGAACTCGGGCTTGAACCAGCTCTCCATGCCGGCGGGGTCGGTCACCTTGCGGTAGCGCCAACCGGGCTCCCAGAGTTTTTCCTCCGGCGGATCGAACGAATGATACTCCCACGCGATCTCCGACAGGTCGGGCCCAAAGTTGTGCCAGTTGTAATCCTGCACACCAATTCGGTTGTAGAGCGCCACGAGCCCCGGCATCTTCGGGCGAGACGAGAACTTCGTGCTGGATGCTTCCTCAAGCAGCAGATCGCTAGTCTGGGCGCGGTGATCCCCGGTGCCAATGTACTTCGGGATCAGGTCGTCGACGACGATGGGCTTCAGAGCGTCTTTGACCTTGGGCCCGAACTTGGTGGCGTCTGCACTCATGTAGAGGTCTTTGTGCGGCAGTGTTTCGCCTGGGAAGCGCTTCTTGCTTTCCACATAGAGCCTGTCGAAGCCCCCGGGTGCGTCGGCCAGGTTCCGGGCCACTCCCTTGAGCATGTAGTCCACGCAGTTGGACATATCCTGTCCCCCCGGTGCGCTGAACTCCGAGGGGAACCCGCCATAAGCCTTGGCAAGCTCGCCAACCGCGAAGGACTGTACATCCGGATCCGCATTCTGAAGAGCGCCAACAATTCCGCGCACGGGCCCCAACGCAACGGCACGCGTGTTGTTGGCAACCATGTCGCCTACGATTGGGAGCATGCTCTTGTAAAACCGCTTATCTGTGGCGATGGGTGTGACCGCTGTCAATGCCGCGTGCCGCAGCCACCAGTCTTTGTGCTTCATCCAGTAGGCAATCCGACCGCTGTAAGGCGCAACCTTGTCGGCCGGGGCCGTGCCAAGCACTTTCAACGCTTCCATGACAACCCACCAGGATTCCTCGGGATCCGATATCATGCCGCCCAGCAACTTGATGGTTTCGTCCGTCAGGCGATCCCCCGTGGCAGCCACGCCCTTCTGCGCGCCGCCAAGCGCTCGTACGCCACTCAGACGTCCGCGCGGGTCCTTGGACTTCAGCAGACCGATGATCAGATGGTCACGACCATGCTGGGCGATGTAGCCGGCGGCCGTTCCTCTGCCAGTACTATCGGAATGGTGTGAGAACATCAGGAGATCATCGTCGCTCACCTCCGGATCACCACACCACCCGAGCAGCGCCATGGAAGCATGCGTGGGCACGCTCTCCTTCGACATGTCTTGCTTCTTGCCCGGTTTGTACTCGCCCGGCTCCAGCGAATAGAACGCTTCATCGGCTTTCGTGCCCCAGGGACGGTCGGGGATCTTGTAGGACTTGGAGTACTTCGTGGGAGGCGCTCCATAGATGCGAAGCTGTTTACGTGGAATCGTGTAGATCAGAGGTACAAGGTTGCCCCAGGACCGGCCACCCCTGTGTGCCGTAGTGCCGTAGTTGACGTTCTGGCCGCTGGCCCATCCGAAGGCGCCGTCATGACGGCGTGCCAGCTCGTACATCCAGGTACGTTCCTTCATGAACGAACGGTACATCTCCGGGCGCTTCTCATGAAGCAGACCTGCTGCGGCACCGCGCCAGATCTCGCCGACACCACCACCCGTGTGACCGTGAAACAGCCATGAAGTGGTGTAGAAGCTCTTGTTCGCATTGACGTCCCTGGCCTTGGCATAGACCGACTTCTCGCCGTCGGGATGAAGCGAGGCGGCAGCGGCCATCGCAAACGCCAGGCCACCGTTCTTGCCGTTGTCAACGCCGCCGCCTTCCGGGAGGCCGTCTCCGTAAGAGACATTCCAGTGACCGGCGTAGCGATAGAAGTGATAGAGGCAGGACTGCAACGTATGCTCGTCAACGTCAACACCGCATTCCTTGGCAAGCAGCAGGAATGTCAGGCAATGCACGCCGGCAGCATTCATGTGACCGCCGGCCATGTAATTGTAGTTACAGCCCCCCCGCCCCATCCAGGATCCGTTGTAGATGGTTGCGGTGAGCTTGTCGGCCGCCTGCTTAATTCCGGGCAACACGGATTCGTCGCCCGTGCGCAGATAGTACTCGCAAACGGCAGGACCGTTGTAGCCGGTATCCCACGGATAGCCGCCGGTATTTCCGCCTTTGCTGAACCACTTGCGAACGACGTCCAAATCCTTCTCTTCGCCGGTCGAAAGCAGGAACAGAGCAGACCCATATCCCACAGGACTCTTGGCCAGCAAGTCAGCGAACTCGCGGACGATCTTGTCCGACTTCTTGCACTTCAGCGGCCATGTCTTGCTGTAGGCTCCCATCACGGGGATCTTCACGATCACTTGCTCAGCCTTGGCGTCGGCATTCTCCTTCACCATCATCTTGAGAACGCCGTCTTTGGCTTCGGCTTCCGTAATCAGGTTACCCAGGATGATCCGTGGATCTATGTCTTTCAGGACCTTGCCGTTGATGCTCTCAATGATCTGCCCGGGCTTCAGTTTGCCGGTTGCCGCAGCGGGAGAGTCCGGCTCAACGCTGATAAGGTGCATCGTAAAGGCCGGCTGCCGCAGCTCCAGGCCGATGCCGATCGGACCAATATGGTCGATCTTGAGACGAGCGAGGTCATGGGCCGGATAGAAATGAAAGATCGGACGCTCTTTGTAATAGGGATCCTCGTATGACCCCACAAAGGCGTGTGCCATATTCATAGCCAGGCCCACCAGAACCACAACACAAACGACCGACAGCCAACGTCTCTTAATCATGGATACTCCTTTGTCGCTGATGAATCTATTGCCTAACAATTGCGTCTTGTCGAAATCGTCGTCTTTTCATTTCCAGCCGTCTTGAAGAGGGAGAGATTAGGGCGAAAGATTAAGGCGAAAGATTAAGGACAGCCATCCAAAACCCTAATCTTTTGCCTTAATCTTTCGCCTTAATCTCTCTTTCTAGTCTCGATCTCCGTGGCACGGGCGTCCTCGCCCGTTGGCCCTGTTAGCGACGCGCGTGGCGTCACTGCCGAGCGGGAGACAGGCGAGGACGCCTGTCCCACTTAAGAGTGGTCGAGTGCTGATTTAAAGTTGTCACTTTCTGTCGGTGTTCATCTGAAGATCCCCCGGGCTTGTACCGGGGAGTCTCAGGATGTCGGGCTACATCCAGGTCCCGCCCCTGTCGGAGCCCGGATCGAGGCAGGGGAAGCGCTTCGCTCCAACCTGCCGCAGTCCGGGCTCGGATGGAAAGAAATATCCCTTATGTAGCCCACCATCCTAACGATCCCCGGGGCAAGCCCGGGGGATTCTATTTCTACAACTTCCTACTCTCTACAGTCTACTCTCCACACTCTACACTCCACTCTCCACTCCCCACGTCCGACCTACTTATACACCGCCTGGACGGCTTCATCGAGGAGCGCCTTGAGGTCGTCGCCGACGATGGGCAGGCGCGTTTTGGGATCCGTCTTGATCGCAGGCCAGGCCTTCAGCTCAACAGCCGTGCTCTTGCCTTGGATTCCCTCTGGCTTCGTTAGCTTGGGGGCCAGCGCTTTCGATGGCATGGCGTAGACCAGGTGAGGGTCGATGACCTCGCTGCCGCGGGCAAACGTCTCTTTCCAGCAGTTGGCGGCAACTGCAAACCGCTGTCCGAAGTTGGCACCTTCACCGTCGGCAACCAGACCCTTCCCCGTCAGGGAGAGGATCGCTTTGAAGTTGCCCGGACTGAATCCACAGATCGACTGGTTATAGATCTTGGTGGCGCTGGTCTCAACGGATACGGCCCCCGGGAAGCGCGGCATCGCACCGGTCTCGAAAGCGGGATCGGTCGCCACGCTCTTCCAGTACCCCTTCCAGTCACCGATGTAGGTGCGGGCGTTGGCAAGGAAGGCTTCCGGGTCCGCGGCATAGAGTGGCTTGAGCTCAGCTGCGTCCGCCTTCCAGGCTGGAATCTTCGGTAGATACTCATAGCCGACCCAATCCTTGATGGGCGGTGACCCGCCAGGATCCAGAATCACGATGCCGACGGGCTTTCCTGTCTTTGCGTGAATCCGCTGGGCCAGCTCCCGGGTCAAACCGATCGTCGGGGTCCAGCGCGTGAAGAAACGGCTTATGGGATTGCCGGAAGCATTCATCTTGAAGCGCATGGGCATGCCTTCAGCGCGTCGCCCGCCTGACATGAGCATGCGAAGCTGAGGCGTTTCGGTCCATGCTTCCACTGGCGTCGGTCCACTTCGCGGAAGGCCGGGGCCCTTTGGTAGCTTGATCTCGTGGCACGCCACATACCAGAGATCGCCAATCACGATATTCGACAGCTTTCGCTCGTGGGCCACCTTGCCGTCTAACGTGCAAACCGCATGTAGGTCCAGTGGCTTGGCCGTGGCGTCCATCGCCGGGAAGGTCAGTTCCCACTCATCCTGCTCTGCGCCGATATCGACACTCTTCTCAACACCGTTGAAGCTCACCTTCACCACGGAGTTCGGCACGGCCTTGCCATAGAAGCGTGTTGGCACGCCGGCTTGAATTACCGCGTTGTTGGCGAACTGCGGGCCGAGTAGCCAGAGTTTGCGGTGGACTTCCTGCAGACCGTACGTCCTGGGATCCACGACCGTACCGGCAATCGGGAGATACTCCATGGGCCATGTCATCATCTCGGGGGAATCAAATCCGGGAATCTTGACATGGTCGAGATCCCACTGGGCTGACACGACGAGCTTGTGATCATAGAAGATGAAGGGAATCAGGGGTAGCATTGCCTTGTTGTAGATCCCCGGCATACCGCCCACGCCATTACAGCCATAAGCCACGCCACGAGGCTTCTTGACGCCCGGTGCCGTGAGCACGATCGTCTTGCCCTTGATCTCAACACTGGCCAGGTGCCACGTTTGGGCCTTGTCGGCGATGTAGAAGAGCTCCACCTGGTCCGCACCGTTGTCAATCGGGGTCGGTGTTGCCAGGCTGCCACCGCAGTTGGACTTGCCGACCACGAGGCCGTCCGCATGATCGAGCTCAAGGATCAGCTTGCTCCCCTTGACCTTGTAATCCTTGTACATCGGGCTGTTGGCGATGATTTTCTTGCCATACTGGTTCTTGAGGGCATGGCGTGCGAGGCGCTGGCCGGGCACGCCCTTGTTGTAGTAGTGCACACCGCCCGTGATATCCACCTGGCTGGCCATGGCCGCATTGGGAATGTCCCGGTGTGCCAACCACGTGCCAAGACGCATTTCGGCGACGCTGTTGAGCGTGACTCCGCTGAAGTCTTTGCCTGCGCAGTAGAACTGGTGGAAGTAGACTGGTAGATCCGGCTTGTTGAAGATGGAGCGCCAGCCCCGTACCAGCGAGTGCAGGTTGTTACGATACGGAAGCCCTTCATTGCCGTTGGCGTAGCCCTGGTTCCAGATCGCACCGCGAATCGCGTAAGGTGCCATCGAAGTCATCTTGCCGTTACACATCCAGGTAGCGGAGCGGTTCCCGCCCACGTTGCCGGGAACGCCCGGCTGCGGCATGGGATTCAATCCCTTTTCAACACGCTGAGCGCTCTCCCTGGCCCAATCAAGCAACGCCTGCTCGTATGACTTCCACGCGGCTTTGTGCTCGGGAGTCGTACAGTCGCCTTCGAGAATCTTCTGGTAGATCGCCTTGGTGTATTCGTCTTCGCCCCCGGCAAACCCCTCACGCGGGGTCCAGGCCTGAATCTGCGTCGTACTGAACGCGCAGTTCACGATACCGACCGGGATCTGTAGCTCCTTGGCGATGTCGTACGCGAACGCAAACGCGATTGCACTGAAATCCTGCCAGTTCGAGCTCCACTGCCCCTTGGCGTTGAGCGTCGGATAGAGTGAGGAGAATTTGTCAGTAACCTTACCTTCACGAATGATCGGCCGCTTCTCTTCACCAGCCTCCACTCGCGCCAGAATGTCCGGGATCAGCTTCCTGCCAACGACACACTTGTTGGCCGGCCACTGCATGTTGGACTGACCGGAGCACATCCATACTTCACCGACGAGGATGTCCGTGAGGGTCTCCGTCTTGCCTGTACTGTCGGTGATGACCATGTCGGCCGACTCTGCATTGGCCTTGAGCGGATCGAGCGCGAGCGACCATTTGCCGTCTTTGCCCGCCTTGGCGCTCTTCTTCTGGCCGGCGAAAGCAACTGTGACTTTGGCTCCCGGTTTGCTCCACCCCCAGACCGGCACCTCCATATCACGCTGCAGGATCGCATGGTCATGGAACGGCGCTCCCATCTCAATGGCCAGCGGGCGAGGCCCAGGGGCGTCGGTTGCCGGTGCTCCGGCTTCAGCGACTGGTGAAAGCAGCATCGCTGCCATGATGGCGACGAGCGCCGCGAAGGTTGCAGTCCTGGGCATGGGAATCTCCTCTTGTTCAATTACCGCCAAACTGGATTGAAATCATGCTAGCCCACCTGCCCTCGATCACCTAGAGGACATTTGCGACAGGGCTGGTATGTATTTGCGACAGGGGTCAGATCCGCATGCACCGGTTCATGCCTCATGCCGGCGGGAAGGACTCGGAGACTCGCCCGTTCCCGCCCTACAACTGGGCCTGACATCAACATAACGCGTATGAACATGCGAAAACCAACTGTAGGGCGGGAATGGTTGAGTCCCCGAGACCTTCCCGCCGTCTCGGATGCAAGAGCGCTTACCTCACACCGGCGGGAAGGACTCGGAGACTCGCCCGTTCCCGCCCTACAATTGGGCCTGACATCAGTGTAAACGGGTTTGAACACGCAACGCCCCGACTGTAGGGCGGGAACGGTTGAGTCCCCGAGACCTTCCCGCCGTCTCGGATGCAACGGCACCTGCCTCACACCGGCGGGAAGGACTCGGAGACTCGCCCGTTCCCGCCCTACAATTGGG
>CAZCDU010000185.1:0-8298 GCA_964497125.1 uncultured Victivallales bacterium | reverse complement strand
GAGAACTCAGTCTCCTGTACCCAATGAAAGAACACCCGGAAAACCCGGAAGGGCCCCAAAAAAAGGAAAATGACATGCGTAAACTGACCGTAATCATCTCTACACTGGCCATGGTATGTGGTGCAGCCCATGCTGAACCGCTGAAGGTATACATCCTCGTTGGCCAGTCCAACATGCAGGGCCAGGCGAAAATCAGCACGGCCGAGCACATGGCCGCGGATCCGAAGACCAAGGCGTTGCACGACAAACTGATCGATGCCGAGGGCAAAGCAAAATCGTTTGACCACATCCGTATCGCAGCGGTTACAGGCGGTAAAGACAAGGACGCGACCAAGAGTGGACCGCTGACCTTTGGTTACGGTAAAGATCTTGCGACACCGGATGTGTGCGGCCCCGAATTGGGGTTTGGTATCACGATGTACGAAAGCTTAGGGCAGCCCATTCTTATCATCAAAGCAGCCTGGGGTGGCAAAAGCCTCTTCGGAGACTTTCGTCCACCAAGCGCCGGGACCCTAGCCGGAGCAAAAGATACCGAGAGCGTTGGTCATTACTATCGTCTAATGACCAAACATGTGAAACGTGTTCTTGCTGATCCCGGAAAATATCATCCCGCGTACAAAAAGAGCGAGGGCTATCAGATTGCCGGATTTGTATGGTTCCAGGGGTGGAACGATATGGTCAGTAAGAGTATCTACCCGAATCGCAGCAAGGCGGGTGGCTACGATGCATACACAAGTACCTTGGTCCACTTTATCAAGGATGTCCGCAAAGAATTCAATACACCAGAGATGCCTTTCGTGATTGGTGTGCTTGGCGTGGACGGACCGACAGAGCTATATGCCACCCCACGCTACAAAGGAATCCACCAAAACTTCCGCGATGCTATGGCGGCACCGGCAGAGCTACCGGAATTCAAGGACAATGTACATGCTGTATTAACAGAAAAATTCTGGCCCCACGATGTCGTAGCTGCCGCTAAGAAGGCTAGAACACTGGGGGAAGAAGCCAATGAAGCCCTGAAAGCAGAGCAGAAGAAGAACCCTAAGCTCGTTCGCCGTGCGGCCGGGCAGTGGAAGAATAATTATGCAAAAGAACTGCGGGAGAAGCGCATGTCTGAAGCAGAACGCCTGGCTTATTCCGGCCAAAGCAATGCTGCCTTCCATTATCTCGGCAGCATGAAATTCTACTCCCAGGCCGGGGAAGCTTTCGCCCAGGCTATTCTGGATTCTGAATGATGGTACTGTCCAAAAGAAGGAGTGAGTATGCGTAAGACAAAGGAATGCAGCATGACTAGATGTCGCACCAGGTTTCTCAATATCGGCCTGATTCTCGGGCTTGTCGTATCTGCAGGCGATGCGGCTGACACGCTGCCGACCTTGTCGCTGCCGGTCGATGATCCACCGCCTGCCACAAGCGAAGCGGACAAACCGGAAGCGGAGGCGAGTGACACAGCGGACGCCACCGTCGAAGTGTTGGATAGCCCTGAACAGAAAGGAACGGTGTCCGCGGCGCTCGCACACGGCATAGCCTACCTCGGTGGTTTGGCCGGGAAGGACGATGAGAAATGGGTCGTTCCGCCCACGCGCAAGCGGAAGGCTATTGGTCAGAAAGATGTTGAGATCAAGGTGCCAGCCTACAAGACGATCACTGTAGACGAGCCTGTCTACGAGTGGAAGGTCGTGGAAGAGTACCGTGATGTCAAGGTAGGTTCGTCGGCAGAAGCGGTCACCGTACGGAAGAAGGTGAAAGTCCGGAAACGCGGCAAACAGACGGGCACTCGTAAGGTCGAGCGACGAGTTGTCGACCCAAACGGCCCGGTGACGACGCGAATGGTCAAGCGTCCTGTCTATGGTCCGGGTGGACCTGACGTCTGGAAGGCGTATGCCTTTGGGCACAACGCGATGGCCGCTTACGCCATGATGGAGGCGGGCGTGCCGCCGGACGACGAGGTCGTGCAGTCGATCGCGCGCAACCTGAACGATATCTACGAGGAATACGGGCTACCCGACATGACATGGGACCTCGCCTGGTCGCTGGCGCTCTTCTGTCGCACCGGCGAGAGCGGTTACAAGAAGCCAATAGAGGAGATCGCTACAAAACTACTCGGTGGCCAGCACAAAACGGGCAAGGCTGCGGGGTTGTGGGGGCCTGTGTGCGTCAATGCGGACCTCTTGGCTGCCATGATGTCAAAGAAGAACGAGTACAGCCGCTTCTATCTCGCCGCAAAAGAGCGTTTTGCGCAGAAACAGAAGGATTCGCTGGAAGACGCCATGAACCAGGCTTTGGACGCGCTGCGCACATTCGAGGGTATGATGAACCGGGTAACGATGTTGGGTCTCCAGCCTCACCGTGTCTATTCATTCGTTACACGAGAAGACGAAACGGGAATACACAACCCCATAAGCGTGGCCGGCTATCCGCACCACATCTACAGCCAGACGGCATGCGATATCGAAAGTACAGCCCTTGCCATGTTTGCGCTCCGCATGGCTGCCGAGAAGAAACTGATGCCGAAGGAGACGTGGAGTCCCAAAGTCGAGCGGGGGTGGCATCTGGTGCGACCCGAACGCGCATCTGACATTCTTAGGAGAGCTTTTGTTGCGATGACTCGTAACCAGAACCGAGATGGTGGGGGATGGTCGGAGATGAATGCCACTCAGCCTGTGAAAGCGTTCGACAAAATGGAAGGTATTGCCGGCGTGCCGGCCAATCTGCGGAGCTTCAAGTCTCTGGCATCACCGACAACGCAAACTAGCACTGCGCAGGGCTACAGTGTCTTCTCGAGTTTGGCCGGTATCTACGGTACGCGCTACCTGTCAACGGCCGCGCGGAACGTCGTTGCTGGCAACAAGGCTGTCCAGAAGGGGTTGACGCTGGACCTCAACGAGGTAAAGGGAGGGATCGTGCCGCCCTACGACTACTGTTTCGCTCTCATGAATCCGCCGGATCTGGGTAAGAAAGAGTACGACATCGACTCATGGCCAGCAGTGTCTGAGTTCCTGGTCAGCAAACAGAACAATGACGGATCCTGGGGCAAAGCAAGCGGCCGCCGAAAACCTGACGTGTTTATCCCGTCAAGCGTGCGGGAACGCATGGTTGCCCTCCCGGCCCGTCTCAAGAACGGCAAGTGGGACGACGACGTCAAGCAGTCGGATGCCCACGTGTTAACCACGCTGGACGAGACACGGGGGCGAGCTGAAGCTGTTGCTAGGTACAGCTTTAATCCGCAGATTACAAGCACTGCCTACGCTCTGATCTACCTCGCATCGCCTCCTGCGGCAGAGACGGAGCCGAGCGAGTAGTCTCCCTCTACTAGTTATGTTCATCGCATCATCACTTGTCAGTGCCGGTCAAAAAGAGAAAACGATGCCCCATATACTTGATGCATACAATGTGAAATGGACGACTCAGAGTAAGGACTCCTCCGAGTCGATGCCCTGTGGTGGAGGCGATATCGGTCTTAACATCTGGGTTGAGAACGGTGATGTGCTTTTCTATATGCAGCGCAGCGGGAGCCTTGCGGAGCAGAACGAGTACCTGAAGCTGGGCCGGGTACGCCTCCGCCTTGACCCCAACCCATTTGTCGGGGATGCCTCGACCTTCCGTCAGGAACTCAAACTGCGCGAAGGATATGTCGAGATCGAGGGCAGTGCTCCCGGTGCCGATGGAAAGCTCTTCACGTCTCTGGTGCGGATCTGGGTTGACGTGCATCAGTCGGTCATCCATCTGGACGTGGAATCCGACTATCCGGTCAATGCCAAGGCATCCTACGAGAACTGGCGTCTGCAGGATGAAGAACTGCCGGTGGAGGGGGATCGTCGTTTTAGCTTCATAAGTATGCAGGGATACCCCGGTGAGATGACGCTGAAGAAGGATACGGTCGCACATTGTGACACGGGGGTGATGTTCTACCACCGCAATCCGGAGGACGCCAAGGTTCTCGGTCTGTTGCTGGAACAGCAGGACTTGGAGTCATATCGCGACGAGGTGGTGGATGACCTGAGCAATCGGACCTTCGGAGGTCTGATGACGGGTGACGGTTTCGAGGCGGCCGGCACCGCCAAGGGGGTATACCAGAAGATGAAATATGGCGTGTGGCATCTACAGTCACGGCAGGCCGCACGCACGCATCAACTGCGAGTGGTGACCCATATCGCCCAGACCGACAGCATCGATGACTGGCAGGCGGCTCTGGCGGAGACGGTTAAGGAGTCGGCTGACGATCACGACATGGCCTGTGTGGAAACACGGGATTGGTGGAAATCATTCTGGGACCGCAGCCACATTGTCATCAATCCCGAGAAGCCCGACCCCAACGATCGTTCCTGGCGTATCGCTCGCAACTACAACCTGTTTCGCTACCAACTCGGCTGCAATGTGTTTGGAGAGTATCCCTCCAAGTTTAACGGCGGCAGTTTTACCTTTGATGCCAGTCAACACGGTCCGGACTTTCGGCAATGGGGTGGTGGCGTCTTCACAGCCCAAAACCAACGTCTCTTGCACTGGCCCATGCTCAAGACCGGTGATTTCGATGCCATCCTTCCGCAGTTCGACCTCTACCGCAAGGCCTTGCCTGGGGCGCAGGCCAGGGTCAAAGCCAACTTTGAGCATGAAGGCGCCATGTATGCTGAGTATATCGGAGTGTCGGGCGTTGCTCCAGGCTTTGGGTATGGTTGGGAGCGTGGCCAGCGGGGGCGGGGGGAAGAACTTCCCTTTGGTGACCCCGGGGCCGATGCGACGCATCAGTACAACGAACCTGTCGAGACCGGCGTCATGGCAAATAAGGCGATCTCGTACCATTGGGAATCCCAACTGGAACACGCCTATATGATCCTGGAATACCGTCGCTTTACCGGGGCAGATATTTCAGCCTACATTCCGTTTATCGAGAACGCGGTTGTCTTCTTTGATCAACACTACCGCAAACGCGAAAAGATGCGTTCAGGCAGAGAGCTCGATGACAGCGGTCACCTGATCCTCTTTCCCGCGAAGGCATGTGAAACCTATCGTGGTGCTACAAATCCGGCCGATCTTATTTCGGGACTTCACGCCTGTGTGGATGAGATCCTTCTGTTGGATGATGGTGCCCTGAAGCTGCGTGACAAGAAATGGTACCGGTCCTTCAAGCAGAGCATTCCCCCCTATTCCTATACGGATAACATGCCGGGCTACGCTGCGCCAGGGCCCCGAGTGATCCTGCCGGCGGAGAGTTGGAAGACCCGTGGCAACGGTGAGCTACCCATGCTTTATCCATTGTTCCCTTTCAACCGGTTCGCCCTCGGCAAAGACGACATGCAGGTGTTTCGGGATACCTACGAACACGGCAAATTCCGAAAGGGCAACCTCATTAGCTGGCACCAGGACGGCATCTTTTTCGCGCGCATGGGGCAGACCGAGAAGGCCGTTGATTTCAATAGCCGCAAGCTCGACGACAGCCCGCGTCGTTTCCCCACCTTCTGGGGGCCGGGTCATGACTGGACGCCGGACCACAACTGGGGCGGTAGCGGCATGATCGGCCTGCAGGAGATGCTCATGCAAACCACAGGTGATGATATACGCCTCCTCCCAGCCTGGCCTAAAGACTGGGATGTGGACTTCAAACTGCATGCCCCACACAGCACCACGGTGCAAGGCAAGGTCCGTGGCGGGACGGTTGTTGAATTGGTGGTGCACCCGGAATCACGCAGAAAAGATGTGAGCATTATGCCCCCGTTTGAAGATGCTCAACGGCACCTATGCCGATGAGGTGCTGCTGGACGCGCGTGACGAGCTCGGAACGGTGACGGTGACGGTGGTCAACTGTCTGGGTGAGGAGCTGCGGGAAGAGGGTTATGATCTGGCGTGTGGCCTGCACCGTCTGGCTGTACCGCCGGCAGGACACATCCTGCTGCGCCGCTTTCTCCACTTCCCCGTCCCTTATTAGCAGCCTGTACGATTTATCAGTAACCGTCATCGGCAGTTTGGACCGTAAGACTTACGACCAGCGTGTGTCTGCTTAAGTCCGACAGGCTGCCAGCGATTTGTATATCGCACGTCTTGAACCGTTAATCTAAGGTGATGTGAGTGATAAGGGGGAAAAGCAACTCTTATCAGTAGTTAACCAGATCCCCGGAGTTGAGCCCATGAACGAAACACACGATACGATTGATCGCCGCAGCGTGGTTGAGCGACATCGGATCCATTGGGACAAGCTTGATGGCGTTGTTGCCGTTGGGAATGGCGAGTTCTGTTTTGGGGCAGATGCGACGGGACTTCAGACCTTCGCCGGCTTCTCTATGGCGCACTGGGGATGGCACTCCTTTCCGCTGCCCGAGGGATGGACCAAAAAGCAGGTGCCGTCGACCGGCACCTTTCAGCAGGGCTCCAACACTGTTCCCGATGTGTCTTGTGACGACAAGCCGGAACTGTGGCAGTGGATGACCGACAATCCGCACCGGATGAAACTTGGGCGACTGATGTTCTGCAGGCCCGGTGGGGCACCCATCGCCCCCGAAGCGATCACCGATATCAATCGAGAGATGAATGTTTGGACGGGATGCCATCAGACGACCTTCACCTTCGAAGGAGAACTGGTTTCAGTCACAACGCTGGTCGATCATGAACGGGATGTGGTTGCGGTAAAGGCTCACTCACCCGCGCTGGCGCAAGGGGCACTTGAGGCCTCACTGGTGTTTGAGTATCCCACCCTGAATGATATCGCTGGACGGCCTGCGGTCCCCGATGAGGAGGGGCTCCATAGAACCGAGACGCTCGCGTTATCACCGCATGAGCTCGCCGCCAAACGTACGGTTGACGACGAGACTGTCTATGTCACGCTTGCGTGCAGTTCCGGGAGCGTTGTAGCCACGTATTCAGAACACCGTTTCGCCATTCGCTCACAGGTTGATGGCGAGTTGTGTTTCTCATGCGAGTTCGCCCGGGAAGCGCGCTCAACGCCCTTGCCTCAGTTGGAAGACGTACGCGCTTCTTCTGCCACGGGCTGGAAGCGCTTCTGGGAATCGGGAGGCGCGATCGATCTCTCACAGAGCAGCGACTCGCGCTGGCGGGAGCTGGAGCGCCGCATCGTACTTTCTCAATACCACATGAGGGCGCAATCCGCCGGCAGTTGGCCATCACCGGAGATCGGCCTGATGGGGCTCGACCCATGGCGCGGCCAGTTCCATATGGAAATGCTGTGGTGGCACCTCGCTCACTACGCCCTTTGGAACCGCTGGGAGATGGCTGAGAAGGCCTTGGCGTGCTATAGGACCTTTCTGCCGAGGGCTCGTGAACTTGCCGAGCAACTGGGGTACAAGGGGGCGATGTGGCCCAAAGCCGTGGGGCCCGAGGGGCGCAGTGCGCCGTGGGGCGGGAACTTTGCCCTGTTATGGAAGCAACCTCATCCCATCTTCTTCGCGGAGCTGGAGTATCGGCAGCGACCCACACGGGCCACTCTCGATAGATGGGCAGAGGTGCTCGAGGCAACTGCGGAGCTGATGGCCGACTATCCTGTCTGGGATGAAGAGCGGCAGTGTCTGTCCCTTATGCCGTGCGTCCTGCCCAGTGAAACGGGGAAGACCCGCGACGGCGTGTTCGATCTTGTCTACTGGCGATGGGGGTTGAGCAAGGCGCAGGAGTGGAGGGAGCGTCTGGGGTTGGAGCGACGTGCGCAATGGGATGAGGTATGCGATAAACTCGCGCCGCTTCCCATGGCGAATGGCATATACGTCAGGACCGACGAACCGGGCACTCGCCACAACAGCAAGAACTACAGCCACCCGGATGGGGTAGGGGTCTATGGCATGCTTCCCCTCACCAAGGGGCTCGATCCCGAGATCGCAGCCAGGACCACCAGGCAGATATGGGAAAGCTGGCAGTGGGAGCGGTGCTGGGGCTGGGACTTTCCCTGGACGGCCATGTCGGCCGCCCGGACGGGGCAGCCGGAACTGGCCGTCGACGCCCTGCTCGCCGAGGCGGGGAATCGCAATGAGTATGATGAGACCGGGCTCAACCAAGGCGGGCCCTGTCACTACCTGCCCGGCAACGGAGGACTGCTCTACGCCATAGCCATGATGGCCGCAGGGTGGGATGGGTGCGAGTCAGAGCATACGGCCCCGGGGTTCCCCCAGGACGGCTCGTGGACAGTGCGCTGGGAAGGGCTGTGCCCGGCTATCTGATTGCTGCGTTCCGGCTGTTGGGTAGCCGTTCGGCCTGACAAAAATGGGACGGCCCACCCATCCCCTGCGTGTTGACTGAAACTTCACTCGGCCCGTTCGCCGAACCGCTCCCCTGTCTAAACTTGGAGTGCGGCGGCAGAGG
>CAZCDU010000184.1:0-8696 GCA_964497125.1 uncultured Victivallales bacterium | reverse complement strand
CTCGACCATCAATTAGCATGAAAACACCACCATCATTTATCGCGTCCGCTCTCAAGAGGAGAGAATGGTCCCATCGGCGTCGGCGTACTCGATATAGGCAACGGCGGAGTGGACTCCAGAGAGAGCTGGTGCAGTCCCGAGGTCCAAGCACGTGTCGAAGGTCTCTCCAGGTTCTAGCCCCGGCCCGCGGCGAGCGGTTGCCTGCTGATTGTCGTTGAGCGCGGCTTCAACTTGCAGGTTATAGGCTGGCTCACTTCCCTCGTTCTGGATCGTGATATCCAGCGCGATGCCGTCAGGTTGATGCGTACTCGTCAGCTGCGTCTTCAGGGTGATCGTGTTCGCCCGCAGCCCGGTTGGTCCGGACAGGATCATGGCTAGGACGAGTATCTGTAGCGTGACTCTCATTGGCGGATGCTATGTGACGGGGAGGGGTTATGCAAACCGGATCTGAGAATGGGGTTGCGGTTTTGGGGCCGGTCTGTAAACTGGACGGAAGTCAATTGATGGAAGGAAGAATATATGAGTGGTCATAGTAAATGGGCAACCATTAAGCATAAGAAGGGCGCGGCTGACGCCAAACGTGGCAAGGTTTTTAGCAAGCTGGCCAAGGAAATCATGGTCGTGGCACGCCAGGGCGGCGGTGACCCGAGTGCGAATATCACGCTGCGCACGCTGATCCAGAAGGCCAAGGGCGTCAATATGCCCAACGACAATATCGAACGTGCGATCAAGAAGGGCACCGGCGAAGACGGTGGCGCCGCCTTCGAAGAGGTCGTCTACGAGGGTTATGCAAGCGGTGGCGTCGCACTGATCGTCTACGTGTTGACGGACAATCGCAATCGCGCGGCTGCCGAGATCCGGCATATCTTCAAGAAGCACGGCTCCGACTTTGCCCAGCAGGGCTCCGTTGGGCGTGGGTTCGAACGCAAGGGACAGATCCTCGTGGATGCCACCACCGTTGAGGAGGATGCGCTCATGGATGTCGTCCTCGAAGCCGGCGCCGATGATATGGTGCGGGATGGCGATCAGTTCGAGATTCTGACCGACCCATCGGTATTCAACGAGGTATGTGACGCCATGGAGGCGGCGGATATTGCGGCGCTCAACAAGGAAGTCACGATGCTTTCCACCATTCCTGCAATGGTTGACGATGTCGCCGTTGCGCGCTCCGTATTGAAGTTCATTGCAGCGCTTGAGGACAACGACGACGTCCAGAATGTCTACTCCAACATGGATATGTCTGACGAGGTCCTGGCCGCTGTTAGCGAAGATGAAGAGTGAGCAAGCCCGGCACGAGGGTCTTGGGGATTGATACCTCACTGCGGTCAACTGGCGTCGGTGTTGTTGAAGCGCAGGGAAGTAGCCTCAAGGCCGTAGATTTCGGCTTTCTCAAAACTTCTCCCAAATGGCCCCATTCCCGGTGTTTGAAGACCATTGCATCGGGGATCGAGGATATCATTGCCCGCACGTCGCCGGATGCGGTTGCCATTGAGGGCGCCTTCTTTTTCAAGAACGCCAAGACCGCCATGGTCTTGGGCGAAGCTCGCGGCGTAGCCATCGCTACATGTGCACTGGCCGAGATGCCTGTCTACGAGTATGCGCCACGCCGCGTTAAGCAGGCCATTGTGGGCGTTGGCGGTGCCGATAAGAAGCAGGTCGCCCGGATGGTGATGACGCTCCTGGGCCTTCGCGAAGAGCCACAGTCCGACGCTGCCGATGCTCTCGCCATCGCCATTTGCCACATCCACAGCGATCGCGGCATCCCGGGCGCCGGAAACGAGCCTATCTGAACCCGATTGACTTGTGCACACAAACTGTGCTATACATATTGAGTGCAACGGAGGAGGAGAGATGACTAGAAACGTTACGCTTAGAATGGATGAGGATCTTCTTGCAGAATTGCGCCATCGCGCGGTAGATGCGCACATGTCTCTTTCGGCTTGGATTACAGCTACGTTGGAAGCGTTGGTTCCTCGGGCGAACGAGGCGGAAGAGATACGGGGCCGAGCCATTAGGCGAATGGAGCAGGGGTTCGAGCTTGGCGGAAGTCCGATTTCTCGGGGGGATTTGCATGCCCGCTGAAGTGTTCGTGGATACGAATATCCTTGTCTACGCCCATGATCTTCAAGCGGGAGAAAAACACGACGTGGCCAAGGATCTAGTAGCCGGCATGTGGCGTGCGAAGCCATGGCCGTGGTTGAGCGTCCAAGTTCTACAGGAGCTTCTGGTCACGCTTCGACGCAAAGGAGTTCCCGCCTTGGCGGCTCGGGAGACTGTGGAAGACTACATGCGGTGGAAGGTCGTTGAAAACAGCGTTGCTCTTTTGGCCTCCGGCATGGATGAGATGGATAGGTGGGGGCTCTCTCCCTGGGATTCGGTAATCATTGCTGCTGCTCGCAGCGTAAATGCGACGAGAGTATACAGCGAAGATTTGAGTCATGAGCAGGACTACGGGGGAATTCAAGTTGTTAACCCCTTTATCAGCAAGGGAAGTGAACGGTCTGACCAATGATTACTTTTGTACGCGGTGAATTGATTGAGAAGCATCCGACCCGGGCGGTGCTGGATGTGGGTGGGATTGGCTACGAGGTTATGATCCCGCTGAGCAGCTTTGACCGGTTGCCCACGACGGGAGAGGCCTGCAAAATCCTGACGATTGACTATGTCCGGGAGGACTCCCATCAGCTATTCGGTTTCATGACCGAAACTGAACGCGAGATGTTTGGACTGCTGACGGGAATTACCGGTATTGGTCCTAAGCTGGCCCTCAGCGCCTTGAGTGGCCTTTCGGTGCGCGACATCAAGGCTGCCGTTGTTGAGGGGGACATCAAACGGATCAGTTCGATTTCCGGTGTCGGCAAAAAGATGGCCGAGCGAATCGTCGTGGAGCTCCGCCACAAACTCTCTGCCGGGGATGCCCTGGAAGCCATTGCGGGAGTCGATGCCGAAGGCGAAAGCAAGACCGAGCTCCGCGATGCGATGTTGGCACTGGTGGCTCTTGGGTACAAGCAAGACGACGCTCGCAAGATGGTAACCAAGGTGACTGGCGCGCATCCGGATGCGACTGACGTGGAATCAATTATTAAGTATGCGTTGTCAAAGTAGGGACACAGAGTATGGAACGACCGGCAGATAGCCTGAATCAGCGTGACCAGGACTTTGACGTAACGCTGCGCCCCGCGCGGTTCTCAGATTTCGTGGGACAGCCCCGCGTACTGGACCGGCTCGAGCTCGCGGTAGAGGCGGCAAAGCAGCGGGGTGACGTTCTGGATCACGTGCTGCTTTCCGGTCCGCCTGGATTGGGAAAAACGACCCTGGCCTACATCCTGGCTGAAGAGATGGGGGTCAATGTACGGGTCACCTCCGGGCCGGTCATCGATAAGGCCGGCGACCTGGCGGGGCTATTGACTTCCCTTGAACGAGGCGACGTTCTCTTTATCGACGAGATCCATCGCATGCAGAAGACCGTGGAGGAATACCTCTACTCGGCCATGGAGGATTTCGTCCTTGATATCATGATTGACCAGGGCCCGAACGCGCGTTCAGTACGCCTGGAGTTACCGCATTTCACGCTCGTCGGCGCCACAACACGCCGTGGATTGATCTCGGCGCCGTTGCGGTCGCGCTTTGGCCTCAACAACCGGCTGGATTACTATGGTCGCGAAGACCTGATGTCGATTGTGAATCGCTCGTCTCGCATTTTGAATGTGGATATTGACGAAAGCGGAGCCGATGAGATTGCCGGGCGTGCTCGTGGCACACCTCGTATTGCGAACAACCTGCTTCGCCGCGTCCGCGACTACGCCCAGGTCCGAGCCGACAACCACATCGAACGCGATGTGGCCGACAGGGCTCTCGAGATGCTCGAGATTGACCGCTATGGTCTCGACGAAATGGACAAACGGATTCTGGAGACCATCCTGCACAAGTTCTCGGGGGGGCCGGTTGGACTCAGTAATATCGCCGTCTCGGTAGGTGAGGAAACTGACACCATCGAAGAGGTCTATGAACCCTACCTGATCCAGGAAGGCTACCTGGCACGTACCCCCAAGGGCCGTGTTGTGACCCCGCTCTGCTACGAGCGCTTCGGCGTCAAAGCCAAGCCCGGCGACGGCCAGCTCGGACTGAATGTCTAATACCGGTTGCTATACATCACCAGATGGTTGCCACATGCCGGTAGCGCTGGATGAGTTTATCTGATGTCGCGAGCGCGCACGCGTATCGCCGTGCCATAGCAACGATCATTCTGTCTGCCGGATCTTTGTGAAAATCGCCCGGCAATCTTGTGCTGGCAATAGCATCAAGTGCGGAAAGCGGCTCGACGACAAGATTGGGATATCGACTTGCTAAGCTGTACCACTCGTCGATTGTCATCGGCAACGCGAGCTTGCCTGTCTTCTGCTTCAACGCGATTTCCCAGGCGGAGATTACCGACACACGGATGCCATCGGCCTTTTCCGCCTGCTGGATTGCCGCCCTGGCACGGTCAGATAGTCGCGATGGATCGTGCGTCCACCATAGCCACGCCTGTGTGTCGAGGATGATCACGGTTTCTGCATGCCTTCTTCTTCAGCTGACGTTCCGTACTTCTCGTGGTCCTCTGCGACGGCCAGGGCATCCCAGAGTTCGGGTGCCGGATCATCGAAGTCGGGTGCGATGGATAGGGGCTGCCCGCGCAATGGGTAGCGTGCGGGGTCACGCCTCTCCGCCGTGAATGGGACAATACGGGCAACCGGCTTCCCGTAGCGTTCAACGATAACGGGCTCATTCGTGTCCGTCATCTCATCAATGACAGATGGCAGATGATTACGCACATCTGAGATGTTCAGTGTTTTCACGGCTAACCCCTCGTTTTGTACAACTAGGATTGCACAAAAGCTCTGTCCGCGTCAATCGCAATCCCGAATCTTGATCTTGGCTAGGGGCTGGGGTAGGGTACTCGCTTGCATTAACGCAGGGGAGAGCAATGAGAGTACTTTCAGGAATCCAGCCCTCGGGTAAACTCCATATTGGCAACTACTTCGGCATGATGAAGCCGGCGATTGAGTTGCAGGAGCAGGGGGAAGCTTATCTATTTATCGCGAACTATCACGCCCTGACCAGCGTCAGTGATTCGGACCAGCTACGTCAGGATACCCTCGACGTCGCCCTGGATTTTCTGGCCTGTGGCCTGGATCCGGAGAAGAGCGTCTTTTTCCGTCAGAGCGATGTGCCGGAAGTCACAGAGCTGACCTGGCTCCTTTCGACGGTGACCCCCATGGGGTTGCTGGAGCGCTGTCACTCTTATAAGGATAAGACGGCGAAGGGCATTGCTCCCAGTCACGCTTTGTTTTCATATCCCGTGCTGATGGCAGCCGATATTCTTGCTGTTCAGTCAACCGTCGTCCCGGTTGGTAGGGACCAGAAACAGCACGTTGAAGTGACTCGCGACATTGCGATCAAGTTCAACAACAAGTTTGGCGAAGTCTTCACCATTCCCGAACCCTCGATTCGTGACGATGTCGCCGTGGTGCCGGGCGTTGACGGGCAGAAGATGTCCAAGTCTTACGACAACCATATCGAGCTGTTCGGCGGTAAGAAGGCAACCCGCAAGCGGGTCATGAGCGTGGTCACCGATTCAACGCCGCTTGAGGATCCGAAAGATCCGGATACCTGTAACGTCTTTGCCCTGTACAAGCTGTTTGCGTCGGAACAGGAACAGCAGACCATGGCTGATAACTACCGCGCGGGTGGCTTCGGGTATGGCGATGCCAAAAAGGCGTTGCATTCGGCCATGTCGAACTACTTCGCGCCCTTCCGTGCAAAACGTGAAGAGCTGGAACAGAATCTCGACTACGTGGAATCGGTCCTCGCAGCCGGAGCCGCGAAGGCTCGCGCGACTGCTGGTGAGACTCTGTCTGCAGCCCGCCGGGTCATGGGGTTGGAGTAGCCATGCCCCAGCAGGACGAGTACAAGGTCGAGCTTGAAGTCTTTGAGGGTCCCCTTGATCTTCTGCTTTATCTGATCCGGCGAGACGAGGTCGACATCTACGACATTCCGATCGAGCGTATTACCACGCAATACATGGAATACCTCGGCGTGATGCGGATGTTGGACCTGAATATAGCGGGCGAGTTCATCGTGATGGCCGCAACGCTGATGATGATCAAAAGCCGCATGCTACTTCCCGTGGAAGAGCGTGAGGATGAAGAAGAGGAGGAAGACGATCCTCGCTGGGATCTTGTGCGCCAGCTCGTGGAGTACAAGAAGTTCAAGGACATCGCAAACCAGCTTCAGGAACGGGAATTCATCCAGGAGAACATCTTCGATTTTGGCGGCAAGAGCGCCGTGGTGCTTGAGCCGGATGACCCGGGGCTCGCGATGCAGGATGTCAGTCTTTTTGATCTGATCGCCGCCTTCAGCGATGTGCTCAAGAATGCGCCACCGGAGACGCTGGGTGAGATTGAGGGTGATCGCTTCACCGTAGCCGACAAGATTGACTACGTGTTGAAGGTCATTCGCACCGAGGGCAGTATGCGGTTTTCGCAGATGTTCAGTCGCGCCGCAACCCGCCATGAAGTGATTTGCACGTTCCTGGCGATGCTGGAGCTGCTACGATTGCGCCACATTGAGGCGGTGCAGGATGATACGTTTAGTGATATTGTCATCACGAAGTCTGAGGAGAGTGATGACCTGGAGCCTATCCCCGCGGGTTACGGAGATGAGCTTGAGCTTGACCTGGAAGTCGCCACGGTGGGTGAAGGGCAAGACGGCTGATGGGCCTTGTTGAGGAGTGAACGATGCCAAATCTTGATGGATTACCGGGATTGAAACAGATACTTGGGGCGTTGATCTTTGGATCGAACCGGCCGCTCTCTTTGCGAGAGCTCCGCAACTGTCTCGTTGAAGTTGCCGAAGGAGATGCGTCCGTCAGTGTTTACGCTGAGGTAGACAACAAGCAGCTGAGAGAGGCGCTGAAGGAGTTGACCGCTGACCTTAAGCGTAACCACACCGGCTTCTCGCTCCAGGAAACCGCAGGCGGCTATCGATTACAGAGCGATGCGCAATGTGGCCGCTGGCTAAAGCACTTGCTCAAAACGAAGCCGCATCGACTATCTCGCCCGGCTCTTGAGACGATGGCGATCATTGCTTACCGACAGCCCATTTCACGAGCTGAGATTGAGGCCGTCCGTGGGGTAGGGGTCTCACACATCATCAAGGCCCTGATGGAGATGCAGCTTGTTCGGATTGCCGGGCGTAGCGAGCTTCCCGGACGGCCGTTCCTCTACGGCACCACGCATGCTTTCCTTGACCACTTCGGCCTGAAGGGATTGAAGGACCTGGATAAGATGGCTCCCATGGTGCTTTCGCGGCAGGAGCTCAAGAATGCAGATCAGCCACAGGAACCCGTTGTGGAGGAGGTGCCGGATAACACAATGGAACTCCCGTTCGATGAGGCCCCCGAAGGCGATTCCGAGAAGGCACCGGAAGCTTCCGAGGAGGCGTAACGATGGCGTTCGAGTCGCTTGCGAATCACTGGATCAGTGAGCTGATGACTTATGAGCCGGGAAGGCCCATAAGCGAGGTCGCCCGTGAGCTGGGTTTCCAGGATGCATCGGAGATCACGAAGCTCGCCTCCAACGAGAATGCACTGGGTCCGTCGCCGCGGGCCTTGGAGGCCATGGCCGCGCATGCTTCTCAGATGCACCTTTATCCTGATGGCGGTGCCTTCTATCTCAAGCGTGCGCTTTCAGAGCGGCTTGGCGTCGGAACGGACCAGCTTCTGATTGGGAACGGCAGCAATGAGCTGATTGAGTTCATCGGCCACACGTTTCTTGGTCCCGGAAGCGGCATTGTCATGGCGGAGTGTGCTTTCGTCGTCTACAAGCTCGTTGCGGCAATGTTCAAGTCCCCCGTCGTGACGGTTCCCATGCAGAATCTCACCCACGACCTGGATGCGATGGCCACCGCCATCGGCCCCTGGACACGGGTCGTGTTTGTGGCCAACCCCAATAACCCCACGGGAACCATTGTGTCGTCCGAAGCGATTGCGGCCTTCATGGACCGCATTCCGGATGACGTGATTGTCTGTTTCGACGAAGCCTACATCGAGCTGCTTCCGGAATCCCAGCACCCCCCGACGCTAGATTACGTGCGCGAGGGTCGCAACGTCATCGTGCTGCGGACATTCTCGAAGACCTACGGGTTGGCCGGGCTGCGGGTGGGGTATGCCGTTGCCCCCCCCGAGTGCATCGCGCTCCTCAACCGTGTTCGGCAGCCCTTCAATGTGAATGCAATGGCCCTGGCTGCTGCCGAAGCCGCACTCGGCGACGATGCGCATGTCGCCGCAACCCGACAGCTTGTAGCCGAGGGCCTGCAGCAGTTCTACGCCGTTTTTGATGAGCTGGGGTTGTCCTATATTCCTTCATCGGCCAACTTTGTGCTCGTCGAGGTAGGAGAGGGCCGAAGCTGCTTCGATGCCCTTCAGAAATGTGGTGTGATCGTACGTCCCATGGATGGCTATGGGTTGCCCAATCATATTCGCATTACGGTTGGTACAACGGCTGAGAACGACCGCTGCATCACAGCGCTGAAGGCGATTTTGGGAGCACGGGGGTAGTTTGGGGGCTTCAGGCACAGGCTCCCTCGGGGACTCGGGAAGCCTGTCCTACAACGGGATGATTGAACGGCAGCCCTGTCCTACAACGGGATGATTG
>CAZCDU010000183.1:0-8755 GCA_964497125.1 uncultured Victivallales bacterium | reverse complement strand
ATCGAACCCGCGACGTTCAGCTTGGGAAGCTGACATTCTACCGCTGAATTACTCCTGCGTTCCAAGGATGACTAAGTGATACAGCAGAGACCTGATTTCGTCAACATCAGCTTCCGCAGCATTTCTTGTATTTCTTGCCGCTGCCGCAGGGGCAGGGATCGTTACGGTTGACTTTTCCGGGGGGCGAAGCGATGGGGCGCTGTTGCCGCATTTGCATGGCGGCTTGTTGGCGCTGACGGCGTACGTCGGCGGCTAGAGATTCAAGCTTCGGGAGCGCGTGGTCGAAGAATTGTATCCAGCCGTTACATAGCCAACTGAGCTGAGTGGGATCCTGGCTGCTCGCGGGACGGTTCTTGGGGCAACATCCCGCGCAGTATTGGAGATACTTGCACTCGGCGCATTTCTCATTCCACTGCGTCTTGCGGGCCCCGAATTTAGCATACGCTGGTGACGCGAGAAGATCCTCCCATGAGTCTTCCATGATGTTGCCAAGCTTGAGATCCGGGCGGACGTAGAAGTCGCAGGGGAATACATCACCGTTGTGCTCAACGACGAGATAGCTTCGACAGTCCCGCCCCATGGCACAGACGTTGGCGTAGCCGTCAACCATGAGTGTCAGAATGGAGTCAAACAGACGGATCGAGATACGATGGGTATCGCCACAGCGAACCCATTCATCATATACGGCACAGAGGAAGTCTCCCCACTCCTTGCCGGTAACGGCAAACGGCTGTAGCGATCCGTCGGACTCAAACTCAACGCACTCAATGTACTGGTGGAATTTCACGCCCAGCTCGTCGCGCAGGTAGTGATAGGTCTCAACAGGATGCCTGACGTTGGACTGACTCACGAGCGTCAGAACGTTGTACTCTACCTTGTTGCGTTTGAGACACTCCAGCCCCCGCATCACGTCGGCATGCGCACCGCGACCATTGACGAAGGTACGGTATTTGTCATGGATTTCGGGTGGACCGTCAATGCTGACTCCCACCAGGAAGTTGTAGCGTGCAAGATGCTTCGCCCACTCATCGTCAATCAGCGTTGTGTTGGTCTGCAGCCCGTTGGAGACGGAAGCGCCCCGACCATACTGCTGCTGCAGGGAGGTCACGCGCTTGAAGAAGTCCAGCCCCATGAGAGTCGGCTCCCCGCCCTGCCAACCGATGCTGTGCTGCGGCTGATTGGTCGCCATGTAGGTCGAGATCAGTCGCTCAAGCACAGCGTCCGACATGCGATGCCGCTTCTCTTCCGGGTACATTTCGCACCGGTCGAGATAGAAGCAGTATTTGCACCGCAGGTTACAGTCGGCGGAGGCCGGTTTGACGAGAAGGCTGAACGGTTTCATATCAAGAACCTATGCCTGTCATGTGTAGGACGAGCTTCCCGACCAGCGGGAGGGAGCTTGTGGTCCGAACGACAACACACCTCACAGCTGTATCATTTCCTTCAGTTCAGTCAGGCGCGCATCAATCTGTTCGATGGTCAGTGACTCCAGGGATTCCAGGCTGAAGGCCTCGACACCGAAGGAGGCAACAACGGATCCACACAGAAGGGCTTCCTTGACGACGCGGTCGGTGACCTCGCCCTGCTTGGCCAGGTATCCCATGAAGCCGCCGGCGAAGGAGTCCCCTGCCCCGGTCGGGTCGTGGACTTCGTCTACGGGATAGGCAGGCACCAGGAATATGCCATCGCGGGTCACCAGCATGGCGCCATGCTCGCCCTTTTTGATCACAACGTAGTCCGGCCCCATATCGAGGATCTTCTTTGCGCAGGTCTTGAGGTTGTGCTCCTGGGTCAGCAACCGTGCCTCACTGTCATTCAGAGTCAGCATGTTGACTTTGCTGATGACATCCATCAGGGGTTCATCCGCGATGTTGATCCAGAGATCCATGGTGTCGGCAATCACGAACTTCGGCGATCGAGCCTGCGACAGCACGTGAAGCTGCAGCTCCGGCGAGATGTTTCCCAGCAAGATGAAGGGGGCATCGCGATAGCTTTCCGGCAGCTCGGGTGCAAAATCGGCAAAGACGTTGAGTTCCGTCGCCAGCGTGCGGCGGTTGATCATGTCATCTTCATAGACACCGGACCAATGGAAGGTCTTGCCTTCTTCAGTCATCAGGCCATCGAGGTCGATACCGAACTTCTTGTAGCAGGCCATGTACTCCTCGGGAAAGTCGGTACCCACAACGCCAACCATTCCGGTGCGCGTGAAGAACGAGGCCGCTGCACAGGCATAACTGACAGACCCGCCAAGCAGATTCTCCCGTTTGTCGAACTTAGTCTCAATCGTGTCCAAACCTATCGACCCAACAATTACTAAACTGACATCACTCATTCTCTATTTCCTTTATTGGCGTTCTAACGTTTTTCTGGCTGGTCCTGCGCTCTGAATTCTAACGAATCCAGCTACATGAGAACTGAACTCTAACAGTGCCAGCACCTGCTCAAATACTTCTACCTAACACCCGCGAGAAGGCGGCTGCGTTCTCGGTTATGTCACCATCCTGGAGGAGTTTCGATTCAATACAGAGCCGATAGACTCCCCGGTCCACCAATGCCTGCGCATCGTCCAGCGACGTGAGGCCGGCCGCGAAAAGTGCTGAGCCGGCAGCGCCCTGCAGGCCCGCAAAAACACCAGGGCAACCCGTGCCACCCCAATGCAGAATGTAGTCGACGCCCATTTCAAGGCCCAGCAGGGCATCATTGCTGGTTTGGGTAGAAACCCCCAGGACACCTTCGCCACCCATCATGGCGCGCGCCACGCCAATCGATGCTTCCGCGGAACTCAGATGTACCCCATCTGCGCCCGTTTCGGTGGCAACGGCAGCATCGTCGGAGATGACAAGCATGGCGTCGTCACGGCGACAGACACTGCGTACGGAATCCAGCAGCGCGGGATCGGTGCCGGCTGCGGGGACTTGAATGATATCGACGCCTCCGGCGATGGCGGCGGCACAGACCTCGTCGGGTGCGGCGGCGCCACACTCATCAAGAATCATGTAGAGGAAGGCATCTTCAAGGCGCATTACTTCGTCTTATGCTCGCTGCTGATCTGCTTGACGCTCACGACAACGCGGCGAACATCTGAAATACCGAGCCCTTTTTCCATGCTCTCGCGGACACGTCTCTGGAGGACTTCGCAGATCTCATGCAGCTGTGGACCGGCCTTGATACGAACATTCACAACGATATCAATGCGCCGACGGAGGGGAACCACGACGGGATCGAGTTTGACAATGGAGGGAAACTCCGGGGCCAACTTGCCAACGTATTCGGCGATGGCATCGGTGCTGATATTGACAGCGCCGCCCTCGTTCGAGAATGACAGGAATTTGTCCCGTCGCTTCGGGTCCAGCCCGGTCAGGAAGAGCAGAGATGAGAGCGCAAACAGCGCCACGCCCACGCATACCCCGGTTAGACGGCTACCGGGCAGCAGCACTTCGAGCATTTCCCAGTTCTTGGCGCTAAAGGCCAGCGAGATCAACCCGATGCCAACGGCAGTCAATAGTGCGAAGACAAACAGAAACACGGCGCGGTGTAGTACCTTCATGATGCGTCACTCCGAAGTAAATCAACCAGTCCTTCCAGGGCCAGGATATATCCTTTTCCGCCAAACCCCATCACCTGTCCGGCGCACACGGCAACGGTAAGACTCTTGTGACGGAACTCCTCACGTGCATGCGTGTTGGATAGATGGACTTCAACACAAGGCAACCCACACGCCTTGATGGCATCCCGCAGCGCCACGCTCGTATGGGTGTAGGCCGCCGGATTGATGATCAGGCCATCGTATGTGCCGGCTGCTTCGCCGACCTTCGTCACGAGCACACCTTCTTCGTTGCTCTGGAATGTATCCAACTCTACATCAAGTTCAGTCGCGCGGGCCGTCACATCACGCTCAATGTCCGCCAATGTCACTGCGCCATAGACATCAGGCTCACGCTGCCCCAGCAGGCCAAGATTCGGCCCGTTCACAACCAGAATTTTCATTGTTCGCTTCCTTTCAGACCGTCAAAGTCTGTCCTTCGCTATACCTCTGACGTTTCTGTCACCGCCGCGAGTCTGAATTCTAACGAATCCAGCTACGGGAGAGGCTGCCCCCTACCTCCGACATTCGACTTCCATCGTCACAAACCAGCGCTCTCCTCAAACCACCAGCGAAGGAATGGGGTGCCCTTGGCCGGCCTAGTCTGAGCAGCCGTCCCCGGCAAGCAGACTCCAGACAGCCAGGGGCATCCCATTCCGTAGCGCTACCTTCCACGTCCCGACCGCAAGATACGGAGATCGTCAATATCGTAGTCCAGTATACGGTCATCCTCAAGCCGTACACGTACCGTTCTGCACATGGTATTCTGGTCAATAACAATGCCCCGGCCATCAGGACCTTCGACAAGAGCATGATCCCGAGGCATTCCACGGGAGGCCTCGCGATACTGTTCATTCTCATAGCGCAGACAGCATTTGAGACGGCCACACATACCACTTATGGCCCCGGGATTGAGTGACAGGTGCTGGGTCTTCGCCATCTTCACATTGATCGACTCGAACTTCTGCAACCAGGAACAGCAGCACTGCACACGACCACACGGGCCAAGCCCACCAATCAGGGCGGCCTCATCCCGGACGCCGATCTGACGCATTTCGATACGGGCATGCAGCTCGGCAGCCAACTCCTTGATGAGCTCACGGAAATCAACACGATCTTCGGCGGAGAACAGAACCGTCAGGTGTTTGCGGTCGAAACTGTACCGAACCCGGACCAGGCGCATTGATAGCTCCAGTCGATCGGCCTTGGCCTGGCAGGTGTCCATCGCCATCTTGCTCATGAGACCGTTCTCGCGAGCCTTGGCCTGGTCCTGCAGGGTTGCACAGCGCAGGATCTTCGGCGCGTTGGGATCCGGGTCTCCTTCGCGGCCTTCGCCAACAGCCACAATCTGCCCCATCTCAAGCACCTGGCCGGCATCAAAGACACACCGGTCATTCATATGAATGGCAAGCCCATCCGGACTTACACATCGGACCTCTTCGCCCACGTTTACTTCAACTGTCGCTATGCGATACATATTCGCCTCTATATCAGATCATCGACGTATCCGCCGACGTTTAGTGCTCTCTACCCCAACACGCTGAACCCACCCGTGAAAACCAATCCCTCGGGCATGTTCATGCTTAACTGCCGATTCATCTTCTCGACCGCCCGGACATGCGCGAGCGCATTCCCATATGAAGTCTGGGCCGCCATGGCCTGCAACAGGTCGAACGACGCATCGTGATGGACCACGGCCCGGTCAGCGCCACATGAAAGAAGGAGTATATCACGATACCAAAGCAGGATCGACCGCATAATGGCTGTGCGCTGTTCCCGGTAGCGAGAACTGATACGTGCATCCAGGGTTTCGTCGGCGACATCGGTCTGTTCATCATCAACGGCATCACGCTCTTCGCTGTCGATTGCGCCTTTAACCTCTTTCAGCAAGGCAACCATACGGTCGGCTTTGGCCAGACGCTGGACCCCCAGGTCACCCGTGCTATCCGCCAGAATGGCCGCAACCGAAGCACGCACGTCGTCATCAAGGCCGTCGCCATCCGCGCCCGTAACAGCCAAACGCTGGCAGCGTGACAGAATCGTTGGCAACAGGCGCTGGGGACTATCCGTCAGCAGTAGGAAGAGCGTCCGCTCAGGCGGTTCCTCAAGTGTCTTGAGAAACGCATTGGCCGCCGGGCCATTGAGGCAGTCAGCACCCACGATGATGCACGCCTTCCAACCACCGCTGAACGATGTCTCGTAAATCCGCTTCTGGATTGCCCGGACCTGGTCAATGGCAATTATTCGTGATTTCTTCTGGGGCTCAATCCAGTGCACATCCGGGTGGGTCTTGTCGCACACCGACACGCAACCACGGCAGGAGCCGCAGGGCTTGGCATCGGCGTCGCAGTAGAGCAACTCCAGGACCTTGCGGGCCAGCTCATCGCCCGTACCGCGTGGCGGCGCTACCACGATGTATGCCTGCGCCAGGCGCTCGGCATCCGCACTGGTCTTTATGAAAGAAAATGCCTGATCAATGTTCATCAATAGCCTTCATCACAACGGCGAGGACATCATCAAATACGATCGCCGGCTCACGGCATCCATCAATGACATGAAAGCGATCCGGCCACCGCTTTGCCATCGCATGATACCCATCATACACGCGCTGATGGAACGCTAACGACTCACGCTCCATACGATCCAGTACCGTCTGCTTCTCTTGATTACGCCCATGGATACGGCGGAATCCTTCTTCAATATTCACATCGATCAACAGCGTCAGATCCGGTTCTGTGCCGCCGAGAGCGAAATCGTGAAGCGTCAACAGTGTCTCAACATCGAATCCACGGCCATAGCCCTGGTAGGCCGTCGTTGAATCGGCGAACCGATCAGAAATCACGATCGTGCCCTTCTCCAACGCGGGCCGAATCACGTGGCGTACGAGCTGGGCCCGACTGGACTCAAACAAGAGCGTCTCGGTCTCGGCGCAGATATCCTCGCCGGCCACATCATGCTGCAGGATATCGCGAATGGCCTCCCCCGTCGGCGTGCCCCCCGGCTCACGCGTGGTCAGGACATCGTGCCCCGCCGCTTCAAGGTGCTTCACCAGCCGCGCAATCTGCGTCGACTTCCCACACCCCTCAGGCCCCTCAAATGTTATGAATAGTCCCGACATTACTTCACCACGATCGCACACGCTCCCCTCCGCTACGCTACGGGGAAGCGCGTCCTACAACCAATCACTGTGTAGGACAGGTTTGGCTGACAACGCGAGGGAGCCTGCTATGGCCGTTCCTCGTCATTCTCAGCTTCTCAGATTTTTTTCACCTTCTGACCATCAGCGGAATCACGGACCTCCCAGCCCATCTCCCGCAGCTCATCACGGATGCGATCCGACTCCGCCCAGTTCTTCTCGGCACGAGCCGTGGCCCTTGCCTCCAGCAGCGCATCCACATCCGCACCGGCCGCGACGTCCTCTTTCTCCAGGACACCGAGCACCGTATCAAAGGACTTCATCAGGGCCAACACAGCCTCGGCAGACCAATCCGCATCGCCCTTGTCCATGGCGCGGTTGCCATCATGAACCATGTCAAACAAACTAGCGAGTGCCTCGGCAATATTGAGGTCTTCGTCCAGGGCGGCCTCGAAACCCGCTTTGGCCTTCTGTGCCCACTCCGGCAAGCCATCGCCGGAGGTCTTGTACTCCTTCAGGCGGTCCCCGAACTCATCCAGTCGAGAAAGCGAGGCGCGTGCGGCATCGACGGCCTCGAAGGTAAAGTTAAGAGACTGGCGGTAGTGTGCCGACAACAGCACGTAGCGCACTTCGCGGCCCTGGTAGCCACGCTCCATCACCTCGCGCAGCGTATAGAAATTGCCGAGTGACTTGGACATCTTCTTGCCGTCGACAACCAGGTGTGCGGAATGCAGCCAGTACTTCACGAACGGCTTACCCGTTGCACCTTCGCTCTGGGCAATCTCGTCATCGTGGTGCGGGAACATGTTATCCACGCCACCGGTATGCATATCAAAGCTCTCACCAAGGTATTTCATGCTCATGGCCGAGCACTCGATGTGCCATCCCGGACGACCGCGTCCCCAGGGCGAATCCCAGACCACGTCGCCATCCTCTTCGACCCACGCCTTCCACAGGGCGAAATCGGCGACATTCTCCTTCTCGTACTCATCCTGGTCGACGCGGGCGCCGGCCTGGAGTGCCGAGGTATCGATGCGTGCCAACCGGCCGTAATTCTCAAACTTGGCGAGGCTGAAATAGACCGAGCCGTCATCCGACTTGTAGGCATAGCCGTTCTCGAACAGCTTCTCGATCATGGCGATCATCTCGGGGACGTGATCGGTGGCGGCCGGGTAGTGTTCCGCCGGCTCGACATTGAGGGTCTTGATGTCCTCGAAAAACATGTCTTTATACGTCTGCGTGTAATCACGCAGCGACACGCCCGCTTCACGGGTACCCCGGATGGTCTTGTCGTCCACGTCTGTCAGGTTCATCACCTGTGTGACGCGAAATCCGCAGTACTTCATGTAGCGCCGCAACAGGTCCTCGAAGACATAGGTCCTGAAATTCCCGATATGGGCCGCATTATACACCGTGGGCCCGCAGGTATAGAGGCGGATATGGTTATCTTCAAGCGGCACGACCTCCTCAAGCTGCCGCGACATCGTATTGTAAACCTGCATGCGTATATGCTCCTTCATTGCCATTCTGCGCGCCCCTGCATTCACTTTGCGCGCATTCGCCCCTGTCTGGCGAATTAACGCTCGACTATGCCACACTCCCCCACCCCTGAGAAGCCGGAAACGCGTGCTTGCGCTTATGCGCTGACTGTTAGACAATGGGGTTCACTTCTCATTGGAGGGGGGCGACATGGTTTCGACGTGGTAGTCGAAGCTTAGGTTGCGTGTCGAGGATGTCTGGTTGGCCTCGTTAATCATCCGGGCAAAACATTAAGTGCTGATACTGAATTAGCTCTCGCAGCTTAAATACAAGCTACGCGTCTCGCCGCCAACACCTGCTAGGCGGACCGAGGCGACGACAGCAGGTTAGTGGTAACGATGCGTCTCAGGCTGTTGCCGCGAAATAATACTGAGACTGGCGGCTGTGACGGCGTGTCTGTCCGTAGTCACAGTGGCGAGACTTAATGACAGAATATGCACGTAGATACTTGAGTGACTCTATTGCGGACGCGGGTTCGACTCCCGCCGCCTCCACCA
>CAZCDU010000182.1:0-8757 GCA_964497125.1 uncultured Victivallales bacterium | reverse complement strand
TGACGATTGAAGAAGTTTCACCCCCGCATCGTCCGGGCCGCCCCGGGGCCTTTACTTGTCTGAAACTTCAATTTTTCTAGAAGATTAGGGCAAAAGATTAAGGCGAAAGATTAGGGCTGCCTGCGTTTCACCTCTGCATGATCCGAGTAAGCTCGGGGGCTTGCCTGATCTGGAACTTCGCTTCGAACATCCAACAACGAACATCCACCGTCGAACGAGAACCCGACGAAGGGGCAGGCCTTGAAGCGTTGAACGCCTCAAGGGCGCTCTTTTTGCTGAGTTCTGCAGTGCTCCGTGCTATTCTGGTGAGGTGGAACTGACGAAACATGCAGATCGCCTTGGCCGCGGACTCATCTATGGCCTGCTGGGGCTCGGGTTGTGCGCCGAGGGGGGAGCCGACCCGGTGCCCGGCTTGTTCAATACCGGCGTGGACGACAACGGCGACGTCTTGGTCGGAGGCTCGGAAGATCCGCACTGGGATCTGTCAGTGAGTGCGGATACGGCTCACCCCGGCCCGCAGACATTCGTGCTTTATGACGACGTATACCCCATTCCGCCCTGGCTGGCCAACGGACCCGACTCCAAGTGGATTGCGCCGAAGCCCAGCCAGTCACCGGGCAACGCTGCCGGCGACTACCGGTATCGGATCCGGTTTGACCTGGGCGGATTGGAACCCTCCACTGCGGTCATCACAGGCCGGTGGACTTCCGACAACCAGGGCACGGACGTGCTGCTCAATGGGGTGAGCACCGGCGTGACCAGTGACGGGAACTTTGGAGGGTTGGGTAATCCGTTCACCATCAGCAGCGGATTCGTGGATGGGACCAACTCCCTGGAGTTCGTTGTGAACAACGGTGGGTCGGGGAACAATCCCACCGGGGTCCGGATCGAACTCAGCGGCACCGCCGAGCCTGAGTCGCCGCCGGGAACGCCACCGTCCATTGCCAAAGAACCCGTGGACACCGATGTCGGACTGGGCGGAGCATTCAGCCTGGTGGTCTCGGCCAGGGGCAGCCGACCGCTCTTCTATCAGTGGCGGCTGAACGGTGTGCCGGTGAGCGGGGCGACCAATCCCATTTTGACGATCGCGGAGGCCGGGGCGTCCGACGCCGGCGGGTACGACGTGGTGGTGACCAATACCTTTGGGGCCGTCACCAGCGTGGTGGCGCAGGTGGCGGTCGAGATTCGGACCGGGCCCTGCACGCGACGGACCGGCGTGGTGATCTCCGAAGTCATGTATCACCCGCGTGCGCGACCGGACGGGCTGAACGGCGAATTCGTCGAATTGCACAACTCCAATCCGTGGCCCGAGGACCTCAGTGGTTGGCGGATCTCCGGTGAGCTCGATCACACCTTTGCCCCCGGCACCCGTCTGGACGCCTATGCCTATCTCGCGGTCGCGCCGGCCCCAGCAGACGTTGAGGCTATTTATGGCATGACGGGCGTCGTTGGGGGGGCTTCGAACAAGCTGTCCAACGGCTCGGGCCGGCTCAGGCTGCGGAAGCAGTCGGGCGCCATCGTGCTGGACCTGCGCTATTCGGATGAGCCGCCGTGGCCGGTGGCGGCGGACGGGACAGGCCACTCGCTGGTGCTTTCGGACTCGTCTTACGGTGAGGCCGATTCGCGCGCCTGGAGCGCCAGCCGCGTCAAGGGCGGATCACCGGGGGCGGGCGACGCTCCGGCGGACGGTCCCCTGGAACAGATCGTGATCAACGAGGTTCTCACCCACACCGATCTTCCGCTGGTCGACGCCATTGAGCTGTACAACCACGGCTCGGCCGCCGTGGATATATCCGGGTGCTTCCTTTCCGATGCTGCCGATACGAACAGGTTTGTGGTCCCGGACGGCACCGTTCTCGGCGGGGGAGGCTTTGTCAGCTTTGACGAGAACCAGCTCGGATTCGCGCTGAGCGCCGCCGGGGAGACGGTCTACCTGGTGAACCCCGACGACACCCGGGTCATCGAAGCACTGAAGCTTGGCGGCCAGGCGAACGGGATAGCCTTCGGGCGAACACCCGACGGCGCTCCGGTGTTCAGTGAGTTGTCGAGCCGGAGCTTGGGGACCAACAATCCGCCGGCCCTGGTCCGCGATGTGGTGATTAACGAGTTGATGTACAATCCCATTTCCGGCGACAGCAATGATGAGTACGTCGAGTTGCATAATCGGGGCGCCCAACCGGTTGACCTCGGCGGATGGCACCTCACAGACGGCATCTCGTATACGTTCCCGGAGGGCACCGGCATTCCCGTCGGCGGATTCCTGGTGGTCGCGAAGAACGCGGTTCACCTGGCAGGACGTTACCCGGGCCTGGGACCGACCAACCTGGTGGGGGATTACGACGGGAAACTGGACAACGGTGGCGAGCGCATCGCCCTCGCCATGCCCGACAGCATCGTGGTCAGCAACGAAGTCGGGGTGACGACCAATTACTTCCATATCATCGTGGACGATGTCACCTACGCGGACGGTGGCCAATGGGGACGCTGGGCCGACGGCGGCGGGAGCAGCCTGGAGCTGATCGATGCCCGTGCCGACAATCGCCTCGGACCGAATTGGGCGGACAGCGACGAGTCGGGGAAGTCGAGCTGGGTGACGGTGGAAAAGACCGACGTGATGAACCTGAATCATCCCGCGATTTCCTCCATCGATCAGCTGCATGTGTTCCTGCTGGATGCCGGGGAGGCGCTGGTGGATGACGTGGCGTTCGACTACAGCGGAACGAACCGTGTCGGCAATTCAGGATTCGAAAGTGGGACCGACGGCTGGTTCTTTCAGGGCACCCATCGCCCGAGCGCTTTGGAGACGGCGGAGGGCTTCAGCGGCACTCAGTCGCTTCACCTGGTGGCCACGGCGCGGGGTGGCGTTGCCAATCGCGTGGGTACGCAGCTTTCGACGGCTGTTCCGGAGAACAGCACGGCGACCCTCCGGGCTCGGGTTCGCTGGTTGCGGGGGCATCCTGAGATCGTGTTCCGCGCCGTGGGCAGCAGTATCGAGGCCGTGGGTACACTGCCCGTGCCCACGGCGCTTGGCACGCCCGGCGCCGCCAACAGCCGGAGCACGACCAATGTGGGTCCGGCGATCACGGACGTGAGCCATCACCCGGTCCTGCCCGCGGACGGGGAGGAGATCCGCGTCACCGCGCGGGTGCAGGACGTCGATGGCCTGGCCGGCGTCGTCCTGCGCTACCGCATCGACCCCGGCACGACGATCCTCTCCGTTCCCATGACCGACGATGGCACGGGCGCCGATGCCGTGGCGGGTGACGGCCTGTTCGGCGGCACGATTCCGGGCCAGGACGCCGGGGACCTCGTGGCCTTTCACGTAGAGGCGAGCGACGGGGACAGTCCTTCGCTGACCCGGGCGTTCCCGCGCGACGCACCGGTCCGCGAATGCCTGGTGAGGGTGGGGGAGGCACCACCCGGCGGGGACTTCGGCACCTATCGGCTGTGGATGACCCAGGCCACCTTCGACTTCTGGGCGGGACGCGAGAATGCGAGCAACGAGGATGTCGATACGACCTTCGTCTATGGCACCGAACGGGTGATCTACAACGTGGGCGCCCACTACGGTGCGAGCGACAACTACACGAGGGTCATGGATAACCCCATGGGCAGACCGGTGGGGTACAACCTGGCGTTTCCGTCGGATGAGCCCTTGCTCGGGGCGAACGGCATTCGCCTGGACTGGCCCGTTCGCGATCCCACCATTCAGCGCGAACACCTGATGTACTGGATACTTGAGCAGCTTGAATTGCCGAACAACTACCGGCGGTACATCCACTTCTTCATCAACGGCGTGCGCCGCAAGGGCTCGAACGGCAACCTGTATGAAGACACCCAGCGGCCCAACGGGGACATGCTGCGCGAGTGGTACCCCGACGATTCGGACGGAGCCCTTCACAAGACCGATCCCTGGTTTGAGGCAAATGCTGCCGCGGCGTATATCCGGTCCCCCCTGGTGAAGCCGCTGCTGAAGTCCTATGAGGACAGCACGGGGAACAAGAAGCTGGCCCACTACCGGTTTAACTGGAAGCCGCGCAGCGTCGACAGGACCGCCAACGACTACTCGCAGGTCTTTGCCCTGATCGACGCCGCCAATACTCCGGAGCCCGGGTATGAAGCCGCGCTGGGCGCGGTGGTGGACATGGACAACTGGATGCGGACCTTTGCCATGAACGACCTGGCCTCGTTCTGGGATTCCTTCGGCAACCCGAACTCAAAGAACGCCTATCTGTACAAGCCGGAGCGCAGCGGCTGGAAGATCATGTCGTGGGATTTTGATGTTGGGCTGGGCGTGTTCAACGATCCGCCCACCGCGGCGCTCTTCGCCTCGAATGTCGATCCGGTCATCATCCGGATGTACAACACGCCGTCCTTCATCCGTCATTACTGGCGGGCGATGGACCAGGCACTCGGCAGCTTCTTCAACCCGGCCGGCGTCAATTCGTTCCTGGCCGATCGATACGACGTCTTCCAGCGCAACGACATCGGTGCGGTCTCGCCCTTCGGGCCCAGCGGGCCCTACAACTTGTCGATCCCGGACTGGATCGAACAGCGCGCCGCGTTCATCCAGCCGCAGCTGAATGCGGTAGACGCTCCCTTCGATGTTACGTCGCCGGTGGACGGCTGGTCGACCAACGCCCAGACGATCGTCATATCCGGAACGGCGCCGGTCCGCGCGGCCGTCCTCGCGGTTAACGGGATCCCCTTGAGCCCGGAATGGACCACTGTCTGCGAGTGGCGTGCACCGTTTGTGCTCGAGCCCGGCACCAACACCCTGGTCGTTCGCGCGCTTGGGTCGGACGGGAGCGAGCTCGCCTCGGAAACCCTTATCGTCGTGTCCTCGAGTGCCGTTGAGTGGCCGGCGGTGGTGATCAACGAGTGGATGGCCTCTAATCAGGGCACGCTGTCGGATCCGGCCGACGGCGAATTTGATGACTGGCTCGAGCTCTTCAACCCGACCGCGTCGCCCGTCGACCTGTCGGGGTGGTTTTTGAGCGACGATCCGGTGGCCCCGTACAAGTACGCGGTTCCAGCGGGTTTCAGCGTTCCCTCAAACGGCTTCCTTCTCGCCTGGGCGGACAAGGAAACCGTGCAGAACGATCCCTCTACCCGCCCGGACCTGCACCTGCCTTTTGGACTGAATAGCGATGGGGAAAGCATCCTGCTCTCGGCCCCCGACGGCAGCCTGATCGACCGGGTCGATTTCGGGCCCCAGTCGACGGACAGAACGATGGGCCGGGTGGCGGGGCAGATCGTGGCCCTGGCTGAACCTAGCCCCCTGGGAGCCAACGGGCGCGCCGCAGCCGGCGTGGCGCTTGCGATGGAGCTCGAAGGGCCTTCCCTGCGCGTGAACGTGGTGGCCGAGCCCGGGTTTATCTACACCCTGGATGCCAGCGACGATCTCTTCACCTGGGAGCAACTGGAGACCGTGATCGCAACCGACCAAACGGTAGAATTCAGCATCAGCACCGACCAACCCCGGCTCTTCCTTAGAGTTCGGCGGACGCCGTAGCTGGATGCTGCTACGCATACCAGGCAACCAGCGGGGGCGGACCTCTCAGGGGGAACGATTGAAGAAGTTTCACTCCCGCATCGTCCGGGCCGCCCCGGGGCTGGCCTGTCTGAAACTTGACGCGTCTACTTAGCATTCTCGTCTCTTCAATCCTTGTCGCGATCCCTGTCCCGATCTTCGTCGTTCTTCATCCTCGTCACGATCATTGTCTCGATCCTCGTCATCCAAGTGACTGCGCAGCTGGCGGGGGGATTCGCCGAAGTGGGTCTTTACCGCGCGGCTGAGTGCGGAGGCGCTGGAGAAACCGACCTGGCTAGCAATCTCTTCGGTCGTCATCGCCTGGTCCTGAAGCAGTTCTGTAACCCGCCGCATGCGCAGGCGCTGGAAGATGTGATGTGGGGATTCGTTGCGGACCTCGTGGCAGAGGCGGCGCAGATGGGTGGCGGAGACGCTGACCGCGTGTGCGATCTGGTCAACTCCCGGGTCCTCGGCCATGTGGCGCTCGTACCAGCCGCGTGCCTGCTCGACCTTGCGGCGCGCGCGCTGAGGTGCGGCCAGCCGGCGCGGCGTGACGTTGCGCAGCGCCATCATACTGAGCTCGACCAGCAGTCCCTGGTCGTGCAGGGCGACCAGTTCGGTGGGTTCGTCATCCATGGCGATGGCCGCTTCTGCGAGATGTCGCAGACGCTGGCAGTCGGCCGGCGACAGGGGGACGCGGTAGTAGCCGCGAGGGGGGAGCAGTACCTCTAACTCGCGTGGCACTTCGTTGAAGTCGAAGACGGCGCGTTCAATCGCGCCGTCTGATGTCCACCCATGCGCGCAGGCCGTGGGCACGGCCCAGAGCGTTCGCGCACGCAGCGACTCTTCGTTTGCGGTGCCAGGTGCCAGGGTTGCAGCGACCCGACCGCGCAGGACGGCCAGGAACTCCCAGCCCTGCCGGTGGGAAACCGGTACGGGCGGTGCCGTGTAGTCGCTATGGCCAAGTCGGGTCCGGGTACGCATCGGGTCAGCATCTTCGCTATGTTCGATAATGTCAACTTCTGGGTTGGAACTGCTATGTTTCGTCCATGGGGGTCCCGCTATACTCTGTACCGTGAATCAAGCACGTGGAGGCTGACGAATGAAGGCTACGGAGCAAGCGATAGATAACCCTGACCTGCCGGCGCTGAACCGGGCAGAGGCGGCGAAGCACGTACAGCGCCACAACATGGCGGGCTTTCGTTCACCCAAGCTCGACACGGTGCGCGTGGGCGTATTGGGTATGGGGCGCGGCGACAACCACATCAAATCGCTCGTCCAAATTGCGGGTGTCGAGATTCGTGCGATCTGTGACAAGGACCCGGTCGAGATCGAGAAGTCGATGGTCTGGTTCAAAGACACGGACCACAACCCCGAGATCTACACGGACGGCGAGGACGAATGGAAGAAGCTCTGCGAACAGAAGGACCTCGATCTCATCATTATCTGCACGCCGATCCCGCTCCACGCCGAGATGTCGATCTACGCGATGCGCCAGGGCAAACATGTCTGCAGCGAGGTCGCGGCCGCCTGGCAGATGGAAGACTGCTGGGAGCTGGTGCGGACGGCCGAAGAGACTCAGAAGCATTTCATGATGATGGAGAATTACTCCTACATGGATTTTCACCTGGTCACCATCAACATGGCCAAGCAGGGATTCTACGGCGACATCATCCATGCCGAGGGCGCCTACAATACCAGCAAGGAAGGGAACTGCTTCCGCAAGATCCCGGATGGCTATAGTGACATGTGGTGGTTGCGTGCGTTCGCACAGCGCCGCGGCAACATCTATCCGACACATGGGCTCGGGCCCATCGCCACCTGTCTCGACATCAACCGTGGCGACCGCCTGGATTACCTGGTCTCCATGGACAGCGGCGATTTCAACTACGGCCCACGCGCTCGCAAGGAGGCCGCCAGTGACACGTTCTACGAGGAATTCGTCGATCTGCCCTATCGCGGCAACATGAGCGCGACGCTGATTCGCACGGTCAAGGGCCGTACGATGATGATTCAGCATGACGCCCACAGCCCGTCCCCGCATAACCTGATTCACGGCATCTACGGCACCAAGGGCGCGTCGCTCTTTGATCCCGTGCCAAGTTTTTCCAAAGGTGACCATCGCTGGTACCGCAAAGAGGGTCGGGGCAGCGACGAATATGCGAAGCTCTATGAACAGTACACACCGGAGATCTACAAGCTGACCGCGGAGGGTTCCAGGGGGCACGGTCACGGCGGCTCCGACCTGCGCATGATGTGGCACATCATCGACTGCCTTCGCAATGGACTGCCGATGCCGCAGGATGTTTACGATGCGGTGACCTGGAGCTCGATCGTGCCGCTGACCTCGTGGTCGGTGCAGAACCGCTCGAACTCCATTGATGTCCCCGACTTCACCTGCGGCGCCTGGGAGACCAACGCGCGTGACATGGATATCAACCTGGAGAACGGTGGTGGCAACACCAAGATCCTGGCGCCATCCAAGGCGGCCCTCGAGTTCGACGACCATCTCGCCCGGCAGTGGGCCCGCGACCACGAGGGGAGATGATGCAAGGATCCATCGAGAGAGTCACAAAGGTAATAAACGGTGAAATGCCGGATCGGGCGCCGCTGTTCGATCTGTTGCGCAACGATGCGGTGATCAATCATTTCACCGGCAGGACGCTGACGGTGGAGAATGCGGAGGAAGTGGTGCCGCTGGCATATCCTCCAGCGATCGATGCCACGCGCAGCATGCGGCTGCCCGGGCGCGAAGAGACTGTGATGCTCGAGAACTTTATGGCGATGCGTGAGACGGTGCTGGAGTATAGTTACTAGGAGTCAGGTGTCAGGTGTCAGGGCACGGCCGATAGCGACATCGCCTATGGTGGCTTCACAGAGGTGCCGATCGGCGTGACGCTTTCGATTCGTAACAGTGGCTACGATGATTGGCAAATCGGCCAGTGCCGTAGAACGAGCCAGCCGCAGGCTCCAAGAAACCGGAAAGCTACACCGCGTTGGACCGGATAAGGGCGGGCATTGGGAAGTCTTGGAGTAGACGATCAGAATCCACAACACAGCGCGGATGGGCCCGGAGCGGCAGTCACTCGACGAGACTGACGAGTTTCCTGTCTTGCTTGTCCTGATCAACTGAAATCGGCGTTCGCTCTGGCTCTCGCCCCAGCCGGGTTCGCAGTTCGGTCCATTCCTGTCGGAACGGATCCAGGCGAGTGACGAGATACTCT
>CAZCDU010000181.1:0-8849 GCA_964497125.1 uncultured Victivallales bacterium | reverse complement strand
TCTCCTATGGGCGATTTGCGGCAATGACCTTGCCGTCCCGCGACACGGGCTGACAGGCATCGCGGCTGCCTAAGGAGTTCTCACATGGCGTGCGGCCTGAATCGGCAAGGAAGCTTACCGCACGATGAACACCGAGCCGCCGGGAGGCGGAATGATTACGGGACCACCTGCGGCCAGTTCCGCGATGCGTTCTTCTGTCAGCGCCTCTTCCCAGATGGCCGCATCGCTCATGTAGCCGATGAAGTCCCCAGGATACGATGAGGTGCCCCCGATCTCGAACATCATTCTGTTGTCACCCTTGGACCTTGTCAGTGACGAATCAAACTGGCCGTCTACATACCCACTGAACGTATTCTCTTCGCGACGAAGCACGAGGTGGTGCCACTTGCCATCAAGCGCAGAGTTGGTGGTGAAATTGAAGCTTATGCCGTACCCATCAGAGTGACAGCCGCTCATATACAGCCGCGCATAGGTGCCGCTGCGTGTTCCCAGCAGCGAGCCGGCAGAACTGCTATCGGCCGACTTCGCCCAGACAGCCCATGTGAAGTCCATGTTCATTTCAGTATATCCCGCAAATAGACGCCCGCCATGGACGGTACTCAGCACGATACGATCTCGCTTCGGATCGGCATCGTAGACCCACGTCTGAAGGTCATTGCCCGATACCGTTGCATCCGTTGCATCATGGTCGGGGTCATCGATTAGGTCGTCTGCTCCGCCGGCGGCCGAGACCAGTTGACCGTTCGTGCCGTCGTTCAAAGGCCAATACGCCACGAGATGCGCGTTGGGATCCTCGGAGACAGAGAAGCTCCAGGTCGTATCGTTCGCTATCCCGGCGAAGTTCTGCGACCAGGGGTCGACAATCGCGGTGGCGTCAATCCGGATGGCATAGTCCTTGCCCTTGGGAAGGTGCTCGGTGGGGTTGATGATCAAGTCCGTTCCTACGATGGAAATCTGGGGATCATCCACAGGAATCACATCTTGCGTGCCATCCGTGAGATTCTTGATCGTGATGTTACCCGTTTCCAGCAAGATGAACTCATGATCAAAGGTTGCCACCAGGCTTCGCCATGCATAGGCATTTGCTGTGCCGTTCGACGGCGAGAGAGACTGGATTGACGGCGCGGCGGGAGCGGCAGGGGCCGTCGCGACCGTCAGAACCGAGGTGCCACTGATCCAGCTTGCCTCGTGGTCGACGCTTCCATGTCCATCGCTCCCGTAGGTGCCTGTTGGAAACGCATAGCCGTTGAGGGTCAGAGAGCCGATGGTGTCGTTTGCATTCATGGTCAGTTTGGTGGCACTGTTACCGTTTAGGGTCAGCACGCCCGTGTTGGGCATCGCATTGGCGCTATCGATAATCAGGACGGCCGTATTCGCGCCGCCGGCGTTCACGTCCATGGTCACCGTCTCAGGAAGCGAGTTGGCAGCCTGCGCCCAGATGTTGAACCCACCAGGCGTCCACGGATCATAATCGGTGGCCAACGCGGAGAAGTTATTGGAGGCGGTCAGATACATATCGCATCCGCTCTTTCCTCTAATCGTCAACGTGTAAGGGCCGCTGATGCCATGGTCAAACTGGGGGTCTGACGAAGCTCCGGTCGATGTGCCGATATTCAATCCGGCATTCCCCAGTAGTTGCAGGGCAGGCCAGATGGGGCTTCTACCCCCTCTTATCGTCATGTACGCGCCTTCGTGCATAAAGATGGTCGTACTGCCCGGGGTGCCCAGCGCGTTGTAGTCACTTGCGTTCGCTGAGCTGCCAAGCTCCAGGTCAGCGTCCGGCTGCAAGGTCAGGTCACCGGTGTAGACCGGCGTGTCGACTCCTGAATAGACCTTTGCCACGCTCGCATACTGTCCCGTTGCGATGACCGCGCTCTGCGAGGCGCTTGGCACGCCGGCGTCCCAGTTGGCGGCGTTGTTCCACGTGTCTTTGTTGTACGCCCCTCCCTCGCCGCTGTAGGTGGTAACCGCTGGCATGAACAGCGTCGTCGCATTCGTCACGCACGCCGCAAAAGCGGTGCCGCTTTCATTGAGATCATTGGTTGCAGCAAGCTGGTAGTAGTAGGCTTTCTCACTGAGCAAACCGTCGTCCGTATGCGATGTCGTGGCCGCAGCCAGGTTGGCGACGACCGCGTAGTCGACGCCATTGGTTGAGCGTCGCAGGACGTAGCCCGACTCGGTGTCGGCGTTGTCATCCCACCCCAGCGTTACGGAAGCAAACGTGGCGACAGCGCTGGTGAAAGCCGGCGTCTGCGCAGAGGTCAGATCCGTCGCAAAAGTCCCGGCAGCGGACCAGCCATTGGTCGCCGCATCTGCACCATAGAACCGGAAGAAGTACTGGGTGTCTGCGGTCAGCGATGAGACATTGTGTGTTACGCGTGCGCCCGGGGTCTGGGCTCCCAAATCGCCGCTGTTGCCTGCCCAGGATGCCAGGTTGGTATACCCCTTGTCTGACGTATCCCACACCAAGCGTGATGTGGTCACGTTCGTGGTGATCGTGGCGTAAGGCCAGGCGGTTGTCGTGGTGATGTTGGATGTGCCAAGGTCGGTAAAGCCGATAGGCGATTGCATAATCGACGCCACCTGGACGGTCCAGCCATGGACCTCGTCTTGTAGCAGCGAGAAGTCCGTCGTGTTGAAACTACTCTTATGCCCCGATGCGAAGGCGAGCTCCCATGAATCACCACCGCCGGATTCAAACATCAACGCATCCAGCGTTGTGACCAGGGGCGAGGCGAGCGTAAAGGTGCCCAATGTCCAGGCGTGGCCGCCCGTTCCATTGAAGTAGATCTCGCTGTCCCCGCTGGTGGGGTCGCCATTGGTGCTGTACTCATCAATGAACCCGGGGAATCCATCTCCGATTCTGATGTATCCGCCGTCATCCCTACCGAAAGCGATCGTCCAATCGCCGGCGGGAATCACGAGGTTTGCAGTCGCTCTAAGGACGTATCTGTCGGCAGCACTAGTGCCGTTTGGCAGCGGGTCGGTCGGACTGAAGCTTCCGCCCCCGGCTACGTTGATCGTGTCCGGATCGGGTGAGTTCGTATAGTCGGTATACTGGTACGCTGCGCTCGGCGCCTCCAACGCGATAATCGTCTCCGCTTCCGTGGTGCTGTTCGGGTTTCCGTCGCTGCCTCCCGTCAGATCACGCATCAGAAGCGTAAAATCCGCGTGTGCCGGTGCTACGAAAAACCCCGCAACCATCGCGAAACCAATGAGTCTATATATATCCTTCTTCATGACAGTCTCCATACTCGCTGGAACTCAAGCGCCCTCCTGCGCTAACTAACCCATACCTAATAATACCATCTTCACACCCCGGTTCACGAGGCCATAGCAGATGGCCCCGGACATCCATGGCGTTACGGTTGCTCCACGTCGATCTGATAGAACATCAAGGACTCGCTGTTGCTGTGGACCAGGAGTGTTTCCGTGCCGGCGCCCTGGATGTTTTGCTGGGATGCCACTGGAGTCCAGTTGCCCTCGGCGAGATTGGTGCAGTAGAGCAGCGTGTACTTCCTGTTGGCGGACGATGTGAACCTGATTTCAGTTTGTGGTGCCTGAAGGACCTCCAGGACGCGAAAGAAGTCGTTCGGATCATTGGGGTTTGAGTCGGCCGCGCGTTCGTCACGGTCGGAGACGCCGTCGCCATCCGAATCCAGTTCCGCGTCGCCCGAGATCAGCCCCAGCATCTCCAGGGCCATCGCCTGGCCTATTTCAAAGTAGGTTTTGGCGTTGCGGTTCCAATGGTAGCTCTGGCCGGATGGCGAGACATCGGACGGGTAGTAGAAGTCCCGGGTGTCAACAACAGCAACATTGCCCTCAAACGCCGGATAGTTCGTGACGTTCTCCATGGCCAGTTGCGCCGCCATCAGCGACAACGCGCGATGATGCGTCTCGTCCCATCCGCTCATGCCCGTTGTGGCGATGACAAACGGCAGCCCCGGAACACCCAGCTCCGCGCGAACATCGTTGATGAAGTTCGCCATGTTGACTTCATATTCATCGTTGTGAGTTTGGTTGACTCTGTCGTTCCATCCCTGGTGCCACCCGAATCCGGCCAGGACGTAGCCATTGGAGGCGTTGTACTCGGGAAAGTACGTCGGCAGGTTCGTCAGAACATCGTCCACGTAATTCAACATCTCCTGGTAATAGAATCCCTGGTCCCCGGCCGCCACCGGCGCGCCATTGGTCCATCCGGAGCTCGGCGGCCTGAAATCCACAGCCAGGCTCTTGCCGCCCCAAGCCGTTTTGATGAGCAGGATCTGCTCATCCGTTGCGTCACCCATCACGTGACCGAATTGCAGTTCCGGACCGATCGTGTGGTCATAAGCACCGTAGCCCGCCGAGAGCCCGCCTTTGCGCAGCGTGGTGCCGCCGCGCTTGTACCAGATCCAGGCATCGTCTCGGACGGCCCAGCTGCCGCCATCCTCGATGTGTCCATACGTACCGGCATCGTTGGCAACGAGATACTCCAGTGTCCCCTGCGTACCGACCGGTGCCATCTCGCCGTGTCCCTCCATGTTGGACTGGCCGGCCAGGATGAACACTTTCAGCGCCTGTCCCAGATCCGTGCCCGCCGTCATGGCAGACGCGGCGGCGGATGCTGCCGTGGTGTTCTGGTTCGGGCTCTTGTCACGTGCGACAACGGTGTAGGTGTACTCAGTGCCGGGCCTGAGTCCCGTATCCTTATAGACCGGGCTGTCCTGCCAACCGCTGTCATGACCTCCGCCCGCCGTACAGGTGAAGTAATACTCGACGCCCGATGGATCGATGGCCGTCGTGGCTGTCATGGCGATCGCTGTCTCGCTATCGCCGCTCCCGCCCGCGACAGAAGCAAACGTCTTGCCGATCCGGATCTCGTCGAAGGTTGCGCTGGACCTGTTGCTGAGAAGCGAGACTCGATCAAAGGCAGACTGGTCCATGTCCATCGTGACGGTGGCGATGGGGGAGGTCGGTTCGGTGGTCAGGTCTGTGACGTTATAGAGATACAGCTCGTCGTTACTCCCGTTGGCCTTCCAGACGATCTTGCCGGCGATCAGCCTGACACTCGTCATCTCCACGGAACTATCGACCTCCGTCAGTCCGGCGGCGTCATCATAGCCAATTGCAGTCACCAGCAGATCAGCCGATGATCCAAAACCGAAGCCCTCGCCGCCCGAGGCGTAGTTGCTCAGCTCCCAGCCGGTAACCACGTCAAACGTGTCGGTTCCGATAACGAAACCGGCTCTCTCCGCGCTCACGGTCTTCTTGTAGAGCACGCTGAACCACATCGTCGAGCCGTCCGCGAACAGGGCCGACCGCGACGCGGCGGATAGGGTGCGGTTGGCCTCGGATCGCCCTGTGTCGTTCGTGCGAAACGCACTCTTACCTGCCACAGGAAGCGTATTCGCCGCGCCATCCGAGAATGTCAGTCCGGTTGTGTCGACGACAAACAGCCCTGCATTGTCGTTGTTTCGCGTCGTGGCCCAGCTCCCGTCGAAGCCGGTGCCCCCGTTACCGGTTATGCTTGTCCCGGACGGGTAGTCGAAGCTCTCGTAGACCACGGGGCCGACGCTGGCAGGCGCGGGCGCCTCGGCCCACGTCGACGGGGTGGGGGAGGGCGGTGTTTCATCGGGTCCTGAAGCAGCGAGGAGTTCTACCGAGACCATGTCCGTGACTTCGGTGAAGCCACGCGAGTCGGACATCTTCACCTCAAATTGGTACGTGCCCGTCGTTCCATCAAACTGCACGGTGTTGGTCGCCGCGGCAGCGGTGCCATTGGGCGTGAAGCTGATGGCGCCCGGCCCGGACACCTTGCGCCAGGTGTAGATGCTGTCGCCCTTCGCGTAGTCGATGGATGAGACACGCAACGTGGTGGTGATTGCCGGCAACTCTACCGTGCTGTCGTCGGCCGTGGCCGAGAGAATACTCTTAAACGGCGTCAGGGCCGCCGCATTCGTGTCAGCCGCAATTGCGTCAAGCGAGGCCTGCGCCGTTGCCGCGGTCTCCCCGTCACTGAGGTATGACTCCAGGAATGGCACCGCGCCGGGATCCGGGGCGAAAGTATCGACGCCTCCGCCGAACGTCCCCAACCATTCGAGCGGTATCTTGCGGCGACCGCCTACTTCGTCGGCCGCGTAAGCCATGCACGCCGGCACCCCTTCAGCGATCCCGTACTTCTCAAGGACTTCAACGCCGCCCTCACGGACGCCGCCACTGAACATCTTGTCCGACGGTGAGCGATTGCAGATCGAATCGACAATCGTATCGGCCAGCGCAAGGACATCAGCGTGCGTCAGATTTTGATAGATCGTGTAGAGCGTACTGCGGTTCAGTCCGATTGGCGTCTCGGCCACCGCCCGGATGGCGGGATACAGCAGGTTGCGGTCGACACCGTTGATGCCGCTGCCCCAGATGATCCCCCTGGGGCCGAACGCGCTGCCGTGGTAGAAGAGGAGCATCGCAATCCTGCCGTGCGCGAAGTGCAGCGGGTCCGATTCAGTCATCGGGAAGAGGGGCAGGGCGGTGGTGGCTGCCGCCTCGAGGATGGTGCTGAGCTGCCCCTGCTTCGCACTCGTTGACAGGTAACGCATCGCTTCGGCGGCCATGAAGCTAACGTACTTGTCGGTGTCCGTGAGGAGTGCCGCAAGGGTAGCCGCCGAGCTCGCATCTGCGATCCGGCCCAGGGCATAGCAGGCGCCTGCGCGGGATCGCGAGGAAGCGCCGGTATTGTTGGCCATCACCGTGATTTGGCTGAGTTCGGATGCGTTGATGCTGCGCGTGCCAAGCTCCTCGCCGGCCTTCTTCCGTACCTTCGGTGACCAGTTGTCCAGGTCCGCAATGAGTTCGCTGTCGCTGCGCCCGTCCGCGTCGTAATCATCCGCAGCGATGGCTTCGGCGACCTCCGCGCCGCTCAACCATCGGGCCGGATCGTGGTTCTTTCCGGTCATGTGAAGCTCCCGGTGCGGCAGAGCATAGGTCAGCAGAGCCGCCGTGCTCATGCGGAAGTCGTACCACGTCGATCCGCTGTTGTGACCTTCGCCGTTGAGGCAGTCGTACTGGAACTTACCGTCCCAGCGGCGATTCAGGTCGAGCATCCAGCTGATCCGGCTGAAGTGGGCGGCGGCGGCTGCCTCGCCGCCTGCGGCAGCGCCTAAGGGCGCCCACAGGTAATTGAACCAGGAGCCCGTGTGACCAAGCTCGCGCTCAGTTGCCGATGCCGTCGACATCTTGGCGAAGAACTCGCACTCCTCAACGCGGTTTGTCTGCAGCATGAAGGCCAGCGCACTGAGCCCGCACTTGCCATTGTTCTCATGCTGTTGAGAAAAGGGCTCATGCTCACCGTAGGGGATGGCCCCCTTGCCGGCGTAGTAGGCAAAGAAGCGGCTCGAACGCTCGATGGCCGGATCGAGCTCGGGATTCGTTAGCCCGCACTCCTTTGCCAACAGCACGCCGAGGAAACAGAACAAGCCGGGCGTGTTGACCGGCCCGTACACGCCGCCCATCGGGCCGTTGGCACTACCGTCGGGGAACTTGTCGGCGAAAATGTGCCCGACCGTACCGAAAAGGCTGTGGTTCTTAGCAACGTTGACCGCGTAGGCCTCGACGGCGGGAAGCACCTGCGAGTCGCCGGTTGCAAGGTAGTACTCGGCGAGGAACAGCAGCGTATGTCCGCGCTGCCAGGTGACCATCGAGTTGGCGTCACGCTCATCGGACATCATCTGGTCCATGGTGGATTGTGACGGGACCAAGGCGCGTGCCGTGGTCTGTGCTTTCGCCCGGTAGGTCGGGTTGTTGGTGGCAAGCAGCGTGATGGCCCCGAAGGAGTAGCGCCCGTCGCTTTCGTTGTCGTAGACGTACTGCAGGCCGTCGCGCAGGATCTTGGCTGACTTCGGGCAGCTGTACGGCGCGGTAGCCGAGTAGGCGCCCATGGTCTCGAGCGTGACCGTCACCGTGGTGGTGCTGCCGGAGCGCCAACGCAGGAGTTTGAGCGTGGCGGGGGTGCGCGCTTCGGCTGCTCCGATGGCAAGCCCCAGGCTCTTGCGGGCGTCGGCGCTGAAATTGACGGGAGCCGCGCCGGTGCCGTCCGCACCGAGGATGACGTCATCGACGGCCAGGATGCCATCGGCCGGTGAGCCCGCACTAACCTCCGTCACCAGGATCTGCCGGCTCTCACTCGTATCGACCTTGACGTGGTAGACCCAGCCCCGGGCCCCGGTAGGTCCCAGGTTGATGGTGATGGGCGGGTCTTCATTCGGGACCTCACCATTTGTCAGGTCCGGAGGGGCCGCCATCAGGGCGGTGCTGACGGAGCACAGCATGGCGAGCGCTACGACAATTGCTGACGTGAACGGTCTCTGCTGCCCCATCACCATGCTCCTCTCCGCTTTCCAGAGCCGCGACCGCCCATACCCCCAGTGCTTCACGCGCGACTCAGATGAATGGAGGCAAGAATACCACCGGCACGCCAAAGTGGCGAAGGGTAAATAAGCGGCATTGTGCTGACACGATTGCGTCACTGGGGTTGCCGTTCCGCTTGTCCAAGAGCGCCATTCGGAATGGCGCCTTTCTCCCTCATCACCACAGCCATCCGACTTGCTGGCGATATATTGCAGGGCGCGACAGCCAAAACAGGAATAGATATGATAAACACGAGAACTATCCTTGCCCTCGCATCCTTGCGCCATTCCTTGGCCTGCCATGAGCAAGGCGCGAACGTTTGGGGTCTGTCGTACTGCCCTTCGACGCAGTCGCTTCGCTCCTTTGCTCAGGGCATTCGATGCAGCACTCACTTCGTTCGCGCCGCGTCGAATGGCGGGCATCCTTGAAGTATGGTCGAACAATTTACGACGCCGACTACACTCTGG
>CAZCDU010000180.1:0-9011 GCA_964497125.1 uncultured Victivallales bacterium | reverse complement strand
GACGGTATATCCTGCAACTGGCGTCTGTTGATTAAAGTCCGACAGGCTGCTAGTCACTGCCAATCACGATAGACACAAGATTACCACGAAAGGGGGGCTGCGACGTAGTGGCATTTTGCGACGGCACGCTTGTCATTTAGCGACGGCGTTCTCGTCGACCGGCTGCCGGGCTACAGCGGGGCGAGATATCCCAGTAACATGGCGCGGCCCAGAGACCGATCAGGGACAGGCCTGAATGACCCTGACGGACGGACGTATATAGCATCTTGACAGCATGCCAGTATGCTGTCATGCTTGCATTATGAGAACGACAGTCACATTGGATGGCGATGTGGAACGCCTGCTGAGGGATCAGTCTCACCGCATGCATCAGAGCTTTAAGAGGACCCTCAATGATGCAGTGCGAACGGCCCTCGCCCCCCTGTCCGGGAGCGCGGAGGCGCCCTTTACCGTTCAGCCCACTGCCATGGGCCTGCGCGCCGGCATCGATCCGGCCGACCTGATCCACCAGGGAGACCTCTACGAAGTGGACGAGTTCATCAAAACCACCCGGCGACTGATGGTGGCGGAAGGCCCGGATGATCGTACCTGATGCGAACCTGCTTCTCTACGCCTACGACTCCACCAGCCCGTTCCACGAGCCGGCGAGACGCTGGTGGGAGCAATGCCTCAATGGCGAAGAAACTGTGGGGCTGACGCACCCGGTACTCTTCGCCTTCATCCGGATCGGCACGAACGCACGCGCCTTCGAATTGCCCCTTACGCTGAGCGAGGCAAGCGCTGTTGTTGAGTCGTGGACCACTCGCAAATGCACGCGGGTACTGCAACCGGATGACAACCACGTTGAGCGAGTACTATCGCTGCTCGGTTCGGCTGCATCCTCAGGCGGCAATCTGGTAACGGATGCCCAGATCGCCTCGCTCGCCCAAGCCTATGGCGGAGTCGTTCACACCGCCGACCGCGACTTCCAGCGCTTCCCCGAACTCAGCACCTGCTATCCACTGCGGAAGAGTAGGACACAGGAATAGCACTCTAGTCCTTGAATAAGCGAGTCTCTCGCAAGCATGGACCCCTGTGAGCTTGCCTAAGCACTAGTTCAAGCACTTCTCGCATGGCCGACAGCTCGATCTATGCGACATGCGGAGTGTCGTTCTCCGACGGTTGGGAGCCGGTCTAACAGTGCTACGAGATCCCCTCCCGGGAGGGGTTGGGGGTGGGTTTGTCGAAAGCAGGGCTTAACCAAAGCGCCATTCAGGACAGTTGTCTTTCACTTGGTCTCATCATCCGCCATACGCGCTCATCCACGCTCTGGCGAGAGAGGCTACGGGGAGCAAGAACCTTAGGAAGACGGCCAAGTTTCAGACTAGAGGGATCAGGACCGGCAGCGGCCGCTGTGTGGTCCTCTGCTGATGCGGGAGTGAAAGTCATTGATGCTACCATAGCGACTTCCATGAGTGTCAACAAGACGCCCCGTTCAGACACTGCCCTCGCCTGCATCCGGCCTGTTATACTTCTATTCATCGTCTTACTTTCCAGAAATGAGGCGCGTATAGTCAAGACGTAGCGGGTCATTGCTGTCGGTCATCGACTGCAGCAGCAGCATTTGCAATTCCTTGAGCTTGGGTTGGTGCTCCGGCCTGTCGATAAGGTTGGTCACTTCCCAGGGGTCCTGCTTGAGATCATAGAGTTCATCGGTGCCGGCGGCATAGAAGACATACTTCCAGTGACCATGGCGGATCATGCGGTGAGAGCAGAGGGCGTGGGTGCAACTCAGCCCTTCGGACATGAGTGACTGACGCCACTCATCTGGCGAATGGCCTTCGATAAAGGGAATGAGAGAGCGTCCAGCTCCCTCCTGGCAGATCTCGATGGGCAGGCCCGCAAGATCGAGCATGGAGGCGTAGAGGTCACAGGTATGCACCAACGCGTTCACATCAACGCGGCGGCTCCCAGGGCGTGGCGGCTTGATGAAGAGAGGAATCCGCATAGTTTCCTGGTACATGTGGTATGATTTGTTTTCGACCCCGCCGTGACACCCCTGGGAGTCACCGTGATCCGCAGAGAAGATGATCGCGGTGTTGTCGTAGAGATCGTTCTCCTTCAGATAGGCGACCAATCGGCCGATCTGGGCATCGATTGATGACATGAAGCCGTAGTAATAGCGCAGGGAATTCTCCCAGAACGACCAGGGCTTGTCCTCACGTCGAAAACGATCGTGAAAACTTGATTTATCGCCGCCGGTTTCACTGAAGTTGGGCCACGGGGGGATCTCTACATGTCGATAGAGATCCAGAAATTCAGTGGGGGCGAAGAAAGGTTCGTGGGGGCCCCAGAAATTGAGTTGGAAACAGAAGGGCTGATCACGTTCGCGGAAGTCATCGATGTAATGAATAGCCTGATTGACGAGATAATACTCATTGGTTGATTCAAGAGGTGAGGTCACCTCGCCGGTGGTGGTATGCCCCCCGCCGTAGTTGTCTTTGTCGGCCACGTCGAAAGAAAGACCATTGGCTTGGAGGTACTCCTGATATTCCGGATACTTATAACCACCGCCACCATGGCCGGGGAAATCATCTCCCTCATACCCCAGGTTGGTGGGCATCCCGCTGTGTTGGGGTGCATACGTGGATCGCAAGCCCCCTACCCTGTCAAATGCTGATGCGCCGCCCTCGCCAAGATGCCATTTCCCGGTGTACCCCGCCGAGTAACCGGCTTGGGAGAGACGCCGACTCAGGAGATACTCGGCATCGGGCAGCTCGTGAACAAGACATCCGCGGTTATAGATATTCGTCTCGACCCCATGGGCATGCGGATAGAGGCCGGTCTGGAGCGATGCCCTGGCAGGGCTACACACCGCACAGACCGTGTAGGCTTCATGAAATACCGTGCTCTGCTCGGCGATGGCATCGAGATGCGGTGTCTGGCAGATGCTGTCCGGATTGTAGCACGAAAGCATGTCCGCCCGGTTCTGGTCGGTGAAGATGAGAAGGATGTTTGGCCTGCCCTGAGCCTGTCGAATGGGTTTGTCTGTTGGCATGATCTGTTCTCCTATTCTCCGTTCCTAGACCCCGTCCGAAAATATTTTGGCGCCTTGAAAGGGCTTGATATACGAGGCACGGGTGTTGCTTTCGTTATACCGCACATCCCTCTTTGGGCACCCAACTTGGAGTGCGGTGGCAGAGTCCCTGGGCGCGTCAGCGCCCAGGGACGGCGACACCGCTTTTCCCCGGCGCGCAGGATTACCCCCAACACCACGCCAAAGCGGTGTCGCCGTCCTACGCTCGCAAGCTCGCTTCGGACTCTGCCACCGCACTCCAAGTCAACATCCCCTTCTTCTCGCTTCCCTTTTGCGCTTTTCAGTCGACCGCGAACTAACGTGGACGCACCTCACATTGCCATCGCTAGCTCAATATCCTCATTCACTGCGGTCTTCAAGGGAAACCGTTCCCCTGCCACGATCTCCGCGGCCTCACCATTGCGTTGCACCTGCACGCGCTGCCCGAGCCATGGGTTCTCCACCGTACAATCACTGCCCTTCTCGCTATGGATGCGCACCTGCCCAATCACCCCGCCCTTGATCGCGGCGGATACCAGGAACGCGCCCCGGCAGCGCAGCTTCTCGAAGGCGGCATCCCGCTCCCGTGGCCAGACAGGAAAGAGGCGGATCACATCGCTGTGCCCCATGCAGAGCATCTCGTTGATGGTGTTGGGAACCGTGCTGAGATTCTCAATGCCATGGGGGTTGCCCTGCCGGAAACCATTGGGGTAGGTATCCTCCGAATAGGTGTGCAGCTCCTTCAGGATCACCTCGGGGTCGTGACCGACCCGAACCGCCGCGGGAAAGAAGCTGTTCGACCCGTTGAAATCGTGCCAGCGCTGCATCACTTCGATCGTATTCCTGGCAACCTGAAGCAGCTCGGGGTCCGAGTCCGAATCGATCAGTCCGGCGGGATAGATCTGCTGGATGCCAATGGTGTTGTTCGGCCACCAGTCAGTGCCGTTCTCGGTGTAGCGGAATACGGTTTTGCCGTCCCGTTCCTGCAGGCTGCCCACACTGAGATGTTTGAGAATGTGTTCCCACGCTTCCACCTGCGAGGCATCCTCATCCAGCGCTTGGGTTAGATCCACGACCAGTCTCAGCGCGAGCCGGCAGAGCGCCAGAGAGACGCAGGAGTTATTCTCCGTATTGGACGAGCCTTCGTGACAGGAGTCATTCTCAACCACAAAACGGCCGGCCTTCCCGCCCTGGGCATTGTCGAAGGAGTCCCAGGTCAGATAGTGCTGCCAGAAGACGGCCATCTGCAGAACGAAGGGGTAGATTTTTCTGCCGTAGTCCGGATCAAGGGTGGTGTACCAGCGGGGGGCCATATTCACCAGGCCGTAGGAACCGTTGGTGCGTTGGTTGAAAAAGAGGCCGTCATTCTCGACGCGACATCCCTCCCAGTCACGGCGCGGAAGTGAATTGTAGGTGGTCTCAATCCCCTTGGGTCCGATACCCACGGGGTAGATGCCCCCCTCGTGGCCGAAAATCTCACGGCAGTGCCAGGCCGCGCGCTCCATGAAGTCGAGGAATGGGGCATCGTGTGGATCGGCCTGTGCCAGTCGGTTGCCGCGTGCCAGCCCATAGAAGGGGGCCTGATGGTTGTAATTGAGGTGATAGTCGCCTTCCCACAAGGGATTGTCGGTGGTAACCCAACCAAAGATGTTGGGCGGAAACTCGGGGTCACGGGAGCAGCTCCCCATGCCGTAGAGCGACAGGTAGTACTGCTTCTCAATCACCGGGTCATCGATACTGACGGACGACTTGCCCCAATAGTCCGCCCACCACGCCTCGTGGGCCGGCCGGATGCCGTCGAGATCGACGAGTGAGGCCTGGGCGGCTTCAAGCGGGTCCGCATACCCGAAGCTGCTCTCCATGGCCAGCACCAGCGTCACCGGCTGCTCAGGCCTGATCACAAACGAGCCGTCACTGTCCAATCTCACCCGGCTCTGCGAGCCGCCCACCGGGCTCTTGACCTGCGGAGCGCGGAGCGCGAAGAAGGTTGTGTCGGTGGAGGCAAACGCTGAGGGTGAACCGCCGCCCGCCGACCTTGTGTCGGTGGAGGCAAACGTTGCGGGTGGCGGCTCGCTGGCACCGTCAGCTTCCTTCACCCCTGACGCAAGGTCAGGGGGATCACCGCAGGAATCTTCACACAACGCCAGTGCGGCCGCCGCGGCCGTGGGGTGGTCGACGCCTTTGGTAAAGGCCCGGGTTCCCCAGAAGATCCCATCGGCACCGCCCGTCGCCACTTCGGAGCCACGTCCACTGGAGATGTCGAGTGACGCCCTGGCATGCGCAGGTATTCCAGTGGCCGCGATCTGGATGACGAGCAGATTCCGCGTCGCAGCCACATAGGAGGTCATGGTCAGTGACATGTTTGGCCTCTCCAGAAGCGTCGTCGTGGTCGCAGTCGCCAGATTCTGCGTGACCCGGTAGTCGGCGCGGGCATACCCATAGAGGGTCAGGGAGAGTTGCCCCAGAGGAACCGGACACGATTTCTGGTACTGATGCTCCAGCCGCCACAGATCGTTCTTGCAGAGGATGAAGTGATGATCCTTGCCGTGACTGGTCAACGCCACACCCATATCACCGTTGCCCATCAGCGGACCGTCCACAGCGGTGTCCGAAGGCGTCTTCGTGGGCGGTTCGTTGAACACGGCCCGGTGTTTCGAAACTGTCTCGTTGCTCATCGGTTGCTCTCCCTGGTCCATGCGCCCTCATCGTCACATCTAAAGATACTAACCGCCACACGCGCAGGCGACTAGTGGTATTGCGCGACACACGGCGTGGCGTTCTGCGACAGGCGGGGCTGAACACTGGGAAGTGTTCAGGAAGCACCCAAGTACCCAAACACTCGATTCCACGCCCCCCCTCCATGGCTCAATTGTAGGGCGGGAATGAAATCCCGCCTGTGCTCTGTCCGGCCTACGGCCGGGATTTCATTCCCGGCCTACTGAGAAGAGTTTACGCCCTGCATAATCCAGCGAAGGCACGGCGCTGGGGGTTGGGCTGCCCCGAGACTTCACCGACTCACATGAAGTCTCGGCACGCGAGGAGCCAGTTGGAGACAACCGGCTCTACTCTTGAAGTACATCCAGTTGTCTCCAACTGGATGCAGGCGTTGCCGCCCCGGAGTGCCGTTGCCCCGAGACATCACCGCCTTCTAATGAAAGAGCCAGGTGGACCGTGGCGTCCCGACGCGGTCGAGCAAGGGATGCGCCTTTGTTGAGACACATCCGACCTCCGGCCTCTCCTGTCGCCACCCAGGCGCACATCTTGCACTAACGCCGTCGGGACGCCGGCGTCCACCTTGGAATGTCACCGAGCTTCATCCCCTGTCTAATCCAGCGAAGGCGCGAGAGCCCAGTGACATCACGAGAGGCCCCGAGTGGCATTTTCCGACAATCGATTATTGCGATCAGCCACCGAGCACACTACGCTATTGGTAATAGGGCTGCGAAAACGCAGTCTCGGATTTGGAGCATGGTTGCGATGAAACAGCTGAACATGGATGGCGTGCCGCAGGCTGGACGGCAGAAGGTCCTGCTGGGGTTCCTCCCGGACGAGGCGGAGTTGGAGGCTGTCTTTGAGCTTGCCGACGAATGGAACTGGCATCTACTGGGACTCCATTATCTCGGCGGCTCGCTTCCGTCCGACCTGGTATTGAATGGCGCATTGATCTCCGAGCTGCCGGGCGACGCCCTGGCAGAAGAGCTGCGCACGCGAGGCTGTCCGGCGGTGCGTTTTGGCAGACTGCCCCACCCGCAAGATGACGAGCTACCGGCGGTGCTGCCGGACCTGGCTGCGGCCGGCCGAATGGCGGCAGAGCATTTCGTAGAGCGGCGATTCAAGGAACTCGGTATTGTCACCTACAATGCGAGCAACCCCGACATGGACAATCACGCGCTCTGGTGTGCTTTCTGCGAGCGTGCGGAAGAGCTGGGGGTACGCTGCCATTCCCTTGATCAGATTCAGCCGGGAGATTCTGTCCTCTCGAAGGAGGAACGCTTCGCGCAGCGTGCCAAGCGCCTGGCGGCGTGGGTGGCTGATATTCCGAAGCCGGTGGGGATATTCACAACCAGTGATGAGATGGCGCACACGATCTACACCATGTGTGCCAGCGAGAAGATCAGAGTTCCAGAAGATGTTGCCATCCTGGGAAGAGGGCGCGGCTGTGCGTGCAGGCTATCGCCGATGCCGTTGTCGTCCGTCGATATGCAGGAGTTGGAGCACATCAGGGAGGCGATGCGGCTGCTCAAGCGGCTGATGGCTGGTGAGCCCGCGCCGACATCGCCGGTCATGGTGCCGCCATCGCGCATCGTGGAGCGTGAGAGCACCGATGTGCTGGCGGTGTCCGATCCGATGGTTGCCCGGGCGTTGAGGTACATCTGGGAGAACATCCACATTGACCCGTCGGTGGACATGGTCACCAACGCGCAGGGAATACAGCGGCGCGCGCTGGAACGTGCGTTTCGCAGCGCATTGGGGTGCGGTGTAAAGGCGGAAATCATGCGCCGCCGCCTGCAGGTATACTGCCGTCTGTTGCGTAGCTCCGATGAGTCCATTGTGCAACTCTCCGCCAGGATGGGATACCGCTCGCTGGAATCCATGCACCGCCAGTTCCGCAAGACGATGGGCACCTCGCCCGGCGCCTACCGACGCGCGCAGCGTGGCGAAGCAGGCTAGAGTTCCGGATCTCTGGGACTAGTCCAGCTCCCCTCTCCGCCCCACGAGTCGCGGGGCGAGGGTCGCTAGTCAGTTGATGCGTGGCCCGCTGCCAGCTTGCCTGGCAGGAACCGAGAGCTTATCAGCCAACGCACAGCCAACACACTCGGCAGAGGCCCAATTGTAGGGCGGGAATGGTCGAGTCTCCGAGTCCTTCCCGCCGGGTCTGAAGTGACTGCCGCTGCATCGGGAGACGGCGGAAACGTTTCGCGGACTCAACCGTTCCCTCCCTACAGTCGGGGTACTGCACAAGACTACGCTCTTCTTCGCTGGTCGTGTCGAACCGATCATAGTGGCCCTCGTTCTCTTTACAGGACGAGGCAGCGGGACTATAGTAGCAGGGCATGAACAAACATGAACTCATCAGCTACCTTGAGCACATTGACAGGGAACTGCAGAAGACTGCAACGCTCTACGTCTACGGAAGCGCCGCGTTCATTTTGTTGGATGAACCGGATCGGTCCAGCCTGGATATCGACGTAGCCGGGCCTTACTCAGATGCAGATGAGGGCGAGATAGGTCGGGCGGCGGCGGCGGCCGGGCTTCCCGTTAATCCCGGTGAGGAGTATGATGGCGATCATATTGAATGGGTGGGGCCGCTGCGGCTCTGTCTTCAGCCTCCTGTAGCAGGAACTGAGGTCCTGCTTTGGCAGGGCTCTAAGCTGCGGCTGCAGACTGGGCCCGTGGCCGATCTTGTGGCCAGTAAGCTGATTCGGTACGATGAGATCGACCGGAGTGACGTTCAATACCTGATTACCCAGGCACGTATAACGTTCGGTGAAGTCGAGGCGGCTGCGAAACGTCTGCCCGCTCCTTTTGTCCGGGATCGATTGGTATTGGAGAACCTCGAGAATCTCCGGACCGACATGCTGATGTGGGGGGCGGGCGACTGATGACTAGCCGTGAGAAGTTACAGTACAGCTATGAATTGGCATTCTATCCGCCGCGCCTGAATGAAGTGTGGTATCAGGTGAAGCAGAAGCGCGTGGCAGACCTGGACGAGTTGGGTGAACTGCTTGATATGGCTCTTCAGCTTCACGGTGCCTTGCCCAGTGACGGATACGCATCCCAGCGAGCCCTGAACCGTTTGGCCCTCTATCAGGCCAAGTCGCGCGCTTTTCACACTGTGTCATTTCTTCGCAATGTCCGCAAAGCCCTCGGTCGCGCTTCTTTGCCGCAGACCGAGGTGCCCGGGAGTATGGTCCGTGACATCGGGCTTCCGCGCCTGTCACGGCCGTAGTGCCCG
>CAZCDU010000179.1:0-9019 GCA_964497125.1 uncultured Victivallales bacterium | reverse complement strand
TGGTTCATGATGTTGTCGAAGTAGACGCGGATTCCAAAGCGATGGGCGGTTTCGATCAGCATCAGGAGTTCGGCTTCAGTGCCATAGCGCGTTCGCACGGTGCCTCTCTGATTCTTGCCGCCGATATCGAATGGGTCCCAACAGTCATAGCCAGTGGAATAGACACTGCTCGATTTGGTTGGCGGGGGGAGCCAGAGCGCCTGATAACCCACTTCCGCAAGCTCTGCCATTTTGAGCGTAAGCTCCTGGTAGCTCGTGTTGAAGTATTGAAGGATGACCTCCGCAGGAGCAGAGGATACGCACAGCAGCGCTGCGCCGGCCAGAAGCCCGGCAACGGATCTGTTCAATTTACCTCGCATACGAATTGTTCCTTGTCAGGTTATTTGTATCAAAAATGGTAGCATCTCTCAATGACCAAGGCCCCATCAGCTACGGGAGGCATACAGGCGGGCGACGAAGAATCTGGCTTGCCATTACACACCGAAAACGGCACAGAACGGCCGTCCTCACGGCCGACCCCATTTAGAAATAGGCCGACAATGCGAACAGCGGGAATGGACCAAAGGAAGGGAATAGATGTGTCGTGTAACACTCTTCTCACTGTTGAGCTCCTGCTTCACATGATGCCTGATCAGGCATGGGTTTCCGCCTCTTGGACGGGTCATCAATCATGATCGAGGTTGTTTCGCCGGAGCCATCCCGTTGGAGGGATGGTGGTGAAAGCATTGCCTTCTGGGATATGAAAGACTGCGTGCGTCGAACGAGAACCTACCGACGGCAGGAACACAAAGAACGCTTCGAAATCAAACGGCTATGCCACTCAACTTGAGAAAGATCCGCAGTCAAATACCTTTGACGTGAACCAAAACGATAGCACGAGGCAGGCTTCAGCACAAGCTCGAATCCAACGCGGGCAACGCTACCGGTTCACAACAAGGCAACCGGCCATGATGTCGTGAAGGCCTTGCTTACGCGGGGTAAAGGCCACCATCAGGTATCCAATGCAGAAAAGCAGCGCGGATAGGATTTTCCCGAAATGGCGACCTGTGGCTCGTGCAAAAGAGATTCGATTCCCATCCATATCGGTCACTTTGACCCCCAACGCCATCTTGCCAACTGTGGCCTGGTTTGGAGAGCTCTCCAGGAGTGCATAGTAAAGCCACTGCGTGACGATGCTGACACCATTCACAATAAGCGCGGCGCCTTCCGGGCTCCCGAGAATGCGGCCAAAGAGGACTCCGGAGAATGCACCGAAGAAGACTCCTACCATCGAGACAATGATGCCATCGATCAGCGATGCAGCGAAACGCTTCCAGAACCCGGCGTAAGTGACAGTCGCGACTTCTTCTCGCACGGGCTCGGGCGTTGGCAGATTCACGACTTCAGGCGTGACGGCGGCGACGGGAGCAACGGCCGGAGCCGGGTGCACAAGATCATCCACGGTCGAGGCCTCGACCCAGTCTTCCTGCGTCTCCGTCCAAACAAGCGTCTCCGGTGGGAGCTGGCCGGCTGACAGCATATCCACCAACTCGGGCTCCGGGACAGGGCCCGCCTGGTTACCTTCAATCACGTAATGCCACTGTCGAGTTTCCAAAGCGTCTCCTCCTTACACGCTGTTTGTGTCGAGAGAAGATGCTACACGAAGCGACGCCGGATGTGAACAAAGAATCCCCCCTCACGGCATCACCTGAAATGAGGCCGCGACGCAAGCTGCCCTCATTCATGCAGCCACCGATGCTAGTACATCGGCAGATAGGGCCAGGTCGTTGGCATGTAACGCGGCTGCGCTGTGGGTGTTCCCGTGGCCAGTCCCCATAGGATCAGACCAACAAAAAGAACCGCGCAGACAACCACAGCCACCGTCCCCCAGAAGAAATGATCATGCATCATCTGGGACGTTTCCTGAGCCCAATCACGCCGCGCGTGCGGACACTCGATGTGAAACAGCCAGTGCCTGAGTGCCGTGTCCATCGTTCTCACCTCCTCTCAGGACGTTACCCGTTCCCAGTCCCTTTCTCCCTACCGGAATGGTACACCCAGTCCGCCATTTGCGCAAGGAATTGGGGAGCAGAACGTGAGGAGGAATGTTGCCGGAACCAGTCAAGCAAATGACACATCTGCCCCATGACTAATGACGCGAGTGCAGCGAGCCAATGACGAAACAAGTCGCGAAGCGACGACGTTTCAATCTAGCTCCGCGTGATATGCAACCCCGTGTCGGAGATAGTCATATCAACGAATCGGGCGCGATCATTCGGCGGGGTCTTCTCTAGCCTGGCGCGGATACGGCTCGCAGACTCATCGCTTGAGGCAATCATAAAGAGGTAGCCTCCGCCACCGGCCCCCAACAGCTTCGCTGCCGCCAGATCGTCACCACAGGTATCGAGGATCGCCTGCACATCGGGCACATTGGTGCCGCTGTCAAGTTGCTGATTGAGCTGCCAGCTGCGGCGAACGCCTTCTGCTACGCCGTCAATGTCATCCCGCTGAATCGCATCATATACAAAATGCGCCGCCTGCCCGATACCGTCAAGCGTTGCCAGGCGCTCGCGGCTGTTCAGGAAGATGCCCCTCACGATATCCGCAAGGATATTTCGCGCCAGTCGTGTGACGCCAGTGTAGTAGAGCAACACTCGGCCCCGTACTGCCGAACTGTTGAAGAACGATGATGGCGCCCACCGTACAAGTGGGGTCTGGTCGAGTCCGGAACGCGTCTCCGTGAGCTTCACACCGGGGAAGATGCCACCAACCTGGTCCTGCCAGCCACCGCCGCTTGTTAGCATCTGCTCCAAGGCCAGTGTGCGGTGGGCAATCTCGGTGCGGTCCCAACCAAGGTCCGCAAGATCGGCCAGCGTTCCCAGCAGCGTCGCGGCCAGGATACTGCTCGTACCCAATCCTGATCCTTTCGGTATCGCCGCCAGCATCGAGATCTCGATGCCCCCACCGAAATCAGCGAGCTGAGCCTCGAGCGAATCATATCGCCCCCCATTGAACCGTGGGTCGAATCCCGCCAGCGCAAGCGCCGCGCGGGCGATAGCAAAGCCACTCGAAAGACGATCGTAGGCCCCCACCTCATCATAGGTTCGAAGGTGCTCCGACAGGCCGAGGTCAATGGACCGTATCACAAGCTCTCGCGCTTCGGTAACCCGCGCGAAGACTTGAATCGGGGGCTGTCCATTCAGATCGACGGCCAGGTTGAGTACACTCCCCCCACGTTCAAGACAGTAAGGCGGCGTATCAGTCCACCCCCCACCCAGATCCAGGCGGGCAGGCGCTCGCCCCCAGACAATCTGATCGGCAACCACCGAACACCGGGGAGTCACAGAATCGGCCATGACGGGCGCTACGATGGCATCCCGCAGCACCTCGAATGCCCGCTTCTCCTGCACCTCAGCCGCCGCGCTGTCATCCGTGAGCTGCAGGACGCGCGCCCTCAGCATGCAATCATGCATCTGCATCACAACCGGATCTGTTGAGTCAAGCGAGGGAAGCTCGTGCATGCCCCGCCCCTCCTCTGCCAGAATGCCGGCAACATGCTCGAGGTCAAGGCGGTAGAAGACGCTCCGACGGTAGTTTGCGGCCATAGCCAGTATGGATTCATGCATGCGCCCGCGGCGAGCGGCATAGAGCCGCACAAGGTTGATATCGCGTGCGATGTCGGTGGCGGAAACGCGTACCGACTCCAGCCAGAGCGTCCGCAACGTGGCGTCATCGGTCGGATCAGGAGAACAGAGCCACTGGACGAAATCACCGCTGAGTTCGCTTTCGTTCACGACGGGGAAGATTGCCGCATCCTGAAGATCGCAGTCCTGGTCAAGTCCAGCGGCATCAAGCGAGATGCCCCGCTTCTCGAACCACGCCGCGACGGGGCTCCCCATCCACTGGGTTTGCTTGTCGCCAAGCGCTCCCCGGAACGCATCGTCGATACCATAGGGCCTGATGGCATATCCCTTGTCGCCGATAGGGCTGAAATCGAGACAGACGCCGGAAGGCAGGTCGAGCGCCCAGTCATTCTCAGGCACGCCGCTCAGAATATGCTCCGCACCAAGTGACCATGATGCCGGCACACTACTGTTCTCAACCCAGAGCGTGTGATTGTCGTCATGCCGTAGCGGGAACTTGAAGTCAGCGTTCTGGATGAACTGACGTGGGTGCGGCTGCGTTCCCGGTTGGCCAAAACGGGTTTGGTCCACAACCAGGTTCTGGAGTTCATAGACCGAACTGATGATGTCACGGCTCTTGCCAAAGTGATAGAACTGCCCCCCCGGGATTGACACGACCGCTGTCGTCAGTTCACGGATGTCGGCATCGGCGCAGGTTGCCTCATCGCCAAAACTCGGCCCCCATTCACCGTAGAGGTCATAGGCGTCTGACGTCTCACCACGAAATCGCTGTTTGTCCGAAAGCCAACCGCATTTTGACATCAGACACATGACGGCCCGCTCACTCAGAAGCCACAGGCCCACATCGATCATAAAGGTATACTCGGCAGCAAGCTCACGGATGTGGTTTGGCGACGGCTTCTGGACAAAGCGGCACAGGCGGGACGGGTCCCCACGATCACAGAACATCACGCCAAAGTGCTGCGCATCCTCCGGTCGAGCCCATAGCCCCATCAACACAACATCCGCATCCGGCAACGCCGGCAACGACTCCTCGGTGCGTAACAGAACATCGCCGCTGGCGATTGCGAGTCGTGCCCGGGATCCCGCTTTCGAAACGACGTCTTCCACAAAGGGGCGTTGCAGGTCCAGTAAGCTCTGATCGAGACGTTGCCCCAGGCTCCAGCGATAGGCCGGCACGGGGACGAAGAGCTTGCTGGCCCCGGCATAGGCCGGTAAGCGACGGCTCTGCCCGCCGCCATGGATGATGATCTTGCGACTGTCAGTCAACCATGTGCCGAAAGAACGCCCCTCCCCCAAGGCGGCCCAGGCTTCTGCCAGAACATGCGCCGTACCGCCACCAGACCCAAGCTGGTTGCCAGGCGGATCACAGGTTGAGAAAGCCGATGCTGCAACATCCGGCTCGCAGGCCGCCAAATGCTGTTGCATGTTGGGAGGAAGCGAAAGCAGAAGCTCTGTAGTCAATTTTGCCATGCGGAACCATACCGCCGCCCATATCACCCCGTCAACCCTGCGGACATTTGAGCGTAAGCGTTGAGCCAAGCGGATAACGCTCACCTGCATCCAGTTGGCGACAACTGGATGTACTTCCAGGGCCGCTTAAACCGCGTCATGGCCGTTTCGCAAGCTCCCTTCGGGACTCGACCAACGGGAGAAGGGCTTGAGCCAAAGGCGAAAGCAACGACCGTAGGGAGTGGCAACCTCGCCCTACAACAAACCTTGTAGGACGGGCTTCCCCGGTATTCCGGGGAGCCTGTTCATGTGGCCACAGGTTCACTTAGACCGCTCCAGCCTGAAAGCCGAGTCTCAGCATTTCTGGCACGATGAGACGGTTTTCTCACACTTTTCGCGCATTCTCACTTCTGCGAGAGCCATGACATTCTCCTGACAGGCTCTATGCAGGCCTCTGACACAAATCTACTCGTGTCACTATATACGTTGAGGTATACTATATTGGCGTGAATAATGCTCCTATATGGGATCAGGGGGAACTAGTACATGAAAACGATTCGCTTAGCGCTTGCCGCTTGTTTACTGGCACTCACGGGGGCGTTTGAGGCCCGCTGTGGCGATGCCGTTCAGGACTTCAATACCTGGCCATATAGCAATACGTCGGGAGACTTGGACTTCGAGGGTTGGCATCTTGAAGACGCGTTCCTACGAGGCTCCAACTTCACTGACTTCAGTGTCAGTGAATCTGCCTGGTTAATGAACACAACCGTTACCCATCTGCTTACCCCGGCATTGAGTAATGGTGTTGGTGTGATTACCTTTGATGCGGCCCGCAGGCTCGGGGATGAGGACATCGTGATGTATGTCCATATGGCAACCAATGCGACAGGCCCCTGGGGCGACGCGATTGCCACCTTTACGAACACAACGGCGGCACTGGAGTGGTCGACCTGGACGCACACACAGAACACCTACGGCACCCAGTATATCCGGATTAGCAGAAGCGCAGCCAGTGGCGGTCGTTTCCTGGGTCTCGACAACGTCCGGATCACGCTTCCGCCGGCCAAGATCACCTTCGGAACGCCCTATCCAGATCCGGATCCGGCACAGGTCCGCGAGCCAACCGACGTCCTGTGTTCGATCATCCCGTGGGTTGACGCATCCAACATCAATGCCGTACTCACCTACGACACCGGCTATGTCGCCGGAACCAACGTAATGGATCTGACCGCTACCGAGAATCTCTATACGACAACGAACCCTATCCCTGCCCAGGGGCTTGCCGGCCTGAATGTTGACTACACGATCGAGGTGACGTTCGAAGGCACGAATGCACACTTGATCAGCCCTCTATCCATCACCTCTTCGTATTGGATAGCAGATAAGCCATTCGAATCGGAGTACTCCCCCATGCAGGTGACAGGGGCGGCTGCGGCCGATATGACATCCGTGTCCAATGGCCTCTGGCGCGGCATCGTAACCGTACCCAGCCCGCTGACCGACGCCGCCTTCCAGTTCCGCGGCGTCCACACCAACGGTACCGTGACGAATCTGTGGGGCGATGCGTCCCCCGACTCCTCCTCGCTGATCGCCAGGGGCACGGCCGGTATCGGTCAGGCAGCCTTCACCATCGACTCCATGCCTGCAGATGACTACATCTTCCTGTTTGACGAGGCAACGGGCAGCTACACCGTTAACTCCGCTGACTTCAACACGTTTGACGGCTGGTCGGGGGCAACGGCAGTTGGAACCCATACCAACGACGGTTGGATCGTGGGTGACGGCTGGGTCGCCGCCGACGCCGAACGACGCCGCGGCACGCAATCCTGCTATCTGACCAACTCCGGCAATGCCTTCGTTCGCTCACCAGCACAGAACGACGGCGTGGGTCAGATCAGCTTCTGGGTGCGCCATTGGGCAACCAATGCCCTGCCCGCGACCGAATGCCACGTGCAGGTCTCCGAAACCGGAGGCGATGACACAAACGAATGGACAACGATCAGTTCCTTTACGGTCGACTATGTCGCATTCAACCGCTTCGTGGTCCCCTACAACAACCGCTACGACCGCTATGTACGTATATTCAGTTCAGACGATACCGAAGGCGCAAAGCTTGCCATCGACGAGTTCAACGTCGCGGGCGCGGGCGCCGGGGTGGTCTTGTCCGACCTCACAAACAACCCAGCAAGCCCATTCTTTACGAACTCCGTTTCTGTCAGCGTTAACATCAGCACCCAGCGTGGTGCGACTGTCACCGCCGCAACAACCTACTGGCGTACCGGGGCCTTCGGGGGCTTTACAGCCCAGAGCATGTCCAAGGGAGCGGGTGACGTGTGGACAACCGATACCGATATTCCCGAAGCGAAAGGTGACGGAGCCGATGGGCTGGGTGCCGGCACCGTGCAATACTACGTGGACGTTGCGTTCAGTGGCTATGAAAGCGAGATGGAAACGCCCACCGCGACGCCTCGCGCCGGAAGCGCAGAACCGACATCCTACGAAGTCCAGCCCGCCCATATGATCTATACGAACGTCGTTCACTCGCCTCTGACCCCGCTGGTGAACTCAACATTCACTGTCGAAACGGACCTGTTCCCTCGGGGTGGCGCCGTTGCGCCATATGTCGTGCTCTACTACCGCTCCGGTGAGACGGGGGCCTTCTCCCCCATGAACATGGTCGAATCGGGAAGCACAACGCATTTCGTTACCCAGAACCCCATACCCACACCAACGCATCCGGGAACGCCGGTTCAGTATTTCATCCGCACGACCTTCAGTGGGCCATCCGCAGTCAGCCCGGTCTTCTACCCGGCTGGGGCTTCGAGCGACCCCGTTTCCGTCCTGACAAGGGTGGGTGAATCGGCGTCCGACTACACCAACATGGTGGTTGAAGGGGACTTCAACGGGGCGCTCACGCTGCATGCCGACCACCAGTGGATGGGCATCGTCACGATGGGGTCGACATCCGACCCCGTATTCCGTTTCAAGGGCACAGGCAGCACGGCAACGAATACGTGGGGGGAGGACGTTCCCGCCGGTGACATGCTCCCGCTTTTCGGCACGGCTGCCATAGGGGATGCCGATATTGAACTGAGCGGCACCTACTCCGGCACCTTCATCTTCCATTTCAACGAGACCAGCGGCCTCTACCGGGCCAATGGCTGCCTGCTCAAGGACTTCGACACCTTCCCGCTCGTCCCCGCACCATTGTCAACACCAACGTCCGATGGCGAGGGCTGGAGCGTGCTGGCCGCAACGGTTTCCGAGACAAACGGCGTCTTTGATGGACGTTCGATAGGTATTGGAGGAACCGTAACCGACGCCTACAGCTACGTGCAATCCCCGACCTATGACGACGGCATCGGCAACATCAGTTTCTGGTATCGTAACCTGGACGACACGGGTCTCAAGCCGGGAACGCTCCGGGTTGAAGTGCGAGAGAACGGTCACGACTGGGTCACGGTTGACACCGTGACGAACATCCTCTCTATCGACTACCTTTATCACGAAGCGGAACATGTAACCGCCGTGAGCAATACGGACGTAAGGGTCGCCTGGTATAACAGCGATAATCCAGAAGACACCCCGCTGGCTGTCGATAATGTCTGCATCGAGGATCTCGGGGCCTACACTGTCTTCTCGAACCTGACCCATACGCCCACATCGCCATCCATCACAAATGAAGTGTCGATTGATGTCGATATCACCCCCGTGAACCACGCAACCAACCTGTCTGCCAGCCTGTGGTACCGCATCGGTAGCAGCGGGGAGTTTGCCACAGTCAGCATGACCAACACAGGAGGCGGGGCCTACCAGACTGAAACTCATATTCCGCGTGGCGAAGCCGGCTTGATGCAGTACTACGTCAGGACCGCCTTTGAAACGCCGCAGTCCGAAACCACGCTGTATGCCTATGCTCCTATCGAGGGCGCCAACGGTCCGGC
>CAZCDU010000178.1:5461-9206 GCA_964497125.1 uncultured Victivallales bacterium | reverse complement strand
GTGCAGAGGTAGGGGCTGCGGATCAGCTCGGGGCCGAAACGCAGGTGGGAAACCGTCATGGCACCGGCTTTCTTCGAGTCATACACGAAGTAGCCCTGTGCGTAGTTCTCGGTGTCCGTACCGATGATCTTGATCGAGTTCTTGTTGGCACCCACGGTACCGTCGGAGCCGAGTCCGTAGAACATGCACTCAATACGATCGCCTGATTCCACGTTCCAGTTCGGATCGAAGTCGAGGCTCAGGCCGGTCACGTCGTCGGTGATGCCGATCGTGAAGTGGTTCTTGGGCTTGTCGGCCAGCAGGTTGTCGAGGATTCCCTTGACCATGGCCGGTGTGAACTCCTTGGAACCGAGAGCGTAGCGACCACCCACGACCGTCGGGTAGCCCTGGCCGGGATAGGTGCCTTCGTCCATCATTTCGCCAATCGCTGTGCGAACGTCGCCATAAAGCGGCTCGCCGAGGGCGCCAGGCTCCTTGGTGCGATCAAGGACAGCAATGGATTTCACGGAGGCGGGCAGCGCTTCCACGAAGGCCTTGGCGTCGAACGGACGGAACAGGCGTACTTTGAGGACACCAACCTTCTCGCCTTCGCCAACCATGTGTTCGATGACTTCGTGAACCGTCTCGGCACCAGAGCCCATGATGATAACCACGCGCTCGGCGTCCGGGGCGCCGACGTAATCGTAGAGGTGGTACTGACGTCCCGTGAGCTTGGCGAACTTGTCCATCTGCGCCTGGACGATGCCGGGAGTCGCGTCATAGTATTTGTTGACCGTTTCGCGGCCCTGGAAGTAGACGTCAGGGTTCTGAGCGGTACCACGGATCGTGGGATGATCCGGGGATAGCGCGCGCTCGCGATGGGCGATGACGAGGTCGTTGTCGATCATTTCGCGGATATGATCGCGGGTGACCTGTTCGATCTTCTGGATTTCGTGTGAGCTGCGGAATCCATCGAAGAAGTGCAGGAACGGCACGCGGGCGTTCAGCGTGGATGCATGAGCGATCAGGGAGAGGTCGGCGATCTCCTGGATGCTGTTGGAAGCCAACATCGCGAAGCCCGTCTGACGGATCGACATGACGTCGGAGTGGTCGCCGAAGATCGAGAGACCCTGGCAGGCCAGTGAACGGGCGGACACGTGGAAGACGGTCGGGGTGAGCTCCCCGGCGATCTTGTACATGTTCGGGATCATGAGCAGCAGGCCCTGGGAGGCCGTGAACGTGGTCGTCAGGGCGCCGGACGTCAGCGCACCGTGGACGGCACCGGCAGCGCCACCTTCAGACTGCATTTCGACGACTTCCGGAATCGTTCCCCAGATGTTCTCAACACCGGCGGCGCTAAGCTCATCAGCGGTCTCGCCCATGGGGGAGGATGGGGTAATAGGATAGATGGCACAGACCTCGCTACACGCGTGGGCAATTGTGCCGGCCGCGGTGTTCCCGTCGACCATGACCATGTTCTTCTCTGCCATTGGTACTCTCCTAGGTTGCGCTGTAGGCGCCCTTTCCTTACAGCGATTGAGAGCAGACCAAAATGGCTGCTCTCAACCGGCTGCGATATTCAGAAACGTTGTTGTTATGTTCTATGCGTTGATGAACTCGCGAACGCTGTCGAGCTGACCGGCGCTTCCGAGAACTTCGTTTTTGTGGGCGATGTACTTGGCGTATTCAGCCATGAATACCTTGCCTGCTGGGCGCAGATCGAAGTCTTCGGGCTTGTTGATGAAATGTTCGCGGTGGACGCGGCACCAGACCAGGCGGCCGTCGGTGTCGATGTTGACCTTGGTGACGCCCATGGTGGAAGCCTTCGTGATCTGGGCTTCGTCCACGCCCTTGGCGCCCTTGAGTGCGCCGCCGGCGGCGTTGATGCGCTCAACTTCATCCTGCGGGACAGAGCTGGAGCCGTGCATGACCATCGGGAATCCGGGCAGCAACTTGGCGATGTCTTCGATCACGTTGAAGTGGAGGCCCTGGCCGCCCGTGAACTTGTAGGCGCCGTGGCTGGTGCCGATCGCGCAGGCAAGGCTGTCACAACCGCTGCGCTTTACGAACTCTTCGACCTCTTTGGGGTCGGTGAGCTTGGCGTCAGCTTCGTCGACCGAAACGTGCTCTTCCACGCCGCCAAGTTTGCCGAGCTCGGCTTCAACGGAGATTCCTTTCTCGTGGGCGCGGTCTACGACACGCTTGGTGATGGCGATATTCTCGTCAAAATCCTCAGCGCTGGCGTCGATCATGACAGAGCTGTAGAAACCGCTGTCGATGCAATCGTAGCAGGTCTGCTCGTCGCCGTGGTCCAGATGGACCGCGAAGATGGCATCCGGGAAGATCTCGTCCGCTGCGCGGATCATCGCTTCCAGCAGACGGCTATCCGTGTAACCGCGAGCGCCCTTGGAGAGCTGCACGATGAACGGTGCCTTGCTTTCCAGGTTGCCGCGGAAAAGCCCCATAACCTGCTCTGCATTGTTGATGTTATAGGCTCCAACGGCGTATTTTCCGTAGGCGTGTTCGAAGAGCTTCTTGGTGGAAACGATCATGTTTTTCTCCCTGTTGGTTATTGATCTGGCACGGGATGATACCCACACCCCGCTAATTGACAAAAGTCTGACAAATAGACAGGGTCGCACTATAGCGATGCCCCTGTTGCAAGTCAATGCCGGGCTGGATGAAAGTCGATCAAATCCTAGGCCCTGGCGACTGTGGGAGCTGTTTGCCAAATGGGTGGGGGATACGAGATCTGAATTCTCACGAATCCAGCTACGGGGAGGGGAACAAATGTAGCTGGATCCGTTAGGATTCAGCCTTGGCTTGCCAATGATTGGGGTAGCTTGAGGAATGGCGATTGGGATAGGGGCAAAAATAGCCATGAAAACGGGTTGACTTCCTTGCGATTTCGATGGAAATTTAGTGCAAAGCGCGGGTGTGACCCGCTTTATGACGATCAAACGCCTGTGGAAGGAGGTGTCGATGGCCTGAGTTGTCGCCGGTGAAGCTAATTTAACTTGAGAAAACAGGAGGGGAATACCATGAAACGGAGTCTGTTTGCGTTAGTGATTGTTATGCTGTGTGTAACCCAGGTCTTTGGCGCTATGCTGGGAGCCGGGACCCGTACGCTGTCTGTGGCGGGTACTGTGAATCAGACTGATGAGATGAACATCAGCCTTGGCTGCATGGGCGGCTACTTCATCCGTGATAATGTGGAAGTGGGCTGCGCTGCTGGTCTCGATTGGCTGGATGGCGGTGACGTGCTGGCACTCGGTGTAGGCGTCTACGGTGAGTACAACTTCCCCCTGGAACTGGGAAGCCCCATTGTTCCTTACGCTGGCGGGGCCGTTGCAATCGCACACAGGTCGGTTGATACCGATTTCGCTGATGATTCCGAAACGGCGATCGAAGTGGCTGGATACGGCGGAGTCAAGTACTACGTGGTTGAAGCGCTTGCGATTGGTGCTGAACTGCAGGCCATGTTCGCCACCGAGGACATCTACATGGGTGATGGCGAGATGGAAGCCACCGATATTGTCGGGATTGTCAGGACAACATTCTACTTCTAAGCAATCCGATTGCTAACTACGGGGCGGGCTGCACGACGTGTGGCCCGCCTTTTCTTTGTTTGTAGGACAAGCTTCCCGAGTCCCCGAGGGCGCTTGTGCGGACGCGGCTACCGTTGAATCATCTCGGCCTCGCACGCTCCCTCGGGGACTCGGGAAGCGCGCCCTACACGGGTTCTGTTGTAGGACAAGCTTCCCGA
>CAZCDU010000178.1:0-5361 GCA_964497125.1 uncultured Victivallales bacterium | reverse complement strand
CGGCAGGTATTAGCTTCGCGGCAAGGCCGGTGTTTCCCTCGAGCAGGGCAAGGTGCGCTCGGCGAGACTTCGCAATGTGCTGGAGGGACTCTGAATCTGCCTGTTCCAGGCTTTGCGCGTGGAAGTCAGAAGCACGCCTGTCTTTGCCGGCCAGGGAAGACTCAAGCCTGAGAAGCGTGATCTGGCGCTCATGGGCGGGGCTGGCATCCTCGGCATGGTCAAGCATCTTAAGGGCCAGCTCGTTGTCCTGGTTCTGGAGGTAAGCGTAGGCCGCTCCCCAGTAGTATCCGCCGCGGGCATCCGGCTCTTCGGTCGCCAGCGCAAGTCGCCGGTATTCGATGGCAGCAGCCCGGTACTGTCTCTCGGTGACGAGCTCGGTGGCGAGCTTTTGGCCCGGGGATGCGGCCTGGAGGACAGATGCTTGCAGCAGGAGAGCGAGAAGGGGAATTGAGGAACCGCGAAATGCGCGAACAACGCGAAAGGAGAAATGGAAACAGGTGAAATCCAGTTCCTTTTCGTTCCTTTTGCGTCTTTCGCGGTTCATCTCTTCTCCTATCCTCATTGTCCTATCCATCCATCATGGTCAGACAGAGGATCATGGTATTTACGTTGCCCGTGAATCATGACGGGGTGTTCCCGGGCGCTGACGACACTGGCTTCGCGGATGAAACGATCCCCCATGGCGGCTACGCCCACGATTCCGTGGGTCTGGAGGGCCTGTTTAGCATAGCGGGAGCAGCTTGGGTGTAGCGAACAGCGGTCGCCGATGGCGGGGCCTACCTGGGTCTGGTAGAAAGTGATCAGCCATCGGGCGGGGGCCGTTACAAGGCGTTTGCCGGCAGCTTTGGGTTTCTGGCATTCCGCTCGCAGGGCCCGCGTCCACTGCTTTCGACTGGTTGCCAGGATCACCTCTAAACCGGGGACGCCCCTGGCCAATTCGGGCTCCTCCTTGATAACGAGTGAGAGCGTGCAGCCGGCCCGCCGATGCAGGTCCACGGCTGATGCCATGAGAAAAGCGCTGTGTAGGTTCGCGAAGGCCGCATCCAGATCACCGGCAATCCACTCGGCCCGTCCCAGCTCGTAGTGGGCCATGGCTGCTGTGGGTTTCGTTGCAGCCGGGTTGCTGCAGATCTCTCGCAGGGCGGGACGCGCGTCACGTCCCAGTCGTCTCTCGCACACGGCTTCCAGGAGTAGAATCTCTGCTGTCGGGTCCTGGGCAGCGGCACGTCTGCATTCGGTGCGGCAGGCGGTCCAGTCGCCTTCCTCAAAGAGCTCGACGGCAAGCTGAGAGGGCGCGCCACAGAGGTCCTGTACCAGCAGCAGAAGGGCCCCAAGCGCAATGCTTAGAGCCCTTCTTGTCGTCAAATTCGTTGACGCGATGTCGATCAATACCAGTTCGCCGCGTTCTGCTCAGCAAATTCGTGAGCGGTGATGCCGTTGGCGCAATCCACACCATTCCAGATGGCAAAGACGATGCCCGCGTACGGAATCAGTGTGCACCATTCACGCCAGTGCAGGTCAGCGCCTTCGTTCCATTCCGAACCTTCACGCAGTCCGAAACAGCATCCGATAAAGAACGCCGGGACGCCGCCGGGTTCGCGCTCTGTGTTCAGGGCCTGGGCCGACATGGGTGCCAGGACGGACGCCACGAGCGTCAGGACCAGAACCATTCCTACTACTTTCTTCATCGCACAACTCCTTGTTTGTCGCGGGGCAGCGATGCGCCCCATGTTTAGCCGAATGTTACCTTGCGTGTAGCATTACTGCAAGCGACTTTCGGTGGCTTTTTTGTGGGTCACCCAAGCATGATAATCTGATGCGACTCAATACCAACTTGCCCCGTACAGCTCAGCAAACTGGTGCCCCGTCATGCCGTTGGCGCAGTCTATGCCGTTCCAGATGTTGAACCCGGGGATCAACGTGGCCCATTCACGCCAGTGCAGGTTCACGCCTTCGTTCCACTGTGTTCCGACTCTCAGCCCGAAACAGCATCCGATAAAGAACGCCTGTACGCCGCCGGGTGCGTTATCAGCATCTGCGGCCCGGGTCGGCATCGGCGCCAGAACAGATACCACGAGCGTCACCGCGAGAACCAACCCTACTACTCTTTTCATCATATAACTCCTGTCTGTTGTGGGCAATCATGCGCCCGTGTTGGCAGAATGTTATCCTGCGGATGGCCTTACTGCAAGCGGCTACCGGTAGGTTTTCTGGAAGTCATCCACGAATTCGACGCCGCGGAAGAAGAGCTCGTGATTGAACAGGTGGTCGGGGATGCTGCCGTTCACGCTCAAGTTGCTGACACGGCGAGTCTCAACGGCGACCTCACCCTCGGGCAGGAATAGGGTTGCCTTGTGTTGGAGTGGTATCCAGCAGTCTGGCTCGACTTCCTGGAGGTGCGCGAAGGTGTATTCGCCGGTCTTACTTGCCATCTCTGAACTCTTGAAGAAGTCGACCTGGTGGAGTCGGTTCTGGTCGTCGGCGGTCAGAACGACGTAGACGCCATCCTTTTCATAGGCTTCACGGATCTTCCCGTCCACGGACGCGGGCAGCTCGATGGCCGGTAAGCCGCGTAGGGGGAGCAGATGCTCCAGCGGCGTTCCCGGGATGTTGTGTAGCGGTTTCAGCCACGTTTCGGAGAGTTCGCTGATCGGCCGCGAAAAGCCGCGCGCCACGCCCGCTTCGTGATAGTAGAGCCGTTTGCCGTCTGCAATGATCGTGCGCTTTGCCGGCGATACGTTATCAACATGGATCCGGTTGGGCTTCTTGTAATGAACCCGGCTTAGCATCCTCATGGTGCGAATGCCGCTCTTGGTGGTCTTGCGTATTTCGCAGGAGACGCTCTCAATTCCGGAATAGGATTCGCACAGCCGCTCCACCAGCGTTGCAGGCAGGAGGGCAGGCTGCTCTGCCGCCGCTGCTTGCGGGGGAACGGGGGGCTCCGTCTGTGCGGCGGCATCTGCCATGCTCTGCACGGATGGCAGGGCGATGGCGTATATCGTAAAGACAATCAGTCGCAGGTTTCTCATGCGGGCCTCTCGCTAGGCATTGATCTGGGGACGAACGTAAACGAAGTACAGGATGAGGACGAAAGCCATAAGGTACATCAGCCAACTGATCCGGCGGCCCTTGCCGCTAAGAAGCTTGATGATGGGGTAGCTGACGAATCCCAGTGCAAGACCGTCCGCGATCGAGAAGGTCAGGGGGATTCCGAGCATCACCAGGAACGCGGGAATAGCCTCAGAGAAATCATCCCACTCCACGCGGCGGACATTGGTCATCATCATGGCCCCGACAATGACAAGCGCACTGGCGGTGATAGGCAAATAGCTGCCGATCATGGCAATAAGGGGACTGAAAAGCAGTGATGCAAAGAAAAGCAATCCTACGACAACGCTGGTGAGCCCTGTTCGCCCGCCGTAGGCGACCCCGGTAGCGCTTTCGATATAACTGGTAATGGTGCTGGTGCCCATGCATGAGCCGGCTACCGTGCCGGCGGCGTCCACCAGCAGGGCCCGGTTCGCCCGGGGTAGGCGGCCGTCCTTGATGAAGCCTCCCTGTTCCGCAACACCGACAAGTGTCCCCAGCGTGTCGAACATGTCCATGAACAGGAAGACAACGATAAAGGGCAGGCAGGAGACCGACAGTGCCGCCCCGATGTCCATCTTGAGAATCGTAGATTGCTGGATGTCGGGCAGCCCGAACACACCAGTCAGACTCACCTTGTGGAAGGCTATAGCCGTCATGGTAGCTGCCGCGATCCCCCAGAGGATGGCCCCCCGGGTTCGGTGGGCCTGGAGTGCCGCAGCCACGACGAGGCCAACCAGGAATACGGCGGTATCGGCGGAGATCAGTGCCGGGCTGAGGGCAACGAATGTGCCGGGATGGCTAACGACAAGCCCACCATTCTTGAGGCCGATAAAGGCGATGAAGATACCGATGCCGGCAGCAATGCCGCAGCGTAGTGAAGGACTGACGGCGTTAAGGATTGCCTCGCGTACCCTCAGAACGGAGAGGAGGAAGAAGATGACTCCGGCAATGAAGACAATGCCTAGAGCGACCTGCCAGGCATTCGCGACGCCTGCGGCCGTCAGGGCCATGATGACGGATACAAAGAAGAAGTTCTCGCCCATGCCCGGGGCGAGTGCGATGGGGTATCTCGCATAGAGACCCATAAGAATGGAGGAGAGCCCGGACATAACACAGGTGGCCAGAAGCACGGCTCCATAATCGAGACCGGTGGGGCTTCCGGCAAAATCGGTGGCTAGTACGGCAGGCTGCAGGAACACGATGTAGGCCATGGTCAGGAAGGTGGTTACACCGGCCAGGATTTCGGTTCTTGCCGTTGTCTGGTTCTCACGCAGCTCGAAACACCGTTCAAGTATCGTACGCGCTTTTTGCATGCCGTGGACGGTAGCAGGAGCATCCCATCTTGTGAAGCGAGTTTGTGGTTTCGTGATGCCGCCCCAATCCTTGGCGACTCCCGAAGTTGTCCACCATATGGGTGCGTTCCCCACCAGGATCTTGTTCCCAAAGATCCCCCGGGCTTGCCCCGGGGAGTCTCAGGATGCCAAGCTACACGCGACTCCTCACGCTCTTCCCTGAGCCCGAATGGAGGCAGGGGCAGAGCGGTGCTCAGCCCTGCCTCCATTCGGGCTCAGATGGGTATACGTCCCTTTTGTAGCCTGTCACCCTAACGATCCCCGGGGCACTCGAGCTTGCGAGAGAGCCGAAGGCAACCCCGGGGGATTCCCTTCGCAGAGGTGTCAACCCATATCAGGACGAGACACTACAACGCATAGCCCAATGACCAATGCCCAATGACCAATGCCTATTTCGCCGGGCTTGTCCAAGGGCTGTTCTTGATGCGGAAGCGCCAGGGGCGTTTGGCGTGATGACCGGCGTAGTCAACGCCAACGCGTGGGGAGCAGAGGATCTGGTCGGCAGGAATGTGGGTTCCGGTGTCTTCGATCCAGATGCGCCTTCCCGTGAGGCGGATGCCGCTATGGCGGGGTTTTATCCCGAGGGCTTCGGACAGGGCTCCGGGCCCGGCAGTCAGGCGTGGTTCGGCAACGCGATGCCGCCGTCGCCGGAGCATCGTGGGAAGGCCATCAGTAGGTTCAATGGCGCGGATCAGGATGGCATGCGGGATTCCCCGGACGTTGGTGACCACATTGAAGAGCGCGTGAATCCCGTAGCAAAGGTAGACGTAGGCTACACCACCGGCATGGAACATGACGTTGGTCCGCTCTGTCCGGCGGTTGTTGTAGGCATGGGATGCCCGGTCTTCCGGACCGGCATAGGCTTCGGTTTCAACGATCGTGCCGGCCGTAAGCGGAGACCCGTTCAGGCGTGTGCAGA
>CAZCDU010000177.1:0-9237 GCA_964497125.1 uncultured Victivallales bacterium | reverse complement strand
CCGATCTATGTCACGGCGCCGACCTATGGCATGTTTGAGGTGGCGGCGGGCATGGATCCGAGTCCGACGTCCGAGTCGAAGGTGGGTATTCTGAGTTTCCGTCCCGAAGCGGACAATTTCGAGATCGTGGGTGGCCGTGATGATCTGTTTACGATCAGTGACACCACGAACCTGATGCAGGTGGTTGGAACCGACGCTGAAATCGCAGAAGCCAGTTTCCACTACGTCCAGATCAAGGCGACGAGTGGGGCGCTGGAGAGCCACCTGGTGATCAAGGCGACGGTGGGCAGTGCCCGCGGCTCAATCTTCGTTATTGAATAGCAAGGGAGGCGATCATGCGCGCATCCCGCAAAATAGTTTTGCGGCTGATACTGGGGGCGGCCTGCCTCCAGGTCGCAGCCACAGCCCCGCTGCGGGCGGGCACGGTGCCAGTGGCAGAATCGTTCGAGTCGTACGATGCCGGCGATCTGATCACCGACCAAGGCGACTGGGACGGGGTTTATGTGGATGCCGGCGTGGTCTCGACCAACGTCGCGGCCATAGACGCGCTGGTAGCCTACACCAATGCGAGCGGCACGTTTCCGCTGCCGCAGGAGCCGCACGCCAAGGTGTTGGAGCTCAGCGCCGCCTTGACCAACACGGTTTCCAGCGCCACGGGTGGCGTGGTGATCGCGGAGTGGCTGGTGATGCCGGCACTGCGCGATGGCGCAACCGAGGGCAGCACCAACCACCAGGTGGCCTTCTACGTGAATACCGATAGCGATGTGGTTATCTGGCGTCGCGATCTGCTGCCGACACCCACGAACGCGTGGCTGACACTGACAGGTAGCCCGACGATCGACACGTCGACCTGGACGCGGGTGACGGTGACACTGGACTACGTGACCGATCGCTTCCAGCTCGCGATTGACGGCACAGCCATTAGCGATGCCGAGGGCGAGAAGCGCGATGGTGACCCGAACGGCAGCTGGTTCCATATGGTGCAGACCAACAGCTACATGTCTCGTTTCCACGCAGGAGGCGAGAAACTGGCCTATCTGGACGACCTGGTCTTTACCAACCGAACGGTCAGCTATAGCGGCACAACCTTCACAGAGGACGCGATCGACAACGGCAATGTCTCTGAGACGAAGACGATTACCCTCTCGGGCGACGCCTTTGTGGCTGGCCCCTATAATAGCGGAACGCACTTCACTGCCACCGGCGTCCCGTCGGGACTGGCGGTTGCTCTAGCCTATGTGAGTCCGACGGAGCTGACCATGTCGCTCACGGGTACCGCCTCGCCACATACGGTGAACGAGGGAACCAGCGGCATGGAGCTCACGCTCGAGGATGACATCTTTGCGCTGGAGAATGGTGCCGATGTGGATGGGAGCACCACCACCTTTGCGGTCACGTTGCACGATGGTCTCGGTGTGGCCTGGCCCAACACCACCTTCACCGAAGCCGCGGCCAATAACGGCACCATCGGTAACGAGATCACCCTCACACTGGTTGGGGATACGTTTGTGGATGACGGGGCCTTCAATACCGGCGACGAATACACGATCAGCGCTGGCAGCGTTCCGGGGGATCTGGGTCTCTCGATTACCTATCTCAATTCCACACAGGTGAAACTCGCACTGACCAATGCGGCCACCTCGCATGATGGTGGCAGTGGTGGCTTCACGCTGGCATTCCAGAATGGGGCCTTCACCAGCGGAGATGCTGGCGCCGTGCCAAACGCCTCGCAGGCCCTGACGGTAACCTTCCTGACGCAACCGGTCCTGACCTATTCGGGCACAGCCTTTGCCGAGGCGTCCAACAACAATGGCACGATCGGCAATACACAGACGGCGACGCTGGTGGGGACGACGCTGGCAAAGAGTGGGGCGCTGACACTGAACACGGACTACACGATCACAAGTGGCGCCGTGCCCGGCACGCTGGCGCTGAGTATCAACAGTGACGGCACCGACGAGCTGACGCTGAGCCTGGGCTCATCGACGTCGCCACACACGTCCTTGGATAATGGCTCCTTCGAGGTCACGTTCGCTGACGCTCTCTTTGCAAACGTGGCTGCCTCCGATATTGCCGGGAGCAGTGAATCGTTGTCCGTGACCTTTGATGACCAGCCCACGATCAGCTACAGCGGCACCGTCTTCAGTGAGTTGGCTGGCGGCCTGATCAATAACAACAATCCCATCGAGATCACGCTCGACGGCGACACTTTCACCGGCGCCAACGGCAGTGACTTTGTGGCCGACGGCAAAGTGACTACCAACAACGTCCCGGCCGGGTTGACGCTGACCCTGACCAAGAGCAGCAACACCAAGCTGCTGGCTCGGCTGACTGGCGCGGCCACGGAGAATGACGATCCCGATGACGATGTCGATGACCTGACGATCACCTTCAAGGACAGCGCCTTTGCGGCGGATGCAGCCCAGGTGACGGGGTACAGCAAGACCAATCTCGAGATCGACTTCAACAACAACACGCTGGCGATCAATACCCCGGCCTACAGCGAGTCGTTCGAGAGCTATGACGATGGTTACACGATGGGTATGGCGCAGGGGTGGCAGCCCCACGGCAGCCCAGTTGTCACCACCGAGACCGCCATCGTGAGCGCGCTGACCAGCGGTTTCTCCGAGTTCCCGATCGACACAACACACACCAAGGTGCTGCGTGTGACCGAAGAGACCACCGACGAGATTCTGAGCGCTTCCGGCGGCGACCTCTACACAGACTGCATGCTCTACATGGTGGCGCGCGACGAAGTTCCACCCGGCAGCGCCAGTTACCAGGTGGCCTTCTACGTGAACAGCAGCGAGAAACTGGTGCTCTGGCACGACGCCGGTTCCGGCGGTGAATGGCTGGAGACCGCCACCACGGTTACCACCAGCACCTGGCATCGGTTCACGGTTAAGCAGGACCAGAGCAACTTCCGTTATCGGCTCTACGTGGATGGTGCCGTCGCGCCCGTTGCCGATGCAGTCGGCTACGCAGACCGCACGGGAGCAGCCACCTCTGGCAGCTGGTTCGGCATGGTCAACACAAACGGCTTCATGTCGCGCGTCCGCCTGATCGGCGGTGATGCCGACGCCCCAACCTACCTGGACGACCTGGTGGTGAAACAGACCAAGCCCGAGTATCTGACCGGCACTCTGTTCATGTTCCGGTAGGCGGAAGGGCAGGGCTCGGGGGAGGGGGAGGGTTCAGGACTTCGTGACGCCGAACGACGGGGTGACTCGCTGACTGCGATGAGGTCGGGGCGACCTCGCGCTACTCTAGAGTAGCCCAGTCGCGCCGCGACTGAGGCTACATCGTGCTGGCACGCTCCCTTTGGTCAGTTGGATGGCAAGATTCCTGCAGAACCGTTGCGGCCTGACTGTACGTCAGATTTCTGCCGCTGCAGTGACCCCATCAACACCTTCTGGGACAAGGAGGTCCTGCTCATGCAGGCCAAGGTGAAGGTTCCGAAATTGAAAGAAGGACATATCTATCGCGTTTGCATTGCCGGCATGTCGCATGTGAATGCCGGCGACGGCTTCGAGATCTACATCAACGGTAAGCAGCTGGTGAAGCGCCCTCATGGTGTGGGTAAGCGGGCCGGTGGCCGCCCTGTAGGCATTTTTATCACCAAGGAGCTGTGGCCCGACTTCGATCAGGACGCCACGATTGCCGTCAAAGGGTTCTGTCCCATCCCAGGAGGAAGGCGCACCCCCGGCGTGAGGTACCAGCACTTCTCGCTCTACTTCGAAGAGATGCAGGCGCCGACGATCACTGAGGAGATGATCCTCAAGGGCCGGGCGATGCAGGCGATGTTCACGAGCACCTGGCAGGCCAGCAGAGACAAGGCCGACAAGTTTACCTACGACGGTGAGTTTGTAGCCAACCAGAAGCTGGTGGGTGAGTGGCAGGCAGTGGCACAGGTTGCCGCCGTGGCCGACTACAAGCCGGGCAGCGATAGGCCGGCGCCCGGCAGGCACGCCCTCACAAGGTTCGACCTCAAGGCCGATGGCACAACCGCTGACCAATACCTGCAATGGACCGGCGACACGCTGATGGATCTGAACGGTTTCGAGGCTCGCAAGATGCAGCTCAAGCAGCTCGACGGCAAACCCACTCTCTTCGTCGAGAGCGGCGGCTTCAACAGTCTGATCTTACCCCGCTTTTTCGGACAGTTGGGGAGCGGTAGTATTTCTCATTAGTTGTGCTTCATAGTCAAGGGGCGACTGGTAGTCGATAGAGCTGTGCAGTCGCTGCCGGTTATAGAAGATTTCGATGTACTCGAAGATGACTCGTCTAGCTTCCTCCTCTGTTTCGAATGGTTCGTTGATGTCCAGTTCGCTCTTGAGCGTAGCCCATAGCGATTCCATGGCGGCATTGTCGTAACAGTTCCCCTTGGCGCTCATGCTGCCCAGGGCTTTGTGTGTATCGAGTAGTTCGTGGAACTGCTCGCTTGCATATTGGCACCCTCGGTCCGAGTGCATGATAAGACCCGGGGCGGGGCGGTACTTGAAGGCGGCCTGGAGGAACGCATCGGCCACCAGATCGGTCTTTAGTGTGTTCTGAAGGCTCCAGCCTTTCACGTTGCGCGTCCCCAGGTCCATGATGGCGGCCAGGTATCGCCAGCCTTCTCGCGTTGGAATATACGTGATATCCGATACCCACACATGGTTGGGCTTCGTCACTTCAGAAAGCTGCCTGAGGCGATTCGGGCTGATCGGGCTATCATGGTCGCTATTGGTCGTACGTGGACGGAACCTCGCCTTCTGAGAGCCTTTGAGCCCTTTCTGGCGCATGATCCGGGCTACACGCTTCTTGCCGCAACGAATACCCTCATTGCGCAGTGAGCGCATCACACGTGGATAGCCGTAGATCCCACGGCTTGTCTCGTGGATGAGCTGGATCCTCTCGCCGATGCGTGCATCCTCCTGTGCCCGTGGTGATGGCTCCCGGCCTCGCCACGCATAGTAGCCGCTCTGTGAGACATCCAGCAGCTCACACGCCACACTGACCTTATGCTCTGTCGCCAACTCTTCGATCATCGCATACCTCTTGGCGACTCGTCCGAAAGTATGCTCAAGGCTTTTTTTAATATCTCTCGCTGTTCGGTAACGCGATCAATATCTCGGCGAAGCTGGCGAATCTCATTTGCCATTTCGCGCGGCGTCGCCCCCCCGGGGGGGCGATCATACTGCTCCTCCATCACGCCCAGGTACTGGTCTCGCCAGGCCCTCAGCGTTGAGTCACTCACCCCCAGCTCACGAGCCATCGGCTTAAGCTGCTTGCCAGTCTTGAGCAGCAGGTCAACGCAGTTCCTCTTGAATTCTTCATCATAGCGTTTCGTCGGCATTGTGGTTCCTCCAGTCTCTCCAGATTAACCACTCCCGGCTTCTCCGTCAAAACGGGGTAGGATCAATCCGGGACGGAACTCCAGCGCTCCCATGCTCCGTGCGCCCATGTAGCAGAGCCGCGCGACTGGCGTGAAGTCGGCGGGCGCGCGGCCTTGTCGGCGCACCCATTCATCAATCAATACGTTGCCGTAAGTATCCGGAAGGCACTCAGCCAGGAGTCCGGGCAGCCCCCAATACGACTGGTGCAGTCTGGGATGCTGGTAGGGCCCCGCACGCAGCGGCATCTGAAGTGGCGCCAGCTCAATTCCCATCGCGATGAATTCGGGCGTGTACTCGAACACGGCCACGCGTCGGGGTGCATCCCAGTAGACCACGCCAGCCTTCGTATCGCCGTAGATCACATCAGCGAGTTGAATGGCCATTCTAGCGAACCCTCTGTCGTTGTTTTCCTGCAAGCTTCTGGAGTTCGAGCGGGCTTGGGATAGGGGGCGGTAACAGCTCCGGGAGTGCCCTTGCATGACCAAGAGCCTGAAGTACTCTCAGCAGCGTTGCGGTCGTTACCGGCTTCCCATTCTCCAGCGCCGATAGCGAATCATTGCTGACCGCCGCCCGAGCGGAAAGCTCTCGCTGCTTCAATTCCAGCCTGATCCTCTCCCGCCGTACGCGTTCGCCAAGCTCAATTAACTCTTTCATAACACCGGTTATAGCCTGATCTAAACTGTATATCAAGTAGTAATACTGGAATAACAGTGATTATGAATGTAGCCGTGGGTCTGTAGCCGGGGTCTGTCCCTTGTTCGCCCGTCCCTTGTTCGCCCTGACCTAGTATATTTAGCCCTCCCCACATTCGTCGGGACTCAAGCGTTTCAGGGCAGGGAACCTTTTCGGATAGAGTCTAGCCTCTTAGGCGCAAAGTGACACCGTCTTCGACGCATAACGGCAATTGCTGTATGGGTGGGCAGCTCGCTATAGTCCCCGTTGACCCGAGTATGCTCACGTTGAGAACGATCATAAACCGAACAAGGATGATGATGACTGTATTACGAACGCCGCTGACTGTGTTAGCCCTTATTGTCGCGTTGCTGCCGCTCTATGGGCAGGCAAAGGAGAAGTCGTCGCGACCTGATGCGACCAAGCTCAAGGATATCAAGGCCTACTGCATTGATTTGAACTGGGAGAAGTTCTACGGCAAGCCGCGGCTGGCGCGGCCGGGGGCATTCGGCAAGAGCGACCCTGCCGAGCATTTTGCGTGGTGCAAGATGTTGGGGGTCAATGTGATTCAGACCTTCTGTGTCTCCACGGTGGGCTATGCCTGGTACAGGGACGGTTTTGTGCCGGAGCAGCCGGGCCTGGAGCACGACTATCTGCGTGAGATGGTGAAGCTCGGGCATGCCGAGGGCATGTGCGTGTTCGGTTACTTCACCATCGGCTCCAACCCGCGCTGGGCACAGCTCGAGAAGGATCAGAACTATGGGGGCGGTGCCGAGGCGGGCATCTCCGGTGGCTATCACGTCGTCTACACGGATGAGTATCTGGAGTTTCTCGCCAAGTCGATCAGCGATGCGGTGAGCAAGACCGATATCGACGGGTTCATGATTGATTGGCTCTGGCAGCCGACGCGTAACGTGACCCATGGCAAGTGGATCGAGGCAGAGAAGCAGCTCTATAAGCAGCTGATGGGTGAGCCTTATCCCGGGGATGAGCAGCTGACGCGTGGGCAGGAGCTGGCCTACAGTCGCAAGGCCCTGACCCGCGCCTGGAAGACCATTCGCAAGGCGGCCAAGGATGCCGATCCCAAGTGCATTGTCTGGCTCACGGTCAACGAGATGGACCACCATCACATGCTCGACTCCGAGATCTACCAGGAGGTGGATTGGCTGATGAATGAGGCGGGTGACATGGAGCGGGTGAGTCAGGTGAAGGATATGGTCGGCGAGCATACCCGCCTGATCACCTGCATGGCGGCTTGGACGGGTGTCAACGCCACCGAGGTGGTCCCGCAGGCACTGAAGGCGGGGGTGGGGCTCTATGGCTTCAGTGATCCTGGAGGCAAGCATGTAAACGAGCTGGCCGCGCTGCTGGCCAAGCCGGTGTGGGGCCTGAAGGGGGAAGATCGCAACATCGCCACGCTGGCGCGTGCCTACAATGGCGTGGGACTGAACACGGTACGTAACAAAGAGACCGGAGAGTGGGTTGCGCTTCCCGAGCCCGAGGAGGCGATTGTCGACGCTGAAGCGGCCAAACCTAACGTGGTGGTGATCACCGCCGATGACATGGCCTGGACCGATAGCAGCATGGTGGGGAGCAAGTACGCGAATACCCCAAATCTTCAGAAGTTGGCTGACGGTGGGGCTTTCTTCCCGCGGGGCTATGTCCCCACGCCGTGGAGTCGCGCTTCCCTGATGACCCTGATCACGGGGCGCTACGCCCATGAGCATGGCACGACGGTGGATGAACGGGTGACCTGGGGCAAGAGCTATATGGCAAAGCCGACGGTCATGACGACCGTGGGCAAGCATGATCCGCTGCCGAGGCTGCTGGGCAAGGAGGGGTATCTTAGCTTCCAGAGTGGCCGCTGGTTCGAGGGCGATGCAAAATCCGCTGGATTCACGCATGGAACCACGGGGCGGGGGGCGCACAGCTACGACACCCCTGGGATCGGCGAAGAAGGGCTCAAGGCCTGCACCGACTTTATCGACATGGCCAAACAGGAAGAGAAGCCTTTCTTTCTCTGGTATGCGCCCGCCCTCCCGTCGTTCAACTACCATGCGCGTGCCTTCAAGTATGGTCTTGATATGGAGGTGCCGGAAGCCATTCGGGACAATCAACGCTTCATCCTGGGCAATGGGATGCAGGGAGACTATCTCCAGTTCCAGAAGCCGGACGGACGCAAGGACCTCACTCAGTACTACTCGCTGGTCGAATGGTTCGATGCGCACTGTGGTGCGCTGATTGATCACCTCGAGAAGCAAGGTCTGCGCGATAATACGCTGATCGTGGTGCAGAGCGCTAACGGCTGGGTGGGGATTCGGCGTCGTGGCTCCTACGCCCCCCGCACCAAGGGATCACCCTTCGATGGGGGCGTGCGCGCCCCGGTGATTGTCTCTTGGCCAGCTAGGATCAAGCCGGTGGTGAGCGATGCACTGGTGAGCAGCGTGGATGTGGTTCCGACGATTCTTGCGGCGACCGGTGCCACGCCGCCCCGGAAGACGCTGCCCGGAACCAATCTGCTACCGGTGATGGCGGGGACGGCTGATGTTTCCGATCGTGCGATCTTTGGCGAGATCTATGATCGTCACATCGAGAGCACAAAGAATCCCGAGCGCACGCTCCTGGCGCGCTGGGTGATTCACAAGCAGTACAAGCTGATTCTCCCCTGCGATGGCGAAGGCACCTACGCCGGCGGTGGCGCGGATCGGCGCGGTCGCGACAGCCGCCTGGAGACCGCACAGCTCTTCGACCTGATCAAGGACCCCTATGAACAGACTGATCTGCACGACAAGCTCCCGAAGGTTGTCGCAGCGCTGAGGCAGAAGCTTGATGGGTGGTACGCCCTTGAAGAGGGTGGGGATGTAGAGTAGTGGGGGGCGCCCAGTAACTAGACGTTGTCCGAAAAGCCCCAGCGGGGCGAGATATACCAGCCCAGGGCCTGCCGTGTACCGTGCCGAGGAACGAGGCTCTGGTTCATGGCAACGCCCTGGGGACAAACAGGAGATCTATCTAGCCCTGAAAGGGCGGGATATATAGACGTACCATCAGCAATTTCGCTATATCTCGCCCTTTCAGGGCTCATTTTTTGTTTCCATGGTACCCAGGGCGTTGCCCTCGTTATACCTCACATTTTTTTTGGACAGTGAAGAAAGCCCATTCTGAGTGCGTGGTGGGCCAAATATGGAGG
>CAZCDU010000176.1:0-9394 GCA_964497125.1 uncultured Victivallales bacterium | reverse complement strand
GATGACCGCGCCTCCTTCGGAGACGCTTGGCCGAGACGGCCAACCCTACATCGCTACTTCTTGCCGCTCTCAGCGTCGAGCTCGGCCTCGAGACCGCTGAAGCCACCCGACGATGACGACGGCATCTCGAGAGAAGAGCCTGGTGCTGTCGGCGTAGGGGCGGGTGATTGTCCGGTGCTGGATGGGGGTGTCTTGCCTGCTGCTCCAGGATGGTCGCCGTACGCCGCGACCTCAGCATCCATCTCGGCGATGATGTCATCGGTCTTCTGATGCATGATCTTGGATTTGAGGGTCTGCATCGTCTCTTCCTGGTGTTCCAGGAACACGTTCGATTTGAGCGAAAGCCGCACGAACGCCCGCATGTCCTCTTCGGGAGTCGTCACCTTGACGAGCTGCTTCTTGTCCAGCTTCGCATTCATCATGATGAAGTCTTCCAACCCTTCTCCTCGTACAAACAGGTCGACGAGCCGGCGTTGCTTCACGCTGCTGCGGTCAAAGGATATCTTCTCTTGGACCATGCGCTGATTCGCGAGCCGGATGTGTTTCACCATTTGGGCTATGGCCTTCTCGCGGGCGTCATCAATGGACTCAAATTCATCTCCTGCAATCGATGTTCCGTAGGAATGGAATGCAGTCGTGAAACGTCCCGGTTTCATGAACCACTTGGGAACCTTGTAGCCCAGTTCGGCTTTGTCGTAGGACAGCCCGCTGGCGCCCATCAGGCTGCTGAGATAGAACTTGAGACAGGTGGATGCGATGGTCTTTACGATAACGAGTGTCAGCGGATCCATGATGCGGTCTCCTTTCAATCAGATGAGGGGTGTCCCCGTTAGCCAACTCAAGTCTAAGGCTGTATGGAGGGAGAATGCAAAAAGAATGTAGAAGGAAAATACGGTAGCGACGAGTCGCGTAACGGATGGCGGGGGGTGAGCGAGATCCGAATTCTAACGAATCCGGCTACAGGGGGGTGAAGGTAGCTGGATTCGTTAGAATTCAGCCTGCGGTAAGCTGACGGTTGGCGCGCTACTTCGTCTGCATAACGTAGATGCCATTCCAATCGTCTGGGGGGGGATTGGCCGCGTAGTGTTCGCAGCGTTCAGCAAACACCTTGGAGGGCGCGTCACCCGTAGCGGCGAGATCTTCGAAGGCCGCCTTGGCTTTCTGCCATTCCCGCTTGCGGAATAGCTTGAGAGCCTCCGCGTACGCTTGGCAGGCGTCGGTAGACAGGTCCGGCTCAGACGTCGTCCCCAACAGCTCAAAGACGTGTTCCCCGTGTTCTTTGCCTTTCACCTGTACGGTATCGATCTCGCGGAACTGCAGGTCCTCGCTTGCCGCCTGTACGGTGCTTTGGCTAACGAGAATGCGCGTCCCGTAGGCCTTGCAGATGCCCTGGATGCGCGAGCCCAGGTTCATGGTGTTGCCCATGGCTGTGTAATTCATACGGGTGTCCGACCCCATGTTGCCGATGACGACGTCGCCGGTACACATGCCCGTGCGAGCGAAGATCTCGGTCTTGCAGCCGGCGGCTTCGAATTCCGGCTGCAGGTCACAGACTTTGTCTCGCATCCGTAGTACGGCCCGGCAGGCGCGCTCGGCATGATCGGGAAGCGCATTGGGAGCGCCGAAAATGGCGATGATCTCGTCACCAATGAATTTGTCCACGAATCCACCTTCATTGATAATGATGTCGGTCATGGCGTTGAGATAGACATTCATGAAGCGCACAACCTGCTCGGGTCCGAGCTGTTCGGATGTGTTCGTGAAGTTGGCAACGTCTGTAAAGAGAACGGTGCATTCTCGCGTCTCGCCACCAAGGCGGACCTGCTCGGGGTTGGCGATCAGGTTGTTGACCACCGTTCGGTCCAGGTAGTGTTCGAAGATTCCCCTTACCATTCGACTGTGGCGGCGTTCGGTCAGGTAGTTCGTGATCGTGGTGGCCCCGAACGTGAGCATGATCGCCATCACGGGAGGCACCAGGTCAATGAAGAGATGTTGCCGGGCCAGCAGGGCGTAGCCCAGTGCAACGGCGGCAACCAGCAGGACGATGGGAACGAGCATACTTGTGATGTGCCGCCGGCCTACGCACGTGGTCTGGGCGACGAGCAAGCAGAGCAGCAGAACCGCGATAGTGGTGACGCGCGCCGGCAACCGCGTGACGAAGTCGTCTCGAAGCAAGTTGGCCAGTGCTGTCGCCTGGATCTCGACACCGGGCACCCCGCCTGAAAGTGGGGTCGCCCAGTTGTCGAAGAGTCCCGGTGCGGTGGAGCCAATGTAGACAATCTTGTCCTTGAAATCGGCGAGGTCAAGCTCAGGGGGGCTGTCGTTCTCAAGCCGTACCGCCGCACGGAGCACATTGAAGGCAGAATGGTGCGGATAGGGGCTTGTTCGTCCGTCGGTCGGGCGATACCACCAGAGAAAGGCGGAGGCAGCGCTATCCGTTTGGATGGTGCGTGATCCCAGGTCGAGGCAGCCAGGCTGCAGCTCAAGTGTAGGGCGGCCGTTCAATTCATGCCAGGTTGCCAGGGGCTGGCACATCACCGTGGCATTGCTGAATGCCGCCACAAGCTGAATGCGGCGGCATATGTTGTCGCGATCCTTTTCGACGGTAGCAAACCCAATTCCTGCTGCTGCTTCTGTCAGCTCAGCGCTGGGCAGTGCTCCCGTACTGAATCGGCGCAGACCGGCGCCGGCCTCGGGGGCAACCATACCCGGAAAGCCGGAGGCATCCACAATCGCTGCGAGCTCGTCCGCTCGCGGCGACAGCCCTTCTCGCTGTGGCACATAGGAGTGGAACACATTGGATGCGTAGCGGGTGGCAGCTACCAACGCCGCATCAGAGTCCTCCCCGAGAATGCCCTCATGGTCACGGTCGGGTTCGGAGAAGAACATATCGAAGACAACAGCTCGGGCGCCGGCGGTCTTCAGGAAGCCCAACATCTTGGCATAGAACTCGCGCGGCCATGGCCAGCGATGCTCCAGTGCCTTGTTGACAGATTCGAGGCTAACCTGGTCGATGACGATGATGCTGATATCGGCAGGACCGGATTCGGCTTCCCAGCACGGCATGCTGCGGAAGCGGTGGTCGAGTGTCTTGAACTCAAGGGTTTCCAGCAAGCCGGCATGGAAGCAAAGCGAGATGGCGAGCGCGCACGCCAATCCGATCAGCGTGCCCTGGATCCACTTACTCCGTGCTGTTTTCATCTGGCGCTTCCCCGGCCTCTTGCGTTGCCTCTCGTACGAGCAGTGTAGCGACATTGTCTTCCACCTGCAACGCTCCTGCGCTGATGGACCATGTTTCGCGCAGGTCCTGATCGTCTACGACCGTCATCACGCCGGGAGCAAGGGCTACGATCAGGGGCTGGTGATGCGCCATGACGGTCAGGCGACCATCTTTCGCCGGCACATCGATTGCCGATACCTCCCGCGGGGGCATGGGTGTCTCGGGGAGAACAATGTCGAGTCGGAAGAGATTAGCCATGGGTCTTTCTCGCTATCGGCTCGCGTCGTTATCACGAATCGTCTGATGGTGAGTAGCCCATCGCTTCAGCCTTTTTCAAGACTTGATCGATGGATCCCACCATCATGAAGGCCTGTTCAGGCACGGCGTCATATTTGCCGTCACAGATTTCCTGGAAGCCCGAGACCGTTTCCGATACAGGGACGTATTGTCCGGGAATCCCGGTGAACTGCTCCGCAACGAAGTTAGGTTGTGAGAGGAAACGCTGAATGCGTCGTGCTCGCAGCACGCATTCGCGATCGACATCCGGGAGTTCCTCGACACCGAGAATGGTGATGATGTCCTGCAGTTCCCTGTAGCGCTGGAGGATACGCTGGACTTCGCGGGCTGTATCATAGTGCTCCTGGCCGATGACGTCAGGCGCGAGGATCCGGGACCCGGAGGTCAGGGGGTCGACTGCGGGGTAGATTCCCATTTCGACGATCTTCCGATCCAGAACGATTGTGGCATCGAGGTGCGCAAATGTTGTTGCGGGTGCGGGGTCAGTGATGTCATCGGCCGGGACGTAGACGGCCTGCACGGACGTGATCGATCCACGCTTGGTGGAGGTGATGCGTTCCTGGAGTGCCCCCATCTCGGTGGCCAGGGTGGGCTGGTATCCCACCGCGGATGGCATACGCCCCAACAGCGCAGAGACTTCAGACCCGGCCTGCACAAAACGGAAGATGTTGTCGACAAAGAGCAGAACGTCCTGGCGTGCGGTGTCGCGGAAATACTCCGCATGTGTGAGCCCCGCGAGGGCCACCCGTAGACGCGCCCCGGGAGGCTCGTTCATTTGCCCGAAAACAAGCACGGTGTCGCGCAGGACGCCGGATTCCTTCATTTCCTGCCAGAGGTCGTTGCCCTCCCGCGTGCGTTCGCCCACACCGGTGAAGACGGCGCGCCCACCATGTTCCGTTGTGATGTTGCGGATAAGCTCCATGATGAGCATGGTCTTGCCCACACCCGCACCACCAAAAAGACCGACTTTGCCTCCGCGAGGGAAGGGCGCCAGGAGATCAACAGACTTGATTCCCGTTTCGTAGAATTCGATCGCAGGCACTTGCTGGTCAAAAGGTGGTGCCGGCTTGTGGATGGCATCGAAGCGAATACTATTCAGGGGACCCTCGCCATCGAGCGGCGCTCCGAGCAGGTTGACGACACGCCCCAGGCAGTCCTCACCGACTGGAATACTGATCGAAGTGCCCGTGTCATCGACAGGGACGCCGCGGGAGAGACCGCGTGTTGTCGACATGGCCACACAGCGGACAACACCATCTCCGAGATGTTCCTCTACTTCGAGCGTGATGTTGAGGTCGCGCTCCTCGTCCTGAATGCGTAGCGCATTGTGCAGGGCCGGGAGCGAATCTCCAAAGAACTGCACGTCTACAACGGGACCAACAACATGTACTACTTTTCCTGCACCCATAGTCTTTGCATCCTACTAACGGCTCAAGCCTGCGACAATCTCCAACATCTCGGTCGTGATACTTTCCTGGCGCAGGCGGCTGTATGTCTTCTTCAGATCCGCCAGCATCTCTCCGGCGTTGTCCGTGGCGCGCGTCATTGACGCACGGCGCTGTGCATTCTCGGTCACGAGACTATTATAGTAGCCATTGTGAATGGAGCACCGTACGTACTCGGGAAGCAGGGCCTCCAGGAGAGCGCCGGGATCGGGCTCGATCATCTCCGGGCTGTAGTGGGTTGGGCGTGTCCCGGTGCTGCGCGCCGGTTCTGCCTGTGCAGGCGGCTCGCCCGAAGAGCTAGCCTTACCTTTGGACAGCTGCTCCTCAGGGCTGCTCGCGCCGCTGGGGTGGCTTGCTTTGCCTGACGTGAAGGGGGTGGGCAGGACCTGCTCACTGACGACGTTCTGGTCAAATCCTGTCACATAGTCCCAGTACAACATGTGGACTTCGCTGAACGTGTTGTTGGTGAAATCGGACAGGATGCGGGTGTCGACATCCGTTGTCTCGTTGATCTGCTCAATTGGCTCCATGCCCACCCGCAGTGCCCGGCGGTAGACGACCTTTCCCCGGAACAGAAGGTGGACGCGCTTTTCAGGACGCGCCTTGATGAACTGCCGGACCTCGTTCATGAGCAAGGTGTTGAATGCGCCGCACAGTCCACGGTCGGAGCCGAAAACAATGAGTGCGATATCGTTGCCTTCGCGTGGCGTCATCAGCGGATGGGGCGGGGCCTCTGCCGGTAGTGCGCTGTGAGCGAGGCGAAGCAATCGGCAGATGCTGTGAAAGTAGACGTTGGCATTGCTGATGCGGCGGAGATCCTGTGCCAGTTTGGCCGAGGCCACCTTCTGCAGCGTGCCGGTTACCTTGCGGATCTGGGTTGTCGTGCCGATACGCCGCTTGATGTCTGAGAGTGTTGTTGCCACGGTCAGTACCGTTCAGGGTTATGCTTCAATCTCCACAGCGGCTGATGGCAAACGTGTCTCCTGGTCGTCCACGGGAGGAACAATATGCCTGTCATCGATGACCGCTGTCTCGGTGGATGGCACGAAAATCATCATAAAGGCCTTGATCGACTCAACCAGCCTGGCTGTCGCCGTCTCCGAAAGGTCTCCGGTCTCAAGAATGGACCTGCCAATATCGGCATAAGCCCCATTCAGGAGTTCAAACCACTCTTCCTGGAAGCGCGCGATATCCGCTAGCGCCACCGGGTCCAAATGCCCATTGACGGCGGCCCACATGATCGCCACCTGTTTGTCCACCGGCAGTGTGGCATGCTGGGGTTGCTTCAGAATCTCGGCAAGCCTTTCTCCCCTGTGGAGCTGATCAAGCGTGGCCTTGTCGAGATCCGTGGTGAGCTGGGCAAACGACGCCACTTCACGATATTGTGCCAGGTCCATCCGCAGCTTGATGGCCACCTTCTTCATGGCGGGGAGCTGGGCCTTTCCACCGACACGCGAGACACTGAGGCCAACGTTGATGGCAGGACGGAAGCCCTGGTGGAAGAGTTCAGGCTCGAGGTAGATCTGTCCGTCGGTGATCGAGACCAGGTTGGTGGGGATGTAGGCCGAGTAGTCGCCCTGTTTCGTTTCGACGACGGGCAGAGCCGTGAGCGAGCCGCCACCGTACTCCGGGTTCACCTTTGCCGCACGTTCAAGCAGCCGGCTGTGCAGATAGAAAATGTCTCCGGGAAACGCTTCGCGTCCCGGCGGTCGTCGCAGTAGGAGGGATATCTCGCGGTAGGCAACCGCATGCTTGTAGAGGTCGTCATACACAATGAGGGCATCTTCTCCCCGGTTGCGAAACACTTCAGCCATGCTGCAGCCGGCAAAAGGCGCGATGTATTGCAGGGGGGCGGAGTCGCTGGCCGATGCCGCCACCACGATGGTGTTACGCATGGCCCCGGTTTCCTCCAGCACGGCCACGACATTGGCGATTGTTGACATCTTCTGGCCGATGGCCACGTAGACGCACTTCACATCACCACCGGCCTGGTTGATGATGGCGTCGACGGCAACCGTGGTCTTGCCGGTCTGGCGATCGCCGACAATCAGCTCGCGTTGGCCGCGACCGATGGCGGTCATGGCATCAATGCCCTTGAGTCCGGTCTGTAGCGGGGTAGCGACGGATTCGCGCTCCACGATGCCGGGAGATTCGGTTTCGACGAGGCAGGTTTCCGTCGTGGTGATCGGGCCCTTGCCGTCAATGGGGTGCCCCAGCGGGGTTACAACGCGTCCAAGCAGGGCCTCACCCACGGGCACCTGGAGTACCTTGCCCGTGCGCTTCACGATGTCGCCCTGTTCGATCTGCGAGTAGTCGCCGAGGACAATGATGCCCACATGATCGCGTTCCAGGTTCATGGCCATGCCGTAAACATTGTTCGGGAACTGAACCATTTCTTCGGCCATAACGCCGGGGAGTCCGTCAACGCGGGCAATACCATCGCCAGTCTCCAGGACGTGTCCGATCTCATCGGCTCCCAGGGATATCGCGAATGTCTCGGCATTCTTCTCAAGGATCGACGCTACTTCGCGTGCATCTATGGCAATTTCAGGCATGCCGGAGAGTAATGGGTTAAGCTGAAATGGGAAAGCCCAAATCCCTCCACCTTCCGCCACCGCACGCCAAATCAGCAACAGCCCTTTTTCGAGTCTCAATTTGGAGTGCGGTGGCAGAGGGCCTTCCCAGGCCCGGCGACACCGCTTTTCCCCGTTGCGCAGGCTCCTCCCTTCGCCCCGTCCACTCTCCACTTTGCCGATCCATCGAAACCATGTATGGTGGTACTCACCTATGAATGAAGCCCGCATACGTCGAAATGCTATCCGTTCCGCGTTCCTGCGATCGCGGCAGGGCCCCATCTTCCTGGCAGGCTGCTGCATGCTGGTGCTGTGGATTGGCGCCGCCGCCGGGCTCTGGCATGCCGACATTGACATCTGGGACGATGTGCTGACCGTCGGATTTGCTCACCTCCTGGCGGGGCGAGCTATCTCGATTGCTCAAGGCACTCAGATCGGGCTACCCAAATGGTTGATCGTACTGGTGGCAACGCACGCCGATATCACGGCAACGTTTCTGATCTATCCGCTCTTCGTCTACACCTATGAGAACTTCTTTGAAGGCCGCTTCTTCCAGGAGCGTATGCGCCCGATGTTGAAGTCGGCCGAGAAGCACGTCTCCGGGCTGGGGCGTTTCAAGATTGCGGGTGTCTTCTTCTTCGTGTGGCTCCCGTTCTGGATGACCGGCATCATCATCGGCAGCATCCTGGGCTATCTCCTACGCATGAGGACCTGGGTGACGCTCACGGCGGTAAGCCTCGGGGCGTTCGCCGCAGTTGCCAGCTGGGTCTATGCCTACGACATTCTCTTCCGGTGGCTCTCGCGAATCCACCAGGAAGTCCCCTTGGTCTTCACGGTCCTCCTGATTGTCGGCGTGATCTGGTACCGCATAGTCCGCAAACGCCGCGAACGCAATGGGAACTGAGTAACCGTTAAGCTTAGCGGACCTGCGCAGTTGCCGAGCATCCAGTTGGAGACAACAGGATGTACTTCCAGAGGAGAGCCTGTTGTCTCCAACTGGCTCCTCTCGCCTGCCGACACCGCCTTTCCCCAGTGCGCAGACTCAACCCCCAGCACGACGCAAAAGCGGTGTCGACGTCCTGCACTCGCAAGCTCGCTTCGGACTCTGCCACCGCACTCCAAGTTCTCCCGGGATTAGCGCCAAGCTTAACGCTTATCGTGCCAAGAAGCTGAGGTCTCTTGGGCCGCTGTAGGGTTGGCCGTCTCGGCCAACATAGACAGGCGTAGCCTGGTCAAGTGGGAGTCCTCCTGCCGCAGGGGCGGCTGGCGGGAGGAAGATGCTCGTATTCTGCTTGAAATCGCAGCGCAGCCTCGTAGGGTAGTCGCATGGAAGACGAAGAACAACTCTCGCCCAAAGCCTATCTTAAAGGGCTTCGCAAACTCTTTCCGGAGATCAAGCCCTATGGTGAGGATGATTGGGACTGGACTTGGAGTGACGAAGGTTACCAGTTTCTGGAAGCCTGTGACTTCGGTATGGCTGAGCTGACATTCCAGCGTCTGATTGCCTCGCGGCCCGATGATCCGGATGGATTTGAAGGGCTTGCGATGGTCTACAAGGCCCTCGGCCACAAACCACAGGCTACCATCCTGATAGACGAAGCCATACGCCTGGCCAAGGCCCGCTTCTCGCAGGGCCACATCGATATCGACGCCCTCGAGGAAATCGCCATGAGCCAACGCCTCATCCATGAAATGGATGCGGAGTAGGGGATTAGTCAGTCGTCATTGGTCACTGGCAGATTCGGGAACCGCGGATTGCGCTGATGGCACGAGTGGCATGCCTTCATTTGGCTTGCCCGGGCGTAGTTCGCAGCGCTTTGGGGAGCCCGGCGTCGTCCTTTTCGCGGGGCTCAAAGAAC
>CAZCDU010000175.1:0-9484 GCA_964497125.1 uncultured Victivallales bacterium | reverse complement strand
TTTTTGGTTGCGGTCGGTCCGGGAGTTTGTGATTACACGAGAGACATTATTGAGGACTGTGCCGGGTCCGGCTATGAGCGATGCGGACATTGGGAGGGTCGATGAGAGACGATATGTTCATACCAGATATTGGGAACCTGAGCGTCGAGGATGGGTTCGTCCTACGGGACAAGACCTCGGACGGCGTCTTCAAGGTTGGCGTGGGTGATGTTGAGTCGGTCACGGCCACTGGCGACGGTAAGGTCGAATTCGTTGGTTTCTCAGACCACACTCTGGCGCACGTGACGTCGGCCATGGGATACCCCGCATACTATCCTGTCTATCCAGTGAAACTGGAGAAGCCGGTCAAGGCTGTGTTGATGGACTTGGATGGAACGAGCGTGCGTAGCGAAGAGTTCTGGATCTGGATTATCCAGATGTCGACCGCCAGCTTGCTTGGCGATCCGAAGTTCGAGCTGGAAGAGTCCGATTTGCCTTTCGTATCCGGCCACAGCGTCTCCGAACACCTGCAGCATTGCATCAAGAAGTACTGCCCCGACAGAACGGTGGAAGAGGCCCGGACATACTACTTTGAGCATACGCGCCGGGAGATGAATGAGATTATGGAGGGTAGGGGACGCGAGGGTGCCTTCGTTCCCACGCCGGGACTCAAGGAGTTCCTTTTCGCCCTTAAAGGCAAGGGCGTGAAGATCGGTCTCGTGACCTCCGGGCTTTACGAGAAGGCCTGGCCCGAGATCCTATCGGCCTTCCGCACTCTGGATATGGGTGATCCCAAGGACTTCTATGATGCCATCATCACCGCGGGCTTTGCTATGCAGCAGGGGCAGGCCGCTGGCTTACCAGGGGGTAGTTCCGTAGGGACGGAACCGGGAACGCTCGGCGAGTTGTCTCCCAAGCCGCACCCGTGGCTCTACGCCGAAGTAGCGCGCGTCGGGCTTGGCCTGGAATTCGAAGAGCGCCACAGTGTCATCGGGATCGAAGATAGCGGCGCGGGTATCTGCTCCATCAAACTGGCTGGCTTTTCCGCGGTCGGATTCGGCGGCGGCAACATCGACGAGAGCGGCACGCGCGGTCTCTGCGATTACTACTGCGATACGTTCGATGAGGTCTTGACGGTAATCGAATAGCACGCCGCCCACCATCAGTGCCCACTTGTCCCGGCGACTTGTCCCGGCGTCTCGTCCCGGCGTAGTTCTCCACGAAGCCGGAAGTTCCCAACGAAGCCAGAAGTCTCCCGAAGGCGGATCAGTGTCTCTCAGTCTCTCAAGGCAACAGTTCTAGAAATCTCTTCTTTGCTACCTTTGCTACCTTCTGTTCAGACTCTCTCTCTCCGCTTTCTCTGCTGTCTCCTTGTTCTGACCTCCCAGAAACCCCAGCAACTGATACAGCATCCGCACCTTCGGCATATCCGCCCCGGCCTCTCGCGCCATGCGCAGTGGCTCACCATAAATGGCTTCGATCTCCATGCGGCGCCCGGCATCGTAATCAAGTTTCATGCTTGGATTGTACGATGCCATCTTGACAGTATCGTTGATCATCTTCTCGACAAAGGGGGAGGGGATCGTACGGCCCAGTGCTGCTGCTCCCGCAACGACCTCGTCCATCAGCTCGCGCGACAGTGCTCGCGTGGCGGTGTTCGCCATCAACTTGTCCGTTGTCGTATTAAGCACAACGCAGAGACCGTTGAAGGGTACGTTCCAGACCAGCTTCATCCAGCGGGCGAGCATCAGATCCTCGAGAAGGCTAATGGGAACATCGGCCTTCTTGAATGCCCGGCCAACCACCTGCATCGTCTCCGTTACGCCGACCGGTTCGCCGTCGGTTGAAAACTCACCGATTGCGATGCGACCGTAATCCAGGTGATGGATGTGCCCGGGGCCGACCTTGTTCGAGCACAGAAAGCTCAGTCCTCCCAGAACGGTACATTGCGGGACGATCACCTGTATGGACCGCTCTGCGCCCAGTCCATTCTGAAGCAGAAGGACGCATCCCTCATCCCGGACAACATGGGGAAGAATCTCTGGCAGGACAACATTGTCATAGCTCTTGAGACAGACGATGACGACATCACAGCGCGGCATATCCCGAGCCTGGGAATAGGCGTTCACCTCGGGAAGAACGAAATCGCCATTCTTGGAATCGACCTGCAGCCCACGCTGGCGAACATGATCATAATCGCTACGCACCAGGAAATGCACATCATAACCAACCCGCTGCAGAAGCGCCCCATAATAGCCTCCCACAGCACCCGTCCCAATAACCGCAAATGACAACCCCACAACCACCTACTCCCATCAACTCCCATCTGTCAAAGCAACAGTTCCAGGAATCTGCCTAGGATTCCCATCCAAGGCAGATTCCTGGAACTCTCATCTCTGCTGCCTCTGCTACCTCCTTGTTCGAGCTCCCCGCTCCCAGCAAAGCCTACCAGCCATTAGTGCAAATTAGTGCAGATCAGTGGTTCTGCCTCCCTCTCCCCACCACTAGAAATTGATCCTACCTGTGAACTCGAGAGCTGTATCGCCAGCCATGCGAAGTGTGATGCCACACATGATTCTCTCCAAAAACCCGATCCCGGCGCCGGCGGCGAGTGTGAACTCGGTGCCACTGTCGTCCCAGTCTACTCCCATTACCTCACCTTCAGCGCTGTAGTTCGCCAGTCCCGCAGCAGCGAAGACGGTGGTGTGGCAGTCATTGATCAGGTCGAGTGGGAGCCCCACGAGGGCCTTACCTTCAATCGACCGTGCATCCCCATTATCGATCTGGGGAATAACGATATCAGCCGCGATGGCTGTCTTGAGTCCCGCCACATCCGGCAGGAAATACGCACCGCCCACGCTCGCATACATGTCACTGTCACCATCCTTGACGTCATATGTTCCCGCGCCTACGTTCACCGACCAGCTATCTCTGTGATAATCGGCAACCGCGCCATAGGAGTTGACATCACCGGATACCACAGCACCGGCTTCAACGGCCACGCTGTTCCAGTTCTGCCAGGTCCCCATGAAATGAACGTAGTGCATGAGACCGATCACCGTCGCGATATCATCCATCGCAATCGCACGGACCGGCATTCCCCCAACCAGCACTACCACCACCAGACACATCACCCACTTTCTCATCCCGCGCCTCCTCTCGTTTCGCCTAACACCTTCTCCCCTCGCTCCAACGTCAGTTTACTCCCGACCAACCCAACCGCAAGCCACATCTCAATCCATTGTTCGCAGCCAAGGACTCAAACCACGAATTCGTTCCCTTCTTTTCAAACTCCCAGATTCCGAGCTCCGCATTCCCAACTCCCCGCAACAAGTCACGCCGGAAGCCTTGCGAAGGGGGAAGCCCAATAGACCAGAAAATCCCAACTATTTTCGGAAAAGGGTGGGGATCGCTCCTTCTATAAGAGAGAAGGATCATAATCTTTGGCGAATGAAGCAGTCCGATCAGAGCTATCGCGGAAACTGGTAGCATGCAGATTGCGGGAGACAACCATTGACTATATGTCAGATCTGACATAATATTGAGGTGTGAAGTGACGGGGAAGCCACTAAGATGGCTGCATGGCGAGGTCAAGACGCCTCCCATGAGCACTGCTGCCCGACGAGAAATGGGCATGCTGCTGCGCGACTTGCAGGAGGGGGAGATGCTATCCCTGCCGCATTCGCGGCCCATGCCGTCGATCGGCAAGCGTTGTCACGAGCTGCGGGTGATCGGTGAGAAGAAGACGTGGCGCCTGGTGTACCGGCTGGACCGGGATGCCATCGTGATTCTGGAAGTTTTTGAGAAGAAGACGACCAAGACGCCGAGGTCTGTGATCGATACCTGCCAGGGACGGCTTAAGATGTACGAGGCCAGCAAGTCATGAAGAATCTCAAAAACGGTTGGGTTGAGGGGGAGGTCCAGGAGTTCCTTGAGCTGTCAGCCGCGGACGTGGAGTACATTGAGACTCGACGTGCGCTGGCGCATCGCCTACGAGAAGAGCGGAGGAAGAAGCACCTTACGCAGACACAGCTCGCCACTATGCTCAAGACCAGTCAGTCACGTGTGGCGAAAATGGAGCATGGTGATCCCACGGTAACGATAGACCTCTTGCTTCAGTCGCTCTACCAGCTTGGTCTGAGGCGCAAGGATGTGGCGGCTGCCGTCTGATGACGGGCTTCGAGTGACCGGCGCGCGGCCCAACTCTACCCTCTTACGGTTTCAGAGGATCGAGCTTATGCGTCGTAATCCATTAAAGAAATTGATTGATACCTAAATAATGTTAATGCTAGTATTCATTTCGTTGATTCGTGAGGTCGCATAGAAGGACGCTCTGATGATGGAGAAACTGGCATCAACCTGCCCTTGCTGTTCGGCAAGAATGGAAATCGAGAGTCTGCGCTGCACGTCATGTGACGTCACCGTACAGGGCAGTATACCGATTCCGCGTCTGGCACGTCTGTCGGCCGAAGACCGTGAGTTTGTGGAGCTGTTCGTCCGTTCAAGTGGGAGCCTGAAGGCCGTTGCCGGAAAGCTAGGCATCTCGTACCCCACCGTACGCAGTCGGCTCGATCGTGTGATCCAGGCACTGCAGGAGCAGGAAGAGGCAGAGCGCGACACTCGCAAACAGATTCTTGATGCCATTGAACATGGTGAGCTTTCGGTCGACGATGCCATCAAGCAGCTTCGGGAGTTGTAGGGCCGCTATGAACGACATGGATAAGAACGAACTCTCGCGAATCGTTGAGATGGTGGAGGGAGGCAAAGTGACCCCCGAGGAGGGCGAGCGGCTCATTGATTCCATGACGTGCCGCGTTCAGACCATGACATGCCCATACTGTGCGGAGAGAATTCCCGCCGGTGCCGGCGTCTGTCCGGAGTGTGCTACGACGTTGGATCAGGCCCCATCCGAATTGGCCGGTACCCAGACCCGGTTGCATGCCTTCCATGCTCTGCCCCGTACCGGAAAATTCCTGGTTATCTATATGTTCGTCGTCTGCACCATCGTGCTGCTAGCCGGTTCAGGCTGGGGCCTCTCTCTACACGATATTGTACCAGCTGTTCTGGCTGGGCTGGGGATTGTTTCGGCGGTTCTGCTCTGTAAGGGCCGCCCCCTCGGGTGGTCGCTCGCCATCCTCTGGGCGGCGCTGCAGGTTCCCGTCATCAGCGTTAACGACGTGGAGCTGAACAATCAGATCTTTGGCTTCGACATCACCCAGACCACCAACGGGACGAGCATTGGGCTGGACGTGGTGGGAGTCGTGCTCCTGATTATCGCTATCGTGGCCAGAAACAGAGCCATGCAGAAACAGACCAGACTCGCACCCGTATCGTAAACCATGGAGGTAACAATGGTATCCAGGTCTTTCGTACTTATGCTCCCACTCCTCGCCGTCGCCGTTGTGGTCCTTGTCGGCTTGGTGATTGTCGTTCTTGTGTGTCGCAAAAAGGGATCGCCGCAGCCGGTGACGCCCCCGGCAGAGCCTTCCGAAGGGGAATGTCGTATGGCGCGATCGGAGATCCTTCAGAAGCTGGCGAATAAGGAGATTTCGCGAGAGGAAGCAGAGCAGAAACTGGTTGCCTTTGGCGATCCGGTTTCCCCGGTCATGCCCCCTTCGCCCCAACCGCAGAATTCGAAAGGCTGTGGCTGTCTTGCTGGCGTGCTCATTGCGATCGGTTTGGTTCTGGCCATGCTGCTGATGCTCATCGCGTCAGTGTTCATCACCAGGGTCGGCGTGAGGACCACCCATGATCATGGTGGCGGCAGTGAAAAGATCACGCATAGGATGCAGATCCATGCCGGCACACCGCCGCTCCAACCCATTACCGAAGACGAAGCTCTCGCCGAGGAGGATTCCCCATGAAGACATGTCCCTACTGTTGCGAAGAGATCCAGGATCAGGCAATCAAGTGCAAGCACTGCGGCGAGATGCTCGGAGGAGCCACAGGCCCAACCGGTCCGCGGAAGCCGCTCTACCGATCCCGTTCCTGCCGCATGCTGGCCGGTGTCTGCGGAGGTCTTGCCGACTACGCCGGCATGGACGCAACTATTATGCGACTGCTGGCTGTACTGATCGTGCTGTCAACCGGCGTCTTTCCCGGCCTGCTTGCTTACATTATCATGGCGATCGTAATCCCCGAGGAGGCATAAATGTTCTGCACGGCGCCGGGGAGCTTTGCTTCGGGGTTCTTTCTGCTGTTTGTCCTGTTACCGGCAATCGTGCCGGTCTTGCTACTCGTGCTACTGATTATCGTGGTGGTGCGTAGTCGGCAACAGAAGCCGGCGGCCGTGCCGCCCGGTACGCCCAGCCTTGGCGAGCGTAGCGCCACGCTGCGAAGGAAGAGCGACCACTACCAGGAAGAGCGTTCCCGCATTCTGGGTATGGTTGAGCATGGCACGGTTTCACCAGAAGAGGCCGATCGGCTTTTTGAGACCCTGGAGCGCGAGACCATTACGATGGCCTGTCCATTCTGTGGCGAGGAGATCCGTGCTGAGGCCCGCAAGTGCAAGCACTGTCGCTGCTATCTTGTAGGCGAGATGCTCCAGCCCCGCCGTCTGACCAAGTCACACGACAAGGTGCTCGCCGGGGTCTGCGGCGGGGTCGCAAACTACTTCAATCTCGACCCCTCCCTGGTCCGTGTCATGGTTGCCCTCGTGGTCTTTTTCTCTGGAATCGTGACGGGGCTACTGGTCTACCTCGTGGCAGCACTCGTGATTCCGGAGGACTCCTAGCCTAGTCCTGGGCACAGACCCGCCACACGCACGCTCTACGTCAATCGAACACCGCGTCGTCCATTCCCGTTCGTCCGGTCAGCCACGCTCGCGTTTGGCCTACAGGTTGGTAGCGTGGATTCCGGGGGGACTTGGGATAGGCTTTCTTGACGAAGTCCGCCACCCGTTTGCCGTCGACTGTGAGCAGCAAGGGTGGGGGATCTCCGGCAACGATCGCGGCGACCTCCATCCCGGCCGCGAAAGCGTCGCACTCTTCTTCGAAGCTAATCCGCCGCCGCGTATTCTTGAGGGAATGAACTGCTTCGTGAACCAGGGCTTCCATGATCCCCGATGGCCGCTGATGAAGAAACTGGTTCCCCCCCAGCTCGATCACCTTGATGTAGATCACCTTTCCGCCGAGAACAGGATCCCACGTCAATCCTCGCGTCGTGGTCATGGGAGCAAAGACAACGCGCTCTTCTTCCAGGAGACGGCGCACCTCAGCCACGATCAACGAGCCACGCCGACTGCGCCCAAAGTTGCTCTGCTCGAGTACCCCAAGTTCCGCCCGAACCATCGCCAATCCCGACGCCTGCACATCCTCTGGCGCAGGGACCAACCGAAAAGCATGCTGATACGAAACAACTGCCAACAACCACGCTGCCCCCGCAAGTCCAATTGCGCCCAAACGCACCCTTGTAGTATGTGATCGCATACGCAGATAATACCGTTTCCCGCCTCCCGCGTCCCTCCCATTCTCACCCCTTCGTTCCCTTCTGTTCAAACTCTTATCTCTGCTATCTCCCCATTCAAACTCCCTTCCCTAGCGGAGCCTATTAGCTATCCGTGTCTATCAGTGCCATCAGCGGTTCCCCTCCTACATCCCAAATTCCGCCTTCGCAACTCCGCTTGCAATGTAGCGTGGAGCCTGTAGTCTGCGTGCATCAGACAACAGCGAGGAGTTAGTTTGCTGGATATTTACGTAGATGCGGATGCCTGCCCCGTCAAACAGGAGGTGTACCGCGTGGCGCGTCGATGCGACCTCAAGGTCACGTTGGTGGCTAACAGTTGGATGCGTACGCCCGATGATCAGAGAATCTCTCTGAACGTTGTCAGTGATGGGTTTGATGCTGCCGATGACTGGATTGTAGACCATGTTGAGCCCGGCGACATCGTCGTGACGGCAGACATCCCGCTGGCGGGTCGTTGCATCAAGAAAGGTGCGAGCGCGATTCGTCCTACGGGAGAGCCATTCACGGAAGACAGCATCGGGTCAACGGTTGCGCATCGGGATCTGATGGCCGAGTTGCGTGAAGCCGGCATCGTCACAGGCGGCCCCCCTCCGCTGCAGCAACGTGACCGCTCCCACTTCCTTCAACAGCTAGACGTCCTGATTCAGTCCCTAAGACGAACCCCGCCTCCCGCCACCACGAGTCCCTCATAGCCCCCTCCCCGGCAAACAGCCCCCGCTCTCTCCTGGTATGATGGAATGAAGGCGCGTTTGCGTTTCACCGTGTGATCCTAGAGCTCTTGCACTTTGTTGTTGATCGTGGCAAGCTCTGCATCATCATGTAGCGAGCGTTCCCACGAGCTGGGCTGCAGGTTTGGGCGATAGAGATGAAAATGACAACTGAACAGAAGTACCTATACGTATTCTTGGATGACGGTGGTGACTTGACGTTTGCTTCTCAGGGCACTCGCTTCTTTGCGCTCGGGGCGGTCTCGAAAGAACGTCCTTTCACAATCGAACCCCGCCTTCTAAATCTCAAATATGACCTCATCGAGTCAGGCAGCAACATCGAGTACTTCCACGCTTCGGAAGATCGTCAGGGCGTTCGTGATCGTGTGTTCGACAACATCATGTCCAATCCAAGCCAGCTCCGTGTTGATAGCGTTGTTGCCGACAAGCGGAGGACGGATCCAGCCCTCCAGATTCCAGAGCGCTTCTATCCTCGGGCTCTCGGTGAACTACTCCAGCATATCCTTAACGGTAGGCATGTCAGCGACTACGATGAGATCATTGTGATCACGGACACTCTTCCCGTGAAGTCCAAGCGCCGCGCATTCGAAAAGGGGATTAAGCTGACGCTTGCCCGCATGCTGCCATCAAACGTCAAGTATCGCATCTTGCATCACGCATCCAAGTCATGTATGGGGCTTCAGATTGCAGACTACTGCACGTGGGCCGTTTTTAGAAAATGGGAAAGAGGGGACTCCCGAAGTCTGGACTTGATCAAGGAAGTGGTCTGCAGTGAGATATGGATTCCAACGGACACCCGTGAGAATGAGGTGTAGAAAAGCGACCGCTCCGACTACCCTTTCGGGAGAGCCCCATGGGCCCTTGTCATCGGAGCGGAACCTTTTTCTAAGTCAAGCGGCCAAGGACTAGGTCCGTGGTCGGTGGAAACCGGCCAGCTGGTCGCTACCAACAAAGTAGCATATGGATTCCGCGATGCAACCAGAATGATTCTCGAGCTCCGGTGACCGAAAAGCTCACAAGCCGCCCACCGTCGCCCTGAGTTAACAGCGATACGACGCCCGTCCCCCTTCAATTACTCCCAAACTACCCACTCACTCCCCTTGTCCCGGCGTCTCGTCCCGGCGTAGTTCCCGACGAAGCCGGATCAGCGGTTCCCCTCCCCAGCAGAGCCTATCAGCCATCCGTGTATATCAGTGCCATCAGCGGTTCCTCTCCCGCGTTCCGAGTTCCGCGTTCGCAACTCCCCGCAGATTAGTGCCTGATTTCCAGGACCGTCGACACGTGTTCGCTATGTCTCATCGCATCGGGTGTAA
>CAZCDU010000174.1:599-9581 GCA_964497125.1 uncultured Victivallales bacterium | reverse complement strand
GCACGGCCCTCCTGACCCTGACCGATCCAGCAACCGTTAGCGGGGCTGGCGCGGGGCAATTCGCGGTAGGCGCGTTGACTGACACCACGTTGAACAACGGCGAGACTGCCACCTTCACCGTGACCTACACCCCGTCAGCTGGAGCCGCCGTGCACAACGCGACGGTGAGCCTGGTGAACGATGACAGCGATGAAAATCCATATGATTTCGCCATCACTGCCGAAACCACGGCAGCGCCCGAACCGGAGATCAATATCACCGGAAATAGCGTCTCGATCCCCGATGGAGACACCACTCCGGGCACCGGTGATCACACCGATTTCGGTTCAACCAACGTAGCCGGCTCGACCATCGTCAGAACCTACACGGTAGAGAACACCGGCACGGCCCTCCTGACCCTGACTGATCCAGCAACCGTTACCGGGGCTGGCGCGGCTCAATTCGCGGTAGGCACGTTGACTGACACCACGTTGAACAACGGCGAGACTGCCACCTTCACCGTGACCTACAGCCCGAGCGCTGCAGCCGCCGTGCACAACGCGACGGTGAGCCTGGTGAACGATGACAGCGATGAAAATCCATATAATTTCGCCATCACTGCCGAAACCACGCCTGCGCTAGTCATCTATGTGACTGAGAGCGGGGGTAACGTTAATTTCACGTGGAATGGCATTATCGGAGCCAGTGGTACTCCTACTAGTAATGCTGGTGGCGGCAGTGCCGACCAGATCGTGCCACTGACTGGCAACTTCCAAGTCGCTGATCGCGATCGCACTGATGTTCCTTCCAGCTTCTCGCCATCAGAAGAATACGCTGGAACCACCTACGCGTATGGCAGTGGTGGATCCTTACCTGGCGGCGAGTCCGATTTCCTCGTTTCAAGTGACATCTCATTCTCCGTGCATTCTGCACCTAGACTTAGGGTGGGTTCGATTACCGATGGTGACACGGACTTTCCAGACCTTGCTACGGACGTATTCACCGGCTCATTTTCCCTGCCCGGCGATTTTTCCACGTATGGTCTCTTTGACACTGCAGGGACCAGCCTGACCCTAAACGAGACGGTCCCGTTATGGACAGCTACAACTGGAGATGGGGCTATCGTCTTCGCGGCTGGCACGCCCGGCCCGGAAATCGATGTAACCGGAAATAGCGTCTCGATCCCCGATGGAGACACCACTCCGAGCCTCACTGATGACACCGATCTCGGTTCAACCACCGTAGGCGGCTCGACCATCGTCAAGACCTACACGGTGACGAACTCTGGCGGGGCCCTCCTGACCCTGACCGATCCAGCAACCGTTAGCGGGGCTGGTGCGGTTCAATTCGCCGTAGGCACGTTGACTGACACCACGTTGAACAACGGCGAGACTGCCACCTTCACCGTGACCTACACCCCGTCAGCTGGAGCCGCCGTGCACAACGCGACGGTGAGCCTGGTCAACGATGACAGTGATGAGAATCCATATGATTTCGCCATCACTGCCGAAACCGAGGCTGCTAATCCGGAAATCGATGTAACCGGAAATAGCGTCTCGATCCCCGATGGCGACACCACTCCGAGCACCGGTGATCACACCGATTTCGGTTCCACCAACGTAGGCGGCTCGGACATCGTCAGAACCTACACGGTAGAGAACACCGGCGACGCCCTCCTGACCCTGACCGATCCAGCAACCGTTAGCGGGGCTGGCGCGGCTCAATTCGCGGTAGGCACGCTGACTGACACCACGTTGAACAACGGCGAGACTGCCACCTTCACCGTGACCTACAGCCCGTCTGGTGCAGCCGCAGTGCACAACGCGACGGTGAGTCTGGCCAGCGATGATGCTGATGAAGGTACATATACTTTCGCCATCAGAGCCGAAACCACGCCATCTACCGTCCAACTGGACGGCGGCACCACGGGCAACGTGGACGAGAACGAAGCCATCGGAACGGTCGTGGGCCCGTTAACCACGATCAATACCGATGGCTGGGGGGCGATCACCTATGATTTCGCGGGCGGGACGCATGACGCTCTCTTCAGTATCGACGGCACGGACCTCGAGACAGCCGCGGTATTCGACAAAGAGACCCAGGATACCTACTCGATCAAGGTCAAAGCCACGGATGGCAGCAACGCAACCACCAACACATTCACGATCACGATCGACGACGTGTCGGAGCCTGTCGACCGCATGTTTGCGAACGCTGAAGTGCAGTCCACCACGACGTTGGCGGCAACCCTGGAAGCGATGGCTGGTGGCGTCACGTATGGCATCACTGCCGGGGAGCACCACGCAGCCCTGTTCGAAATTCAGAACACCGACGAACTGCATCTCAAGACCGCTCCCGGCGCGGGACAAGTGGGCGACGCGTTCTTCGTGGAGGTGACCGCCTCTGGAGGCGTAACCGACTCGATGCTGATCAAGGTTACAGTGGTCAGCGGCACCCCTACGGGCACAGTGTTCAAGTTCAGGTAGAGTAAGAAGCAATCGAAATCGAGAGCGGGGCAACGTGAGTTGCCCCGCTCTTTCTTGATTCATCGTCAAAGAGTGTGGATCTGGCCCCTTGGCCATGTCGGGGCGGGGAGGAACTACGAAAGGCGCGAAAACACGCGAAACCTATCCGGTGGAACGGTGACTATGTCGGGCTCCCTGGCGAAGATTAAGCCATTCTCCCAACTATTCCGTAAATCCCGCGCCGCGGGATCGTCTTAACTCCGTGCCTCTGTGTCTCCGTGGTAGATCTTGAATTCTGGAATTGGGGTTGGGTATGAGATGTCGAAAACGTTAGCAAAGTCGGGTGAAGCTGGCCTGATATCAGGGCCGATGGGATGACAATGAGATGAAAGAATTAAGTACACTGTTAGCCGTTTTGGGGATGGTTCTCGCATTGGCCCCGGCGGCCAACGCCGCGATTGTGCCGATCACCTCGGTAAGCGCCACCACCAACACTGTCCCCGATCCCGATACGCTAATCCTCGACTCGTTTACCGTGGGCGCCGTCACCTATACCACGGCCACGGACTTGGTGACGGGAACCTCGGCAACAACGGATGGCGGTACTGGGGTGATCACCGACCAAGACAATTTCGATTCTAATCTGCACTTCAGTCGCGGCCCCGGCTACAGCGACTGGACCACCAGTTTCGTGCTTGATGGCGCGAACTGGTCCGACTCCAACGGCGCCGACGCGGATTTTTTCATCTTCGAGGCGGGCGGCAACGACACTCTCAACGTTGCGCCCATCTTTGCGGACAACTCGGTGGGGGATTTCGTCATGATTACCACCAACAGCGCGGGAGTCGGCTACAACTGGGGCAACACCGGTGTGATACTCACAGAGGGCGAGAGAGACGGACAAACGATCCACGGCGTGGCGTTTGCCATTACCGACCTTAAGGACGCCGGCGGCGCGGCCCTGTCCAACAGCACGGTGATCAAGGGGCTCGCCTTCGACGCCCCAAACACTGACATTGCCAGTATCTCGGCCGTGCCGGCACCCGACACCGCCCCCACCATCACGAGCACGAATCCGGACGACGGGGACACCAACGTGTCGATCTTTGTCGACCTGGTGGCAACCTTCGACGAGCACATCGCGCTCACGGGATCAGGCACGGTCACGATCAGGGACCTAGGACCGGGAGCGGATGTGGTCATCAACCTGCCGGACGACCAAGTGTCGGTAAGCGGTTCTGACCTGACCATTAACCCAACGAATAATCTCCTCCCCGGCAACTCTTACGCCGTCCAGATCAGTGCCGACGCGGTCGAGGACCTGACCACGAACGCGTTTGCCGGAATCCTCAATGACACGACCTGGAACTTCGATACGGCGGCCGCGGTCGCCGGCGTGACCCTTGTCGACATCGGCGTCGACGGAAACAGCTCCGTGAGAGGGACCAGCGACTGGAATACGTCTCTAACGCTCGACGCCGACGGAAACGCCTACGCGGTGTTCATCGACGAGAACATGAAGAACACGGTCGTCAAGGTCACGCCCGGTGGTGTGGTGACCACGCAGATCATCGACACGACCGACAACGAGGACGATGCGCACAACACCCCGTCGATCGCGATCGACGGCGACGGGTTCATCCACGTGGCCTACAACATGCACAACCACAACATGCGGTTGCGCAAGTCGCCTGCGGCCAACACCGTCAGCGGCACGTGGGTCGATGAAGGCGGGACCGGATCGCCCTGGGACTTGGGCAGGTTCACCTACCCAGCCATGAGCACGGCCCCCAACGGCGACGTCTACATGACGATCCGCAACCGCGAGGACGGGGTCTGGACCGGCGCGCCTGATCAGCTGTTCCACTACGACAACACCATAAATAGTTGGAGCAGCATCGCCAAATTCGCCGACGAGGACGGGTGGACCGCCTACCTGCCGGCCCCGTTCGTCGATGAGAATGGCAAGGTGCACCTGGTGTGGCACTGGCGTTTGGGAGGCGCGGGTGTGCCACGGCATCGTGGCTCTTATGCGGTCTACGACCCGGGCGACGACAAATTCTACGAGGCAGACGGCACGGAATACACCATACCGATAACTCACACGACCTCCGACCTCTACCAACCCATGGAGGCCGCCGATGAACTCGATCCGGGAATCTCCGACCACAGCGTCACGGTCAACGCCCTCGGACAGCCGATCATCGCCTACAACTTCTTCCGCGGAGGCTCCAATGACCAGCGCGTGGTCCGCCTGGCGCGGTGGGACGGCTCGGCGTGGCAGCACACCGACCTTGCGGGCCCGGAGACCGGCACCACGCTCGGCGATCCGGCCCTCGTCAACCGCGACGGCACGCTGCACATCTACTACAAAGATGCCGACGGCAAGCCGACCCTGCGGTCTTCGACCGACAACGGCCTGACATTCGGCGACGCGATCACGCTGACCGGCAATGCGGTCTCTGCGGCCCACGTCCACATCGGCACGAGCATCGGTTCAAACAAGGAAGCGATCTTCTGCATGGACCCGTCCGACAACTACGCGGCCCAGGTGATGTTTGTGGACTACGCGCAGGTCGGCGGACCAGAAATCGATGTAACCGGAAATGGCGTCTCGATCCCCGATGGAGACATCACTCCGATCCTCGATGATCACACCGATTTCGATTCAACGATCACAAATGGCTTGGCCATTGTCAGGACCTACACGGTGACCAACTCTGGCTCGGCCAACCTGACCCTGACCGAGCCAACCCTTTCGGGGGACACTGAATTCGTGGCAAGCGCGCTGAGTTCAACCAACTTGACCCCCGGCGGCGCCGCTGCCACCTTCACCGTGACCTACACCCCGTCAGCTACACCCGCAGTGCACACCAATACGGTGAGTCTGGTCGACAATGACCCCATGAGAGTCCATATGCTTTCGCCATCAGAGCCGAAACCACGGCATCTATCGTTCAACTGGACGGTGGCACCACGGGCAACGTGGACGAGAACGAACCCATCGGAACGGTCGTGGGCACGATAGGCACGATCAATGCCGATGGCTGGGCAGCGACCAATTTTGCGTTCGCTGGCGGGACGGATGACACGAGCTTCACAATCGACGGCACGGACCTCGAGACAGCCGCGATCCTTGACAGAGAGACCAAGAGTTCCTACTCGATCAAGGTCCGCGCCCACGATGGTGGCGCCAACGCAACCACCAACACATTCACGATCACGATCGACGACGTGGCGGAGCCTGTCGACCGCATGTTTGCCCGCGCTGAAGTGCAGTCCGCCACGACATTGGCGGCAACGCTGGAAGCGATGGCTGGTGGCGTCACGTATGGCATCACTGCCGGGGAGCACCACGCAGCCCTGTTCGAAATTCAGAACACCGACGAACTGCATCTCAAGACCGCTCCCGGCGCGGGACAAGTGGGCGACGCGTTCTTCGTGGAGGTGACCGCCTCTGGAGGCGTAACCGACTCGATGCTGATCAAGGTTACAGTGGTCAGCGGCACCCCTACGGGCACAGTGTTCAAGTTCAGGTAGAGTAAGAAGCAATCGAAATCGAGAGCGGGGCAACGTGAGTTGCCCCGCTCTTTCTTGATTCATCGTCAAAGAGTGTGGATCTGGCCCCTTGGCCATGTCGGGGCGGGGAGGAACTACGAAAGGCGCGAAAACACGCGAAACCTATCCGGTGGAACGGTGACTATGTCGGGCTCCCTGGCGAAGATTAAGTCATTCTCCCAACTATTCCTTGAATCCCGCGGCCGCGGGATCGTTGACTAAACCGGAACTAACTAACCCCGTGAATCCCGCGCCGCGGGATCGTCAACCAGTTCGAAAGGACTGCGATTGCACGGTTCGTTGCCAGAAAGTAGATCCAGAAAGCCAGAATGTCCATTGTGCAGAGATCGCTGTGTGAGGTATTCTGGCGACAGTGGGGGCGAAGTATGTTTGATCTTCAGCCAACCGCCAACCGCAACGCAGATGCGCATGACGGCGGCGCTTGGCGCCGCATCGGGCGAGAATGGAGTAGTGCGATGAAGAAGATGATCACATTGTTGGCAGTTTTGGGAATGGTCCTCGCATTGGCCCCGGCGGCACAGGCGGCGGTAACGGCGGTCGACTCGATCACCACCAACGGCTCGATAAACATCGACACGATCACCGTGGGCGGCACCACCTATGACACGTCCTCGATGGTGACGGGAGTCTCGGTGGGGGCAGGTGACGGGGCGGTCACCGACATGGACAATTTCAATCTTAACTCGCAATTTTCTCCCAGCGGTAACTGGGACACCGAGTTCGCTGGCGAGAACCTGACCGGAGCGGAATTTTTCGTCTTCGAGGCGGGCGGCAACGACGCTCTCTGGGTTAAGCCCATCTTTGAGAACGATACGACAGGGAACTCCCTCACGCTCTCCACCGGCAGCGGATCTATCTGGGGCGCCACCGGCGTGAGAATGACCGGAGGCGCGAGGAGCAACCAGTTCGCCTACGGCCTGACGTTTAGCTATACGAACCTGTTGAACGGCAGTGGCGCTAACCTTACGACCGAGGTGATCAAGGGGCTCGAGTTCAACGGATCAGATGGCGTTGACGCTGCCAGCATCTCGGCCTGGCTGGTACAGGAAATCGATATCACCGGAAATGGCAACTCGATCACCAATGGAGACCCCAATCCGAGCCTCCTTGATCACACCGATTTCGCTTCAACGATCGTAGGTGGCGTGAACATTACTAACACCTACACGGTGACCAACTCTGGCTCGGCCGACCTGACCCTGAGCAATCTAAACGTTACCGCGGGTCAACAATTCTCGGTAGGTCCGTTGGGTTCAGCCACGGTGAGCGCCGGCGGGGCGACCACCTTCGACGTTACCTTCACCCCGTCAGGTGCAGCCGCAGTCCACAACGCGACGGTGAGTCTGGACAACAATGACCCCAATGAGAGTCCATATACGTTCGCCATCACTGCCGAAACCACGGCAACGCCCGAACCGGAAATCGATATTACCGGGAACAGCGTCTCGATCTTCGATGGAGACGACTCTCCGAGCACCGGTGATCACACCGATTTCGGTTCAACCAACGTATTCGGGCCGACCATCGTTAGAACCTACACGGTAGAGAACTCCGGCACGGCCGACCTGACCCTGACCAGTTCAGCAACCGTTAGCGGGGCTGGCGCGGCTCAATTCGCGGTAGGCGCGTTGACTGCAACCACGTTGGCCAACAGCGAGACCGCCACCTTCACCGTGACCTACACCCCGTCAGTTCGAGCCGCCGTGCACAACGCGATGGTGAGTCTGGCCAACAATGACAGCGATGAGAATCCATATAATTTCGACATCACTGCCGAAACTACGCCTGCGCTAGTCATCTATGTGTTTGAGGACACCGTTAATGATAAAATTGATTTCGCGTGGAATGGCATTATCGGAGCCAGTGGTACGGGTACTACTTCCACTCGCACCCCAAGTGCCGACCAGATCGTACCAAATTCTGGCAATTTCCAAGTCGGTGATCGCACCACCAATGATCAAACGACCAAATGGACAGCATCGGAATATTACGCTGGTACCGTCTCCCTGTATGGCAGTGGCGGTCCCTTTTCTGATTTCCTCACGACACAAGACATTCCATTCTTCGTCAAGGGCAGTGATGGCACCCTTCATGTGGGTTATACCGACCAGGCTAATACGAATGGCATCCCAGACCTTAGCAGCCAGACATTTGCCGGGTCATTTTCCCTAACCAACAATTTGGCCCACTATGGTCTCTTTACCACCGGCTACGAGTTACCGCTCACGTTATGGACAGCTGATTCTGGAGATGGGGCTATCGTCTTCGCGCCCGGCACTCCCCCCGGCCCCGCCGGCGCGGTGTTCATCGTCAGGTAGAGTAAGCAGGAATCGAGAGCGAGAGCGGGGCAACGTGAGTTGCCCCGTTTTTCTTGTGCCGTGTTAGCCCAGGAGTCAGGAGTCAGGAGGCCCTACTACGCTCTCCGAGCTTCCAAGGGCAAGCAGGCGCGAGTTCTTTGACCCGGTGACCTGTGACCCGGTGACGCCGAGGGTTGACGGGGTGACCGGGTTGGGAACCTTTGGCTTCCGTGGCACTTTCGGGGTCATCCTGTCACCCGGTCAACCGGTCAACCACGGGGTCACCAAGTCACTGGTCACCAGGTCACACAACCACCCCGCGGGTCACCGGGTCACTCGTCACCGGGTCACACCGCGAGAGGTCGCGGACGCCCTTCGCGCCCTGCCCGCCCTCCTGCGGAGGAGCAGGCGGGCGAAATGGCCAGCAAAACGAGCGAAAAGCGCCAATTCTCGCGGCAATCACATTTGCCAAAAAGTATAGTTTGTTTGCCAGAACCTCCATTGCGCAAAGACCGCTGTATGTAGGATAATGGGCACAGTTGGAGGAGGTGAGTCTATGACACTTTGCAAACAACCTTTGAACGCTTCGCATCGGAGCGGCCCTTCCACGCCCCCCCCTCAGGCGCCCGGCCGCGGGCGGGGGGGGGGGGGGGGGGGGGGGG
>CAZCDU010000174.1:0-589 GCA_964497125.1 uncultured Victivallales bacterium | reverse complement strand
ACTTTTTCGCCGTGTGCTAATTCCACATTTTAAACAACCTGTTAACCCCTCTCAACCCCGGGGCCCATCCCCCCCCCCCCCCCCAGACGCCCGCACGCCGCCTGAGCGGACGCCCATCCGTCGCTCTTCCCCCTTCGCTCTTCGAGCTTCGAAGGACAAGTCGAGCTTCCAGGCGTCGCCCTCTGGGCTATGCCGGACACGGATGGAGGGCAAGCTGCGTCCTGATTTCTGTTGATGTTTTGTTACGACCGTGGAGTTCTGCTCCACGGTCGTTTTTTATTGCCCCGAAGAGGGCAGAGTTTGACGGAAGCAGGATCGTTAACGCGTGTGAGACACGCACAACATAGGAGGGATATTTATGGTGAGAGAGTGAATGTGTGAGATAGGCAGGGCTGATGCCATGTCTGAGACTCGCATAAAGCAGGAGTCGGAGTAGACAAATCGGAAACACCTGAAATCTGGGGCCTACTACAGAGCCCCAACAACGCCCCTCATGGGGCAACAGAAGGAAGAGTAAGATGAAAAAATTGATTACATTGTTTGCAATCGCGGGCATGGTTCTCGCACTCGCACCGGCGGCACAGGCGGC
>CAZCDU010000173.1:0-9632 GCA_964497125.1 uncultured Victivallales bacterium | reverse complement strand
TTTCATCAAGCGCCCAGCTCCGCCGTCCCGGCGACTTCTGCGCCGGTTTGGGTTCGCCCGCACGCGGATGCCCCGGATTAAAATGATTATTTGCTCCGTCCAGCAACCCGAAGTAGCGGTCAAACCCACGGTCATAAAGTGATTCCAGTGAATGATGTTTCCCGGATGCCAGGGTCCGATAGCCCGCGCCTTTAAGTACTTCGCCCAGGGTAACCCCATGGGTGAAACGATGGTAGCTACGCGACATGCCGCAATCCTGAGCATATAATCCGGTCAATAGGGTTGCCCGGGACGGAAAGCACTTTGCCGTATTATGGAACTGTGTAAAACGAATCCCCTGTTCCGCCAGCCGATCGATATTAGGAGTATCGATTTCGCCACCGTAACAGCCGATATCCGAATAGCCCATGTCATCCACAAGAACCAGGACAATATTTGGCTTAGGTTCGGCCCAAAGCAGCCCCCCGATTAAACACAAAACGCCAGTGACGATCCGTTTTCTCATCATCATCCCCATTCGAAATTCATGGTCCTGTACTATCTCATAACCAATTCATTTACCCTCGATCAGAGTACCAGACCGGGCCTCTGTGAACTGCAAAAAAACAACCCAGAACCCGCACAAAACAACGATCACGCATCTTCCTTTTGCGTCTGGCCTTGGGCTGAAGCTTCACTCAATTCCTAGCGGCTTCTACATTCTTCTATTCTGGAACTTCGCGTCCGAAGATACGGCCTGAAGGCCGAACTACAAACGCCTGCCTCGTGTAGAAACCTGTTCGTAGTTCGGCTTTTCCCCTGGTCCGCCGTAGCGCGGAGCGCGAAGGAGGAAGGCCGTAAACACCGGGACGTTTCACCCCTGTATAATCCGAGTCCACTCGGCGGCCCTGCTAGTCTGAAACTTCGCGCACAGTGCCGAGTTCTGCAAAGGTGGACCGTGGCCTCCGGACGCGGTCGCGCAAAGAAAGCGCCTGCTGAGAGACAGTATCGAACATCGTACTCCGCTGTCTCTTGAAAGGCTCATCACTTGCACGACGCCGTCCGGAGGCCGGCGTCCACCTTTTTCGTCTCCACAGCTTCACCCCGTATGATCCGAGCGCTCTCGGCGGCCCTGCTGACCCGAAACTTCACCGTTACGCCACCTGCCATCGAGCCCTACCACTCGGAGAGTGGGGGCTACTTTGGTACGCGCCACTCTCCGAGTGGCAAGCGCCCTCTCGCCAAGTTTCAGCCATGTATGATCCGGACTTCGGCGAGCTCAGTCGAGTCGCGAAGGCACGACACAGTGGGCCAGCTAGTCTGAAACTTCCTCGTTTCACTCGTCGTTTCGTCATTAGGCGGCTACGCCGCCGTCATTGGTCATTTGTGCCTTCGGCACGTCATTGGGAAGTTTCCCGCATGATTAATGCGGTCCTCTTTCCCAATGACTAATGACGCTCGCGAAGCGAGCCAAATGACCCAATGACTGGGCCGCCGGCCCAGCTGGTCTGAAGCTCCAATCCGCGTGCTCTCTCCATTCCTTAATCTTTCGCTTCAATCTCTTCCACCGCATCCGGCGAAGACCGACAGGCTGCTAGATCGTGGCTAAAGGCTGTATTCACGACGGTAGGCTCGTAGGACTTCAGCGTTACTGCGGGAAATGGCGACAAAACCATCGGAGACATTCGGGGTATCGCAGAGCTTCTGCCAGAATCGCACTGCCGCGCCGGCAGCGAGTGCGCATTGCTGCATCTCCATTGGATTTGGAGGAGGGAGCGCGACCGGCGCGTCAGGCAATCTTCCCTCCTGGTTTGGCCGGTACTGCATGGGGACCATGTCGTATACTGGGGCCAGAGTTAACGGCAGGGACGGAGAAAGATAGAGGCTCGTATTTCCATAGTGCATGTCGGTATTGCCGATTAGAGTTCCGAACCACCATAACACCTGTAGATGGTGAGCATCCTGCCCGGAGATCCATCGGTCGGCAGCAAGTCGGCGTGCAGCCTCGGTCCACGGGGTCTCCAGTTCTCCGAAAAAGGCCGAATCCAACGCCTCTAGAGACACAAGGCCTCTACGCCCCCTATCAGCCACTCGATCGAATCGGCGCGACTCCAGAAACGTTCGACCTTGAGCGTGGAGTATTGTGGTCTCCGCAGCAGGTATGCCCTGCTCTCGCAGCACAGTATTGGCGACAGACTCGGCAATGAGAAGGTCGGCCCAACGCTGATCCTCGATCCTGCCTGCATTACCACTGAATTTGACGATCACATGACGCCTGAGCCCTTCGTGATCTATGAGTTGAGCTGTAAACTTCGGCTGCTCACCCGCAGCCGAAGACCCTGGCAGGCCACCGTGCATGATGTCATCAGCTCTTAGCGGGTAGGCCATGGATCTCTCGCCATATGCGATGAGCCCGGCTGTGTCGCGCATCATCTCCTGATGTCTGGCAGCCATCTGGTTGCCAACCACAAATGAGCCAGGCAGGTCAGCACCATAGCGAGCCAAAGCGGTAATGACATCCTCATCAGACCAGAGCCGGGGATCAGTAGGAGCGCCGATGTCGTTCGCATAGCTACGGGCAAACGCCCTGCCAAGAAACCCCAGCGGTCTCAGATCACTTAGAAACCAGGGCAGTCCCGGATAGAGACCACGAGGAAATTCGCTTCCCCGCAAGGCGTCCCACGGAGTCGCCTGTTCCAGATACCAGTCCCGAGGCGCCAACGCGTAAAGACGTCCAACAAGCTCCATTTCACCATCAGCGAGGATGCTGTACAACGGCCACTCGGACCCGACTTCCCTGATCCGCCGCCTCGCAGCGTAACTCGTGGTCCTGCCCCTACCCAACCGGAGTAGACGACGACTACTGACTCCAGCAAGGGCCCTCGATACCGTAGGCTGGCTGATCCCAATGGCCCGGGCCATTTCCGCCGCAGTCAGCACACCCCGCCCCTGAAGGATCGACATCAATGGCTCCGTATGCTGGTTCATGAATAGAAATATATCACCCTAGTCACGACCGTAAAGCATTAACTTACCGATAGATATAGCCACATCAACACTATGTACGCATAGAATATGCATAGAAACTGTCACTCGCGGCCACCGCGCCGTTCAGCGTGATGATCGGTGGCCCGCTAGCCTGGAACTTCACCCACAGTTCCTTAGTGTTTCCGGTTCTTCCGTAGGGCGGGAAATCTTCCCGCCTGTTGTCCCTTCTCCTCTGCCGAGAAGGGCTCCCGGCCTACATAAGAGCGTTTTGCCCCTGAATAGTCCGAGCGCGCTCGGCGGCCCCGCTAGCCTGAAACTTCACCGTTACGCCATCTGCCATCGAGCCCTACCACTCGGAGAGTGGGGGCTACTTTGGTACGCGCCACTCTCCGAGTGGCAAGCGCCCTCTCGCCAAGTTTCAGCCATGTATGATCCGGACTTCGGCGAGCTCAGTCGAGTCGCGAAGGCACGACACAGTGGGCCAGCTGGCCTGAAGCCCAATCCGTGTGCGCTCTCCATTCCTTAATCGTTCGCCCCAGATCTTTCGCCTTAATCTCTTCCAATGGTTACGCTTAACCGACAACCTTACACGATCCCCTCTTGATGCTTGTCATAGCCACATCCTCAATGGAAAACAATCCGCTATTCCCGGAAGCGCCTCTTGTCAGGTGCATTCTCTTGCTCGGCGTCTTCTTCAACAATGCCCTTGTCTATAAGCCATTGCAAACAAAGCTCCGGCCAAGTGGACAGTGGGTACTCTTTAGGTCGAAGGGAGAATCCGTGACCGCCCTTCTCAAAAAAGTGGACGCGAATGGATGCACCGGCATCTTCCAGAGCTTTGGCATAAATTTCACTCCCACGAAAAAAGCCCTTATCGTCTCTGGCTGATACAATCAGGGTGGGGCTGAGTTCACTGGAGACCGTCAACTCCTTGCTCAGTGCCTCCCCGTTGTTCAGATAGGCCGGGAAAAGCAAAATCGTGAAGTCGGGTTTGCAGCTGACACCGTCAAGATGATCGATTTCCTGATAGGTTTTAATATCATGACCTGTACTGACCCGGACCGCAAGGTGGCCTCCCGCTGAAGAACCCATGACCCCAATCCGCTCTGGGTCCAGGTTCCACTCTGCTGCTCGCGAGCGGACAATCCGGACCGCTCGCTGCATATCCTGAAAAGCTTCTTTCCGTTTCTTGGGAGTCCGGTAATTCAGCATAAAGACAGAGATCCCCTGATCAGTAAGCCATTCGGCTATCGGGGTCGCCTTCGTGATGACAAGATGCATGTATCCTCCGCCCGGACATAAAATGATCGCGGGTACAGGCTCCTTCCCCTTTTGAACCTGAGCCGAAAAATAGCGCATGGAAGGCTTCGTGATATCGGTGAGGCGTATGTGTCCATCGCCACGATCGGGCCTGGGAGTTCCCATGCCTTTGGTATTCTGACAGGCTGCATCTTTGGGCCAGAGCATAATGAGTTTGCCTGCCTTCTCCTCGGTCGCATTCGCAATGACTGCGGTGCTCCAAAAAGAAATGCCGCATAACATAAAGACCATGAGTCGGTCTGTAACTGTGGTTTTCATGTGTTTATCTCCAGGTTCTTCTTCGTTCTTTCAAGAATTCTGCCCCAGTTGTGGGGTTATTCAACGTGCCACACACCTTGTAGGACAGCCTGTCCGCCATCTTGTCCCGCCGTAGCTTTAGCGAAGGAGGAAGCTCGAAGAGCGTCGGCAGATGCCTCTCCGCAGGAGGGCGCGTATGACCCGTGCGGTGCAACCGACACGTGGCCTTTTTGTTTCCAAAAAGAACCACGTCCTACACGTTGGGTGGCTGTTTGACGTTGTCTGACGGGTATCGGTATCGGCACCAGGTAAATATATTCCCAAAAGCAGCTGAGACTTTTTACCGGCACCAGCAACACCGCCACGGCAACCTGCCCGGTTCGCTATGCCGACAAGCAGATTGAAATTGAAACCAAAGCGGGCGGAATCTATTTGCTAGACGACAATTTGCGGGTAACCACGAAGTGAATGCCTTTTACTTAACTGAAACAACTGTACCCATCACAACAAACTCGTACAAATGAAAGTACGTGATTCTTCCAGAGGTTTGTACACCAGGAGGACTATTTTCATCTATACCAAAGCCGACCCTAGAAATAGTACCGCCAGGGGTCCAATTGTTCGTTGAATAGATTTGCGTATAGTCAGAATCACTCTCCTCTTTGGCATACCAAGTCATATCATACGTCCTTGTCTCGGCCACCTTATTGAGTTCAATTCGAAGATCCACGTCTGCACCCGAACCGATATCAACTGTAGCGAAATTCTGGCCGCCCTGATTCTTGCGGCCCCACGCGACCACTGTCCCATTAGGCGCCACCGCCAAGTACCCGTTACCCGCCGGCGTATTTTTAAAGGGGGGTAAACCTTCAGCAGGGGCCGAGGAAGCAAAACCTGCAGCATAGAAGTCATACCCCGAACTCATTCCCCTAAACGAGACATCCAAGCGATAGACTTTATCTAATACTGGAGTAAAACTCAATATTGCCGCGCCTTGCGTACCAGTATTCGTGAAAGAGCCGTCGGCTCCAAATGTACTGGTGGCGTTCCATGTTCCGGAACCAACGGTAGTCGTTTTGTTTGAGAGTACGCCAGAGCCGCTAAAATCTTCCCTGTAAACAGTCAACGCTCCGGCCCAAACAGATCCGGCTAATGCGACACACACACACACGATAATAATCATCTTCTTTGTCATGCCTATTCTCCCTTCTGTTCTGCTGCCTGAGCCGGACACACCTTTGCGCCCGAGCTTTCTAGTCCAATGCCAGGCAGCACAGCTGCCCTGCGACACATCTCACCCAACAACTTGATTATAGAACAATCTCCCCGCCATGACTTGCAGGATTCAACGCAATTTCAACACGCATCACCGCCCTCGTTCCCGGGGTAAAGGCATCCAATTGGTGTAAATGCAGGCAAGGACACAGGTGGCGGGGACAGCCCCCAGCGTCACTGTTTTCGGTCAGTTTCGGTGGACGCGAACGGCGACGCGACAGGTTTACCCTCGACCAGAATAACGACTGGGCCGATGAGTCCGGCCGGCATCAAGGGGTCGTCCCTGGTTGCATGAGGATGCGTCGCCAGGGTCTTTCTCTGGCTCGTTTCAGGAAGCGGCTTGCCTTGCGTCAACCATTCCGGCGTCGTGGTGTTGTATCCCTTCGGAGCTCCCTCAAATTCCGGATAGTGCTGATCTCCGATCAAGCGGTTGCACATCAGGGTCGCCACCGATACTTCGAGTTCGTTTTTACCGGGTTTAGCCGCAGGGCCGATATCCAGCTGATAAGGCGGCTTCCAGGCTGACCCCAAATCGACCCCGTTCAAGCGGACGCCGGCGATAATCGCGACCTGACCCAGATCGAGTTTCATCGACTTCCCGGATTCAAACGCAGAAGCCGGCAGATCGATGGAGGTTTTGTAGGTGGCCAAGCCTGCAAAATATTTCACCTCTTCTTCTGAATGCTCGTTCAGAGGCATCAGTTTTTCCAGACGGATCGGCGTTTCCGGCCCCATCCGGTTAAAGGAAGCCGTCCACGGCTCCGAAACCGAAGCGACTTCCCGCCATGTTTTCGGTGGGGTGGATTCACCCGTTGATTGGGTCGGCTGGCGGAACACCACGAACATCGAATCGACCGGCCCCAGCTCAAACTGAACTTCGGTACGCCCGTCGGGCAGGATTTTCCAGTTGTCGGCTTTCTGGGTTTCTCCGGTCAACGGGTTCCACAGCTCAGGCAGCTTGCCGGAAGCGCGGAAACGGGGCGACACCTGGCGCGTGCTGTTTTCCTGGTTCGACACAAAATAGATCTCCCCATCCTTCGTCCGACGGTGGATATACGGCAGGTCCTCCGCTCCGGCCTCGAAGTCCGGCTGCATTTTGAGTTCGGCGATCACCGAATCGAGTTCCGAAAGCGCCCGGACTTTTTTCTGCCCCCATAACGCGTCCGTTATTTGGCGTAATGCCGCATCGTTTTTCTGATAGTCGTGCAGGCTCAAGGTCGCAACGGGACGTTGGGCGAGGATAACGGCACCGGCATCCGCCAACCGTTTCAGTTGCTTGAGCGTCTCAAGCTCCATGCGCGGTTCGTTCCCTTTATAGCCGGGAAAGCCGTTTTCTTCATCATTGAGAAATCTTTGCCAACTTACGCTGTAATGGGATTCCGGTATGACCAAAACCCGATAGCTCATCCCGGAAGCATGCACAATACGGCCGTTGCGCACCTTCAATTCGGAAAGTACGTCCAGGTTGGTCACATCGTAATCATAGCCCGCCGGAGGAACGGGCTTTATCCGGTGACGCTCCTCATTCATATTCTTCGGGCTGGCGGGATAGGCATAGAGGAAGTCCGCCACAAAATCGCCCTGTTTAAGCAGGTACTGGCAACGAGCCACATACTCGAAATAGGCGCCTGCAGAGGAAAACCAACCATTGTTCCGATGCATCTGGATTCCGTTTCTGCCCATACTCACTCCCGGTACAACCGTTTCGTTCCACGGCTGATGGGCCGAGGTGTGATAATAATAGCGGGTAATCCCGTGAGTGAAGTACAGGTCGCCAATGGCTTTGATCGAATACGGGGTATCTTTCCAGGAGGTTTTCCCGCCGGAAGTAAACGATTCGGCCGCCACTATTTTCTCGCCATCTAAATGAGACGCCGATGAAACCAGTTTGGACGTCCCGCGCCACACCGTCCGGTCTATCCAGAATTCACCCAGCGGAATACCGGCAATGCGGGCAACTTCAAACGAATCGAACATTCCGGATCCGTACGGCTCAATGTAGAGCTTCATATTGTTTTGATGGCAGAGCTCTGCAAAACGACCGAAATAGTTCTCGCCCTGCAGCGCGGACTGGGTTTTACGATAATCCCACAGGAATCGCTCACTTTTCTTCACATCGCCAACCACCCGTCCGGTCACACAGGGCAGCCAGGGCAGGATGCTGTAGCCGCAGCGCTGTTCAAACTCAGCGGGAAATGCTTCTGTCCAGTTTTGATGCTGCACCTCATAGCTATCGATCAGAACGCCTGACAATGGCTGTCCCGCGTCATTGTCAATCGCCCGCTGAATCAGGTGGTTCCAATGAAAATCGGCCGCCGCCTTGTCGAACTTATCAATTTCCAACCCTCTCCCGGGCGGAGAAGAAGCAACGTTTTGGTGGCCGGTCGTAGTATACCCGAAGCGGACCACCGTCCAGTTTCCGGCCGGCACATCCCAGGTAAGTCCGTTTCCGTTCGGGTCCTTCATCGCCGTCAAATCCACCACTTTATCAAGGGGAATAACCGCCCCTGCCGGAGCTTCGCGCCTGTCATAGGGAATGCGATAATGTTTTCCGCCACTGGCGCCTGATTTCATTGTCCACCATCTCAGGCGAAATGGTCCGCCCGGCACATTCTCATCTTCGGGTCCTCGGGCCCTCTTAACAGAAAGCGGGTTCGGAAGCGGTCCGCTCAGTTCATCTTGCGGCGTAGGAAATGCCAGCACGGCAATATCGCGATAGAAATCGTGTTTGGCTTCCGGCTGTTTCAGTGTGAGGTTTTGTACGCCGCCGCCTTGCACCTGCTGTTCGGTCCAGACAACCGTCTTCATCGACAGCTCCGGTGCCACCCACGGCCCGCCCGTATTGCTCCACCCGCAACCGTTGTGAATGGATATATCCATCCCGAGGCGCTCAGCCTCCTGTCGGGCATACGAGACCATCTCGTACCACGCATCACTGGCATAATCGACCGGTCCGCGGGGAATGCCCCGTCCCGCATCGCCCACATCAAAAAACTGGACTCCGCCGATGCCCACCGCGTTCATCGCCTCAAGGTCGCGCGTGATCCCCTCTTTCGAAATATTACCGTTCATCCAGTGCCACCAGGTCATTGGACGGGCGGAATCCGGCGGAGATTGAAATCCCGCCTCCAAATCTGCGCTCGAAACGCCGGTGCAGCAGATTAACGCAAGGCAAACGAACACCCCCAAACAACTTCTGCTCTTTTTCACTATTAGCTCCTATGAATACTACTTCGCCTTCTTCTGCTTTTTACTTCTTCTGCCACCCGTCCCCTTTTTCTTAGGAGCGTTTCTTACGAGTGGCGACTTTTCGTCTTCGGTAAATGCACCCCCGCGCCGTTCGATTTCTTCGTCACACCGTTTACGCATCTGTTCCAGAAGTGCTCTATATTCGGGGTGAGTGGCCAAGTTTTCGAGCTGATCGGGATCTTTTTTCAGATCGTGCAGGAACTCGTGATCATCATCAAAATAGCGGGCGTAGACATAGCGCTCGCCATGAATGCCTTCCCAATCGGGAATCGTTTTGTGGCCGCCACAAAACTCGCCCAGAAAATCGATCCGCCAATCGGTCGGCGTCTTGCCTTCAACAAACGATTTCAAGCTGAGCCCATGATATTCGCTCGGAACTTGAACGCCTGCATAGTCGAGCAGCGTTGGCGCAATATCGGCGTTAAGTGCAATCTGTGTAACGTCGTGATGTTCCGGTTTACGCGCATCGAAAATGATAAGCGGCACGCGCAACGCTTCGTCGTAATGCGTCCATTTTCCGGCAAAGCCACGGTTTCCGGCGTAGTAGCCGTTGTCCGCCGAGAAGACAAAAATCGTGTTGTCGT
>CAZCDU010000172.1:0-9699 GCA_964497125.1 uncultured Victivallales bacterium | reverse complement strand
ATGGGGTCGGCCTTCATGATGGCAACCGGGGTCGGCAAGCCGGTGCAGGACGCGACGACGATGATCGATGTCCCGAAGGCGGGCGATTACCACGTTTGGGTCCGTGCGCGGAATTGGGTGAAGGACCATGCCCCGGGGCGGTTCCAGGTGCTGGTTGACGGCAAGGCAATGGGCAAAGAGTTTGGCGCCGCCGACACGGACGCATGGACATGGGAGAAGGGTGGGGCGGTTACTCTCAAGAAGGGCGAGCTCAAGCTGGCCCTGCATGACCTGACCGGCTTCTACGGGCGTTGCGATGCGATTCTGCTGACCACCGACGCCGACTACGTCCCTCCCGAGGACAAGGATGCGGTGTGCCGGGAACGCGCCCGCCTCCAGGGCATTTCGCTCGAGCCAACCTTTGCCGGTGAGTTTGACGTGATCGTGGTTGGCGGTGGCTCGGCTGGCGTCCCGGCTGCCATTGCCGCCGCTCGCAACGGCGCGAAGACCGCCCTGATCCAGAACCGTCCGACGCTGGGCGGCAACTGCAGCGTCGAGGCCGGTGTCGGCGTCAACGGTGCAGGGGGGAACCATCCGGGCTGGCGTGAGGCCGGTATCATTGAGGAGGCGGGCTGGATCACTGTCAGTGAGAAGCAGATCAATTACAGCCTGGCCTTCAAGCAGCTCTGTGATGCGGAGGAGAATCTCACCCTCTTCCTGAATCAGCATGTTTTTGAAGCGGTGATGGATGGCAAGAGCCGGATTAAAGGTGTGAAATCCGTCAGTACGCTGACAGGGCTGATATCTGAATATCAGGGCACCATGTTCATCGACTGCTCCGGCGATGGTTGGCTGGGATACTACGCCGGTGCGGAGTACCGCCACGGGCGTGAGGCGAGCAGCGAGTTCAACGAAAAGCTGGCGCCGAAGAAGGCGGACAAGATCACCATGAGCGGATGCATCATGGGCGACGGCAACGGCTACATGACGGCGTTCCGCTCGCAGAAGACGGACCGGCCGGTCGACTTCGAGCTGCCCCCATGGGTCAAGCCCATCGACACGCTGGAAAGCCCGCACCGCTCGTTGCGAGGGAGGGTGCCCGGTGTGGGAACCTGGTGGATGGAGCATCCCGGCGACATTGACGATGCCATGCAGGCCGAGGAAGCACGTGACGAGTTGATAAAGGTATCCCTTGCCTTCTGGGATTACGTCAAGAACCGGAGCGAGGTGGCCGGCGAGGCCCGAAACTATGAACTGGTGATGATCCCCATCCTCGACGCCAAGCGCGAATCACGGCGCCTCATCGGCGACACCATGGTCAATCAGAACGATGTGGAGTCCGGCCGCATGTTCTCTGATCGGATTGCCTATTCGGGGTGGGATCTCGATATTCACCATCCCAAAGGGATTTACTCCGGTAAGGAGGGGAGTCTGGACTTCAAACACAATGTCCCTCTCAATTCGATTCCATTTCGAAGCATCTACTCGAAGAACATCGAGAATCTGCTCATGGCCGGGCGCTGCCTGAGCTATTCGCACGTGGCCCTGGGCACGGTGCGGGTGCAGAGTACGCTGGCCACGGTCGGTCAGGCGGCCGGAACGGCTGCAGCCATGTGTGCCGACCGCCAGCTTGACCCACGCACGCTTGGGCAGAAGCATATTGCTGAGCTGCAGCAGGAACTGCTCAAGGACGACCAGACTATCCAGGGCATTAGGAACGAAGATCCCGCGGACCTGGCACGGCAGGCAACCGTCACCGCGTCCAGTTCAGATGGCAACGTTAAGAAAGCGGGCATCGCGATCCTGCGTCGTATCGCGCTAGACAGAGATCGCTCGGTGATGATTCCGGTGGAGGGCGGCAAGACTATCAACTCGGTCAGCGTCTACCTCGAGTCTAAGGCCGCCAGGGCACAGACGGTCACGGTCCGGGCGGCCGGCTTGAAGGCGCTTGGCGCATTCGACAGCGCCGAAGCCGTCGGTGAGTACACGGTGAGCATCCCGGCCAGGACCAAGGGGTGGATCGACGTGCCCGTGAATGCTGTGCTGCCTGAGAGCGCGCGCTTCCTGCAGATCGCGTTGCCCGAGGTCCCCGGCGTCCAATGGCCGACCATGGTAGCCGGAAAGATGTTGGGCGGCCGCAGCTACAACGAGACCACGGTTGCCGGCGAGTTCCATGCGGTGCGGACGGATCCGCCGACCTTCCCGCCGTCTAAGTCGCGTACATTCGAGCCGGGCAACGTCATCAACGGCTGGACACGCCTGGCGGAGAATCCTGCGAGCATGTGGCGCTCCGACCCGGCGCAGTCCTTGCCGCAGTGGGTGGAGCTGGACTTCGGCAAACCGACTGCCTTCAACACCGTGCAGCTCACCTTCGTCACCAATCCTAATGGTCAGCGCCCCAAGCTGCCGTTCTCCCCGACCTGTGTACGCGCCTATGACGTCGAGGCGTTCGTAGCGGGCAAGTGGGTGAGGGTGGTGCGGGAGCGTGACAACTTCCAGCGCCACCGCGTTCATTCGTTCGTAACCCAGACTGCAACGAAGCTGCGTCTGACCGTCTCCGCCACCCACGGCGACAAGTCGGCGTCGCTCTTTGAAATACGCGTCTATAAGGAGGCAGGTAGATGAGAATGAGCGGCAAGGTCTATTTCATGGTGTTGATTTCCCTGTGGGCGGGTTTGCCGTCGTTGCATGCCGTGGATGCGGCTGCGATCGGGGACGTGGACCCGTGCCCGGGCGGGTTACAGGTTGTTGTCGGCGATGGGCAGGTTGAGCTTGCCGTGGCGCTGGCGCGTACCGGGAGATTCAGCACACAGATCATACTTCCGGACGCGACCGGGCTGCAGGCAGAGCGCGAGGCGGTAGCGAAACGGAAGGCGGAGGGACAGGTGTCAGTGGTGGCGGACAACACCGGCTTCGCGGCGTTGCCCTACGTTGATAACCTGCTCAACCGGGTTGTGATTCCGGGTTCCGTCATCGGCACGAACAGGAAAGCGGCGGCAAAGGAGATCGCCCGTATCCTGGCCCCGTTGGGTCACGTGTATTGCGACGCGGCGATGGGAGAGGCACTCGCGGCGGCTGGCTTGGAGCCCTGCGACGCCGCGGGCGGCCTGGCGGCGTATCGCAAGCCGTGGCCGGCCGATATCGACGAATGGACGCACTGGACGCACAGTGCGAACGGCAACGCGGTGGCCAGGGACCGCAAGGTCGGACCGCCGCGCCACTACCAGTGGTTTTCAGAACCGCGTTGGATGCGCACGCACGAGGGCGCCTCAAGCACCTCGGCGATTGTCACCTCGGGTGGCAGGATCTACACGATCACGGACTTTGCGCCGGCGAGCCTCTTCGGGACGGATTTCAGTGCCGGGGAATGGTACCTGACCGCGCAGGATGCTTTCAACGGCCAGTATCTCTGGCGGATCCCGATCACGGAATGGGGCTGGGCGTACTGGCAGAAGAACTGGTTCATGGGGCGGCCGGGCGATTTTCCGCTGAACCTGCAGAAGCGGCTGGTTGCAGTGGGCGACAAGGTCTACGCAACGCTGGGGTTCCGTGCGGCTATCTCCGAGCTGGACGGACGAACCGGCAAGGTGTTGAAGACGTTTGCGGGAACGGAGGGCTCGAACGAGATCATCGTCAAAGACAACCTCTTGCTCGCCTCCGTGCTCAACGTGACCACCGGCGGCAGATACAACGATCGCCCCGAGGGAGAAAAGGCCGGCACCGGCGCCAGGATCATGGCCTTCGACCGGAAAACCGGGCAGAAGAAGTGGTCGACGGATAAGGTCTACAAGGGGGCCACGCGGAACTACGTCAATCCGAAGGACAAGACCCTTCGCTACAACCTGATCGAGATTGATCCGGCAACGAGTATTGCTACCGACGGAAAGATCGTCGCGCTATCGGACGGTGACAACATCGTCGCACTGGATGCCAACAGCGGCAAGGAGCGCTGGAGCGTTCAACGGCTGGATAGCTTCAGTGACGGCGCCATTCGCGACAAGATGAGAGTTGTGGGCGATACGCCGCTGGCCAAGGTGTTGCGCACCAAGCAGCAGAAGGAGCAGGCGGCCCGTAGAGCCGCCGCGAAAGCGGGACCGATCCCGGAACAGTGGGTCGGTTCCGTCATGGTGGTCGACGGGGTGGTGCTGCAGGCAAACGTCAGCTCCCTGATCGCATTCGACGCGGAGTCCGGTAAGCAGCTGTGGGAGAATCAGAAGTGGTGGATCCATCACCTGTGGTTCACGTGGCAGGATAATTTCGTCATTGATGGGCTGGTGTGGACCTGGGGCAAGAATGTGGTCAAGCCGCTGGATCCGCCCCATGGCCGGTCGAAGAGCGCCGTCATGCCGGGAACATTGAATGGCTACAACCTCAGAACCGGCAAGCTGGAGAAGTCCATCGATACAAAATCGATCTTCCAGGCGGGGCATCATCACCGCTGCTATCGCAACAAGGCGACCGAGCGGTTCGTCATTGCCAGCCATCGCGGGGTGGAGATGCTCAACCTCGAGGATCACAGTCTGCATGTCGACCGCTGGTTCCGCGCCATGTGCCATATCGGGTTCATTCCTGCAAATGGTCTCCTGACCACTCCGCCGCACCCGTGCAGATGTTACCTGGAAGAGAAGTTGGACTACATGTCAGCGCTCGCCGGCGAGTCGGAAGCCTCCGCGCCGTCGCCGGCTGTGAACGCCCCGCTACGTTTGACCAGGGGGGCGGCGTACGGTTTCCAGGGCGCATCGGCATCGGAAAGCGATTGGCCCGCGTTTCGTCACAACAACGCCCGTAGCGGCGCAACGCCCGCGGTCGTGGGCGGCCGTTTGAAGCTGGCATGGACAACGAAGACCGGTGTGAAACCCACCGCTCCGACGGCGGCGAACGGCCTGCTGTTTTTCGGCGATTCGAAGGCAAGTGTCGTGACCGCGCTCAAGCAGGAGAGCGGCGAGACGGTGTGGCGATTCCAGACCGGTGGCCCGGTGAGTTCGCCGCCGAGCTATGGGGCTGGGAAGGTCTACTTCGGGTCGCAGGACGGCTACGTCTACTGCCTGAAAGCCGCAACCGGTGAGCTGGTCTGGCGATTCCTCGCCGCCATGAACAACCGACAGATGTGCGCGCTCGGCGAATTCGAGTCAGTCAATCCGGTGGTCGGGTCGGTGATGCTTGCGCAGGACGCGGTCCACGTTTGCGCCGGGCGGTCCTCGTTTATCGACGGTGGACTCCAGCTCTATGCCCTGGATCCGGAAACCGGTGCGGTCAAGCGGCACAACACGATTACCGGCCCGCGCACCGACTTCAACACCTATGACGGCTCACGCGGGGGGCTCCCGCAGGGGCGGCGTGCGGGGGTCATGCTCGCGGAGCCGGACCTGCCCGGTTTCTACATGCTGGGTGTACCCTACAGCTGGGAACTGGAACGGCGTGAATCGCCACACGGGAAGGGCGGTCACGATACCGTGATCCATCCGCAGAACGGCTTCCTGGACGATGCGCAGTTCAAACGTACGCACTGGAACTTTGCCGGGGGCTACGCCAACCTGGTCAGCTATGACGACGAAGACCTGTATGCATTCAGAATGTTCGACAGTGTGCAGGCACTGACCAGCGAGGTCTTCTTCACGCCCGGGACGAAGGGGTATACGCTGCAGCGCTACTTTCGCCGGGACGGGAAGAGTGAGCCGGGCTGGCAGGTGCGTGTGCCGTTGCGCGCAACGGCGATGCTGTCTACCCCGAAGCGAATCTTCCTTGCCGGCATTCCGGACAAGGCGCCGAGGTCGGATCCGTTCGCCGCCTTCAAGGGCAAGTTTGGGGCCGAGCTGTATGTCTTTGATCTGGCCGCCAAGGGTGAGCAAAAACAGATTGTGAAGTTGCCCGCCGCACCGGTATTCCACGGAATCGCCGCCACACCCGGCAGGCTTTTCCTGACCCTGGAAGATGGCAAAACCATGATGTTCAGCGGGGAGTGACATGACGGGACATATGGGGCGGATTTCGATATGCATGACCGTTCTTCTTACATTGAACCTGAGGGGTGAGGACACCATGAGAGCATTCCGGGTCGCTGATTATGGGGCCGTAGGCAATGGCGAGACCAGGGAGTTCCGCGTCGCCGACTACGGGGCGGTGGGGGATGGCAAGACGGATGACGGCCCGGCGATCCGCAGAGCCGTGGCGGCAGCGGTGGCGGCGGCGCCCCGCACGACGGTGGTATTTGAGAACCGGCGCTACCGCCTGGGACGTGCGGACGTCGACTATCACATCGCGCTGAAAGGGGTGAAGGGCCTGACCATCGAAGGCAACGGCGCGGAACTGATCAACAACCCGTGGAACAACATCGTCAAGCTTGAGGAGTGCGAGGATGTCACGGTGCGCGGTTTCGTCATCGACTGCGATCCACTGCCCTTTACCCAAGGCACAATCAAAGAGGTGGACACCGAGGCGGGCGCGTTCCTGCTAAAGATTCACGACGGGTACGACGATCCGGTCGAGGTCTATCGCCGGCTCGGCAAGGCCAATCCGGACTGGGGCTGGGGGGTGTGCATGGATCCCGAGGAACGCAAGCGCAAACCCGAAGCGATCATGCACTTCCACCTCAAGGACGTCACCAGCGCGCAGCAGGGCTCGGACCTGCTACGCGTGCAGCTCCTGGACGCCTACCGGGAACATGCGAGTGAGCTCGCGGTCGGCGACCGCTTTGTCATCACCATGAAGTACGGCGGGCACGGTGCCAGTTTCAACGTCAGTCGGAGCAAGGATTGCCGCCTTGAGGACAACACCATCTACACGGTCAAGTACGGTATGACCCACGCGCTCAGCGACAACCGCGGGCGCATTCACGTCAAGGGCGTCAAAATCACCTTCCGGCCCGGCACCGACCGGCTGATCTCGACACCCAAAGACGGTTTCCACTGCAAGCACAACGCCGTGGGGCCGATCATCGAAGACGGGCTCTATGAAGGCATGCTCGACGACGCGATCAACATCTCGGTCTGCCCCTATTGGGTACGGGAGGATCTCGGTGACAACCGTTATCTCATCGCCGAGTTGGGGTTCTCGCCGCGCAAGGGCGACACGCTGATGGCTTACAGGCCAAGCCCCGGGTCCATCACAGACGGGCTGGTCGTGCAGGCCGTCGAGCCCCAGCCGACTCCGAAAGGAATGCGGGGCAAGTGGAACGTCGTCACCCTCAACAAGCCGATCCCCGGTCTTGGCTTGCACCGGGGCGGCGACCTCTTTCCCGGCGGCAGGGAGAAGCTTGTCTTCACCGGCCTCTACAACATCGATGCCTCCGGCAAGGATTACGTCGTGCGCAACAACGTCTTCCTGGCGCAGCGCCGGCACGCACTGCTGGCCCGCTGCAGTGGCGGGCTGTTCGAGAACAACCTCGTGGATGGCGTTGGCGGCCACGGGGTCTCGCTCAACAATGAGGTCGGCAGCTTCTACGAAGGGCCGCTACCGCGGGACACGGTGATCCGCAACAACACCTTCCGCAACACCTTCTGGGACGCGGTCAAGGTCTACACCAACGGCGAGGGATCTGTCGCCCGCAACATCACCGTCACCGGCAATCGCATCGACGGCTGGTACACCGACCCGCAGGCCCGGCGTCAAGCTGCCGCGATCAACCTGCGCAACGTGGTGGGCGGCGTGGTTGTCGACAACATCATCGGCCCCGGCAAAGTCGCCCCGGCCATCTCCAAGCCCATCCTCATCAGGAAGTGCCGGGACATCCGCACGGAAGAAGCTCCCGAAAAGCCCGGCCCCACTGAGTATGGCACCGAGCCCGGGGACCTGGTCACCCCGGTGATGACGGACGATGCACCGGGCCCGGGGAAGCGCGTGCGACAAGTAGCCCCCGAGTACGAGGGGACCGAGGTCTACCACACGCTGTACCTGCCCACCAACTGGGTAAAGGGAGAGACCTACCCGGTGATTGTTGAGTACACCGGGAACAAGTGGCAATTTGGCCCCGGCATCATCGATGTGGCCAACCTGGGCTACGGTATGAGCGGCGGGGAGGACTACATCTGGGTGACCATGCCATACGTAGAGAAGGGCCGAAAGGAGAACGCCGTCACGTGGTGGGGGGATCGGCAGGCTACGATTGATTACTGCAAACTCAACCTGCCGCGCATCTGCAAGCAGTGGGGCGGAGACCCCGAGCGTGTGATTGTCTGCGGGTTCTCCCGCGGCGCCATCGGAACCAGCTACATTGGATTGGCGGACGATGAGATCGCCGCGCTGTGGCGCGGGGTCTTCACCTTCGACCACTTCGATGGCCACAAGAGTTGGGGCTATCCCGATAGCGATCGCGCCTCGGCCCTGGAACGGCTTGCCCGGTTGAAGGGTCGGCCGGTCCTGGTGGGTGGGCAGCATCCGGCGAAAGAGGACTACCTCGAGAACCACCTCGACCTCGCCGACTTCACGTTTCTCAAGGTTCCGACAGGTACGATATTCAAAATACCGGGCGGGGCAATCCAGTCAACGCACACCGATATGTGGCTGCATCGCGACAGCACCTATCGGCGACAGGTGCGTGCCTGGATGAGCACTGTTCTGGGCACCAAGGAGGGAGACAGATGACAGCACGGATCACACTACTGGGTATTTCGCTCTGCGCCGCCATGGCGGCAGCAGTCTACGCGGGCGAGGAGCGACCGGTTCGACAGGCTCACGGCAGACCAAACCTCCTGGTGTTGTTGACGGACGATCAGAAGGTGGATTCGCTCGGTTGCTATGCGCCGAACCAGCCGTTGCCCACGCCCAATATCGACAAGCTGGCGGCCGACGGTATTCGCTTTGAAAACGGTTTCGTCACGACGCCAATCTGTGCGGTGTCGCGCGCCTCTATCCTGACCGGACGGTACGCGTGCAATACCGGCATGATGCGGTTCCGGTCGGTGATTGCCGGCGAGGTGTTCGAGAACAGCTACAATATGCTACTGCAGAAGGCGGGCTACTACACCGGGCAGCTTGGGAAGTATGGAGTGCGTGCCGCAAAGGAGACGATTGCCCGCTACGACTTCTTCGATGGCAGCCAGGACCAGGGACCACCGTTCCGTGACTACAAAGGCAAGAAGCTCCACGACAGCGCCTGGCTGACGCAACGCACTGCGGACTTTCTCGACAGCGTGCCGGAAGGAAAGCCCTTCTGTCTGCAGCTGAACTACAAGGCCCCTCATGCCTCGTCCGTGCCGGCGCCGGAGGACGACCACCTGTTGGACAACCACACGTTTGAGCGTCACCCGCTGGACAATGACAAGGCCGCCGCACTGATCCCGGAGTTCGTGCGCGGCAGTTTTCTCGACGTCTGTTACCGCAAGGCGTTCAACAGGGACGGGGACCACAATCCATTCTGTCGTCAATACTACGAGAAGATCGCCAGTGTTGAACGATCCGTGGGTGACATCCGCAAGATGCTCAAAGAGCGCGGCTTGGCGGACAACACGGTCATCATCTTCCTCTCCGACCACGGCGATCATTTCGGTGAGAAGCATCTGTACGGCAAGTGGTCACCCTACGAGCAGAGCCTGCGGGTACCTTTCATTGTCTACGATCCCCGTCCACAGGCGCAGAAGGGTGGGGTGCGTGACGAGATGGTCCTGAACATCGACGTGGCCCCAACGCTGCTCGAGCTCGCCGGGGTTGAGGTTCCCGAGGTGATGGATGGGTGTAGTTTGGTTCCGCTACTTGTATCTGAGAACCCCGCGAAGGGGGGGCTTT
>CAZCDU010000171.1:0-9811 GCA_964497125.1 uncultured Victivallales bacterium | reverse complement strand
TTCTTCTTCTCCGGTACCGGATTCTCGACGCGTGCACGGGTTGCTGACTTCCGGGCCTGGATGGCGGCATCCTCAGCCGCAAAGTATGCCGCGCGTGCCTGGGGCGTTGCGACGGATTTCAGAGGTTCGTCATCGGCGGAAAAGGCCCGGCCGTGGCTACGTGAATCATTCAGGTACTCGCCAACAAATGAGGTCCCATCAGTCCACGTGTAGATGCCGAAGCCATGCTTCATGCCGGCGTCCCACTGCCCTTCATATTTGGCTCCGCTGGTATGCCGCCACACGCCATAGCCGTGGAGCTTGCCGCCACGCCACTGTCCAAGAGCGGTCTCGGTCCTCTTGCCACGCGTACGCCACGTCGCAATCCCATAGCCATCCGCCTTGCCGTCTTCGATGGGGCCAATCCAAACGATGGTCTCATGTTCCGCGGGATTGGGATTCCAGATCGCACAGCCGCTAGCCGCATCCTTGATCCAACTGTCCGCGAACGCCACGGCGGTGGCAAAGAGTGATAGCGCTACAATATTACTTATTCTTCTCGGCCTTTTCATTTTCCTCCGCCCACTTTCCTATGTCCTCGATCGTATCAACCATTCGCAGGAAGATATCAACCAGAGTGGGATCAAACTGGGATCCCTTGTTCTTCTCTATTTCCGCAATTGCAGCGCTGACCGGCATGCCGCTCCGGTAGGGGCGGTCTGAGCGCATGGCGTCATAGGCATCGGCCAAGGCAAAGATCCGGGCACCGATCGGTATGTCCTCGCCCGCAATCCCCCTTGGATAGCCGCTACCGTCCCAGTTCTCATGGTGACAACCCACAATATTTGCGGCGGCCTTGAGGTCGGGGCTCGTTTTGATGATGTCATAGCCGACTTGTGCATGAGTGCGCATGACGACCCACTCCTCTTCAGTCAGCGGACCCGCCTTCAGCAGAATGCGGTCCGGGATGGCAATCTTGCCGATGTCATGTAGCAGCGCTCCCTGCTTCAAGTCGTCAAGAGCCTTGCCGTGGACGCCTGCTTCTTTGCCTATAATGCCGGTAATGTCCTGGACGCGCTGACTATGCGCCCCCGTCGCGTGCTCACGCGAATCGAGCATCGTTGTCATCGCACGCAGGGTGAATTCAAAAGAGTCGCGCGTTCTCTGCAGCGCGTTCGTCAGCTCACGGCTTTTGCGCCGGACCATATCCTCAAGGTGGAGCTGGTACTCTGTGTTCTCGACGCGTAGACGGCGGTACTCGAGGGCCCGGGACAGCGTGATCTTGAGCTGCTCGCGTTGGACAGGCTTCTGGATGAAGTCATAGGCTCCGTGTCGCAGACTCAGGACGGCGTTATCCAAGGTCGCTTCCCCCGTGATAACGATGGTAACAAGGGACGGATCGGCTTCGAGAAGCTGCCGGATAAGATCCAGGCCGCTCTCGCCGTTCAGGTTCAAGTCAACGAACGCGATATCGACTTCCCCGACTCTTGTGGCCAGGTGCTCGCGGGTTTCGGTGGCCGTTTCGAAGGTCTCGGAAACGCACCCCTCCATTTCAAGGAGTAGCTTCATGATGTTCAACACGGCCGTATCATCGTCCACAACAACCGCCTTGGCGGCAGCAGGGGTGCCGCTAACGACGTCAACGACCTCACTGGGTTTGTCTCCATCATCTTCTGTCGGAAGCGTGTCCGCGGAATCCTTGGACCACACCGCGCTTCGATCCCGTCCGTTACGTTTTGCGACGTAGAGAGCATTATCAGCGTGTGCCAGTACCTCATCCGGAGGCAGCATGCTGCCATCTTCGGCACGGCTGCTTGCTGCGCCAATGGAAACGGTGACCTGGAGCTCATGTGTGTCGCGGCAGAAGACATGCCCCCGCGTAGCGAATAGCAGACGTTCGGAGAGCGTGCCAAGACTGTCGGGAACAACATCCGGAAGCACGATTACCAACTCGTCTCCACCGTAGCGGGCAATGATGTCCGAGGTGCGACAGACCGTGGCGGCTATTTCCGCCAACTCACGCAGAACTTCGTCCCCCGTGAGGTGGCCGTATGTGTCGTTGACCGTCTTGAAGTGGTCAATATCCACGATGAGGATTCCCGTAGAGAACCCATAGCGATGCGCCATTTGCCAGACCGTGGCCATCTCGTCCTGCAAATGGTGGCGGTTATAGAGCCCTGTCAGCTCATCCCTTACCGCCAGTTCCCGAATTCGCTGGAAGGCGATCAGCACCGTAGTCAAGTGGTTTGCCGCATGGTACAGGAACGACATGTCGGATTCGCTGTAGGTATAGTCGTCAGGCGATGCCAGCGCCAGCATGCCACTTACCCGACCACCGCTTACAATGGGAACACTGAAGACTCCCGTGGGTTCTGAGATCCCGTGATCTATCACTGGAACCCCTTGCACCTCGACGGTGACGTTATCAGGAAGATCCTGACCGCTCAGCATTCTGAAGCGATCGCGCAGATTCGCCTCCATACGCTCAACGAAACCATTCGTGACCGGTTGGCGAAGCGAGAAGACCAGCATGGATTCTGATTCGCCTTCTTCCAGGCTCAGAATGCCGGCCGCCAGGGAGGGAAGTGTCTGGCCCAGGCTATCGCTAAGGTCGCGCAGGGCTTGCTGCAGACTGCTTGCCTCAATCGCTGCCTTGGTGATCTCACGCAGGACGCTGAGTTCGTACTGGATATGGTCAAGGGTAACCTGGTCGCCGCCCTGAATGCGCTGCTTCATACGCTGGGCTTCTTCAACGACCTTCGTGGCGAGCTCACGGAACGAGATCGGTTTCTCAAGGATGGTCGTGACGCCAATCGCTGCTGCTTGCTCCCGAATCTCCTCCCGGATGAAGCCGCTGAACACAACAACACCCATCCATGGCCAGATTCGGAGCGCTTCGGTGAGGAACGTGATGCCGTCCATCGGTTCCATCATGAGGTCGGACACCACCACATCAAACCGAGCGCTCAATAGGTGCTGTAAGCCTTCGCCACCCTCGGCGGCCGTTGTCACCTGGCAACCGACTCGGTCCAGCGTCTGCTTGACGAGGTCCCGAAGCGCCGGTTCATCGTCAAGTACCAGCACGCGAATCGGTGCATCCGTATCCGTATTCGCAACGGGGACATCAGCAGGATCTATAGCTTCATCCGTCATCGTCGTGCAGTCTATCACCTATGGTGAAGAAAGCAAGCCGCAGCGACTCGTGCGCATGATCTGTTATGCGCCCCATTTGCAGATGGTGCAGTGGCGGCAGTCGAGGTGGGCGGGGGGAGGCATGGCGCGTCCGCGGCGCTTTGCCGCTTCCGCCTGAACGTAGTTCATGAGAGCCAGAAGAATCCCCAGCGCAATGAACCCTCCGGGGGCCAGGATCATGAGCACCATTGGCTTCATCCCGGGAACCGTCAATTGCGGAAGCCCCTGCCAGATGGTCAGCGTTCCGGCGCCGAGAATCTCACGGCAGGCGCCCAGGATGCTCAGTCCCAGCGTGAAGCCGATGCCCATTCCGATGCCGTCTGCGATTGAAATCAGGAGAGGATGCTTGGAGGCAAAGGCCTCTGCTCTCCCCAGGATGACGCAGTTCACCACGATCAAGGGAATGAAGAGCCCCAGGCTGGCATGCAGGGCGGGGGCGAAACCGGCCATGACGAGGTCCACGATAGTCACGAAGGTGGCAATCACGACGATGAAGCACGGAATGCGCACTTTGCTCGGAATCAAGTTACGGATAAGGGAGATGACGACGTTTGAGCAGACCAGTACGAACGTCGCTGCCACACCCATTCCCAAGCTATTCTCCAGTGATGTGGTCACCGCCAGGGCGGGACACATACCCAGCACCAGCCTGAAAATCGGGTTCTCAGCCCACAGCCCTTTGATCAGCTCTTTCCAGAATCGCATGGCCTATAGTCCTGTCTCTTTAATGATGTCGGCATTCGCCAGATAGGCATCGATCGCAGCTTTGACGGCGTCGGTGACCGCACGGGACGAGATGGTTGCGGCCGTGATCTGATCGATCTCACCACCATCCTTGGCTACCGCCCACGTGGTTGTCCTGATGTCCTTGGACGCAAAAAGTGATTTGAAGGAGGCCGCCTCGATATTGGCTCCGAGCCCCGGCGTCTCCTTCTGTCCCAGGATTGCGATGGCCTGGGTCTGCTCATCGGCATTGATGCCCAGCATGAGATCGATATCCCCGCCATATCCGGCTGCAGATGACGTCTCCACGGCCGCCCCTGCAAAAGCCCCGTCCTTGATGGCCACGCTGAAAGTCCAGCTCTGTCCACCATGCTCAACCGTTACTGTGTTGCTGTCCGGACTGTTGTCACACGCCGGAAGGACTTCCTTCAAGGCATCCAGCTTCTTCTGGCTGTTTGCCTGGTCGATACGGTCTGATGTCATTGAGTTCACGCCCGCAAGGAGCGCTCCCGCAACAAGACAGATGATGGCCGGGGTAAGAATCAGTGTGATTGTGTCTTTCATGACGCCTTCCTCTTCTGGCCGAAGACGCGTGGCCGCGTGGCCCGGTTGATTAGCGGGACAATGGCGTTCATGAGGAGAATGGCAAAGCTGACACCTTCAGGATAGCCGCCCCAACGTCGGATGATGATGGTGAGCACACCGCAACCGACGCCGAAGATGAGCATGCCCTTCTTGGTCAAGGGTGAGGTCACCATGTCGGTCGCCATGAAGATGGCCCCCAGCATGAGACCGCCGCCCAGGAGATGGAAGAGGACCGGCATGTTGGCATCGGGCTGGACAATCCGTAGCAGAGCAGCGAATGCGGCTACGGTGCCGATATAGGACACGGGAATATGCCAGGAAATGCAGCGGCGCCAGAGCATGTAGAGGCCGCCCGCAATCAGGGCAAGCGCCGATACCTCGCCGATGCATCCGCTCATGTTGCCGAGAAGGTAATCGAGCATGGTTGCGTTGCCCCAGGTTACGGGGACAGCCTGGTTCATGCTCAACGCGGTCTTGACCGCACCGAGGGGCGTTGCCGTAGTGGTGCCGTCAATCCAGCTGAAGGCCGTCCAGCGTGCTGCATTGAGTGGCTCGTGCCACTTGGTCATCGCCACGGGAAACGATATGAGGAGTGCCACGCGGCCGATGAGCGCGGGATTGAATGGGTTGTAGCCGATGCCGCCGAAAATCTGCTTGGCGACCGCTATCGCAAAGACGCAGCCAACCAATGCCATCCCGCATGGCAGTGATGGCGGCAGATTGAACGCCAGGAGCAGGCCTGTCACGATGGCGCTGAGATCGGTGATCCCCAAGTCCCGGCCCATAAGTTTGCGACACGCCGCTTCGGTGGCGACGCAACCGACGACGCAGGTGACGACAAGACGTACGGCGTGCCACCCGAAGAAATGGAAGCTCACCAGCAACGCCGGCACCAGGGCAATGATGACATCCAGCATGATACGCTGCACGGACTCGCCCGAATGCGCATGCGGGTTGGTGCTGACGATATACTGTTGTGTGTCGTTTTCTGCCATGTTGCGTCTCAAATTAACTCTTGTTCTGTTGGGCCTGGCGACGTTTCAGCATCACGTGCGACTTGCCCTGCTTCATATGCTGGACCAACGGGCGGTGGGCCGGGCAGGCAAATGCGCAGCATCCACACTCAATGCAATCCAGAACATTCAGCTCTTCTGCGGTTTCGTAATCTTCTGCTTCCAGCATCTGGCTCAGTTCGGCCGGCACCAGGTACATGGGGCAGGCATCGATGCAGCGGCCACACGCGATGCAGGGCATGGAGCTGAATGACTGAACCTGGTTTGGCGCCAGGAAGAGCAGGCCGGATGTTGTTTTCGTCGTTGTGACTTCCAGGCCGGCCTGGGCGATGCCCATCATGGGGCCGCCGGAGATAATCTTTGCCGCATCCCCGCTGAGTCCATCACAGAAAGCCAGCAAATCTGCGTAAGGGGTGCCGACACGGCCGAGGACGTTCTTGGGGGTTGCTACCGGCGTGCCGGTGACGGTCGTGACACGCTCCGTCAATGGCTTTCCGTTAACAACGGCATCCCAGACGGCAAGTGTCGTCCCTACGTTCTCAACCACACAGCCCACATCCATAGGCAAGCCGCCGGAAGGAACTTCGCGTCCCGTGATCGCATAGATCTGCTGCTTCTCTGCACCTTGGGGATACTCGGTCTTCAGAATGGCGACGCCAACATCACCTTCTGCATCGGCCATGACTGCTTCCATGGCGGCAATGGCTTCGGGCTTGTTGTCCTCGATCGCAATGCGGACGGTCGTGGCTCCCAGGATCTTCTGGATGATCTGGCAACCGATCCAGATGTGCTCTGCGTGCTCAACCATCAGGCGGTGGTCGGCCGTCAGGTAGGGTTCACACTCGGCACCGTTCAGAATGAGGGTGTCAATTGCCTTGTCCGGGGGAGGGGAGAGCTTCACATTCGTAGGAAATCCGGCGCCGCCCATGCCTGCAACACCCGCTGCCGCAACCTTGGCGACAAGCGCCTTGGGGTCCGCCGAGGCCCAGCCTGCCACGCCGACCAGTCCTTCGATCCACGTGTCATTGCCATCGGGTTCGATACTGACAAAGGGGGCTGTTGTTCCCATTACAGTCGGGGCAGCTCCTACCTCTTTAACGGTGCCAGAGGTGGGGGCGTGTACATTTGCGGAAATGAAGCCGGCAGCCTCGCCAATGACCTGGCCACGAAGGACTTCGTCGCCCTTCTTGACGGTCGCCTTCGCTGGTGCGCCGAGGTGCTGTGACATGGATACGCGAAGGAGTGATGGCAACGGCATGATCTCGATCGCTTTGTCGCGGGCAAGATCCTTGTGGTAAGCGGGGTGAATGCCTCCGTTGACCTTGTACTGTGCCTTGGCCGTCTTCATGCCTTTGCCTCTTCTTCTGCCACGGGAGGAGCGCTCTGGGTTTCCGTCGGTTCGGGGGCTGCTTCGGCTTCGACCGGGGCAGTCGCTTCAGACTCGCCGCATTTCACGATACACTTGCCGGGGCACTTGTCGACGATCACTTCCCCTTCGGTCGTAACCGGGATGTCGTAGTTGCGCAGCGCCAGGAAACCGTCCATCTCAAAGCTGTCACCGGCGAGTTTGAGGCACATCCGGCAGCCAATACAGGCAACCTTGCAGGCCTTCTTCGCCACCGGGCCCTTGTCCTTGGAGCTACAAAGCACATGCACCGACTTACTTTCCGGAACCATGGCGATGATGTCACGTGGGCAGGCCTTCACGCAGGCGCTGCAGCTAATGCAAAGATCGGGATGCACGATGGCGATGTTGTCTTTGAGCTCGATGGCTCCCGAGGGGCAGACGCGGGCGCAGCTGCCGTACCCGAGGCAGCCGTAGCTGCAGAGCTTGTCACCGCCACCTACCGCTGCTGCCGCCGCACAATCGGCAACGCCATTATAGAGGTGTTTGCGGGGTGCCTTCTCGGAATCACCGGCACACATCACGACAGCAACCTTCTTCTCCTCGGCTGATGCCTCCTGTCCCATGGCTTCCGCCATCAGGCCAAGTACTTCGGCGCCGCCAGGGGCGCACAGATTGATCGAGGCGCCGTCAATCACAACGGCCTTGGCGTAGTCGGCGCAACCGGCGAAACCACAGCCACCGCAATTCGCGCCAGGCAGGATTTCTTCCATTTCCTCCACACGGGGATCCTCTTTGACGGCCAGGAACTTGGCTGCGAGGGCCAATGCTGTGCCGCATACGAGGCCAACACCCCCGATGGCTCCTGAGGTTATGAGTATGGCGGATAGGTTCATTTACTTAACAAGTGTCGCAAATCCCATGAAGGCGAGGCTAAGAAGTCCGGCCGTAACGAGGGCGATGGCCACGCCCTGGAAGGCTCGAGGTGGATTGGCGCGGTCGATCTTCTCGCGCAGGCCTGTGAAAATGATTAGCGCCAGGGCAAAACCCAGTGAAGCGGCAAAGCCAAAGACGATTGCCTTACCAAAGCTGTACTTAAGCTGAACATTGAGTACAGCAACGCCCATGACTGCGCAGTTCGTCGTGATCAACGGGAGGAAGATGCCGAGAGCGCCATGCAACTTGGGGGCGCTCTTCTTCATGGCGATATCAACGAGCTGCACGAAAGACGCGATAACCAGAATAAAAGCAATCGTCTGCATGTACCCCAGGCCGAGGGGGTTGAGGATCTTGTGCTGCAGGCCCCAGGTAACCGCAGAAGCGGACGTCATAACGAAGACTACGGCGCCGCACATGCCAAGGGCCGTGCCTAGCTTCTTGGAGACCCCTAGAAAGGGACATATGCCCAGAAAACGGGTCAATACGAAGTTGTTGACCAGAACGGCACCGATGACAATCAGTACGTAGGCTACCATTAGAATCCTCTTCCACTTCCCTGACTCAAAAAACGACGGGTGACACTATAATGAGGCCTAGGCGATTGGAAAGCAGAAAAAGCCGGATTGCGTCGAATGTCCCCATTTTCTGGGTGGTTGTATGAATTCGTCACCAGAGGAGGCGGTGGCAAGAGATCTGAATTCTCACGAATTCAGCTACATCAACATCCCGTAGCCGCACTCACCCCCCCTGTAGCTGGATTCGTGAGAATTCAGTCCCGATACGCTAGTGATTGGAGTGAATGTAATGAAATGGCAGGCAAACGGGGGGGAGTGAATGTTGCAGTTCTTCATGTTGTTGGCTAATCTAACGGTATGAGAAGGCACCGCATGATTCAGCTCGGATTTCTGTGTCTGTTGGCTTGGTCCTGTGGATCGTGCGTAGGGGAGGGGGATATGGCCGAAGATTGGCGCGTTAAGAGAGAAGCGATGGTGGCTACCATCCAACGCTATGGGTTGCGGGATGAAGTGGTCTTGGCCGCGATGAAAGTCGTTCAGCGGCATCGATTCATCCCGTCGGCCTACCAGCGCGTTGACGCATATGGCGATCATCCTTGTCCGATCGGCTACGACCAGACGATCTCGCAGCCCTATATTGTGGCCCACATGACATCAAAGATGGACCTGAAGCCCGGTGAGAAGGTGTTGGAGATCGGCACGGGGTCTGGGTATCAGGCAGCCATTCTTGCTGAGCTTGGTGCTGAGGTCTACTCTATTGAGATCATCCCTCAGCTGGCGCGCCATGCTAAGGACGTGCTCAAGCAGGAGGGGTATGATGCCGTCCAGCTCTTGACCGGTGATGGCTATAAGGGCTGGCCTGATCATGCCCCCTTTGACGCCATCATCGTAACCTGCGCTCCTGCAGAGATCCCTGAAGCCCTGGTGGATCAGCTCCGTGAAGGGGGGCGCATGATCCTGCCCCTGGGGCGATACCGCCAACGACTGGTGATTCTGCGGAAGCAGAAGGGCCGTGTGATCCAGGAGAACGACCTTGCCGTCCGTTTTGTCCCCATGGTCAAGGGGGCAGAATGAAACGCCGCGGCCACTTCGTCTGTCATGGACGCGTTCAAGGCGTCTTCTTCCGGGCCTCAGCCAAAGACGAGGCGGATCACCTGGAACTGACGGGCTGGGTCCGCAACGTGCCTGGCGGCACCGTTGAGATTGTGGCTGAAGGTGAACTCGAAGCCGTGGCCGATTTCCTGCGCTGGTGTGAACACGGCCCCCCCTACGCAACAGTCAGCGACGTTGATGCCAGCTACTCCGCAGCTACGGGCGAATTCCACGGCTTCCAGGTCCAATTCTAGGATCTCCCGCTCCGGATTCCCCAATGGAATTTCCGCACTCGGATCGCTTGACTTTCGCGGCGCCCTTACGTAGGTTACCGCCTCCATTATTGGATCCAGTCGGACGGATCCCATGGAGCCCATTTTCTACGACGGAGGGTTGGCAGAGTCCGGTTGAATGCGCATGACTCGAAA
>CAZCDU010000170.1:0-9851 GCA_964497125.1 uncultured Victivallales bacterium | reverse complement strand
TGCGGGACGGCAAACCGTAACGGTCGGCCAGCTGCACCACGGCGGCATCGAACAGCGCGGTCTCGAAGGCACCGTGGTGGGTGTCGGTCGTGTGCATATCCATCGGGGCGCTGACGCAGCCGTAAATGCAGGCGGACCCCGGACTGGCGAATTGGCTAAGCAGGACACCGGCCAGCACTTCGGCATTGTGCACCACCAGGGCCCCGGCTAAGGTCACAGGACCCGTCGCGCCCCACATCACTTCAGGCGAGATCATGCTCATGCCGTGGCCAGAGCGAGCCGCCCTGATGATGGAATCGGCCTCGGAGCCTTTGATTTTCAAGGGGCTGAGGGGGTTGCACCAGACAAAGTCCAGTTGGCGATTCAGCAAGGCCGCTGTGGAGTCAACACCCTCCAGAATCGCCCGGCCAAGCGTGGTAAGGCGCCGTTCCTCCTGCGTCGTATTGATCGCACCGAATGGCAACGTTTTGCGACCGGGCACAGCGCGACCGCAGACCCATTGGCGCAAAAAGCGCTGGCCCGCTTCTACGCCCCCATACGGACGGGCCACAGGGCCGCCGATGCCGCGATCGTGGGCCGTAAAGAGGTTGCAGCAGTCGTAATCAAAGTTGGGCAGGGAGTCCAACACCAGGAGCTTGTCATTGACGTCAGACTCCAGGCAGCTGCGCGATTCGCCGGCCTCATAGTCGTGAATGGTGAAGGCATTGCCGATCAGGCCGAAACTGACGTCCCCCTGTTTCAGCGAAACGGGGCCTGTGAAACCCAAATAGTGGTTGTAGTAGTCGAGACTGTCCCGGTCGGGGATGCGTGCGAGCCCTTCCGCTACCGCCTCGGGCGGTAGGCAGACCCGTTCGTTTTCCAGCCGGCAACCTGCAGTCTTGAAAATCTCCTGAGCCTGTGGGCTGTCTTTGAACCCGACGCCGGTTTTCGCCAGCACCGTCAATGTTGCTTCGTGAATACGCTGAATGTCCATGTCGGACAGCACCTTCGACTGCATCGAATCTCCCTCTTCTGTGGTCGCAACTGGCAACCAAATTTACAACACCCCGACCGCACGGATAATGATATTGCGCAGATCACTTGCGAGGGGATAACATAACATTGCAGTGTATCTCTGCATATTGGTGTTGTTGGAAGCTAGGTGTGGTTAAATATGGAAACTGACAAGCAACCCCGATGGTCACTTCCGCTGCGTCTTGAGCCCGAGGTCCTTGCGGTAGGATACTCGTACGTGGGAATTGAGCGCGTCGAGACGTACCGGCCTGCGCCCACTTGGCAGGTGACGCTGTTCGAAGGCCCCGCGTCACTGGAGTTGAAGGAAGGACGCCGGCGGTGGCGTCTGGCTATCCGACCGCAGGACATTCTCATCATTCCTCCGAATTCCGAGCGGATCTATACGACCGAACAACGCCTGGAGCATTACTACTTGGAGATTCGATACGGTCTGGAGTTTCCGGGGTCGGCGGTCGTTGAACTGCCCGCGATCATTCACAGCGGACCATCGGCCGACATCATGCACCGTGACTTTGCTGCCTGCATGGATTTGCGGGAGACTGACCGGTACGAAAGCGATCTGCTGGCGCGCCTGCTCCTGTGGCGGCTGGTACGGATTGCCCGGACAGCCGACGCGGGGCAGCAGGACCGGGCGCACATCATAGAGGAAGTACAGAAGCGGATCCGCGAGAACACCGCCGACGCCTCACTCACACCCGATGCGCTGGCAGAGGCTGTCGGCTACTCACGGCGCCGGCTCGACCAGCTCTGCGTCGAACTCCTCGGCAAGCCGGTATCCGCCTGCATCCGCGAGCGCCGCGCCCAGCTCGCCGAGGACCTGCTGCGCCAGAGCGCCCTGCCGATACACCTGATCGGCGCGCAAGTCGGCATCCCCGACCGCCACGCCTTCAACAAGTTCATGCGCCGCAACCACGGCAAAAGCCCCACCGCCATCCGCGCCCGCAAATGAGGGCGCAGCGAGCTGCACCACCACGCCATCCCCACGGCCGTAAAGGAGCAAAGTAACACATTGGTAACGGCACAGGCATAGATTGGCGAACGGGCCCCGACGAAGCCGTTCGACGACGTGTAGCCGACGAGGTGTGGGGCGAAGTGTGCCCGACGAAGTGAGTGCTTCCTCCTTCGCTCTACGAGCTACGGAGGACAAGTCGCATCTCTCCTGCATTTCGTCCCACACTTAGTCGAACCACTTCTTCATTGGCGGTGCGTCGGCTGGGGGGGCGGGCAAGATGGCCAACCCCAATGATCCCCACCAGTCCTTCTCGAGCATCACAGCCACCCGACCGTCGGGGAGTGTAGTGACGGCGCTGTAAGCGCTGGTGTGCGGATAGATCATGCGGCCGGCGGGCCACGTTTTTCCATCGTCGTAGCTGTAACGCACCATCACATGCGTCCGCCACGGGAAGGCGGGGTTGCTAAATGCGATCACGCCGGGCTTGCCATCGGTGGCCCATCGCACGCGCCGAATCGAGCCCTGGCAGCGCGGCTCGATCAGTGTCTTGTCAAAATATTCACGGTAAAACGTCTCGCCACCGTCCCTCGAAATCGACACGCCGCGATGATTCTCGCGACTCGTCGCGGGCCCATGAAGCCGGCAGTTCAACATCACGTCTCCATTTTCCAGTTCCACCGCAGTCGTTTCGTTGAATCCTCCCTGCGTGGGTCCACCTGCCTGCCACGTTTTGCCGTGATCATCGCTATACACGATGTACCCGTGCTGCATTTTCCCCTCTTTGGGCGTGTGGGCATCGTGCGTGGCGGGAATAATCAGCCGGCCCTTGTGCTTCCCACGCGTCAGCTGGATTCCCGCGGCCGGCCCGGTGGCGTACCACGAAAAATTCTCTTTCTTCACTTGCCGGGTGATCTCTTTGACCGGGGCCCAGGTCTTACCGTCATCGTCACTGTAGGTCACGAAGGCGCGTCGCGAGTCTTTGCCGAAACCGGGCTTGTATCCCCCCGAGGGCGGCTTGTGCCCGTTCCAGGAAAGGTGCAGCCAAATCCGCCCTGTGTCCTGATCCACCACCGGGCAGGGATTGCCCATCGTGTTGTCGCCATCGTCGGCGACGATAAGTTCCGGCCCCCAAGTCTTGCCCGCGTCTTCACTGCGTCTAACCACCGTGTCGATATTGCCGTGGTCAGATGCGTCATGGCGTCGCGCTTCGGCGAAGGCAAGCAACGTGCCTTTCCTGGTGACCGTCAGCGCGGGAATGCGATACAGGTGGGTGGTTCCCGGTTTGAGGTCCTCCCTGCGGAAGCTCCGGACGCCCCTGAACACTTCCTGAATCTCGGGCAGTTCCACAATCGTACCCGTCGTCTCGACGGAGAAGTCGTAGACCTTCATCTCCTTTTCCTGCCATGGACGCAAGCACACCGTCAGGCCTAGCCGTTGACTGGCGACCATTTCTGCTGGCTGGGTATGGATCATCTGCGGACACTGGGGAAGGTAGCACGCCTCTTTCCCGTTGACCTTCACCATCAGGCCGCCGTCTTTGAGAGTCACGTCCATCTCGAAAGGCGTTCCCTGGGGAATGAGGGGCAGCGGCGGGCCGGCATGTTTCGCCATCCGCCTCTTGCCGTTAAAATCTTTCACCCCGTAGTCCACACTAAAGCGACCCTCGACATCTTGCTGCAAATGGATGCCGATGCCGTTAATCGAAAGAATCGCTCCATAGTTTCGGCCGGGCACGTGCGTATCGGAATTGGCGAGCGACAGCTTGACGTGAATCCGCGCTTCGGGGCTGGTGAATCCCGCCCCGGCGTAGAGGAAGTTGTGCAAGTTGCCAAAGGTGAACGTGCCGTCATCTTTCTGATCCCGCTGGGGATGGAACGAGCCGACGAATCGCGCGTATGGGGTCAACTTTCCTGCTTGGACGATATCGTAGTGGTGGTCCTTCGGCGCAGCAAGGACCAGAGGCGCAGCAAGGACCAGCAATAGGAGGGCGAGACTGAATGTCAGACGTGGCATGGTGAACCTTTCGATGGGTGTGGTGTGTGAAACTGTTTCGGGCGTTTCCGGGTTCAGCGGGGGATTTTCACTGGCAACATGCATGATTGTTCTCACCAGACCCAGCTATCAAGGCGATTCGACAACGATCGGGACAAAGATCGGGACAAAGGTGGCGCCGACAAAGATCGGGACGAGGATCGAGACAAAGATGGGAGCGGGAAGCGATGTGAACGGCGGGGCCGCAAGACTCCACCGTTCGCCGCCCCTCCTGCCCATTCGTCGTCTCTTCTATCCTTGTCCCGATCCTTGTCCCGATCTTCGTCGATCTCTCTCATGTCCGCCTATCGACCTCTCAACTCATCATTAGAAAATCCCCCGCTAGCCCCGGACGCGCCCTATTTCCTGTTTTGGCCCTTCTGCTGCTCGACTTCTTTCTTTCGGGTGGCCAGCGTGTGGTACGTGGGTTCGGTCGGAATCGGGATGTCGATCTTCGGGGCCAGCACGATTCGCATGCCCGTAATGGTATTGTAATCGAAGTCGTAAGGGATGCTGTTTCGTGCGGCACTACGCAGGTTCTCATAATGGTAATGCTGGTCGGTTAGCTCTTCCATCTTTTCGTCCGGTTTCGGCCTGGGTAGATGCAGCATGCAACTCCCGCCGCGAATCACCTTCTCGTCGACAAACACGTCCTGGTTCGCCTCGTTCTCCCAGTTCACCGGATCGACCTGCGTCTTCCCGTCGGTGGGGTAGGGCGCGTAGGTGTCCAGCGTGTACTCGTACACATTGCCGTGCATCTCCTGCAGGCCGAATCGGTTGGGCTGGCGTGCAATGGTGGTCGAACCGGGCCACCCACCGTTGAACGCGAATTTACCCAGGTCCGGCAGTTGCGAAACGAACGCGTGGCCGGCCTGGGGCTTGACGTTCCTGGCGATCAGTTCTTCAAGGTTTGCGTCGGTATTGAAGTAGCTTGTGGTTCCGGCGCGACAGGCATATTCCCACTCGGCCTCTGTCGGTAACCGATACGCATACCCCTTGGGCAGTCGTCCCGCCCTGCGTTCAAACTTGGTCAGACGCTTACAGTATTGCACTGCCGTCCGCCACGAGAAACACTCCATCGGATTGTCCTTCAGAAACTCCAGTTCTTCGTTTATATGGTCGCCCCATCGCTTGCTGTTGCGGTGCCGCATGGCTGAGCCTACATGCACGGGGCCGTCACAGAACATCCACGACTTGAAATCGTAATCGGGAATCGTCAGGTAGTAGAACTGACGTTGCGTCAGTTCGAAGGTGCCCATGTAGAACGGTTTGGAGATTTTCACTTTGTGCTGCAGTTCGTCGTCGCGGCGATAGCGTTCGTCGGTGGGCGAGCCCATGACAAACTCACCGGCCGGGATACGCTTCATCTCCATCGCAATGATCGGAACGGTCCACTCGGGGGCCTTTAGCTCCTTCATTGCCGCGACCTGCCCGGCCGTCGGGGCGAGCTGCTTGAAGTAGAGATAGTGATCCTTGTTCAACTTGCGCAGCTTGAAGCCGGGGTCCGCCAGCGACTGTTTGACGGTGGTCTCCTTGCCCAGTTCCTGAGAGCCGTACGGCAGTGGGCTCATGCCTTCTGCAGACAGCACTTCAGCAGAACCGGTGCTGAGCATCAGCAACGGAAGAAGAGCAACAACGTGTATGGGTGTTCGAAACATCGGTTTTCCTTCGCGTGTATTCTCGTTCTGTTGAATCGGCGCCAGTCTGCCCTCTATTGCTCTATCGGCCCGTACGTATGCAGGTACCATTGCTTCTGGTACGGGGTCAGCTTGTCGTACTCGCCGGAGGCAATCCCCTCGACGCTCCAGGGCTCCACCACCACATTGTCCTGCCCCTTCCCATCTTTTCGTGGACGTCGCACGCGGAGGGAGGGCATGGGCACGGTGATGTCCTCGCTCTTGATCCACGACTTGGGATCGTTGGCCAGGTTGTTATACACGGTGACGCTGTGAAGGTTCTCGCCACCGACACCCCCCAGGACGGCGCTGACCTTGGCCGGAATGTAGTGCTGGTCGATATACCCCATGTAATCGGTATCCCAGTGCGTTCGCCACAGGGCCATCGCCAGACCATCAATCATCTTGCACTCATCGCGATGTCGTCCGCCCATCGCTTTGTTGCGGATGACACTGTTATACTCCCGCTCCTTCTTCTCTCGGACTTCCTTGGGGTCGTTTTTGCTGGCCGGCATGATCTCGTCGGTCCATTTGACCCAGTCCGGATCGCGACGCGTCAGCCGCATCCACCGTCGCCCGGTCAGGTTCTCGACAAAGAAGCCCTCCGGCGCGTCCCACGTGCCGCCCGAACGAGCCCGCACCGTGCCGAATCCCTCGGTCTTGTAGAAATTGAAGATGTTCATCGCCGCTTCACGAATCGGAGCCGCACGCGTTGGGTCCATGCGTGCTTCCAGCAATGCCAGGATGTTGTCCTTCACGATGGGTGGGGCTTCGAGAGCAGGCGGTGGAAGCGTGTCGAATGCGACCACGCCACCCGGGCCCACCGCGTTGTAGACCTTCGCGTAGATTGTCAGCGAATCGAAGAGGCATTTCAGTTTGCGCTTTCCGTCCCGACTGGCTGCGATCGTGTTCCTGCGGACCACATCGGGGCCGAACAAGTCGGCAAATCGAAGAGATGATTCTGCTTCGCCGAGCTTCACGGCGTTCATCCAGAAGGCGACGGTTTGGCCATCGGCCTCGACGCGAAGCTGAACGACCTTGGACGGGATCATGGTGTGGCTGCCCATCAGATCAATGCACTTCTTTCCGTCGAGGGTAGCTACCAGATGCAGTGCCCCGTTGGCCTCCAGCGAGAGAACCATCCTGTTCTTCGCATCGGTTCCCACGTCGAAGATCGTGCCAGTCGCTTTGGGCGCCACTTTCAACCGAGCCACGATCGTCGCCTCTGGCAAGTCGAGGGCAGCGGGGTGCAGTTCGGCGTACTGTGTCGCACCGTCAAACAGCAACCCGGCGGCGGGGGGTCCCGTGCCATTGTCGTAGCAGACGGCTTGGGGGGTTCCGAAAACGTATCCGTTCATCGTTGGGTAGATGGGTCGGTTGCGGTGCGACTGGACGCGTTCGATCCGGAAATAGTCCTGGAGATACACCGCGTCGCTATCCATCATCGCGTACGCAGCCCAGAGGCCCTGGGGGTTCCGCTTGGCGTTGCCGACTCGCGGCGGAAGCGGGTTGACGCTCATCACGTCCAGCTCGCTCTTGTCCGGATTCGTGACCGGTACATGATACCGGGCGTTTCCGCCGACGACGGTATTCCCCTTCGCAATGGCATTGCCGTACAGCTTGGCATTCTCCTTGATGATGGCGTTGTCCTGAACGATGGCAAATCCTTCGATTCGGGCGTTATCCAGAACCTGTGCCTTGCCAAGCACCACCGCGTTGGGGCCCACGTAGGCCGTCTCTGCGACCGTGGCGGTGGCAGCGACGAGTCCGCCGCCGTTGGCATGAGGCGTGAGTGTCTCCGCCATAACGCCATGGCCGAAACCGTCCCTGAACGACGCGGGGGACCCCGCCGTCGCCCCGGTGAGCTTCACCATCCACGGATAGGTTGGCATGCGTTTGAGGAGCGTCGCTCTGTCCTGCCACCTCAACTTCTCTCCCTTTTTATGTCCCTTGGGCAGTTCCCACACGCCTTTTCGCGGGGAATTTCCCCCAGCCGGCGTTTCCTTCAGCGCCGTCGGGGTCGCTGCGACCGAAAGCCAGAGCGACCTGTCGCTCGGCTTGATCTCCAATATCATGGGGCCCTTGTTCCACAGGTTCGAGTAGCGGCGTACGCCATCGGCGCCGACGGCGATGATGCATACGCGCCAATCGCTATAGATGGCGGGATCGTGCATCCCCGTGAAATCGACCGTCACGCTTTTAGCGCCGGGCTCGGGAACCAGGCGAATGGTGTTATACCCTTGCGCGTGCGGGGCAAAGTCTGCCGGAATGCGCCACAGGTTGCGCATGGCGTCGACGCGTTCCATGCCTTGTCGCACCGGAACCTGTCCGCGGGCGGCCATCTCGCCCTCCCGCTGAATGTCGAACGTCGCCGACCGCGCTGCGAACTCGCCGTACAGGTCGCCCAATTCTTCGACGGGCTTATTGACCATCTTGTCTGAGGCGTATTCGGTGAGTTTCTGGCGTTTGAACATCTCTGCTGCCAGGTGCAGCGCCGAGCTGCTCGATTCCTGTGGCTTGCCTCGGAATACCGGAAGTCGCGTATACCACATGTACCCCAAGCTCGGGTCTTCGCCCGTCACCGAGTAGAAGTAGGTGAATCCGTAATCGTTCATCGCGGGAAACACGTGGTTGTGCGGCGCGCCCAGTTGCGGACCACCACCGTTGCCAAAGGCTGTGTCGCGAAGTGTGTCCGCCCACGTCTCGCCACCACCGTGAATCACACCATTGAGGAACCGATCGTTGCAATGGCCCCATTCGTGGGCGCCAATTCCGAACTCTCCGTTTCCAATGTGGTTTCCGCCGCCACCGCCCTTGGTTCGCTTGCCGTCGATCGTCGGTCCGCCGACCTTCCACCAGAACTTCTTGCGTGGTTCTGCATCTTCCGCGCCCTTCATCCAGTGACCGGCGTACTCATAGATCCGCCACATCGCATCGTTCCACTCGCCCGTTTCAGCCCGCAACTTCCGGCCTGCTTTGCGATCCCCCATCGGGTTGATCCATTGGCACCAATGCTCCCTGTTGCCCGGCTCGGGGTGCTCGGTCCCTGAGGTAAAGAAGAAGAATTCCGATTCCGTAATCATGTGGCCGTTCTTCTCGCCGGGCTGCTTCGGGTTGGCGAATTCCTTCTGGAACCTCTCCGGAACCACGTACGGCTTCTCCGGCAGTCGCCTGGCTTTGAGGTCATCCATCGCAATCTTGTATTGCTGGACCATGAATGTTCGGTCGGCCTCGCTGACGAGCTTCGAGTCCACCGTCCGCAGTCGGCCGTCAGAGAAACGCAGCAACAACTTCGGCATGCGATAGGCGCCCTTGAACTCGCCCTTGTCGATCACGTACCCAATGCCACGGAATCCCGCCAGGTGCGCCTTGATCTTGTGGTTCGACGTGCGGTACTTTGCGGGAATCGCCCCGGAGGAATAGGCGCTATCGGTGAACGTCCACTCCCGAAGCGGCATCCGTGGATCGATGTCGATGGTGTCCACGCCCTTTCGGGGGGCGAACTTCACCACGCGCACGTTGTACGCTTCAGGCTTTTCGTTGGGCAACGATCCGACAAGCACTTCACGGAGCTCGGTATCCTGCCGGCCTCTCATGCCGGGCGACTGATAGAACGAGAAGTACGGGTAGGTCTTCGACTTGGCAAAGGCTTCGGTGTCAGCCTTGAGCTGAGCCTTTTGCTCGGCGATGACCTTGTCCACATCGGCGGCTGTCTCCGCGGTCGGCTCGGCCTGTAAGGCGCCACCGAAGGTAGCGAGCACAGTCACCGCGATCAGGGACGGCAGCGTAACGCTGAATGTCGTTGTCAGCTCTCTCATGGCAATCTCCTTGTGGTGCTACTGAAGAGTCTACCTGCCATGCCCGGCTTGCGACAACGGTCCGGAACCGCATGTTATCGGCACGATTCCGACTGTCTGTTGACAGGGGGAAGTCGGAATCATGCTGATAATGTAGGGTTTTGGCCCTTTGCGGTAAGGCGGAGTACGGGGTACTCTGTGTAGAGCCTGTCCGAAGAGGTCTCCAGCCCTGAAAGGGCATGATATACCAGCCCAGGGCAGGTATACTCACATCTATAACGGAAGAAAAGACAGGCACGTCTGCGTGCTGGGAGGCAAAAATGAGGGGGCTGTTGACTTGGAGTGCGGTGGCAGAGTCCGAAGCGAGCTTGCGAGTGTAGG
>CAZCDU010000169.1:0-9894 GCA_964497125.1 uncultured Victivallales bacterium | reverse complement strand
AGGCGGATCGCTAGTCCAAAATCCCCACCCCAGTTCCAGCCTCGCCACAACAAAGGTTGTTGAGCGCCCTTCCGCCCGCTATCCTGCTCCCATGAAATATCTACAGAAGACGGTGGCGGTAGTGGCCGCGGTTGCTTTGCAGCAGGCGGGGAGTGTTCACGGCGGGGTAACGGCACAAGAGCTCAGGGTGGGCGAGGGATTCAGGGAGCCGCTTGGTTTCCACGACCCGACACCTGTCCTCTCCTGGAACCTACCAGCCGGTGTGCGCGGGCAATCGGCCTATCGGGTTGTCGTGGCGACGCGGCCAGAGCTGCTGCCGGATAACGCCGACCTGTGGGACAGCGGGAAGGTCGATTCCGACCAGTCAACCTGGGTGCCCTACGGCGGCAAAGCCGTGGCCTCGCGGCAACGGGCATACTGGCAGACCCGCTTCTGGCCGGTCCCGGTCAACGCCAAAGGAAAGCAGGACGGATCGCCTTCAGAGTGGAGCGAAGTGGCGTCGTTCGAGCTCGGGCTGCTTCACAATAGCGACTGGCAGGGCCAGTGGATCCGGATGGCGACAGTCAAAGCAGCTGAGGAAACAGCGGCAACAACATCGTCGGAGATCCAGGTGGCAAAGGCCATCTACGGCGTCCTGAGCGATCCCGCTAAGCAGCGCGACGTGACCGATGCGGTGCGCAAGCTGGTGGCCAACGGCACACAGGTCGTGAGAGCCGGAAACAATCTCGCCGGCGACCCCGCGGATGGTGTAGTCAAAGAGTTGCGACTGGAGTATACGGTCGGCGGCAAAACCAAGCAGCTCACGATTCAGGAAAACACCCAGATCAACCTGGTAACGGGCAAGCAAGCCGGCAGCAAGGGAAACACCTACGTCCCGCAATACCTACGCCGTGAGTTCAAGGCCAAGCGTGGGATCAAGCACGCGCGCCTCTACGTGACCGCAAAGGGACTATACGAAGTGTGGCTCAACGGCGAGCGGGTCGGCCGCGATCACTTCGTGCCTGGCTGGACCTCCTATGACAACCGGATTGAGACCCTCACCTACGACGTGACCGATTCGCTCCAAAAGGGCACCAATGCACTCGGTGCGGTGCTGGGCGAAGGCTGGTATGCCGGACGACTCATGACGAAGAAAGTGCTCTACCCGCAAATAGAGCCGGCCCTGCTGCTACAGCTCGAGATCACCTACGCCGATGGCTCGACCGACACAGTCGTGACCGACAAGAAGTGGGTCGCCACCGACAACGGGCCCATCCGTAGCTCGGGAATCTACGACGGCGAGCGTTATGATGCGAACAGCGAGATGCCCGGCTGGAACACGGCTGAGTTCGATGACGCGGGCTGGAACGGCGTCATCGTCGAGGATGTGTCCGCAAAGCCGGCTCTCAATCCGAAAGCGCATGCCCCGGTACGCGCCACCGCTGAGTTGCCGGCACGCAGCGTAACCGAGCCGGAACCCGGGCGGTTTGTTTTCGATCTCGGTCAGAACCTCGTGGGCTGGATGCGGCTGACCATGCCAGTGGAAAAAGGGCAGACCATCACGATTCGTTTCGCCGAGATGCTCAACAAAAATGGCACGATGTATACGGCGAACTATCGTGGCGCCAAGTCAACCGACTTCTATACGGCGGCTGAGACAGGAACCATCGAATGGGCCCCGACCTTCACCTTCCACGGATTCCGCTACGTCGAGCTCTCCGGGCTGCCCGAGGGAGCGAAGCCGAGCGTTGATTGGGTCACGGGGATCGTCCTGCACAGCGACATGCGCCGGATCGGTGATTTTGTGTCGTCGCATGACAAGTTGAACCTGCTGCAAAGCAATATTGTCTGGGGCCAACGCGGCAACTTCCTCGACATTCCGACCGATTGCCCGCAGCGCGATGAGCGTCTGGGGTGGACCGGAGATGCGCAAGCGTTTGCCCCTACGGCACTGTTCAACTACGACAGCCACGCCTTCTTCACGAGCTGGCTGCGGACCATGCGGGACGACCAGATGCAGGATGGGCGTGTTCCGCACGTGATTCCCCAGGTTGCCATCGGCGGGGGCAGTCCCGGTTGGCAGGACGCAGCCACGATTGTTCCGTGGGATGTGTATGTCCGGACAGGCGACAGCCAGGTGCTGGCCGACAACTTCGAGATGATGGAGCGGCTGGTGGGCTGGTACCGCAAGGAGGCAAAGGACCACCGGATCCTGAAGATCAGGGCCTTCGGCGACTGGCTGCAGCCCTATGCCAAGAATACGCGAGGCGACACGCCGGCACCACTACTTGGCACCGCTTTCTACGCTTTAGGCGCCGACATCCTGACGAAGTCCGCCCATGTTCTGGGCCGCGCTGACGATGCGAAACGTTATGCGGAGGAAACGGCGGCTGTGAAGCAGGCATTCACCGCTCACTACTTCGACGCGGACGGCAAGCTCAAGAATGCGCCGGAGACACAGACCGCCTATCTGCTGGCGATTGCCTTTGAGCTGATTCCTGAGAACCTACAGGAGAAGGCGGCCGGTCACCTGGTCGAGCTGGTCCACGCAGCAGACGATCATCTCCGGACCGGCTTTCTCGGAACGCCGTTCATTACGTCAATTCTCGACAGAATGGGGCAGAGCGAACTGGCACGCACGGTCCTGTTCAACGAGACATATCCCTCCTGGTTTTTCTCGATCGACCAGGGAGCGACGACCATGTGGGAGCGCTGGAACAGCTACAGCCACAAAGAAGGATTCGGCAAGGCCGGCATGAATTCGTTCAACCACTACGCCTACGGCGCCATCGGAACCTGGATGGTCGAGCGCCTGGCAGGCTTGTCGCCGGACCCGGAACAGCCCGGCTATAAGCACTTCTTCATTCAGCCACTTCCGGGCGGCCCCCTGGATTCGGCGGAAGCCACGTTGGACACCCCGTACGGTTTGGCCCGGAGTGCGTGGAAGCTGATGGGTGACAAGCTGCAGCTAGAGATCACGGTCCCTCCGAATACCACGGCAACGCTACGCGTGCCGCAAGGCTGGACGGGCAAGAATCTGCCGGTCGTCTTGGAGCCGGGCGAGCATCGGTTGACCCTCGGGCAGTAGGCCGCAAGCAGGTCGCGCATGCCATCACGGGCGCATAAGGAGTGTTGATTTCAGAAACGATCTATGGCGAAGGGATCCACCATGAGCACAGACGGCAGGAAAGCAGATCTCTCTGCCGAGATGGAGAACCTGTGGGACAAAGAAACCCAGGAACGAGATACCATGGTGGAGGCTATTCGCGAATGGCAGGATGATGGCTTCGGTATCTTCATGCATTTCTCCGCGAGCACGGCTTTCCAGGGCCGTTTCAAGGGAAGAGAACTCGAGAAAGATCTCTGGGGCGAATGGCTTATGGTACGCGCCGAGATTCCGATCCCGGAATACGAGGAGCAGCTGCGTAACTGGAATCCCGACCAGTTCAACGCCAACGAGTGGGCTGATGCGGTTGCCGCGTCAGGCTGCCGGTACTTTGTTTTCACCACCAAGCATCACGACGGCCTGGCCTTCTTCAAGAGCGAGGTCAATCCGTACAATGTCGTTGAGCATACCGCATTCGAGAAGGGCGACATCTTCGGTCAGCTGACCGACGCAGTCCGCGCGCGTGGCGTGAAGCCCGGATTCTATTACTCGCACCATCTTGACTGGCATGAGCCAGGCGGTGCAGGCGGCCCAGACGGCAGGACACTGGACGAATACGCGGAAGCCCTCGCCCTACCCCACCTCGAGGAGTTAACGACCAAGTACGGGCGCCAGCACATCGCCTGGTTTGATTGCGGGAACCCGGAGGGACTAGCCAAGAAGTGCGAAGCGCTCGTACACAAGAACCAGCCCGACATCATGGTCTGTTCCCGTGTAGGCGGCGGACTGGGCGACTTCTCCAGCGAGGGCGACTGCCAGGTGCCGCCGGTGCGCATTGAGGGGGCGTGGGAAACCTGCATGACCCTGACCCAACACTGGGCCTGGTTCCCGGAGGACCGGGACCACAAGCCAGCCGGTGAGGTCATCCGGATGCTTGCTGCCATCCGTGCACGCGGTGGCAACCTTCTGCTGAACATCGGCCCTGATGTCCGGGGACGTATTGCGATCCGGGATCAAGCCATCCTCAAGCAGATAGGCGTCTGGCTGAAGATCAATGGCGACGCCATCTTCGGCGTGCGGGATACGCCATACTCCGATCTGCCCTGGGGTGTCTGCACCGGTCGTCCGGGCACACTCTATCTTCACCTGTTCGAGTTGCCGTCGAAAGATACGCTCTTCGTGCCTGGTTTGCAGTCCCCCATAAAGCAGGTGTACTTCCTCGCGGATGGCAAGAAGCAGTCGCTAGAGTCCCGGGTTGTCGCGGGCGGCGTCGAAATCGATCTCACCAGCGTTCCTACCTATGCGGAGTTCGTAGATGCGGATAACACCGTCATCGCGGTTGAGTACGCGGGAGAGCTGGCCGTCGATCCCAAGCCGGTGCTGGATCACGATCTCGACAATCGGCTTATTCCGGCACTGGCGTCAGAGCTCACGGAACTCGAATTGCGCAGCTTCCGCCGCCCGCTGGTCACCGACCATGCGACGAACGCCTACTGTCCCCATGACGACTACGCGCACGGGTTCAACAGTACCGGCGCGAGTGTCAAATGGGCGTTCGCCAACACGACGGAGAACACCTTCTTCGTAAACGTCGAGTATGCGAACCTGACCGGTAATCCGGTGCAGGCAAAGCTGTCGGTTGGCGGCCAGGAATTGACCGCGGCACTGCCGGTGACCGTGACCCACGATCGTGACTGGCGCTGGTTCCGCACCGAAATCGTCGGGCATGTGGAGATTGCCGTCGGGGATGATCAAACCATCAGTTTCGAAGTCACCGAGCCGGTAGGCGAGGAACGCATGCCCTCTTACCTGGCGGACGACAAGCCGGGAACCGAACATGATGGTTTCATGATCAAGTCGATCACCCTGAAATCACTGGCGCCGTTGGCGTACTGAGCGGGGACCGACAGGAGAAGGGAAGTCGAGACCTGTCGATAGGCTTCGACGACCATGCGGGCCCCTCACCTTTAGGTCTCAGCTCTTCTTCTGAACTCTGATGGCGGCATTCCCAGCTTGATCTTCATCTGCTTGGAGAAGTAGTTGGGGTCTGCGTATCCGCATTGGCCCGCAATCTCTGCAACGGAAAGGGGCGTTTCCCGAAGCATGGCGACGGCGTTCTGCAGGCGCATGGCGGTGATGTAGTCGGTTAGTGTTGTTCCTGTGCTCTGCCGGAAGCGACGGGCAAGCGTAGAGCGGTGAATATCCAGCTCGGAGGCCAGGCTTTCAACGCTGAATGCGGGGTCCGGCCAGGATGCGAGGATGATCTCGGTTGCCTTCTCGATCAGCGTCGCGTGTCTGCGACTCTGTGAGTCGGTGCCGTGGTGTTGGGCAGCAACACAGAGAAGCTGATAGGCGAGCGCCGACGCACTGATTTCGTTTTGTCGTCCGGGCCCCTGAATCATGGACTCGAGCGCGTTGATGTAGTTAAGCGGGGCCGGTCCAACTCTGTAGATGCCTCCCGTGAAACCGAAAGAACTGACGACCTGCTCTGCCATCGGCCCGTCCATGGTCCACCAGCAATACTCCCATGGCTCATCCAGGGCATAGAGAACCTGTTCTGCTCCGGGAAAGTAGATTCCAATCCGCTCCGGTTCGAGCCGATATTTCCCGGCGCCGATCTCGATGCCGCCCCGCCCGCGGATGCCCCAGTAGATGGCTACGTGATGGACTCTGAAGACCTCATCGGCCCACCCGGCAGGAACGGTATGATGCCCCACACTACGCGCGCTGAAGGGAATCCCTTCTGTCGGAGCGTCTCCGAGGCGAAACTTCGCATATCTGCATTTCTCAGTCACAATATTCCAGATGCCGCTACAAAAGTCCCGTTGTTAACAGTCAGGGCGTGAGATACTATAGATTGGTTACGTCACCAGAATCAAGTATTGGAGCATCTATGAAAATGAGTGATCTCATGGCTCTATGGGCCGTCTCTTCCGTTCTCACAACTGCCGCACATGCCGGTGGGCTGGCAGCAAGCAAAGAGGATGGATCTGTCCGGGTAACCGTGGACGGCGACGTGTTTACGGAGTACCACTACGCGGCCGCAGACAGGCCGTTCTTCTACCCGCTCATCGCACCCACGGGCGATAACATCACCCGACACTGGCCGATGAATGACATCAACAAGGACGAAGAGCTTGACCATAAGCACCACCGCTCTCTCTGGTATACGCATGGTGATGTCAATGGGCATGACTTCTGGTCGGAGGGCCGGGGACCGAAGATCGTCCAGACAGCGCTGGAAGTCGACTCCCGCACAGACAAGGTGGTGATCGTCTGCCAGAATGAGTGGCGAGCAAAGGACGGCGAGATCATCTGTACGGATACCCGCACGCATACGATCACAACGGATGCAGACAGCCGTATCATCGATTTCGAGATCACAATCAAAGCCAGCCATGGCGAGGTTGTGCTTGGGGACACCAAGGAAGGCTCCATGGCTGTTCGCGTGGCACCGACACTTCGAACAAGGGGCAAGGTTGCGAAAGGCAGCATGCTCAACAGTGAAGGCGTAAGCGGCAAAGGGGCGTGGGGCAAACGAGCCAAGTGGTGTGATTACTATGGCCCGCTAAACGGCAAGACGGTCGGCATTGCCATTATGGACCACACGGAGAACCCGCGCCATCCCACGACCTGGCACGCACGGGATTACGGTCTATGCTGCGCGAATCCATTTGGGCTCTCCTACTTCGAGAGGAAACCAAAGGGCGCAGGCAACATGGCGATCAAGGCGGGCGAAAGCGTCACCTTCAAGTACCGCGTCCTGGTGCATAAGGGCACGGCTGCGGAGGCCGATGTTGAGACGCAGTATGAACGCTATATCGACACAGGCTCCGCCGAGACATTGAAACCCATTTTCAACGGCAAAGACTTCTCCGGCTGGAAGGTCCCGAAGGACAACGCCTGGTGGACGGTCGAGGATGGGGTGATCCGGTGCAAGAGCGGGCCGAAGAAGAAGGGGTCCACCCTTTGGAGTGATAAGCCATACAGGGATTTCATCGTCGAGTTTGATTTCAAGATGGGTGATGGGGTCGTCGACTCGGGCATCTTCCTGCGCACCTTGAACCAGCAGGTCCAGATCGGGATCTCAGGCAGCAAGAAACGTGATATGACAGGCTCGGTGTACGTGCCGGGCAAGGGGTATCCCCTGGAGGCCGAAGGGGTGAAGGCGTTGCTGAGGCTTAAGGACTGGAACACGATGAAGGTCAAGGTGATCGGCAAGATCTACACGATCACACTTAACGGCAAGGAAGTGCTTGCCTACGACGACCAGAGCGGCAAAGCAATCGAAGCAGGGCCGATAGGATTCCAGCTGCATGCCGCAAGGAATATGGCAATCGACTTCAGGAACATCAACCTCGCCGAGGTAGAATGAAGTTCGCGCTCTGCAATGAGATGTTTGAGGATACCCCGCTGGCCGACGTCTGTTCCGTGGCCGAAGCGTTGGGGTATCATGGGCTGGAAATCGCGCCCTTCACGCTATGCCGGAATGCCTACGAGTTTTCCGTCGATGCCCGCAGGGAAGCCGGGCGCATTGTCAACGATCACGGCCTGGACGTCGTGGGGCTGCACTGGCTGTATGTCGGCACGGAAAACATGCATATGACCTCCCCCGACAAGACGCTATGGTCCGCTGCCCGTGACTACCTCGAGGAGCTGGTCGGCATGTGCGCTGATATGGGTGGCACGGTGCTGGTGATCGGATCACCGAACCAGCGCTCGCTCGCCGCCGGCCAGTCTTACGAGGACGGCTGGAGCCGGGCATGCGCGCTATTCGGGGCCGTGCTTGATACGGCCGCCGAGCGCAGCGTGACACTTTGCGTCGAGCCTCTGGCACCCAGGGAAACCGACTTTCTCAATACGGTGGCAGATGGCGTGAAGATGGTTCGTGAACTGGACCATCCAAACTTCAAGGTGCATCTGGATGTAAAAGCGATGTCCGCGGAGAACGGCCAGGTGCCGGAGATCATCCGGGCGACAAAGCTCGAGGATATCGGCCATGTTCACGTGAATGATCCCAACCTGTATGGCCCGGGCATGGGGGATGTCGACTATGCCCCGATTGCGAAAGCGCTTGATGAGGTAGGCTGGGACCAATGGCTGTCCGTCGAGGTTTTCAAGTACGATCCGGATCCCGTCACGATTGCAAGAGAGAGTCTTAACTGTTTGAAGCGATATTGGTAGAAGGAGGTCCCGTAGAGATGAATAGGAGAAGTTTTCTGAAACGTTCAGCCGCCTTTGGCTCCGTCATGATTCTCCCGAGCAGCCGGACGTTCGGTGCCAACGATCGGCTTGCTGTGGGAATGATGGGAGTGGGGGGCAAAGGGATTCACAGCCTGGGCTGGGCAAAAAGCGCCGGGTGCGATGTTGTTGCCGTATGCGATCCCGACAAGAACCACATGGCCCGCGCAGCAGCGAAGGTGCCTGAGGGAGACGTCAAGCAGTACCAGGACTTCAGGGACATGCTTGACGACAAATCGGTCGACGCGATCATCATGTCCACCCCGCACCACTGGCACGCGCTTGGCACCGTCATGGCCTGCCAGGCGGGTAAGGATGTCTATGTGGAGAAGCCGGCCAGCCATTCGATCTGGGAGGGCCGCAAGATGGTTGAAGCCGCCCGGAAATACGGTCGCATTGTGCAGGCCGGTTCGCAGCAGCGGTCGGACCCGGCCCTGATTGAGATGAAGCGTATGATTGCAGCCAAGGAGATTGGCGAGGTGCAGTGGGCCCATGCGCTCTGGTTCGCGAAACGTGGTCCCATTGGAAAAGTCTCGGAGCCGACCGCGGTGCCGGAGCATATCGACTATGATCTGTGGTGCGGCCCACGTGAGAACGTCCCCCTGATGAGAAAGAAGCTTCACTATGATTGGCACTGGGTGTGGGATTACGGCAACGGCGATATGGGCAATCGCGTGATTCACAATATCGATGATGTCCATCATGTCCTTCAGCTCAATGACGACGTACCGACGAGGATGATGGCCTTTGGTGGGCGGTTCGGCTACAAGGACGATGCCAATACCCCCAACACCGAAGTCATCGTTCTGGACGGCAAGGTCCCCATCATCGCCAGCAACCGAAACCTGCCGCTGATCAATCCCACGACCGGTAAGGCGGTTGGCGACTCCGTTTATCGCCGGTTCGGCAAAGGCCTGCGGTTCACGACACTGGTCAAATGCGAAGGCGGCTTCTTTGCCGTAACGCGGGGTGGCGGCAAGGTCTATGACAACGACGGAAAGACCATCAAGCAGATCAAGGGCAATGGTGGTGGCGGGCACATGAAGAACTGGGTCGCCGCGATCAAATCCCGTAACAAGGATGACCTGAATGCCGAGATCGAGCAGGGACACTTGGGATGCCTGCTCCTGCATACCGGCAACATCAGCTACCAAGTCGGTCAGCCGGCAAGCTGTGACGCGGTGAGCAAGCAGGTCGCCGGCATCGAGGAGGCCGAATCGATCTGGGGAGACACCATCGAGCACCTCAAGAGCAATAACATAGATCTGGCCAAGGAACGGCCAACGCTCGGCCCATGGTTGACGTTCGACCCGAAGCAGGAGCGCTTCACAGGTGAACATGCCGATGCGGCCAACGCACTCGTCAAGGAGGACTACCGCAAGGAGTTCTCGATTCCCGAGAAGGTGTAGATGCGGCTGGGCCGGGCATTCTGTTCGAAGAGCGGGCAAGGAGCTTGTAGGGTTGGCCGTCTCGGCCAATCGGCGGCTTTGCCGCCGCTGGATTATACAGGGTGGAAACTTGGAGACCGGAAAAGGTGGACGCCGGCGTCCCGACGGCGTCGTGCAAGT
>CAZCDU010000168.1:0-9953 GCA_964497125.1 uncultured Victivallales bacterium | reverse complement strand
TACGCATGGCACCAGAAGTACAAGGCGGGAGCTTTCGGCAAGATCATCTACTCCGAGGGTGAGTATTATCACTACTTCGGGAAACCCATCGGGGGGTATAATCCCAAGACCGGAAAAGTAGACGTCAACGGCTGGCGCAAAGGCCTGCCGCCTATGTGGTATCCGACGCACAACAACGCCTATTATGTGGGCATCACCGGCGGCAGCTTCACCGAGGTATCCTGCATGGGCAACCTGAGCAAGGTGCCGCACCTGCGCCCCGAGAACAACGACTACAAGAATCCTTTCGGCACCGAGGTCGCACTCTTCCGTACCAGCGATGGCGGCATGTCCCGCCAGGTGGTGGGTTGGGACCTTCCGTCCGGTCATGGAGAGAAGGGTCGCTTCTACGGAGAGAATAACAGCAATGTTGCGGTGAATACCAAGCGCCCGCCCCTCCCTCCAGGGGTTGGCGGTGGCGGACACGGCGGCTCACACGGGCACCTCACGAGCGAATTCATCGACGCGATCCTGCGCGACCGCAAACCGTGGTGCGACGTAGCACAGGCACTCAATATGACCGTAGCCGGCATTGTTGCGCATCGGTCCGCGCTCAAAGACGGCGAACTGCTGAAGATTCCGCAGTATAAGCTGTGAGGGCAAGCGGGATGAACTAGTGTATGAAGCGTGGTGCGATAAGACAGATAAGGGCAGGAATCATGGCGGGGGGGAGTCCTCCTTGCTGGTTTGGCTTGCCCGGCTGAGGGGAAGGAGAGAGAACCGGTTATGCAAAAGGTTGATTGGCAGAGGTTGATGACGGTTGCTCCAGTCAAGCGCGACGCAGGGGGCAAGCTCCTGATGCTGCAGTCGTATGACGAGACAATCAGACGCGGCATGTCGTTCATTCTGGATGATCATCTGAAATGGTTCAAGGCGACCGACACGCTGCAGGATGAGAACGGCACCACGCAGATGCCATGGGTTTATTACTCGAACCTGCAACACAACGGGGCTCCGTTCCCGACGAGCGTCGACCGCTTCGTCTCGTATCCCGCGTTCCATCACGCGCTGTTCATCAAGACGTTTATCGATTACGGCAACTATGCCGGAGATAAGAGGGCCCTGAAGGAAGCGGTCAAGCTGGCGGACTGGAACATCGCCCATAGCACGTCCGGCGACTGGGCCTACGGCAACCTGCCGTACAGCACCTACGAGGAGAAGAAGCCCGGCGGTTTCCGCGACAAGACCGGCTTGATGCCGGACAAGGCGACTATCATGGCGCTGGCGTATATCGCGTTGCATGACGCGACGGGCGAAGCGCGGTTCCTGAAAGCCGCCGAAGCCATCGGCCATACGCTCAGTCAACGTCAACGCCCCAACGGTACCTGGCCGTTCCGGGTGGATCCCAAGACGGAGAAGGTCATCGAGGAATACACCAGCAGTGTGATCTACGCCGTGATGCTGTTCGAGAAGTTGGACGCGCTGAATGCGAACAATCACTACCGGGCTTGCCGCGACAAGACCTGGAACTGGCTACTCAACGGTCCCATCAAGACCAAGGAATTTCGCGGGTTCTACGAGGACATCGTACCCAGTCCCAAGGGGCGCACCAACTTCGACTGTCTCGACACGATTCGCTACCTGCTGGCTAACCGCACGGATGACAATGGTTACCTGGAGCTCGCGAAGGAGCTCAACGCCTGGATTGAGCAGGTGTTCCTGGACAAGATCAAGGGCTTCGAACCGGCTGAGGGCATCCGCGAGCAACTGCAGTGCAACGTCGTCATGGGCGTTCACAGCCTGAACTGGGCCTCCATGCTGATGCAACTGGCTGACGCCACCGGCGACGAGGCAATGCGGCAACGGGCGATCCTAACCGCCAACTACATCACCTACTACCTCCAGCCCGATAACCGGATCGTGGTCGGCTTCACCTACGAACAGTGGTGGTACAGCTGCCATGTGGGCGTGGTTAATTACCTGTTCGACTTCCTGGAGAGCTCGGGAGAGATGTCGCAGTGAGAGTATCGAACCCGTAACCGGGTGTGAGCGGGGTTATCAGGTGAGCGGGGGCGCCCGGTTCCCAACGTGCTGTCACGATCTCAGGGAGTGGTGATCTCAATGATCTCATGCAAGGCCACTCGGGGAACCGTCAGCGCGAGCGCCCCTTTATCAAAGGTCCACTTCAGGCGGCGGTTCCCCGGCTGTAGTTTCACACTGCGTGGGCGTTCCGCCAGGCGCACGGTCAGCTCCAGTGGCCCCACCGGCGGAATCTCGTCGAACGTGTAGCAGCCGCCGTGATGATCACCACCGGTGTTGACCAGGTTCAGCAGGAGCCGGTCCTCCTTGCGCATCAATGTTACGGCCACCTTGTGCGAACCGGTCACCTCAACCATCGGTTCGGGCATGAGGCGGTGCACCACGCTCTGCAGGAAGTCGCGCGCCACGGTAGTGCGGGCACTGTTGTAGCGCGCGCCGATGTTCATGGGGATCGCAGCTATTTCGCCCTTCCCGAGTGTCGCTACGACTGCCGCCGGGATGCGTGGCCCCTTAGCCTCATTGCCTTGGTAGAGCCAGGTGTGCACCTTGGCCCCACGCTGTGGAACCGCCTCCTGCATGTCGGCGAGAAAGCCTCCCATGCAGCCGTCGACCTCCACATAGCGCCCCAGCTCCCTGGGCTTGCCTTTGAGGGCGAGCTTGAGCTCCTTGCGGAATGTGCGCGCCGGCGCCGTGCCGATCAGTAGTAGCTTGCCGCCACCTTCGACGTACGCCAGCAGGCGGCGCTTCAGAGCCGGGGCGATAACCTTCCACTCCGGCAGCACCAGCATTGGGTAGCGGTCGATATTCTCTTCCAAGTGGTGATCCATCACGACGTCCGCCACGTTCTGGCTATCCAACAGATTGCAGAGAATGCCGCGCATCCCCTGGTAGACCCGCCCCCAGGGGCGCATCAGCTTGTCGATGTGCTTGTAGTAGCCATCACGCGATAGGATCAACCCGATCTGAGGAACCGCAGTCGCTCCATGGCAGAAGGACTGCCGCTGCCGGCAGAATTGCGCGACCTCACCCATCACCCTCATCGTCCAGGGATAGAGGGAGGCATCACGCTTCTGCTTGAAGTAGGCCTGGTAGCCACCTCCCGAAGCCATCACCACCGCCGCCTCCTGCTGCAGCTGAATGGCTGATTTGGAGGTCTGGGCCTTCTCGCCCCATTTGCCGTTGAAGGACCATGACATCAGGTCCCAGGGCTTGCCCTGCTGCGCAAGAATGCGGGCATCCATCAGGCACTCAACGAGAGCATTCTGTGGGGTCACGTCACCCGATATGAAATCCATGTCCACCGCGACGGGCTCAGGCATATGCGCGGTGTAGGCCCAGTTGCTGGCTACCTCGAAGTCCGGGGCGTAAGCATGCATTTCATCGATATAGTGGGCCAGATACTTGCGGAACCCCTCTCGCTGGAAGCGACGGAAACGCTCGAAATTCTTGTCACCCCGCGCCTCCGGCATCTCGTCGAGCCCCGTGGCCGCTTTCCACGCCTTGCGGGCATGCGCGCTGTAGTCCATCTCTGCGCCCCAGCACTCCCCGTCCACCCAGACGCCATCAACCCCATAGACATCGACCAGCTCCTTGAACATGGGGATCATTAGCTCATCCACGTATGGACCGAAAACCGAGGTCGCCCCACCCCATGGTTCCCCATTGGGCTTCCGGGAGGCCCAGTCGGGGTGCTGCTTCACGGCCGCCTCATCCACCACGCCCGAGTAGTGCATATAGAGACTGACACCATATTCAGCCGTCACCTCGCGCCACAGCTTGAGCGGGTCGCGCACAAAGCCCGGCGCCGGCGTGCCCACTGTCGTCGGGTAACTGGCAATCCCGGGATGCCCCTTGCAGTCGCACTGCACATAGTCGGGCTTCACCGTCTCGAGCATCTCCCGCAGCATCTTGCGGGTCAGCGTCTTGCCCACCTCCGTGCAGTCCATGCCGGCATGAAAGTCGAAATGAATCCCCAAAAATGCCTCGGAACGCTTGATCCTGCTCTGCTTCACAATCTTCACTCCACGTTTCATCCCAACCCAACTCCTCAAGTCCCAAACACCCGGGCCCGCTGGTCCTCAAACCCAACAATCCCGATCCCTATAGATAGTTCTTGTAGTCAACCTTGCGCAGCTCGTCGGGGTGGATCTTGTTGTCGGCGTTGACGACCACCTTGTAGCGCGTCATGCGCTGCGGCCCCTCTTCGAGGTCGGCACAGTTGGTACTCACCGGACGGGTAGTAGTCACCAGCCAATTCAAGAGATCGTTGCACATCTCCTGAATCCGCTCCTGCTGCCCCTCATCGAAATAGCGGTTATCCATCTCCCACGGGTCGTCGACCAGATTGTAGAGCTCACCAAAGCCATCGGGGTATTCCTCCTTGAACATCTCGGGGGGATAGTAGACCAGCCGCCAGTCACCTTTGCGGATCGATTTGCTCCAGGCAAACTCGGTCACCGCGATGTTCCGCAGCTCCCCCGACCTTCCATTCAGCAGTGCCGTGAGGTCCTTGCCATCACTGGTCTCAAGACCGGGGATCCCGCAGAGCGAACAGAGCGTGGCGGAGACATCGACCGTCTCCGCCAACTCCGGCGCCACGTGCCCCTCTTGAAAATGTTCGCCCCAACGCCAGATGAAGGGAATGCGCGTGATAGCGTCGTGGCAGATGCCGGGCGCCTTCTCCATGATCCCATGCTCGGCCGCATAGTCCCCGTGGTCGGCGGAGTAGACCACAATAGTGTCGTCACTCAGTCCATTGGCATCGAGGAAGTCGACCAGCTCGCCCACGGCATGATCCACGTGGCTAATGTTGCCGAGGTAACCGTGCAGCTTGCGCAGCCGCCCGGCCTCGAAGGTCTTGGGCTCGAAACGGGTCCAGCCCCCGCGTTTCCAGCCATCCACCATTTTGGCGAGGTGGGGCGCGCGAAGCGGCCCCTCGAAATCGGCATTGGGAGGCAGCGTGAGCGTCTCCTCGTCGTAGAGATCCCAGAACTCCTGTGCGGGCGTGTAGCACTGATGCGGCTTGGGCAGGCTGATGTGCAGAAAGAAGGGCGTCCCTTCCTCCTGGGCCTGCGCCATGAACTCAATGCCCTTGGTGACGCACCATCCCTCCTGACCGTCGCGGTAGCTAATCATGCTGGGACGACCGTCACAGCTCTGTGCACCACGTCGGCCAAACTCCTGCAACGAGTGGTGGTCTTCAAGATGCTCAATATCCTTGCTGCGCAGATGACGTGTATACGCCCTGCTGCGCCCGCCGATACTGGCCGACGGCTCGGTCTCGTGATAGACATCGCAATCATCTTCAAGCCAGTACTCCGGGCAGTGGATCTTGCCGATGGCGGCCGTGCGATAGCCCTGCTGCTTGAAGTGGCCAAAGATGGTGGGCAGGCCGTTGGGATTGGGACCCGAAAGCCCGTAGTAGCCATGATTGTGCGCGTACTGACCGGAAATAAAGCACATCCGGCTGGGGGTACAGATAGGATTCTGGGTAATGGCGTTGTCGAAGCGTACGCCCTGCTTGGCCAGCCGGTCCAGATGCGGCGTTTTCACGTCCGGATGCCCCTTGTGACCGAGGCACTTGGCGTTGTGCTGATCAGATAGAATAAAGAGCACGTTTGGTTTTTTCATATCACACTCCAGGAACCTGATGTAGCCCCTTCGGGGCATCCTCTGCCTTTCATTAGCTCATACCACGCCATCAGACTTGCGACTTTCAAGTCATATTCCTCGGCTAGAATCTGAGCGTCTTCGAACCACCGGCAGCTAACTTCACCTCTCTGGTACGGCTACCGTATCGGACACGACAGCTCTTATCGTTGTCAGAGTTGTTGCGAATGGTCGCCTCCCTCAGCTTCCCATCCTTCCAGTCCATATCCAGCTCATAGCCGCCACGCACCTTCATGCCGCGCACATTGCCCTCCTGCCACGCCTCGGGCAGCGCCGGCAATAGGTGAACAAGACGATTTCCTTCATCCACTGCAATTGAACTTGGGTATTTGGGTGCTTGGGTATTTGGGTATTTCTCCACTCCCATGTGGCTCTGCACCAACATCTCGTTGACGGCTGCGGCGTAGCCGAAGTTGCAGTCGATCTGGAACGGCGGATGGGTCGTCCAAAGATTGCCGTGGGTCTTGGAGAGAAGCACGTCCGAAAGCAGGCGATACGCGTTCTCCGCGTCAAGCAGACGGCCGAAGACACAGGATTTGAAGACCTTGCTCCAGCCGGTCTTGCCATTGCCACGGGCAATCACGCTGACCTTGGCGGCTTCGGCAAACTCCGGCGTCGTGCTGGGGTGGATCTGCCGTCCGGGATAGACCGCCAGCATGTGGCTGACGTGGCGATGGAGCGGATCTATGCCGTGCCCGCCATCCTCGTCGCCCGGCTTCCTGTCTATATCCGCCATCCACTCCTGAAGCTGCCCCCATCTGCCCACCTTGGGACCGAGAAGCTTGTCGCGTTTGGAGACCAGTAGCTTGCGGAAGTCATCGTCCACGCCGAGCACAGCGCTCGCCTCGATGGTGTTGTTGAAGAGGTCCCAGCAGAGCTGCTGATCGTAGGAGACGCCGTCGGACTTCTCAGGACCATGCTCGGGACTGCGGCCGTCGGGAATCACCAGTACCGCCTGCCCTGAGCCTGCCGAAGGGTCAGGCAGCGCCTTGAGGTGATCCAGCCAAAACTCGCTGATCTCCTTCATCACGGGATACGCGTAGCGCTCGAGATACGCCCTATCTCGGGTAAAGGCGTAGTGATCCCAGAGGTTCTGGGAGATCCAGGCCGAATCGCCCTTCTGGAAGTGATAGGTGGACCCACCGAAGACGCCGTTCTCCGAGCGCATGAGCCAGCCGCGCTCGACCCCCAGGACCTTGCGGGTCTCCTCTTTGCGGACCTCCCGGATTGAGTCCACCCACTCAGCCAACGGCGTGAAGCACTCGGAGATATTGGCCTGGTCGACAAACCAGTAGTTCATCTGCAGGTTGATATCGGTGTGGTAGTCGCACCGCCATGCCGGACGGAAGTGATAGAGCCAGAGTCCCTGCAGGTTGGCGGGCATGCCACCAAAGCCCGGGCGCGAGCAGCTGATCATGAGATAGCGGGCATACTGGTAGACCAACGCTTCCAGATCCCGATCCGCCATGCGGCCGTCCTGCTTGTATTGATCCCGGTACGTCGCCACTCGCTGGACCGTCGGCAAATCGGAAAGCGCCTTCGGGGTCTGCCCCAGCGAAAGCGAAAAGCGCCCGTAGATGCGCTGGTAGTCCTGCACATGCTCAGCCAGCAGGTCGTCATAGCTGCGCGCAGCGGCCGCGTTCAGGGCCGCAGTGATGCGTCTGTGAGGATGCTCACCCCGCCACCCCTTGTCGCGCTGATTGAGATAGGAGGTGTCGGCCCCAAGCAGAATGGTCAGCGAGTCGCAGTTCTTGAACAGAATGCTATCCCCATCAACCTTGAGTTCCCCTCCTTCGTTCAGCACCCGCACCTGCGCTTCCAGGTCCAGGTCTATATTCTTCGACGAGGCGTACTCGCGCTGTCCGAGCAGTTTCTTCTTCTGTTCAGGCATATTGATTAGCTGCCAGAAGAACAGATCGGCAGTGCTCCCTGCCATGGTCAGCGTGTTGCCCTTCGCACTTGTGGCAATGGCCTCCCCCGCCTTGGGATTCCGGAGCTGATCCTTGACCAGCTTCGAACGATGCACATGATCCAGCCAGATCCGACCCGAATACATGCCCTTCTTGTCGGCCGTGAACCGATAGACCATCACCTGCGCCGGATAACTCGCGAAATACTCCCGTTTGAAACTCGCGCCGCCAGACGAATAGGAGACAGTCTGTACCGCCCGGCTGATATCCAGCTCCCGCCGATAGTTCGTAAACGTATCGTGCCCAGTCTGAACATGCAGATCACCAAAGGGCTGATACCCACCGGTATTGTCCTCATTGCCCACCCAAAGCGAATCCTCGTTGAACTGGATACGCTCCACGTTCGGGTCACCGAAGACGGTGCACCCCAGGCGCCCGTTACCAAGGGGAAAGACCTTCTGCGACCAAGCATCCTTCTGATACCTGAACCTTCCCACCTGCGCATCGGTAAAGACGACCGGTTCGTCCGACCAGAGAACGCGCGTTACCGTCCCCTCCCCCGCGCGAACAGGGCTACTCCCAGCCAGACAAGTCACCAAAACAGCCGCTAACGTCTTCATGTGATCCATGCTCTCTCTTCGTCCGAAGTTGGGTGTTCAATGTTCGAGTAGAACGTCGCCCCCGATCAGCAGGGGACCTCTTAACCCTACCCCGCCAAGCGCAGGCTCACAATAGCCTAACCCGCCAGTTATTTATCGACTCCCGCCAGCGCGTCACCACTAGATCCGCAGGAAGCGTCAGTGTACAAAGAACACTGAACCCAACGGTAAGTGATGTGTCACCAGCAACTTCGGGCGGTTGGCCGCCGGGGTGACGGTTTCGTCGTCGAATCGCACATAGCGATAAGTCCCGGCACCGCTACGATCGGAGCGGGCAAGAATCAGGCGCAGGATCCCGTCAGCATCCACGGCGTGAGATACGGCCCTGCGAAACGCCACCGAGTTGCTGTACGTGATGTCGGCGGTCACGGTCGGGTCGAAGGTAGCCGAAGTGAGCAGCGTGCCCAGGGCGCCGCCGGCCGTCCCGTCACCGGGACCCGGTGCGTTCCACGTTGCGTTGGTTTCAGCGAAGTCGTACTCGTACTCGTAAACGTTAATCGTCATTGAAGTGCTCTCGCCGCCACCTGTCCGCAAGACGAGGGGGGGCCGCAGCGACCGTGTTTCCTGCCGCAAGGGTCGACAACGTGGTCCCCAGCGTGCCTCCCGCCGTGGTATCGCCGGTTCCGGCGGCACCGTCGCCATCTGGATCGTTCCAGGTCGCGTCCACCTCAACGAACGCAAACCCGTATTCGTGGAGGCTCAGGTTCAGTGCTGTTCCGCCAAGGTTTGCACCACGCGACGTCAGAACAAGCCGAACGGAATCGATCGTGACGGGGTTGCCGTCGGCTTCGGTCTCGATCCGGGTGAGATCAAACTCGAACATCGGTCTCATCTCGCTGCCCGACCATCCGACGATGATTTCGTCATCCCGATCGTCATCTTGGGGCGTATTTGTATGAATCCCGCTCCGGATATAGGTGTTGTCGGCGACATAGCCTGCGCTCGGACTGACACCCTCCTGGAAGCTGAGCGTGCCGGCATGGCTTACGCAGACGCTCACAAGAAGCTGGAAAAGACATCTGATCAGACATCTTGTTTTCTTCATTTCGCTCACCATACCAGCTCGGACATTTCACCAGACATCTTCTGCGGCACGCCAAAAACCACTCCCCATCTTCTTGACCCCATTATGCGGGATGGGGGCACAAAAGTCAGCACAAACTGACATAATACAGCCGTCAGGACCAGGGTCATTCAGTTCTATGCAAGAACTTGGCTATGTACAAGTTACAGCTTGGTGTCGTAGCGCTGAAATACCCAAATACCCAAGCACCCAAATACCCAAAGAAACCCCAAATCCGAAGCCCGAAACCCACATGCCCAGTGAATTCGTGTGTTCTGATATTCGGACTTCGTCATTTCTTGGGTATTTGGGTGCTTGGGTGTTTGGTGCCATTTCGTCCGCAAGTCGTTCTGTGTCAGCAAGATAGTCTTGAGGACGAAATGGCCCTGCCGTCAGGCCACCCGATCTCCCGTCACAGTCCATTGCCACATCGGAACAGTCAGCCCAACTGAAAGCTAAGCTTCAAGAAGAGAGGAAGAGATTAGGGCGAAAGATTGTGGCACGGGCGTCCTCGCCCGTTAGCCTGCGACCTAGGCGCGTGGCGTCATTGATGAGGGATGGAGACAGGCGAGGACGCCTGTCCCACGGGGAGTCTGAACAACCAACGCAAAAGGACGCGAAATTTCAGGCTAG
>CAZCDU010000167.1:0-10001 GCA_964497125.1 uncultured Victivallales bacterium | reverse complement strand
CATGGCCCAGGACGACCAGAATGCGGCCCTTGTTCTTCGGGCCTGCGAGCTGGCCGTGCTGGGAGTGCCGGAGCGTGTCGCCCTCTGCGGTGTCGATAACGAAGAGCTGATCTGCGAGAACGCCTCCGTTCCTTTGAGTAGCGTTGATTGCGATCTGGAGGGTCTGGGCTATGAGGCGGCAAAGGCGCTGCATCGGCTCATGCAGGGAGAGCCTCCGCCGGAGACGTGTCTGCGCATCGCACCTAAAGGCCTCGTCATCCGCAAGAGCACGGACATGGTCGCGATCCCCGCCGTGGCTGTCGCGACCGCCGTGAGCTTCATACGGGATCACTTTCGCGACGCCATCGGCGTTGGCGACGTCGCCGCCCAGACAAGCCTGGGCCGTCGCCAACTGCACGACGCTTTCGTCAAGCAGATGGGGCACGGCGTCTCCCATGAGATTACGCGCATGCGTGTTGAGTATGCGATGGAGCTGCTTCGGACGACGGACAGTAAGCTTTCGGCCATCGCGGCCGAGGTCGGCTTCTCCAGTGCCCCCTACATGAGCGCCGTCTTCCAGCGTGAGTTGAACCGATCGCCGGGGAGTTTCCGCACGAAACAGCGCGACTGACCTCAAGCCGTTTCGTACCCTCGGATTTTGCTCTGGCGTTCCGTTGCTTAAGCCACAGCAGCGCGGAAATCGCGGAGCTCTTGTAGAATGGGACGAGAAAGGGACAGGCCCAGGGAGTCTCGGGAGTCTTTGGGAACGGTTGAGGCGGTACTTGGGGCCAAATACGACGAGAATAGCCCGCGAGACGTCCGGTCAGCTAGAAGCGAAGACTTGCCTTTGCACTAATCGCAATGATACTATTTGCCATTATTGCGAATGCCATAATCAAGGAGGCGGTCTGTGAATCCATTCAAGCATGGGCAAATCGTTACCGGGAAAGATTTCTGTGGACGAAAGGAAGAGGTCGGGATACTGCAGGAGCGCATCGTATCTGGTCAGAATGTTGTGCTCTACGGGGAGCGACGTTGCGGCAAGTCCTCCCTGATTGCTGAAGCTGTCCGTACGCTACGGAACCGCAAGGCGGTCTTTGTCGACTTCCTTAATGCACGCTCGGTTGATGACGTTTGTAAGAGGATTGCCGCCGGCATTCTCAAGCTGGAAAAGGCGGAAACGGCATTTCGTAGAGTTGGAAAAGCATTGGCTGCCCTGCGTCCCAAGCTCACGATGGACCCCTTAACGGGTTCTCCGAGTCTGGGTTTTGAAGCCGGTACCCGGGTTGACGCCGACACGGTGGTTGGCGCGCTGACCTTGTTGGACGAATTGTCGAGAACGTATGATCTGGTTGTTGTCTTCGATGAGTTCCAGGGCTTGCTGGGTATTCCTGACAGCGATCAGATATTGGCACTCATGCGAGGCGAGATTCAAAGGCAGGGGGAGCTCTGCTACATCTTTGCGGGCAGTGTCCGTCACGACATGTATGCCATCTTCTCGGATCCTGATTCTCCATTCTTCAAGTCGGCAACCATCATGAACGTGTCCGTTCTCGAACGTCGTGCTTTCACGACGTTCCTTACGGACCGCTTCACCGAAGGCAAACGTACACTTTCAGCACCAGCGGCCGACCTTATCTTTGCTGCTGTCTCGGATGTGCCGGGTGATGTTCAACACGTATGCGAGTCTGTCTGGGACACAACCCGTGAGGAGCAAGTCATTGCTCCTGAGCATGTGCGCGACGGCATACAGCGAATTCTCAACCAATACGCTGAGCATTTTCAGACCATCCTTACGGGCTTGACGGAATTTCAGATACGCTGTCTGACCACGATTGCCTGGATCGGTGGGGACCACATCAGCAGCAATACGTTTCTGAGACACGGGGCCTTCACTAACGCTTCCAGTGTCAAGAGCGCCGTACGGCGTCTTTGCAGACTCGGCATCTTGATTGAGCATGGTGGCTCTTATCGCTTCATCAACCCATTTCTTGCCGCATGGTTGCGGGAATATGTGCTGTGACGATCGGGTGAATACCGAGTTGCCAAAGGGAGAGAAGACCGAGGTCCCCGCGCATCACCAAGCACCTGTCGATTGACCATCACCGCACGGTATCAGACTACTGCCAGATCCTGAGCGACAATCGACTCTCGGTCTGATGGCAGCGATGTCGTGGCACTTCTTAAGGGTTCTTCCGCCAAGAGGCCATGCCACCGCATCCACGGTCGCCTACCACCGGTAAACCCACGTGTACGTCGTAGGCGCGCGTGCAAGCGTCCAGCGTCCCCGCTACCGGATGGTCACCATGGTTCCCCTGGGAGGGACTGCACTGTCGAAAGCGAATGCCTGCAGAGTGGCGGTGGTTTGCACGCCCCTGCTTGCGTAAACCCCAACTTCGCTGCCCACAGGAAAATCGATCACGTCGAAGAAGATCCAGTCCGGATTCGTGTCGTTGTAGAGACCTCCGGTCGTATCTACCTTCGAGGACTGCACTGCCCCGCCGCCAATCTCTTGCATGTAGACCTCACCCGGATTGTACTGCGCTGCGTCCAGACCATCCATCATCACGCCCACACGGAAGCGACCGGGCACCGTCCCGCCCAGAACAAATGAGAAGATGCGAATGTCATCGCCTGTGGGATTCGATGTCCCGACCGTGATGGTCGCGGTGCCGGGCGGCACGACATCGGGGTCATCAATGTCCGCATAACCAGAGTGGTTATATCCAGACCCCGTGTGCCAGGAACTGGCGACATATTCAGGCTGACTCGAGCGCAGATTGTTCCGTACGTAATAGCCATCCGTCCCCAGAACGTTGTTGCCATCCAAATCGAGGGGTTTCACCGTGGCGGCGGTCCGCCAGGCTGACCCCATTGAATCGTGAGTGCCGGCGTAGGTCAGTTCCGGTGCGCCTGTCGTCGTCGTGGCATTGGTCCGCGCGAGGCTGAAGGTCGTGACGCTGCCGTTACTGCTGTTCGTGGCCGCCAGCTGGTAGTGATAGGTAGTGAGTTCACTCAGCCCACTGTTGTCCCTGTAAGAGGTCGTCGCTGGGGGCAGGTTTGTGCTGAACGGATACGAGCTGCCGCCATCCGAGGAACGCTGCAGGATGAAGCCCGTGAGATTGGAGGCGTTGTTCCGCCACCCCAGTTCAATGGATGCTCCGTTGAGTGCCGTCGCGTTGGTGAACTGCGGCGACTGCGCGCCGGTTAGGTCCGTCGCGAAGGTCTCTACGGTCGACCAGTCACTGCTGCCGGATGTGTCATTGGTACCAAAGAACGCGTAGGAGTAGAGCGTATCCGCGGTCAGCCCCGTGGCCGCGCGCTGGACCGTTCCAGTGCTTTCAGCGGCGGGTCCGTTGGTCCCGTCCCAGCCGGTGTGCGCGGCGGGATCGCCGACGGTGCCGGCCTCCCAATAGGCCGTTACGCTGGCGTCCGTGCCACTCAGCTCCGCAGAGAGCGTCGCCGCGTCGGTGCCGATATCGAAGGCATCCAACTGACTGATTTCCACGGCGCCGGGGAGATCAACGTCAATCGTGGCGCGGAGCGACGTCTCGTCACCGGCATAGTTTCCGCCACTGTCGAGTACGAAGGAGATGGTATCGCCGATGGCCACCGTCGCATTCGTGTTGAAGGCGCCCGTCGAGGCTCGGTCTGGTGTGGTGTCGGCACTTGTATAGAGCGCGGCTCCATTGTGATAGACCGAGCCGATGCGAGCTCCCTTAGTGCCATGGAAACCACCCGAAATGGTTGCCGTCCCCGCCACGCTGAGGGTGTAGCGTGCGATCACATATCGTCCAGCGGCAGAGTTATCGGGATGCATCAGCAAGTCGGTCCCGACAACACCGCCATGATTGACGTCACCATCATTCCATATTTCGTACTGATTGCCGTCCACGTTGTCGCCCAGAATGGCGCCCATATTATTCACGCCTAAGCCGCTAAAGCCCGTTGCTCCAGAGTTGCCAATGCCAGTACTCGGCGTCAACGAGAACTCCGTTCCCCCGGTAGCCGCGTCGGACCCTAGATAGTCCCACCCCGCGGGTTCGGCGGTGGCGTCGACCCAGTCGCCTCCGGCGGCAGCAACGATCCCCGCGTTAGCTGACCCGATAGTGATCCCAAGGATCCCTATCGCCACTACGGCACGCTTTAACAGATTCGTGAATCTCCTAGCTGTCATCATGTCTCGCCTCCAATGTTTGCCATCTCAGTCGGTATCTCGTCTAATGAATGAATTATCGCCGATCACCACGATAGTTTTCCAGTTGACAGATGTAACCTTGCTTGCCTAAATGACACATTATGAATTCAGGCGTTCTCTATCCGGTTCCGTTACATGATCGTCTCGACCTGTATGGGATCTTTCGCTGCCTGTATCGGATCTCGGATGGATCGTTCACCGTTAACGGCAGACCGGGAAACCCCGTGGCGCATGCCGAGGAGCCTTATATCACGCCCGCCCGATGGCAGATGGTGCTCCTACTCTATCCCGGGACGGCCGTGGTGAGAGGCGAAGCCTCGGAATTCGTGCCTGGGACCGTGCTCGTTCTGCCTCCCGCCACGCCGCTCATACTCCGATTCCGGGGGGACAGCCTGCATATCGCCTGTCACTTCGGACTCCATGGTGTCCGGGAAGACCGCGTCATGGGGCATGTGCCACAGCTAACCGTTCTTGACCCCAACCGTGAGCTGAATCGGTTTCGGGAAACACTCGATTTCGCGTACGAAGCTCGGATTACCAACAAGGCGAGGGCGGCGGCATTCATCTGGGATATGTTCGGGAGACTTCGGCTGAGCGATACGGATGGTGCTGATCAGTCCGATCACGTGCACCCCACCATTCGCAAAGCCACCCAATGGTTCGAGATGCACCTGGCCGACCCCATCCGGGTCGCCGATGTCGCGGCCTTCTGCGGAATCACGCGCCAACACCTGCTGCGACTATTCCGGCAGGAGCTTGGCACCACCCCATCCCGCTACATACGCTCCCGCCGTACCCGCCGCGCCCATCTGCTCCTGACCCAGACCGACCGCCCCATCAAGCTGATCGCCGCCGACGTCGGCATCCGGGACCTCGCACACTTCAGCCGCATCGTGAAAGAGGAATACGGATCCTCACCGCGACAGATCCGTCGTGGCGGCTGAAGAAAGTGATCGGCTGTCGCCGCTCGCTGCTGGCCCGATCAGGTCCGACGCAGACTGCAGGACGCTTTCGTTAAACACACAGGGCACGGCGTCTCCCATGAGATTACGCGCATGCGTCTTGGGCATGCCATCGAGCTGCTGCGGACGACGGACCATAAGCTCGCGGCCATCGCGGCCGAGGTCGGCTTCTCCAGTGCCCCCTACATGAGCGCCGTCTTCCAGCGTGAGTTGAACCGATCGCCGGGGAGTTTCCGCAGGAAACAGCGCGACTAAGCTGAAACTTCATCGGAAACTTACTCGCAAACTTACTCGGACCCGATTGAGTAAGTTTGCGAGTAAGTTGACGAGTAAGTTTCTTGTCGCCATCCGTTCCGGCGAAGCCTGCGCCGCCGGGGGCAAGCTGACCTCCAGCCGTTTCGTACCGTCGGATTCTGGTTTGGCTTTCCGTTGCTCAGATCACAGGAGTACGGAAATCGTGGAGCCCTTGTAGAATGGGGATCGCGGGCCGGTCACCTTCATTCCCGGGTGCTGCCCACGAAGGTGATTGCTCCGACCAGCCGGTTGGCTGACTCCTTGACTTGACTGCGACGCTGTCTGTATTTACAGTGTAGTTATGAATGAGCTAACATTCGAATGGGATGAGCGGAAGAACCGGGAGAACCAGCGGAAGCATGGTGTTTCCTTTGAGGAGGCCCGCTCCGTCTTCTTCGATCAGAAGGCCGTTGAGTTCTATGACGATGAGTACGATCAGCAGGAAGAGCGTTTTCTCCTGCTTGGTGTAAGTGCCAAGTTGCGGATCCTGATGATCTGTCATTGTCAGCGGGAGGGAGGAGATGTGATTCGAATCATCTCAGCCCGCAAGGCTACAAAGAATGAGCAACGTGAATACCCATGGGGTGGAAAATGAAAAAGGAATACGATCTCTCTAAGATGAAGAAGCGGCGGAATCCCTATGCATCCCGCCTCAAGAAGCAGGTCACCATCCGGATGGGAACGGACATCATTGCCTACTTCAAAGAGATGGCTGAGGACTCAGGCATTCCCTACCAGAATCTTATCAATCTCTATCTGCGCGACTGTGTTGAGCATCACCGCAAGCTCAGTCTCAAATGGGCATCGTAGAAACCGTACAGCCGAACGTAAGACGCATCGTTCAGCCAACCGGCTGGTCGGAGCAATCACCCTCGTTGCCCGCTCCACGATAGTGACAATCTGATTTTCCTGCGACAGATTCCCCAGGTTAAGGCCGAGTCCGTTAAACTCACTCATCACTCAACTCTTCCCCTCTGAAGGGCATCCCCCGCGAAGCGGGCCCTTTGTCGCACACCTTGTTGCGTACGGTAGTGCGGTTGTTCTGCAGCATTGTCACGACTGTTGCATTCACAGATGGCCCGATGCGAAACACCAGAATCGGGCGACGAGAGCGGGCGACGAGAGCGGAAAACGAGTAGACAACATCCCATCGTCCACTCCCGCGGCCGCGGGATCGCCCGCTATCGTTATCCGATGCAACTGTGGCGTACATGAGATGCGCCTGATCCCTATGCCGCAACGCCTTACGAACAACGCACACCCGTGCCTTGTCGCGTACCAGGTCGACATGGTGCGCGACAAGGTGTACGACATGGTTTTCCGGATTGCTGAGAAAATGGCGCGTTGCGCTTCAGTTGAGCTGCTGTGTTTGGCGGAGGCTTCCCGAGTAGCGCGGGGAGCAGTAGCAGACCCGATTCTTGTTTAGCTCGCGAATGGCCGTTATCACAGCGGGCTCTGCCGGCGGGGCTTCCGCATTTGCCGCGTGGGGGCAGAGTGGAAGGTTCCTGTTTGTGGAGAGCACCATCCACCCCGTCACGATGCCGGCGCTGAGGATGAGCAGCGCTGCTGCCGCACGAAGCGGGATTGGAATGCAGGTGAAAAAGCTACGCTTTTGCGCGGCGTGGATTTCGGCTTGAACGCGCATGTGCACGGCTTCAAAGCCATCACGACGGCTGCGAACTCGGGTTCGGAACGCCTCTTCGATCTGTCTGCTGTTCTTCATGGCTGCCTTCATCTCTACTTACGTCGCCCGGCGCCTTCCGGGGACATGTTTTTCTCGCAGTTGTTTAACGGCTCGCTGAACGCGCTTTTTGGCGGCGGCTTCTGAGCAGTCGAGCTGGGCGGCAATCTCGTCAAAGCGGAGGTCGGCGGCATAGCGGAGCGTAAGGGCTTCTCGGTCGAGCGGGGAGAGCGAAGCAATCAGGGCATCGAAGTCATCGTTCTGCGTGGATTCAGGCGGTGGCTCGGATGCGCAGGCTTCCTGGAATTGGGTGTGTTTCTGTTTCCGGCGCATCTCTTTGCGGATGATGTCAGTGCAAATGTTGCGAAGGATGGCATAGAACCAAGGGGCGAAGCGTCGTCCATCGTAGCGCTTGCGCTTGCGGACAATCCGTAGAAAGGCTTCCTGCACCGCATCAATCGCGTTCTCCTTGTCGAAGAGGCGAGTCTCGGCTATCTGCAAGGCGGGACCGTAATGACGGTTCATCAGCTCAGTGAAAACGGCGTCATTAAGCGTATCGCGGAACAGGCACATGAGCGCGTCGTCCGAGCATGAGCTTAGGTCAGGTTGGGTCATATGAGGGCACGCTGGCAGAAGGCCTATTTTCCTACAAGAAAAATGTCCCTTTTCCCCGGGGCTAGACGTATGGCCTTTTAACATGTGGAGAACTCATGCGGAGCCCGATGGTCAGCGGATTATCGAGCAGGCAGGGTTTGCTGGAATAGAGAGCGCGGAAAGAAGAGGGAAGCTGGATGAGCGTACTTGAGAGAATGACTGGCGTGTTGGTGCTGGTTGGTGTGGTCTGTGTTGGCGGTGAGCGTGCTGTGGCGGCCGAGGGTGAGGTGGCTGAGATGCGCGATATCGTGGTGGAGGCCAGCGTGTTGCCGCGGAACCCGGTAGCGGCCCCATTGGTCGAGCCCGTGGGGTTGGGGGCGTCCATGTCCACGGTTGGAAGCAACGTGATCTCGCGCATGCGGCCGGTTACCGTTACTGATGCGCTTGAATTGGCGCCGGGGGCTTGGACCGAGACGCGTGGGCGCAAGGTGAAGCAGTTTACCTCGTTCCGCGGTCAGACTTATCCCTATCCCGACTACGCGCTGGACGGGTTGTGGCTTCGCGAGTTTCATGTGTTACCCTACTTCTTTCCGTCCGCCGAGTTGGAGCGGATTGATGTGATCCGATCATCTGCATCCCTATTGAAGGGGAATTCCGGACTGGCCGGCGTGATCAACCTGGTGCCGCGTCGCTATGAGAAACGCCATACTTACCTGGAGCTGGAAGCGGGGGAGTCCGAGACGCTTAACGGATACCTCTCGCACTACGAACCGATGGAGGAGGGGGGGGTGCAAGTTGGACTGGGGCACTACCAGACCGATGGTCCCCGTGACTTTGGGGCGGAACGCCGCGAGACGTTTTCGCTGCGGTTTGATCAGCGACTAACGGAGACGCTTGACATTGAGGCGTATGGCTTCGTTCTGGATGGTGAACGAGAGCTCGCTCAGGCGCAGACGCCGGCGGGTGCGCGGTTTCGCAATTCGCGCGACACCTTTGATCCGATTCGCACCGTGATCGGGAGCCTGCGTTTGCGGTACCGCCCGGACGATCGCAAGACCACCGAGCTCTCGGTATGGGGGGCGGATCAGCGGTCGCGATTCACGCAGGAGAACACCTCCTCTGGCAGCCATGTTTCGCACGATGACGACGATTACGAATATGGTGCACAACTACTCCAGTCGCTCTCGCTGGGTGAGAACAATGTCCTACGCTTGATGGGGCTTTACCATCATTGGGTAGCACCCGACGGCAAACGGTACTACGTCGGCCGGCGCGCCGATATCCATACCGTGGCAGGGGCTGTGGTGGATGAACATACGTGGGGGAACCTGACGGTAGACGCCGGTGTTCGGGTGGCACGCGAGTATATTGACGATTTCGGCGGTTTCAGCATTGAAGGCAGTGGGCGCGGTTTCCGTAACGTGGAAGCCATTCGCAATACCTGGGCAGAGCCGCTATATCGTGGCAATTCCGGGTTTCGCTACGCAGCTGCCAACTGGTCTACCGTGTATGGGAACTACGCCTACGGTGAGGTCGAACCGCGTGATGGAGCCCTAAATCCCAGCGGCGCTTCGCCGGCCGGGGAACAGCGGCATACTGTCGATGGCGGTGTCCAGATGAGTCTCGGATTACTGCAAACCGTCAAGCTGGGTGGTTTTTACGTGCAGCGGGATAACGCCATTCGTCTTACCGGCGATACCTACACCGGTGCGTCAGGACTGGTGCTCGAGTACTACGAGAACCGCGACAGCGAGCAGTACGGTCTGGAGACCGAGGTGCGCACGCGTCCCCTGTGGGGCTATGCCGGTCTGTTTGCTGATGCCCTTTTCATGGAATCACGCGTGGCGGATGATGCCGGTCGTATGCAGAACGATACAGAGATACCTGACCAGATCGTCAGCGCGGGGGTCTACCTGGATGCGGGTCGTGCGGACCTGAATGTGTTTGCCAGATACGTGGGCTCCTACGAGAACAACCGTTTTGCTGCTGACGGCCAACCCAAACCTCTGGGGGATTACACCGACGTTGCCGTCACCGCCGGTGTCAAGCTGGGGGATGAACAACGAACCCGCGTCTACGCCAAAGTGCAGAACATCCTCAACGACGCGTATTCCACGGTTGTCGGATACTATGACGCAGGCCGGCGTGTCAGTCTTGGGGTTCAGCATACGTTTTAGCCTGAAACTTCCCATCTCGGGATACGGCCTTCAGGCCGCATCTTCGGACGGGACGTTTCAGGCTAGCCCTGAAATAAGCGAGTCGCCAGCAGAGAAAGACCCCACCGACCTCGTGT
>CAZCDU010000166.1:0-10165 GCA_964497125.1 uncultured Victivallales bacterium | reverse complement strand
CCCAGTGCGCAGACTCAACCCCCAGCACGACGCAAAAGCGGTGTCGACGTCCTGCGCTCGCAAGCTCGCTTCGGACTCTGCCACCGCACTCCAAGTTTTCCCGGGATTAGCGCCAAGCTTAACGCTTACTAAGCATGGAAGAAATCGGACTGTCTTGCAGCACGCGCGCCACTCTCCGAGTGGCTTGCGCCTGGTTCGCCAGCCAGCCCGACTGCGCTTTGGCCTCTTCAATGAAGGCCATCATGTTGTCCACCGTGGTGTCGCTCTCAACGGAGTGCGATGGCGAGAAGATGTAGCCACCATCAGCCCCGAGGGTGAGCAGATCACGCGACTCGCGCCGCACGGCCTCAACCGTTCCGAACGGCAACGTCTTCTGCATGCTCAATCCGCCGTGAAAGGCAAGGCGACCACGGTAGGCCGGGAGGATTTCATGGATGTCCATCACTTCCGGCTGGAAGGGATTGAAACAGTTCAGCCCCGCACCAACCAGGTCGTCGAACAACTCGTCAACATCGCCACAGGAGTGGATCATGACGAACTTGCCGGCATCTCGAACATGACCGTACATGCGCTTCAACTGGGGATAGATGAACGTCTTCCACATGGCCGGTCCCATGATCAGCCCGTGCTGTTGCCCCCAGTCATCGCCAAAGTAAACCGCATCAATGTCATACTTCAGCGCTTCTTCAACCTGAGCAAGATTGTAGTCGGCAATTGCCGATAGCAGCTCATGCACGAATGCGGGATGATCGATCATGTCCATCATCAAGTTCTCCATGCCACGTAGAGTCCATGCACGTTCGTAGAGAGAGAAGCCCAGTTCGAAGACACGAAAGCAGTCGGAATACTCAGTCAGTCTCGGTTCGATATTGTCAAAGAATCGATGATCAAGGGGATCCGGGAACGCGAATCCAGCCATGGTCGGTTCAGGGATGAGACAGTTCTCGACGATGCCGATGTCCTTATCAACGCTACGGTCCCAGACAACGCCAAAAACATCCTGTAGACGATCGTTTCCGATATCCTCAAAGAACCCGATATCGCTGCCGACCCGCACGATATGGTTGTCAACGGCGCGTTCCAAATCGTCACACCCAAGATGCGCCTTCAACGCCTCCTCGGCCTCAACCGTAAACTTGTACGACCACGGGACATACGGCGGCCGCTTCCCCTCAAGGACCATCCTTACCACATCACGTTTCGTCATGAGAAACTCCCGCACAGTACGCTATATCTCGCTTGTCCCCACCCCTTCCAATGCAGACAGAGCATGACACCCCCCAGGGACACCGGCAAGATGAAACCCGGAACCCCGATAGACAGGCATCGCACATCCGTGTAGATTCCACATAGCCAGCGGGAGTGGGGTGTTGTGCGTTGGCGTTGAAAAGCATAGAGGAAGCATCATGAGCGATGACATCAACTCGATTCACGAATTCGATTTATCACTGATCACAGAGTACTTCTCACGTTTCGACCGCCAGGGGCCCGGCAGCCCCGAAGTAACAGCCAAAGCGTTGAGCTTTATCGATAACCTCAGCGACGATTCGCGTATCGCTGATCTTGGCTGCGGCACGGGCGGTCAGACCATGACATTGGCTCAGCTCGCACCGGGCAGTATTACGGGAATCGACCTCTTCCCTATCTTTATCGACGTGTTTAACCAGAACGCGAAGGAACGGGACCTTCAGCACAGAGTAAAAGGTCTTGTTGGATCGATGGATGACCTCCCCTTCGGGGCTGAAGAGCTTGACCTGGTATGGTCGGAGGGAGCCATCTACAACATTGGTTTTGAACGAGGGCTAACTGAATGGCGGCAGGCCCTGAAACCTGGGGGGTACATTGCTGTTTCTGAGGCATCGTGGTTCACAGATGAGCGTCCTGCTGAAATCGATGAGTTCTGGATGCAGGAATACCCGGGAATTGACACGATCCCCAACAAAGTGCTGCAGATGCAGGAGGCCGGCTATGTCCCTATCGCCACCTTCGTCCTGCCCGAGAACTGCTGGACAGACAATTACTACGTGCCGCAGGTGAAGGTGCAGCAAGCCTTCCTGGAGGAGCATGCAGACAACAGCGCCGCCGTCGGATTCATCGAGAGCATGCAGCATGAAGCCGAGATGTACGACAAATACAAGCAGTACTATGGCTACGCCTTCTACATAGGGAAGAAACTAGCATAGTGAGGAGCACACGCATCCGTATCTGGAACGGAAGCGCCAGGCACTACTTCTTTCGCTTGCCTTTTCGCTTCTTCGCCGCGCCGCCAAGGTCAAACTCCTCATTCGCCGGACCAACCTCGACCGACTCATGGAGCCCGAAGTTCTCGTCAGCAAGCATGATCATGGATGCCTGGTTGCCCGCCGACGGATCAAAATCAATGCAGTACATGGCGACAGGACAGTAGCGGGTCATCAAGAGGATTCCCCGAATGATACCATACCACCCCTTCACACTGTCGATGGCAGGAGCGCCATCGGAAAGGAAGAAGACGGTATCGAGGTCCTCGAGTCGCATCGACTGCCTGAGCGCACAGAACGAACGCGTCGCCACGCTCATATCCATGTCATATACATGCTGCTTGCCTTTGCGGGAATCCGAGGTCAACGCGCCGGGATACATGACCTCAATATCGCCACCAAAATCCACGATGTTGTAGTTCACAAACTCTGCGAGCCCCTCGATGGACCCCGTCATGTTCTCTTTCAATGAGGCAATGCGATCCCCTTTCATGGAGGCGGAACTGTCTACCACGTAGGAGAAATGGTCGCTATAGATGTTGAGGCCATAGAAGAAGCCGAGACCCGCCATGTCTACATCCTGCGGGCGGGTCTTCTCGCGGTATGCCTTTGAGGCCGCTGGGTCAACACTGAAAGAAGCGCCGTTCTTGGACCACCATGAAGCCCACTGCTTGGCATCGGATCCTTCCTGGCTGCCGACAATCGAACTGAGCGCATGCGTCAGATCAAGCCGCATCCGCCCCTTCTCTTTGGACAGCCGCTTGATCAGGACGGGAATCATCTTCTCGCTCGGAATCATGCCGGCGGCACGACAGGCATCAATCAGGACGTACCAGGGGGCGGTGGTTACGGCCTCGGCCAGTATGGGCAGGCTGTCCGCCAATTCGAGTTTCGCTATGGCGCGCAACGCATCAATCTGTATACGGGGATCCCCCGAAGCATAGGACTTCCGCAGTATGGGCCCGGCGAGCTCCCCGCCGGCAATGCCGACTGCCTTGCAGATGAAACAGAGCCCCGGCAGGTCCACATCGAAATTGGGCTGCAGTGCCGTTCGTCGACCCATCGAGCGAGACACGTTCCTCCCTGCCAGGTTTGTCGCCGCGATGATCTCCTCTTTCGTCAGCGTTTCTCCTATCATCGCCCGGTAGAAAAGTTTGGCCGCTGCAATCTTACCATTGGCCGATGCCACGGCTGCGACTGACTCAGAAACGGAAGCCTCCTTGGCATAGGCAGCCGCCTGGATCGCCAGGTAGAGAGTCAACGGGTCACGCGATGTCAGCAACGTGCCCACGTGAGCTGCAAGTGCGGGATCTCGCCCAGCGGCTTTCGTGTTCTTCTTGTTTCGCCCCTTGCCTCCTGCCTTCTTCAATTTGAGTTCCTGCCCGGAGGAATCGAAATGGGTCACCACGACCTTGTTGGCCGTGCGCTCGGCCTGCAGTTGCTCGCCAAGGGCGCCAAGCACCAGGGCAGCGGCCGCGAGTGCTGTATCGGTTCTTTCACGGCTCTTGGCCAATTCACCGATCACATCGCTGCGACCCTTCACGGATAGCAGAAAAGCCGCGCTATAGATGAGCCCTGATTTCTTCGCGTAGGATTGAACTGCAGATTTTGCAAGACCGACATCCGCGGGGGGCGTCGTCCTGGAGCCGCCAAGGACCCCAGCTACCCCCCAGAAGCCCGTCGCTTCGTCCGAGCTTCGTGATGCACGAAGCGGGTCACTATCCTTCGTATCAGCCTGGGAGCTCAGCATTTTCGAGGCGCAGGGAGCCCACGACGCGCCACAGATCAACAGAATGGCCACAATCCCAAGTTTCCGTGAATGTCTCATATCAGTCCCTCCTCTTGTATATAATGCAACCGTTCATGCCTCACACCGGCGGGAAGGACTCGGAGACTCGACCATTCCCGCCCTACAATTGCAGCCTGTATTAACACAACGCCTGCAGATTCACAACACCCGCCGGCCCCCGCATCCAGTTGGCGACAACTGGATGTCCTTCTAGAGGAGAGCCTGTTGTCTCCAACTGGCTCCTGCCCAAACCGCTGCCATGCGCCGTACGTCCCTCTATAGGTGCCTCATCCGACCATAATCAGTGATTCATCCATCCACATTGGAATCATCATCAGGGCCTGACTGTGTAGATCTCATCACGCTCCGTTTTCGCACTTAGAAGTCGAGTCTCGCTTCCCGTCTGTACAACGAGAGGCCTTCCCAACAGCGACCGGACCTCAGCCTGCACCAACTTGCCGTCATCCCAGGAAATCGCCACCTCGAAACCGCCACGGGCACGCAGCCCCGAAACCGACCCCTTTCGCCATGCAGGAGGAAGTGCAGGAAGAATATCAATGATGTGATTCCCCTTTTCATCACGTCTGTGGGATTGCAGCAACGCCTCACACACACCTGCGGTCAGGCCGAAATTGCCATCGATCTGAAACGGCGGGTGTGCATCAAACAGGTTGTTGTAGAAGCCCGCTCCACCCTTCTCACTCGAGTTTCTGAAGAACCCGAGCAGAATGCGGTTCATGTGGTTGCCATCACGTAGCCGCGCCCAGAAATTGACCTTCCACCCGCGAGACCAACCGGTACCCCCATCTCCTCGCAGCTCAAGGGTCCGTTTGCACGCATCCATCAGATCCGGCGTCTCCGGCGTAATCTCTGAACCGGGATGCAATCCCCAAAGGTGCGAGACATGACGATGGGTCGTGCGAGGGGCTTCTTTGTACAGCCACTCCTTGAGCTGCCCCTCTTCTCCCACCTGGTTGGGTGCAATCCGTGCGACAACGTCACGTAGCTGGGCAGCCAGCTCCGCATCACATGCGAGAATCCCGGCGGCCTCGGCCGTCGCATTGAGCACGTAGCGGATGATCTGGTGATCCATCGTCGGCGCCATCACCAGGCCACCACGTTCCGGTGAGTTACTGGGGCCACTCACCAGCCAGTTCTTGCCATGAACGGGATCGTCGACCAGGTAATCCACGAAGAATAGTGATGCGCCCTTCAACAGCGGATAGGCATGCTCGCGCAAGAACTCATCATCGCCCGTGAACAGGTATCGCTCCCAGAGATGCGTGCATAGCCATGCGCCGCCAACCGGCCAAATACCATGGTTAGAGGCATTGATCGGTGCAGCCCCACGCCAGCCGTCCGTATTGTGGTGAGCCACCCAGCCCCTGGCTCCGTAGAAATCGCGGGCAACTTCCGTACCCGGCCCCGACAGTTCGTCGACCAGGTCAAACAGGGGTTCATGACACTCGGAGAGGTTAGCCTGCTCTGCCGGCCAGTAGTTCATCTGGATGTTGATGTTGATCGTATACTTCGAATCCCACGCCGGTCGCATATCGTTATTCCAGATCCCCTGCAAATTCGCAGCCTGGCCACCAGGCCGCGAAGCCGCAATCAGCAGGTAACGCCCATATTGGAAAAGCAATGCCGTGAAATCCGCGTCCGGATTTGCCTGGTACTGGTTCAGCCGCTCATTTGTCGGTAACGCTTGCGAGTGGCCACCACCCAGGTCGAGTGCCACACGCCGAAACAGGGCTCGATGATCAGCCTGGTGAGCCGCGAGAACGGACTTGTAGGGCTTGCCCTCGATCGCGGACAGCGTGGCCTCGCATTGCGCGGCCGGATCCGCATCCAGCGACTCGAAGCTCGCATAGCTCGTGGCCGCGGCCAGGTAGAGCACCACGGCATCGGCCCCGACAACTTCAATGCCGCTGTCACTAACGGTGGCCGCCCCCCCTTCAGGAAGCACACGCAGCCGCGCCTCGAATCGGGTCACACCAGGATGCTCCCCCCCTTTGAAATCATCGACCTTGCCGATCATTCGTAACGTACGCGCATCACCCACATCAACCGAAGAGGATGCCTTGTGTGGTGTAGACAGCATCGCGGTAAACGTCACACTGCCGGGCTGGTCCGCCGACACGCGAACACCAATGACCCCATCCGGATGACTGGCAAACACCTCACGCCGGTACGTCACGTCCCCCACTTTGAACGTCGTCAACGCGAGCGCCCCATCCAGGTCCAGCTCCCGGCGATAATTGTCCGGGTTATCGCCCGCGGGGAACGTGAGCAACACATCACCGAATGGCTGATAGGCAGCCTGTCTGAGGGGCCGCGACATGAAGTGTTGCATGGCCAGTTTCTCGGCTTCCTTTTGTTTGCCGTCAAACAGGAGTTGCCGAAGCTGTGGAAGGTAGTCGACTGCACCGGGATGAGAATAGGAACGCGGCTTACCCGCCCAGAGCGTGTCGTGGTTAAACTGAATACGTTCCTCACCAACCCCACCAAAGACCATGCCCCCCATCGATCCATTACCGATGGGCAGCGCATCGGTCCATTCCGAAGCCGGTTCGTCATAACAGAGTTTCAGCTGATCCCAACCTGAAGCGTTCAAAGATGTACTCCCCACTACTATAAGCGCAATTGCTGTTAGCGTTTTCTTCAATCTCGTTCCCTTTAAAACCACCGTGTCACGTCCCTAAAATGCAGCTTCGTTCCACTTCAACATGTTCTTGAAATCCCGTAGCCGCGTCTCATCATCAATCACGACAAGCTCAACATCGGCCATCTCCGCGAAGATCTCCATGTGCCGTACATCAACCTGCTGCGAGTAGACCGTATGGTGGGCACCACCAGCCAGAATCCAGGCTGCAGCACCAACCTTCAAATTGGGCTTTGGCATCCATAGGACACGGGCCACGGGCAGTTTCGGCAGGTCATGCTCGGGAGCAACAGCCTCGACTTCGTTGACGATCATCCGGAAACGATTGCCCATATCAATCGGCGACACGTTGATTGCCGGGCCAGCGGGAGAGCCAAACACCAGGCGCGCGGGGTCCTCTTTACCTCCGATGCCAAGCGGGTGTGTTTCGAGACTCGGTTTCGCAGCCGCAATCGAAGGACAGACCTCCAACATGTGAGAGCCAAGGGCCCTGGGTCCTGACGGATCAAGGTGGTAGGTGTAGTCCTCCATAAAGGAGGTCCCGCCCTCAAGCCCTTCGCCCATCACTTTCATGATTCGCGTCATGGCGGCCGTCTTCCAGTCCCCTTCCGCACCGAAACCGTAGCCATCCGCCATCAAGCGCTGGACGGCCAGTCCGGGAAGCTGTTTGAAACCATGCAGGTTCTCGAACGTCGTTGTGAACGCACCAAAGCCTCCCTCTTGAAGAAACGCGCGCATGCCGATCTCGATTCGAGCCTGTTCACGGATGTTCTCCGAAAGCGCATCCGGCGCAATCGCATAGGCCGTCTCGTAGCCATGCACGACATCAGCGATCTGTGGCTCGGTAACGCTGTCCACCGAGGCCTTCAGGTCTCCCATGCCATAGCCGTTCACGTGATAGCCGAACTTGATCTGCGCCTCGACCTTGTCGCCCTCCGTAACCGCCACCTCGCGCATATTGTCGCCGAAACGGGCCACCTTGAGATTCTGCGACTCGTTCCAGCCCCTGGCCGCACGCGCCCACACGCCCAGCTCCTCGCGGACCTCGGCATCCTCCCAGTGACCGACAACAACGGTGCGGTTCTTCCGTAGCCGCGAGCAGATAAACCCGAACTCCCGGCCACCGTGGGCGGATTGATTCAGGTTCATGAAATCCATATCGATCTCAGACCACGGGATATCGCGGCCAAACTGCGTATGCAGATGCACGAATGGTTTCACCAGCGCGGTTAGCCCCGCGATCCACATCTTGGCAGGGCTGAAGGTATGCATCCACGTGATCAGGCCGATGCAGTTCTCGTCCGCGTTGGCGTCACGACAGATGGCATAGACTTCATCCGGGGTCTTAACCGTCGGTTTCCACACGACGTCCAGGGGAATCGTCGCGTCGGAGTTGAGCGCCTCGGCAATCTGCCTGGAATCAGCCGCGACCTGTTCAAGCGTCTCCGGGCCATACAAGTGTTGGCTACCTGTTACAAACCAAAGTTCCTGCGCCATGAGTCAGTCCTTTCAGCTCTGGCCATAGGTGGCATCTTCACCATGTTTTCGTAGAAAGTGCTTATCAAGGAGGTATGAATTTACAGCGCTCAACCCGGAATCGATCCGTACACTATCCAGGGCCATCTCCGCCACCGCTTCCAGCGTAACGCCACATTCGACAGCTTCCGCGGCGCTCTCCCCCCACACAAACGGTCCATGGCTCGCGACGATAACGGCGGGCATCTGCTCGGGATCAATACGGTTCTCGCGGTAATGCTCAACGATCAGCTTGCCCGTGTTCAGCTCGTACGCGCCGTTGACCTCCTCCTCGGAAAGCTCCCGCGTACACGGCACGCTGCCATAGAAACGATCTGCATGCGTTGTACCGAAACAGGGAATAGGACGCTTCGCCTGCGCCCAGGCGGTCGCCTTGGCCGAGTGGGTGTGAACAATTCCGCCGACGGTGTCGAAGGAGCGGTACAAGTGCCAGTGGGTCGGCGTGTCGGATGAAGGGTTCAGGTCCCCCTCAACCTTCTCGCCGGTCTCCAGCGACACAATCACGATGTCACGCGGCATGAGCGCAGCATAGTCAACGCCACTCGGTTTGATGGCGAACACCCCTGACTCGCGGTCGACCTCGGAGGCGTTACCCCACGTTAGAACAGCCAGTCCCGTCCGGCTGATCTCCTTGTTCGCCGCGCAAACGCGTTCTTTGAGTCTTTCGTGCCCCATTCTCAACCTCTTAATAGGAAAGGCCTTGCCACGTTACTGTTCCCACATGCGATTCTCGAAGTAGTGCATGCTGGATTCGAGACAGTCGAAAGGATCACGCGGACAGGAGTCCTGCTCAATGGCATACCAGTCCACATCGGCGGCCTCACATGCAGGAATGATGTGGTTCCACTCCATGACGCCTTCACCGATGGCGGCAATGATGCAGTTATTGCTATCCGCCTCGGGCTCTTTGTCCTTCAGGTGAATGACGGGCACGCGTCCTTTGCAACGCCCGATAAGCCGGTCCGGGCTAACGCCCGCGTGCGCCACCCAGTAGAGATCCAGCTCAAGCATGAGGTCCTCGCCGCCCTCGTCGATGAGAATATCCTCCAGTGTCTTGCCATAGCGCTCGGGCTGATAGAACTCACGCGAGTGATTGTGATGACCGAAACGGATTCCTTCAGCCTTGAGCCCGGCAATGACAGGACGGGCATCATCCAGCCAACGTCGGTACCCCTCGTAAGTCGCGTCATACTGATTCCCGGGGACTCCGCCGATGGCAGCGTAGTCGCACCCCAAGGTCTTGTGAAATGCAATCTCCTCGTCAAGGCTATTGACGAACGCGTCCCATGAGCGATGCGTAGCGATACACGCCAACCCATTGTCATCCAGCATCTTCTTCGCCTCGGATGCCGAGACCTCCGGAGACTCACCATTCATGCACCCCACTGCGGACAATTGAACAGCCGGATACCCCATGGCAGCCACACGCTGCAGGCTTGAAGCCAGGTCGGATGCCGTCTTGGTATGCTCCCGTAGGGTGAACATCTGAACTGCCAGTTTATCCTTCACATCGACTCTCCCGTTTTGTGGTGATGATTCTTAAGAATGGCATCCAATTTGCGGCTCTCGTAGGCAACCTGTCAACCATTTGTGGCAAACAAACGGGCGTCTGGTCTGAGACTTCACGTGCCTTCCTGGTGTTATCTCCCTTCAGATTGACATCTTCGTAGGACGGGCATCCTGCCCGTCTGTTCTCTTCCGCTGCCGGACAAGATGTCCGGCCTACACCCCCCGTTTCACCCCTGATTGATTCGAGTATGCTCGGGGGCTGCGCTGACCTGGAACTTCCTGTCAGAAGATACGGCCTGAAGGCCGAACTACAAACGCCTGGCTGATGTATCAACCCGTTCGTAGTTCGGCCTTTAGGCCGTAAATACCGGTTTTTCGCTACTTTGCGTGGGTCAATGCCCTGTCCACGGCCTATTTCAACGTCCAACA
>CAZCDU010000165.1:0-10352 GCA_964497125.1 uncultured Victivallales bacterium | reverse complement strand
CAAAGTCCAGGTTCAGCACGCCACTGTTGGTCACATACACATTGCCCCCTGCGGGTAGAGACGGCTGGGTGATGCTGAGTACGCCCTCTTCAACCGTCGTATCGCCCTCGTAGGTATTGGCACCGGTCAACTCAAGTGTCCCAGCACCTGCCTTGGTCAGGCCATACACGCTGGCGCGGTCATCAATCACACCCCCGACGGTGAGCGTTGTCAGCGCATTCGAAACAGTGACCGTGCGGTCGCCGTTCAGCCATACAGTGCCGGTTCCAAGATAGAGATCGCTGTTCGCGCCATCGCTGCCGATAAAGGTCCAGTTGCCGTTCCACCGCTGGGCGGGATTGTAGGTTGATGTTGTGATTGCCGCCCCGCTCGAGTTGTCCACAAAGGCGCCACCAGCAATCTGCCAGGCGTTGTTATAGTCATTTCTGGGTCGTAGCGACCCGGGACTGTTGCAGTGCAAAACGGCTCCAGGATCCAGATAGATCTGGCGGTACTCGTTGTAAAGCGTCCCGTTGACGATAAGAATGCCAGCATTGATATTATGATGGCTGGCCTGAACTTGCCCATTTATGGTCCAGGTACCCGTACCGTCCTTCTCGAAGCCAATCCGTGAGTTCGGGAGCAGGTTGCCGACCGACCCGCTGCCGGTACCGCCCAGATGGATCGTGCCGGACCGAGTGACGTCCGACAGGATGGTGACGTTAGTGCCATTAGCGATAATCGCTCCGCCTGAGGCAACGGTCAACGTATTCGCATCGAGCTCGATCGTGTAGTTATCACTGCTGAAGGTCATGTTGGCGGCCGTAATCGCCTCACCCAGCGTGACCGTCCCCCCCGCGCCTTCGAAGACCGCCGAGTCCGGTGCGGCATTGCCCCAGGTAGCGTCACCATAGACACCAGAAGCCGAGCCCCAGGCATTCGGGGTCGTATCCCAGATACCCGACCCCGACCAGTACTTGTCCGCCGCCACGGCGGGCACACTCGCAATAGCCAATATCCCGACGACCACTGCAGCCATCGTCCAACCGTTTCTGCTCTGTCTTCTCATGATACGCAATCTTCCCATGCAGTAGCGTGACTGCTTCTATCTGAACAGGAACACCGAAGCCGGCGGCGGCCCGACAGCAATCGTGTTGCTGGACATGTAATTGTAGCTGATCCGCCAATTCGACGGCAGGCCGCTAATGCTGGCGAACGTGCCCGTCAGCGTGCCGTAGCGGGCAATGACGTAGTTGGGCTGACTCGGCGCAGAGACGCTCATTTCGAGCGCGGCGTTGCTGATATCGAGCGTATTTGCCGGGTCGACCGCAAGCGTGCCGCACGAATCCCCATCGATCGTTATTGCCAATGTGCCATTGACCGTGCAGTCAATGTTGGTCACGGCCAAGGTGCCGGTCGGGTAGCCAGGGGCGAGCGTGCCCGCTACGGGAACCGTCACGGCTTGACCACCGTTGTTCTTCACCCAGCCGGTTCCGGTCAGAACTCCACTTGTGAACTGAAGTGGCCAGTCTGAATGCCCATGATAGAGTGATTTCTTAATGACCAGCGTGCCACCTTTGAGATCAAGATAGCGATACCCAGTCGAACATGCACCTTCCACAATCAATGTCCCCTCATCGACCGTCATCAGGCGGAAGCTTAGATCCCCCAAGACCGTCCATGTGCCAGTACCGTACTTGGACGCATCATAGCCAATACTGGCCACAGTATTCCCGGTCGTCGTCCCGTCCAGCCTGACGTGACCGGAGGGCACAGCCCCAATCGTCATGGTGCCGGCCGTGGGGGCGAGCGTCAGGGCATCCTGAGGGACGACCGTTGGACTACCTGTGATGCCGGATCTGATCGTCAAGCTGCCGCTATTGGTAATGGCCCCGCCCGCAGCGAAGGCCAGCGTACTGCTCTCAATCACATAGCCATCGACGGTGTCGACAAAGAGCGCCCCCAGACTGATATCCTCTGCAAGCGTGACAGTGCCGGCCGTGCCGCCAAGAATGGCCAGATCATTGGTAGCGTTGTTCCAATTGGTGTAAGCCACGCCTGCACCACAATCCCAGTTGCTGGTCGTAGCGTTCCACGTGCCATCGCCACCATCGCTGAGCGAATTCCCCGTACCGGCGATGTTGGTCGTCCCGCCATCCCAGTAGCGAACCCCTTCGAGGGCCGCTGCCACCGGAACGTTCAGCAGCCCAGCCCCGGTTATAAGGGCCGTCTGATTGTCAGCGCCGGAACCCAACGCACCCCACGTTCCCCCCGGAGCCAGCACGCCGTTGGTGTAGATCTCGAACACGTCATCGGTACCCACGAAGTCCAGCTCCACCGTCGCCCCTGCGGCAATTCTCAGAGCCTTGACGTCATTGAGATCGCTGGGGGTGGCGCCGTCGCCCAAAGATAGCGCCCCGGCGGCATTCACAACAATCTCGCCCGTGCTGGCACCAGTCAGCTTCAGCGTACCGGCATTCACGATGGTGTCGCCGGTATAGGTGATGTCATCGGTAAGCGCCAGCGTGCCGGGACCGGCCTTCGTAAGGCCGTAGCCTTTGCTGACACCTGTACCAGAGTAGTCGTCACCTATCACACCACCGACGGTGAGCGTCGTGTCAGCGTCCTGAACCGTCACCGTGACGTCGCCGCCGGCGTGATCCAGTCCGACCCTGCCCGTTCCGAGATAAAGATCACTAAGCGCACCGTTGGTGCCGATGAAAGTCCAGTCGCCCTTCCACCACTGGGAGGGATTGTAAGTTGACGTCGTGATGGCCGCACCACTGGAGTTGTCCAGAAACGTGCCGCCGTTCATGATCCATCGCCAGCTACCGTTTGATGCATGATACCTGTCCGTAATGGCACCCGGCGTATTGTAGTGCAGCGTGGCTCCTGTTCGGACATCAGCACTGCGATTGTTGATCTTCAAGGTACCACCAGGGTTGATAATCAGGGTTCCGCTTTCGACTATATGCGTGTAGCCCGGTGTGTATCCCGTCAGCGTCCATTCCCCTGTCCCGTTCCACACGGTCCTGATGCTTCCACCGGCCACGGAATTCCCTGTCGTGCTACCTCCGAAACTGATGTTGCCGCTGCCGGTCCCCAGAGTCACACTTCCCGTCGTAGGTGCAAATGCGATGGGTTGGCTCGCGTTTACAGTCGGACTGCCGGTGATGCCGGATTCAATGGTCAGGCCCACGCCTGTGTTGGCGATCGTACTGCCCGGTGCGAACGTCAGCGTATTGCTCTGGATCGTGTAGCCGGCTGTACTGATATTCAGGTCACTCAGCGAGATCGCCTCACCCAGCGTCACCGTGCCGGCTGAGCCGCCGAGGTTGGCCGTGTCGCTGCCATTGTACCAGGTCACACGGTCCGTTCCATCATCCCAGTTCGTGACTGACGTACTCCAGGTTGCGGTGCCGCCCTGGCTCGCCCCATCGCCATCACCTGCCCCACCGGTATTCGGGCCATCCCAGTAAACCGTGATCGGCGGGCGCGGCAGAAAGACAAGCGCCTCGGACGAGACAACCGTCTCGTTCGACAATGCATCACGTGCCGTTACCGTATAGCCATAGTAGGTATCATCCGGCAGGCTGGTGTTGGTCCAGACCGTCGACGAAATCCAGCCAGAGTCATTGTTGTTGGTCGTGTTTTTGAAGAAGTACTCGACGGGCGGACTCAGTGCGTCGATGGCGATGGTGGCCGTCATGACAATCGAATCGGCGCCCAACTGTGCCGGCGCGACCGCAAAGGTCATTGGGCTCGGTTCGGGTGGCGTCGTCTCATAAGCGGGAGCCGCAGTGGCTTCGTCAGACCAGTCGGTCTGGTTTCCGATCACGTCACGCGCCTTGACCCGGTAACCGTAGTTCGATCCCAGCGTCAGGCCCGTGTTGGTCCAAACCTGACCGGTGATCCACCCCGAGTTGTTGCCGTTGGTGGTGTTCTCGAAGTAGTACTCGATCCCGCCAGACGGGTCATTCGCATTGGTGGCCGTCATCACGATGCGCGTGTGATCGAACGCTGCGGGCAACACCTCGAACACCATCGGCGAGGGCGCCGGCGGAGTGGCTTCGGGTGTCGTGGCATCAGCATCCGGCGTGGACCAGCCCGTCTCATTGAGGGCCGCATCGCGCGCTTTCACCCGGTAGCTGTATGTGGTCTCCGCCAACAGGCCGCTGTTGGTCCAGGACGTACTGGTAATCCAGTCTGAAACGTCTCCGTTCAGCGTATTGGTAAAGTAGTACTGGATGGGCGTCGACGGGTCGATGGCGGTTGTGGCCGTCATCACGACCTGCGTTGGGTTCAGCGCCGCGGGCACCGAACTCCAGGTCATCTCGTCGGGTGTCGGGGCATCGTTGTCGGCCGACAGCGTCGTCGCCTCGGCATCCGGGGTCGACCAGCCCGTCTCATTTCCGAACAGGTCGCGTGCCTTGACCCGGTATCCGTAGGTGGTATTGCCGGTCAGACTGCTGTTGGTCCACACGCTGCCGGACTGCCAACCGGAGTTGCTGCTGTTAGTGGTATTCTCAAAATAGTATTCGATGCCACCGGAGGGATCGCTCGCCGGCGAGGCCGTCATCACGATCTTGCTCGGGCTGATGGCGGCGGGTGCCACCGCGAAACCCATCGGATCCGGCGTGGGGGCGTTCGTATCGGCCAGAATGACAATCTGGTTCGCGGCATTGTGGTTGTACTCAATGCTGTAACCGGTCGGCAGGTTGTTCGTAACGGCAAACTGCCCGGTCAACGTGGTGTAGCGTGCAAGCACATACTCGGAGTTGGTCGCGGTGCCGGTGACGCTGAAATCCAGTGTGCCGGCGCTGATGTCCAGTGTACCGTAGATGTCGAGCGTGCCGTTCTTCGGCGATTCCGTATCGTCGATGGCGATGCTCAGGTTACCGTTGACCGTGCAGGACGCGTTCGTGATCGTCAGCGTTCCCGTCGGGTACCCCGGTGCGAGGGTGGCGCCGGCCTTCACATTGAGGGGAACCGAAATCGGTCCGAGGAATGTGCCCGTGCCCCTCATCGTGCCGCCGGAGTTAAGATTCGCCGGGTCATTGTCTCGAGGGTTGAACGTGCCGTTGATCGCGAATGTGCCGCCGCTGTTGATGTCGAGATCGCGGTAGTCAATCCATGTTGTGCCGTTGGCCACCAGCGTTCCCGCATTGACATTGATGTGCCCGCCATAAAAATCGCCTTCGACCGTCCAGGTGCCCGAGTCGTTCTTATTCACCGCACCATTGCTCTCGAACTTCGGGATGCTGGCAACTGTATTGCCCGTTGTCGTTCCGCCAAGCACAAGCCCTCCGTACCTTCTGATGGTTCCCAGCGTCATGCTTCCCGCTGTTGGCGCCAGCGTCAGCGTCTCGCCCGATCCTGCGACAACCGTCGGAGTGCCGGTAATAGCTGACTGAATGGTCAGGCTACCGGTATTGGTAATCGACCCGCCTGCACTGAAGTCGAGCGTGTTGCCGGTGATCACATAGCCATCCACGGTATCAACGAAGACGCCACCGAGGGTGATATCTTCAGCAAGGGTCACCGTGCCGGCCGTGCCCTTGAAAATCGCCATGTCGTTTGTGGCACTATTCCAGTTGGTGTGCGCCACGCCCGCGCCCTGGTCCCAGTTGCTGATCGACGTGCTCCAGGTTCCAGCGCCACCGGCACCACCCCCGTCACCATCCGAACCAATATTGGACGAACCGCCATCCCAGTAACGCACGCCGTCGAGCGGAGTGCCATAGAGGACGTTGATTCGCCCGGTCCCCGTCAGGAACGCACTCTCGTTCGCTGCTCCGGAGCCCACAGGCCCCCATATTCCGCCCGGTGTTGCAGCAACGCCGTTGGTGTAGAACGTTGTGACCGTGTTGGTGCCAACGAAGTCCAGATTCAGCACGCCGCTGTTGGCCACGTATACATTGGCCCCGGCAGGTAGCGACGGCTGGGTGATGCTCAGTACGCCGTCGCCGACGGTCGTGTCCCCTTCATAGGTGTTGTTCGCCGTCAGTTTCAGCGTTCCGGCTCCAGCCTTGGTAAGACCATACACGCTCGCACCGTCATCGATGACGCCGCCGATGGTGAGCGTCGTCAGCGCGTTGGATACGGTGACTGCGCGCGTTCCACCGGAGAGCACCATCTTGTCACCGAGATACAAGTCGCTCGCCACGCCACCACTGCCTAGAAACGTCCAGTCGCCCAGCCATCGTGTCGTGTAGCTGTAGGGCGCCGTGGTGATCGCGCCGCCACTCGTATTGTCCAGAAAGCTGCCGTCATACAGATAGAACCCGTAGGAGCCATGCGTCGACTTCACGGCTCCCGGACTGTTGTAGTGGAGGGTCGCACCGCCATACAGACGCACTCGGCGATACTCGCAGTACAGCGTCCCGTTGACGACGAGATCGCCCGCATTGAGCTCGGCCCAGGCGACGCGCACCCAGCCGTCGATGGCCCAACTGCCCGTGCCGTCCTTGTAGAAACCAATCCTTGAGTTCGGCAGCATGTTGCTGACCGACCCGCTGCCGGTACCGTCGAGGTAGGTCGTGCCGGCCCGTGTGATCTCAGACAGAAGCGCAATATTGTCCGCGTCCGCAGTAAGCTTGCCGTTCGCGCCAATGGTCAGCGTATTCCCATCAGGATCGATCGTGTATCCGTCACTGCTAAACGTCATGTTGGCAGCCGTAATCGCCTCACCCAGAGTGACCGTACCTCCAGTGCCCTCGAAGATCGCAGAGTCCGGCGCGGCATTGTCCCAGGTGGCGTCACCATAGACACCTGAAGCAGAGCCCCAGGCGTTCGGGGTCGTATCCCAGGTACCCGCCCCCGACCAATACTTGTCCGCCGCCATGGCGGGAACACTCGCACTCACCAGCGCCAACACCATCGCGATCACACCCGTGATCACGCTCAACTGAGATGCATGCTTCTTCATGGATTGCACTCCTCTATTGCCGGTCCATCACGCAAAACGACCTGATGCTGTCGGCCCCGTTTCAGAGCAACCACAAACAGCAGCCTCTGCCGAAATCTTTCTCACCCCTATGGAGTATTGTCCCAAATGGCCCCAGAAGACGCATAGAGTATATTTCGGGCACCAGCAGTGAAGATATCGGACACCCGTAACCAACTACAGGCCGCAGCGGGCTAGTGGCATCGGTGGTGAACAGGATTCGTCCCCACTGCGACCGGCCAAGGACCCCACCGGGCTTGCCCCGGTGGTGAACAGGATTCGTCCCCTCCGCGACCGGCCTCGGACCCCGCCGGGCTTGCCCCGGTGGTGAACAGGATTCATCCCCACCGCGACCAAACGCGACCACTCAGAGCCCGGAGTGAGCGACTCGAAGCGCCTCGCACTCTCCTCGCTCAATACGGGCTCAGACACTGGGCAGAGTACACGTCATCAACTTCATGCACCCCTGAGGCAAGCTCAGGGGGATCTAAGCCACCACCCCGCGCCGATACTGCGCGGGGGTCACCCCGAAGGCCTCGCGAAAGGTGCGATGCAGATAGGTGGTGGAGTGGAAGCCAACCAACGGAGCGAGATCGGCAATCGACAGCTCGGTCGAGCGCAGCAGGTGCTTGGTCTCTTTCAGCCGTTTACGCAGCAGTTCCTCGGTGGGGGTGCGATCGAGTGCCTTATGGAACCGCCGCGCAAGCTGACGACTCGACATGCCGACCTCCCCGGCAATGCGATCTACGGAAAGATCCATGTCCAGATGATCCCACATATACCGCAGGGCCGCCGCCACTTCCCGATCGGGGGTCGCCAGAACATTGGTGCTCTCACGCTCCGCCACCCCACGGGGTGGAATCAGGATTGGTTCCGTTGGCGCCGACTCTCCGGCCATCATACGTTCAAGCAAGTCGCAGCCCGCCGCGACACGCGCGGCATCATCCGCCTCCACCGCAGAGATCGTCGGCATGGAACTCTCACAGATCTGAGGCCTCATCCCAGCTGAGAGCACGGCCACGTCGCTGGGCACGGCCAGCCCCTCATGGGCGACCCAGGTGCAGTATGTCGCGGCAAACCAGCCTCCTGCAGCCAGTATCCCAACCGGCTTCGGAACATCCTTCAGCCATTCAATGAACTCCCGACGACGACGGCGGTGCCTCATCTCCTCCGTCTCTCCGGCCGCGCCACTCTTCGACTGGTAGAGGTAGCATGCCATGCCCAGCAGTTCGGCCTGCTCACGGAAGCCGTTGAAAAGGATCTCCCCATCGCCCCAGGGATCACGCCCGAAGAACCCCACATTCCGAAATCCGCGCTCAGCGAAGTGGTCCGCCGCCAACCGCCCCTCGGCAACACGATCATGAAGGATCACCGGGACCTTATCGTCATCCGGATGCGGAAGGTTGCCCAACCGGACCACAGGGACGCCCCACTCGCGCAGTGCGCACACTCTCTTGCTATCCGGAAGATCTGAGACCAATGCGCCACGCGGGACCACCCCCGGCGGCAGGTCAGAGTAGTAGAGATTGACAAGCTGCCACCCCCGCGACACGGCCTCCTCGAGAATGAGTCGATCGGGTACCAGCGCCAGCGCTATCAGCACGCGGTCCCGGCGGGGAATCAGCTTCCCCGACGACGTGCCACCTAGCCCATTCTCTGCTCCTGCCATACCACTCCTCACTGCCAAGCAGACTAGCAAACCTCACACACACCCGCTAGCCACGAAGAGCGATTTGCTCTGATGGCGTGAGGCCACGAAGAGAAAGGGCGGAGAGGGCATTGATCAGAGAGTGTGTCCCTTCGGGGCCAGTGGGACAGGCGTCTCGCCTGTCTCCCCCGCAACTTCTGAAACAGGCTTACGGGCGGGACGCCCGTGCCACGTCATCACCTAGCGCCTGACGCCTTCGCCTTCTCCAGGGCCTCTTCCCAGGTCATCATCTCTCGCTTGTCCGTAGCGTTCTCAATGGCTTTGCGGGCGTTGCCCATGCCTTTGCCATCGCCGAGCTTCTTGATCTCTTCGAGGTACTTCTGGGCGTAGGCGCCGTAGGCCGGCAAATGCCTTGCGCCTGTACGAAGCTTGAATCCCCACTTGCCGGTCTTCTCCTCGAATATCGCCATCAGGTAATCCAGCCCATCACCGATGCCCAGCCGCGCCATGATCTCGGCGCCGACGCCGACGTCGCGCATCGCGGAATAGGTGTACTTCTTGCGATCCTTGTTCTTCATGTTGCGAATGAAGCGGTCCGCCACGTAAGGCAGGTCTTCGAGGGGAATACCGCTGATCAACTGCATGGCCTGCCCTCTCCCGTCCTGCATCTTGTTGTCGAGCATGCGGTTGACCACGCTGTAGAACTCCGCCTTGTCGGCATCACGCTTCAGTAGCCCGGCGGCATGAGGATCGCTACAAAGGGCAGTCAATCGCCCTGCAATGGCCATGTCGGCATGGCTTGCGTCTGGCTCTGCCTTCAGGCGCGGCGTTGCTGCAAACGCCTTGATGCCGTCAGCGAAAATCTCCGCCCCGCGTTCCGCCATATCCTCCGGCTTCGGATTCGAGTTGAAGTTGATGCTGGTGTAGGCAGCGGCGCGCGTCTCCCAATCGAGGGTCTTGTCACGCAGGATCCCGAGCAGGGCCGGCTCAGCTTTGGCAAAGAGCTCCGGGTGACAGCGGTAACCGAATTCGCCGGCAAACTTGCCGGCTATCTCCTTCTCCTCCGCGGTAGCTCGCCTCGCCATTGCCGGAATGATCGCTTTCTCGAACTCGCCATGCTCCTGCCAGCGTTCACGATAAACCCAATTGGCGCCACGCGTTACCTGCGGCAGTTCATGGGTGCGCAGTGCTTTCAAACGCTCAATCGGCATCGTGTTGTAATCAAGCGCTTCGATCCCGTCGAGGAACGCCAACTCCTCCTCGCTGAGGAAGCAGGCCTCATCTGCACCTTTGCCGGTGCAGTAGATCGCGTTGCGGCCGACACAGTATGCGATCAGAAGCGCGCCATTGGGTGATATCTTTTGGACAGTGGTCGCCGTTTCACGCTGCGGCGGCTTGTTCAGGTATTGCCCTCTCGAACCGATGGTCTCGATGGCAAAGCTACCGTCAAAGCAACGGTCCAGCGTGCGCCGCCACAGTGCACGACGGAAGAAGCTCTGCGTCGCTTTCGGACCGATAAACGGGCCACCGCAACCGGTCCAGGCCTGACTCCACACATTGCCCACGTGCACGCCATGCACCAGCGTCTTACTGTCCGCCGCGGCCAGTGTTCCGAAGAACTTGGTGCCTTCTTTGTCTCCCAGCAGTGACATGTAGATCGCAGCCAATGCGCTGGTTCCGTTATTGTTGTACGTGTGTGTTAACGGTCCATGCACACCGTAAGGGAGAGCACCTTTGCCCACATAGTACTTGTAGTTCCTATATGACTGCCGAATGGTG
>CAZCDU010000164.1:0-10428 GCA_964497125.1 uncultured Victivallales bacterium | reverse complement strand
CGTTGGCCTGGGCTACGATGAAAATGCCCCTTCGGGGCGCAGATTCCGCCGCCCCAACCACCACCCCAACGGAGCAATCACCCCAGTGGGTAGCCCAGGGCCGGCCCCGTCCGGTCGCCAACCCCCATACCGCGGGCCTTGTTTCGATTTTTGTGCTACTGCGATTTGAGCAACGGCTGGCCAACCCAAAACTCGAGCGTACGAAACGCGCCGGTTTTTGTCTGTGGGCAAGGTAGCCCGAACGGCTATTCGCTCGATGGCTCTGAGCGCAGATCCTATCTCACCCGGCCACTGCCAACTCCCGGAAGAATGAGTCAGGCGTGGTAGGCGCTATTCTCCTGACAGGCGGAGTGACTCTTGGGGAGGATCTGGTACGGAGGGGGGGCAGGCCCTGCAATTGACAATTGCAAGACCCCCTGGCGTTTCGATCTGGCGAAAGGTTTACTCCTGTTCAATTTTCAGGCGGATAAAGAGCCGGTCGTTCCCCTCGGTTGATATCCGGTTGGTGGCGGCATCGAGACCGTTGGTGTAAGCATCCGCCCGCGCACCGGCAACGAGATAGCCGTTGGTGGTCCAGACATTGGAAACGAGGTCATCGGTCAGCTCAAGATAGTATCGGATACCGGAGAACGGATCGGAGCGCTGCGGGTGGACATAGCTGGCCGTGGCGCCATCGACCGAGAAGTCGATGGGATAGCCCGTATCCATGGCATTGGTCGGATCGCCGCCCAGTCCATACTCCGTCAGGTTGTTGAGGCCGTCGGCGTCATCATGTCCATAGGGGCCGTTGGCCAGCTGGTAGCGGTTTGAAAAGGCGATATAGCCGGCATTCGAGGCGAGGAAGCCGTCTGGCAGCCAGAGAACGGGAGCCTGCGACGGCATCGCGCTTTCATGGACAAAGCCATGGGCCGTCGCCTGATAGACGGCTGGACGGGATACCTCCTTGAAGTAGGTTCCCTCTTCAAACGCGCCTTCAAGGAAGAGCCGGAGATACTGGCGGGTCATAACAAAATAATAGTCATCCATCTGCGCACCGAGTTCATCGGTATCAGCTTCCAGCCCGGGTTCGCCGCCGCTGGGCGGATATCCCTTCCCGCCCATCCAGTAGGCTTCGGTCTCGTTGCGGAACATCAGCGCCGGCTCGATGGCACAGCTTTCCCACCGCTCGTTCCAGCTGACCACAAAGACTGAGTCGGGGTCATTCTCCAGCACCTGGAGCCAGTGGCCTTTGTAGCGGTTACCGTTGTCGTGGGCATAGAAGGTAACGCCATTCGCGAAGCCGGGCTGGACGGTCATCAGGTTGGGATCGTGGGTCGGGGTTGAATCCTCGATCACCCAGCCGTAGGGGGCGTTTCCGCTATGCCGGTCCCAGTTGCGGAAGGTGCGATTGGTTATGCGGTCGATATGTTCGCGCGGCCCCGTCCAGGCATCGCGATCCGGCCAGTATGACTGCGCATTACCGTCGAGCATATGAATCAGCAACGGCTTCCCATGGAGGTAATAGACCAGATCGAGATTGGGGGTATAGAACTCGTCCCACGCGCGTTGGCACTCGGCTTCGAGCTTGGTGAAAAACGCCGTGTAATCGGTGATGCCGCGGGTCCGGCCCAGCGCGATGCAGAAGTACATTCTGTGCTGGCCGGGCTGCCGGTTGTTGTTCCAGTGGCGGATGCGTTCAATGAAGGCCTTGGCGCGGTCATCCACCCAGGCGTGGTGGCCGTTGGTGATGTCAAACATGACATAGCTGAAGCCCAGGTCGTGCATCTGCCGGATCTGGGCGTCATTCACGTCCGGATCACCGGAATCATAGTAGCCATAGACATTCGGGGTGCTGTTGGTGGGATACCACGGCAGGTAGTGGTTGGGCCACAGCTCCCAGGTATTCATCCGGTATCCCACCAGGGTTTGCGACCTGACCGGATTGGGCGGCAGGGCCTGCCAGGTGCCGTTGTAAGAGGTGAACAGCTGGGCTTTCCCGGAACCATCCATCGACGCAATTGAAACCTGCTCATCAGCATACAGGGTGCGGAATTCACAGAGCCCGCCCGCAATCCAGTTATGACGCGGCTGAACCAGCGAAAGGTTGTTGTTGAGGTAGCGCACCTTGCCCTGGCTGTCGGAAGCCTCGACAATCACAAAATCGCCGCTGCCGTTATCATCCACGTCATAGACCGTCGCAAATTCAGGGTTGATCCCGAAGCTGGTTTCAACCCCGTTGATTCGGTTAAACGATGGCGTGGCGTTAATGCTGATATTCCAGGTTCCGCCCGCCGGACCAAAGGCGATCAGATCCGCCTTGTCATCACTGTCCAGGTCGCACACAAAATGGGTCATACCATTGCCGAAGCCCTGCTCCAGGAGGCCGAACGCCCCGAACCCGCTGCCGGTCGACAATCCGCATCGCCAGTCGCCGCCATTCCAGGTCGTCCAACTGATCACGGCATCATCTTTTCCGTCGCCGTCTATATCTTCCAGAAACTGGTTATTCGATCCCGCACCATTGCCGACGTTCCATAAGACCGGCCGGGCAAAGCGGCTACCGGTCGAAAGCGCCACATGCCAGGTGGCACCGGTGTTACGGAAAAAGACGAGATCCTCATCGCCGTCGCCATCCACATCACCGGTCATGGCTTTTTCGTCGCCGACAGCGTTGGTCCAGCTCAACCAGGTCGAAGGGTTGATAAAGTCCGAGCCGTCCGAGAGCGCCGCCTCCACGCGCCAGACGTTTTGCGACGCATTCAATGCACTGCAGTACACCGCGATCGCATCATCCCGGCCGGAGGCATCGCCATCGACATTGCCGAACAGCTTCTTCTTCAGATCCGCACCGACACCAAAATCCGTGATGCGCGTAATCCGGTAAGCCGGATCATAGGCATAGAGGGTGGAATAAAACACACCGGCGGTTTTGGCGTCGCCCCTCGCGGCCAAGACCAGGGCGGTCAATAACAGCAACGTGATTCTCATCGGCTCAGTTACTATCGATTGTTACGGATGAGCTCATGCCAATAGGATTTTGCTTTTCGAGGCCCCCGTTCAGCGTACGTTCCGCACCATGTGGGGCCCCCGCTTTCTGACTGAAGCATACGAGAGACCCGGCCCCTGGGTCAAGATTTCGGCCAGCAGGCGCGATGGGAACCGGCCTGGGATGGCCCTTGGCGAGGGTGAGACGCCACGGGAGTTCCGTTGTGCGGCATTCGGGCTGGTCCGGCAGTCTGGTTGTTTTGTGCTACTCGTCTGGGTATGGGTGATGGTTGCGTTGCGGCATAGCTCGTATGATTGACACGGTAATGCAACTCAAGGGAAGGAAGTATGGTGAACAGAATGAAACGGACGCTTTGCACAACGATCGTTTGCGCTCTCGCCCTGTGCTCGGCAGTCAAGGCTACAGCCCAGCCCAACCTGCTCCTTATCGTTACTGACGACGAGAGCTGGTTTGAGCACAGCGTTTACGGGCACTCGAATCTGAAGACCCCGCACTTCGACCGGCTGGCCAAGGAGGGCGTGCTATTCCGCAACGCCTACGTCAGTGCACCATCCTGCGGGCCATCCCGCGCCGCGCTGTTGACAGGCCGCAATTTCTGGGAGCTGGAGCAGGCCGCATTTATGCTCTCTTTCTTCCCGAGAGAATTCCGCTTTTTCCCTGCGCTGCTCGAGGACGAGGGCTATCAGGTCGGATTTACCGGCAAATGCTGGGGGCCGGGCATCTTTCCGCTGGAAGGTCAGCCGTGGATGAGCGGCCAGAAGTATTATGATGTAAAAATCGACGACTTTGAAAACCGCCGCTATCTCGATAGCCATGATACGCTCGGCAACTTTGCCGCCTTTCTGAATGAGCGCGATGCAGAAAAGCCGTTCGTCTTCTGGGCCGGCGTCAGCGAGCCGCATGCGCCGTGGGCGGATGAGGAGGAAGCCAAACGACTCTTGAAAGAGGAGTATGGACTCACGGTTGAAGAGATCGTTGACCATCCGGACTATCGGCCGGAGAATCGGGAGCCGGCTGGATTTTACTATGAGGTGCTGGATGCCGACCGCCAGACGGGCGAAATGGTCGCCGAACTGGAAAAGCGGGAGCTGCTCGAAAATACGATCGTCATCTACATCGGCGACAACGGATCCTGTTATGTCGGGGAGGGGAACAATAAAGGAAAATCATCCCCCTACGATGCGGGCTGCCATGTGCCGATGGCGCTGATGTGGAAAGGCGCGGTACCGGGCGGGCGCGTGATTAACGATTTTGTGAAGGCGACCGACATCGCTCCGACCATGCTGGAAGCCGCCGGGGTGCCGGTGCCCGCGAATATCAGCGGCATTAGTTTTCTCGACCTGATCCGATCCAAAAAGGCGGGCTGGATTGATCCGAAGCGCGACTGGGTGATGACCGGTAATGAATGGCATACCACGCCGCAGACCTATCGCACTATCCGGGACAAGCGCTACGAGTACATCGTCAAATATCCGAATTCGGAGCGACCGGAACTGATTGAAGAATTGTACGACCTGCAAAACGATCCCTGGCAGGAAAACAACCTGATCGATCATCCGGAATGCGCAGCGATTAAAGAGCAGCTGAAGAAAAAGATGCACGCCTACGGCCGCAAGACCGGCGATCCGCGCTCAACCGGCGATATGGACCTCTTTAACGAAACGTTGAAAGTGCAGGACTTGCTCTGGCCCGAGTATAGAAAGGGTGTGAAGTTCCGCAGGCAGGTGATGGGAAAACCCTACAGCGAAATGAAGAAACACTTGGGTATTGAGCAATGAATAGACTGATGGTGGTGCTTGCGATGGGAATTGGCATGCATGCGATGGCGGCGGAGATTCCGGAGATCACAATAGAGGACCCGAAGCAGGATTCGGCGAAGGTGTTTGAGGTGCCTGCACCCAGCGGCGGCGATGACTGGCCGGCCGCGAAGGCGGTGCTGGACAAGGCGGTGGCCGCGGGACCGGGGACGAAGGTTGTGTTTGCCGAGGGGACGTACGACTTCAGCACTCACAGGTTCATCGACGGGGTCTGGCATCTGAATCTGAGCGGTGTGAGCGACCTGGTTATCGACGGCGGCGGGGCAACGCTCAAGATGCATCCGTCCAACGCGTTCCTGAGCCTGTACCGCTGCGAGCGGGTGGTGGTGAAGAACTTCACGCTCAACTACACGATGCCGCATCACATGCAGGGCGACATCGTGGAGGTCGGGGAAGACTACGCCTACCTGGTGGTCAAGCCGCACGCCGGCTATGCCTACTCGGCGGACTTCCCGGCCGGCGAGAAGTTGCCCAAGCTCGACCCGGTTATTTTCATTCTTCATCCCACGGCCAACGAATTGAAGCGCCTGCAGGTGGTGGGTAACTGCCACATTCGGACGACGGCCAGGGACATCGAGGACAACCTGATCCGCTATACCATCGACCCGCGCTATGCGAGGGGAATCAAGAGCATCGAGGTCGGCGATCGCGTGGCGGCGCATGCCTACTACAACGGGCACCGGGCCAACATGTGGGTGCGTCGCAGCAGCGACTGCGTATTGGAGGGCGTCACGGCGCACTCCGGTGCGGACATGAACATCCGTCCCACCCTCAACGAAGGCCCCATCGCCATTCGCCGGGCCGTAAACAAACCCCGTCCGGGCTCCGCCAACATCGTCGCCACCATCCGCGACGGCATCCACTGCCGCAGCAACCGCGGGCCGCTGCTGATCGAGGAGTGCTGGTTCGAGGGGATGATGGATGACTCGATCAATATCTTCTCGCTCGGCTACGCCTGCGGAAAGCTGGCCGACGATGGAGGCCTCTACGTGCAACGGTCGGGTGACGGCGAACCCAGCGACTATTTTCGCCCCGGCGACAAGGTGTCGCTGCTCGATCGCACATCCGGCAATTATCTGGCGACGCTGACGGTGAAGAAGGCCGTGCCGCAGTTCAAGGCCATCGGCCAGTCATTGGCTCCCTCCGGGAGCGTCATTGGCAGCTTCGCTGCGTCGTCTGGCCCTACTGGCCGTCATTGGAAAAAGGCTGCACCATGCATGGATGAAACTTCCCCAATGACGCGCCGGAGGCGCAAGTGTCTAATGACGGCGGCGAAGCCGCCAAATGACGAAACGACGAGCGAAGCGAGGACGTTTCAGGCTAGCCAGGACCCCGACCGGCGGAACCGTTTCTGCACCCTCTACTTCGAAGAGGAATTGCCAGCCGGCATTGTTTATGGCGCCCCCGACGGCCGCGGCGCCACCGAGGTCTACAACCTCAACGCCTGCGGCGCGGGCAGTGTGGTCCGCAAGAACACTTTCATGTCCCAGCGCCGTCACGCCCTGCTCCTCAGCGCACCGAACACCGCCTTCGTCGACAACATCGTGGACAGCATCCAGGGCTCTGCTGTCTCTGGTGGCACCCAGGGACACTACGTCTGCGGACCGATCCCTGCGGGCACGATTGTCATGAACAACAAGATCAGGAACACCGGATTCGAGGCGATCAAGTTTGCCACGTACGGCACCGTGGACGGGAAAGGCGACCTCAGCCGGAGTCCCGCAAAGGGATTTGTGATCAGCGGCAACAGCATCGAGTACAAGTACGCCGACGCCATCCGGCTCCTCAACGTCAACGGCGCAGTGATCAAGAACAACACCATTACCGCCGCGCCTGATGCGTATCCAGGCAGGAAGGCGCTCGATCTCGTTCGCTGCACGCACATCGAGCGAGGCGAAATGACGAAACTGTTCAGAGTTGCAGACTATGGCGCGGTGGGGGATGGCAGAACAGATGACCGCCCCGCGATCCAACGCGCCTTCGATGCGGCAAAGGCAGCTGGCGGCCCGCTCGCCGTGGTGTTCAAGAAGAAGCAGTATCTCTTGGGCGACAACCCCAGAGCGTGGCACACCTTCGTGCTGGAGGACCTCCGCGGCCTCACCGTCGAGGGCAACGGCGCCACGCTGATCTGTGCTGACGCGAACCTGGCTTTCCATTTCAATGGCGGGACGAACATCACGGTGCGCGGTCTGACGCTTGATGTCACCGCGCCGCGCGTCACCCAGGGCGAAGTCGTTGCCATCGACCAGAGCGGGACCGTGGACGTGAAGCTCATGGACGGCTATCCCGAGCCGCCGGTCGAAGCGTTTCTGAAGGCCAACAACCACCGGGCCTGGGGCGGCGGCGGGCGTCACATGATCGTCTTCGAGAACGGCGGCGCGGCGCGCAACACGCGGATGAAAGGGGACCACCTCTACATCCGGAACATCACCCGCGTCTCGCCCGGTGTCTTCCGCTTCTTTGTCCACGAGGATTACATGCGCATCTTCCCCGATGTGGCTGTGGGCAACTGGGTCAGCTACGGCCTCAACAAGGCAAACATTCCTGCGTTGGTCAAGACGACCAAGGACAAGTCGGCGAGCATCTATGCCCAGATCGCGGCGGATCGGGTCGAGAACATCACCTTTGAGGACATCAACATCCACGGCTCGCTCAACGGCGGCATCCGCGTGTCCGACATGCCGGGCGATGTCACGCTTCGGCGAGTCAACATCGTCCGCAAGCCGGGCACCCGGAATCTGCTTTCCACCTGTTCGGATGCCCTGCACCTGATGAATATCCGTGGCCGGATGATCATCGAGGGCTGCAAGATCGAGGCCGCCGGCGATGACTGCATCAACCTCGGCGCGCAGCGAGAGAACGTTGTTGCAGTGGATGGCACGGACAAGCGGATTGTCACACTGCGCAGTACGGATAACCGGTATTTCTACTACACCATCGAGAAGGGCGACCGCCTGCAGTTCATTGACAAGGCCGCTAATACGGTGCTTGGGGTCAGAACGGTTGTCGCTGTCACATTCGATCCGGCAAGCCTGAGGCATGTCGTGACCCTCGACGAGGACGTGCAGGGAGTCGTCGCGGGAAAGACGCAGGTGATGCACCTGGGCCAGAACACCCGGTCCACCGTGATCCGCAACAGCACGATCATCCCTTACATGCGTAACGGACTGCTGACCCGCGCGCAGAACATGACCATTGAGAACAACCGAATCGACTGTTCGCACGGCGGTGTCCTCGGCCTGAACTTGAGCTTCGCCTCCGGGCAGGACGACGCGCGCCTGCGCCATGTCCGTGTGCAGGGCAACACCTTTGTCTGTCCGGACAACGCCAGCTTGGTGGCATGGCGGCCCCTGCGAGATGAGGGCGGGGCACCGGACGCCCGAGACATCGCGATCGTGGACAATGTCTTTGATACGGCAAAGGAGAACGGGGTACGGGTCGATGGCGTAGACGGGCTGGTCTGGAAGGGGAACCGACTCAAGAGCAGCGGCGAGGAGTTGTCCGCTTCGTCAACGTACGTTTCGATTGCTGGTTGCACGACAACTACCAGCGCACATTGATCAACGGTTCACCCAACGGCCTCATCGAAAACAACACGCTGCAGAACGTCGGCATGGGGATCTGCGTTCAGTTTGAGACCTGGGGCCCATGGATGGAGGGGCCGTTCGCCCGTAACCTTGTGATCCGCAATAACCGCTTCGTTGACGCGCCGCCGGACGGCGCCGCGATCAACGTCTCCATGCACCCGGCGGGAAGCGGCAGCAACGCGCGTCGCATCGCCGCCAAGCCGGTGACGGACATGAGCATCATCGGCAACACCTTCGGGCGGACGACCGGCGTGCCCCTGCAGGTCCACAACGTCGATGGTCTCAAGATTCACAGCAACAGCATCGCGTATCCAGCGGATGCCCCGGCCCCCAAAGGGCTGGCCAACAGCTCGACGGTCAACTGGCTCTACCTGCAAGACTGCCAGAACGTCTCGCTGCAGGACAATCCTTGAGATGAAGCACATAGCGTTGGACAAGCTGACCATGCACGACGAGTTGGCGATGCGCGCCAACGGGGCGTTCGGTACGGACCAGCGCGTTGGCACAACCTGGCCGACGACCCAACGCAGCAAGCGAGAATCGCCGCGTTCAAGCAGAAGGTGCTCGAAGGGTGGCGGTGGAACGAACGGCTATTCGATCGATGGCACTGAGCGCAGATTCTATCTCATCCGGCCGCTGCCAACTCCCGGAAGAACGAGTCGGGTATGAGCGAGAACAAGACGTTAGCAGGCAAAGGCTGTCACAAGAAACTCGACCGCCAACGAGAATGACTTTCCAGTCACTATCGTTGGGCCGTCAATTGGGGGTATTGCTCCCACTGGGTAGTGGCCCGATCGCAAACTATGAGACGACCATTTTCCCAGATGGGACAGGCGGAATCCTGAGTTCGTGACTTCTACCGGGTGAATTTTGCGGCACGACTTGGCGTAAGTCGTTGAACCGCAAGTACTCCACTCATCCCTAAGGACTTACATCGCTGCACCAATTGCGCCAAATGTGGCCAAACGCACCAAACGGGGGCCAAAATGTACTGCAGATGTACTGCCGGGGCAGCCCGCGTCGCGTCCCTGGTATCCGCTGACACCTTCCTGACCGGAATGAATCCGAAGGGCAATTATTCTTCGTCAGCGGTGGTGTTTCAGATGTTTTCATAAGAAAATGGGGCCGGCATGTGTCATGATCTTCTGTGGAGACAATATCATTACGAAACCCACTGCTGGAGACGGATGATTCTTGATCAAGAACTGATTGTCAGGGCGCGTGCGGGGGATCTGGGCGCGTACTCTGAGCTGGTGACGCGATACCAGGGCAATGTCCGGGCCTGCCTGGCTGTGCGCCTGAACGGCCGGCACGAGGTGGAGGACCTGGCCCAGGAGGCGTTTGTGACGGCGTTCCGCAAGTTGGATGACTTTGACGCGGAGAAGGCGTTTGGCCCCTGGATCCGGTCGATCGCCTTCAACTTGCTCCGAAACTACTGGCGCAAGCACCGGGCCGAGCCGGTAGGCGGGGCCGAGGAGCTGGAGCTGCTGATCGATGAAGAAGTCGGCCTGCGGTACTCGGAACACCACGAGAGCGATACGCTGGCGGCCCTGAAACTGTGCATCGAGAAGCTCACTGAGCCGATGCGGAACCTGTTGAACCTGCGTTACCACGAAGGGCTGTCCGTCGGGGAACTGAGAAGGCGGCTGAAGGTGCAGCATTCAACGCTGACCATGCGCCTGCATCGCCTGCGTGAGCAGTTGCGCCTGTGTATTGAGGGTCAGGCAGAGAACTACAATCTATGAACAGGGAACATGAACAATTGATGGCGGCCTACCTGGCCGGCGAGAACGTAGCCGACGAGCTGCTGCAGGCCTGCCGGGACGAACCGGAACTGCTTCGGGATCTGGCCGAATACACCGCAATTGACCGTCTGCTGACATTTCAGGCCGATGAGGAGGATGATTCGGTCTTCGCCTCGGAGGTGAGAGCCCGGCTCGCAGGCGACGGGGATGATTCACTTGCGGATGCCGTGCGGGACAGACTGCGGGGGGGGGGGGGGGGGGGGGGGGGGGGGGGGGGGGGGGGGGGGGGGGGG
>CAZCDU010000163.1:0-10608 GCA_964497125.1 uncultured Victivallales bacterium | reverse complement strand
CACTGTGCACGATGTATTGGCATTAAATGTATGAACGATGTATTGGCACTCAACACCTAGCGCCTACCCCCTTTGCTGCCCTACCCACGGGGTAGAACGGGTCGGGTAGAACGGCGTAGAACGGGGTCGAACCACGCTAAGTGACTGTGGGACAGCGAGATAGATCTGCCGCTCAGCACGGGGTAAAATGTTGATGAGCAACATGTTACCGTGGTTCGACCCCGTTCCCTACAGTGGCCCCGGGAAAGGTCTTCCCAAACCCATGCGCGTCGCCGCTACCCTCCGCGTAAGTCACGGCCCCAATCAGCGGGTTAACGTAGTTAGCTGGATTCATGCTCTCGTATATCCTCTCTCAGGGAAGAAAGGACATTCCCCAGCGGCTTCTCCGGGAGAGACGCCTGCCAGCGCTTCAATTCAGCCAGCAGGTCTTCGGCAACCTGCACTTGCGCTTCCTTGAGATTGTTTGCTTCGGCCAGGTCCCCGGCGATATCGAAGAGTTCGAGATAGGAGAGGTCATTGTTGCCAACCAGCTTCCAGCGGCCCTTCATCACGGCCCAGGAGACCCAATGGTCCGGCCGCTTCGGGTCCGGTGGCCAGGCGGCACCAATCTTCCAGAAAAGCGGAGTCTCGCGGCTTGGCTTCTGAGCGCCCTGAAGCACATCCAGAATACTCGCACCGTCAGGCACGTAGCCATCCGGCATTTCTGCACCGGTCACGTCACAAAAGGTCGGCAGCAAGTCGACGGAAGAGATGAGCGAGGACGCATCCACCTCACCGGCCGCGACCTTTCCGGGCCAGCGCACGATAAAGGGCACACCGACGCCTCCCTCGAACAGGGCGCCCTTGTAGCCACGCCGTCCCCCGGTGATACCCTTGGAGGCATTGTTGCCCCAACCGGTTCCCGTGGCGCTATCGTAACACAGCTGAGGTTCGCCGGGATCAACGGCGCGCGACGGCCCGTTGTCCGAACTGAAGATCACCAGTGTGTCATCCAGAATACCGAGCCGCTCCAGGTGGTCGAGTACCTGGCCAATGCGTTCGTCCGCATGAGCGAGGACCGCGGCGTAGATCTGGTCCGCCCGGTCCAGGTGGCGGAACTGCCATTCATATTTCGGCAGGCAATGGAACGGGGTATGCGGTTCATGCAGCCACATGTTGATAAAGAAGGGCTTCTGTGCCGCCACACTCTCGTCAATGAATGCCGAGGCCCGGTTCGCATCGTCGTACCACGGCATCTGCTCGCCGGCGCAGTTGAAGGCACCGTAGTCGTCGTACCCGTACGCCGACGGCAACGGCGAATCGGGGATCATATCGTTGGCGAGATGCCATTTGCCGTAGTGCGCCGTTCGGTAGCCGGCATCCTGCAAAGCACGAGTCAGTAGTGGCGCCTCTGTATCAAGCCAGTCCGGCATATTGCGCTGGGCATTGCTCGGCACGTGCGCGAAGTGACCGTCGATGTTGTAGCGAGCCGGAAAGTGGCCCGTCAGGATTGATGCTCGACTCGGGGAACAGACACCGCTGGTTACGGTAAAACGATGGTAGTCCGTGCCCTCGCGCGCAAGACGATCAATATTCGGGGTATCCACGTAGGGATGACCATGACAGCTAAGGTCCCCCCACCCCCAGTCGTCGGCAAAGAAAAACACGACATTTGTCTGTCGCGGCGGGTCTGATAGCTGCTGCTTGTCTACGGTACTCATAATCCTGTCCTCATCACTTGGTCATCACATTCTATTCGCCCGCCCCCGGCACAGTCGTCCCACCGCACCAATGCGTAAAGGCACCTCACCCCATATCAAGAAACCAATCGCTTCATCGCAGGATTTCGCAGTTCTTGGGATTCATCCAAGCAATATAGAAGACCACGACTCACCCCACAATGCAAGTATGCACACTCGGCATGCACTCGTGTCGCATTTCAGAGTCCAGATGCCCGCCTAACAGGAGTTGGCGCCTCACCGCCTAAAGGCAGAAAGCGGTAATGCACGCTATGACTGAGTGCGAAAGCCAGTAGCCCCAGTGGTTGTGTTCAGAATCTTCTGCAAATTCATATTTGGTAGGATGATTATGGAAAGAGTATTGTAGGACAGGCTTCCCGACCGAAGGGAGGGAGCCTGTGCAGGACCGACGCCACCACACGCTCCCCTTCGCTTCGCTACGGGGAAGCGCGTCCTACAAGCGTGTTGGCGACACCACACCGACTTGAGAATGACCGCGAGTTCGCCAAATGCCATATTTGCAGAAGATTTGGCACACAATAGCCCCAGGCTGTCCCAACCTGAGTCCCTAGCGCCTCCAGCCCTGGGCATCCATGATCTTTCCGAGATTCGTCAGCGGCAGATAGTCGCCGGGGATCAGGGAGTGCCGCTTCATATAGCTGAGGGCCTTGTAGAGCCCAGAAATGGCGCCACGTTTTGGTCCCATCTCCTTCGCGGGCGTAGCGGTCAGATCCCTGACGTAGCCGACAATGAATGCGTCGGCCTCGGCCCAGGCAGAATCGTCGGCGGCGTAGGTGAGCGATTCAAGCTGTCGCAGGGCTTTGTCGTAGCCTTGCTTCTTCGCGGCGTCGGCCCGTATCTCTTCAGCAATCTGGTTACGCTTGGCCATGGCGGCTTCTTTCGTCAGTCGACCATCCGTGCCCCCGTCAACGGGACGCGGCCGCAGGTGGCGGACCCAGACATTGCGGAAGCAGACTGGATTGCCATGGTCCTGGAACTTGATTCGGCCCTCATCGGGGAAGGTCCTGGCGGGATTCGAACGCCGCCTATGGCCGCCGCCACCCTCGAGAGGGGTGCTGTCCTGAACAACGACGCCGTTCATCAGCACGGTCATGGAACCTTCGTCGACAACCTTTCCATCCTTGGCGACGGGGCGTCGGTAGATGATGTCATAGCTCTGCCATTCGCCAGAAGGCCGCAGGGCATTGGCAGCCGGCGGCATCACGCCGTAGACGCAACCTGCGGTGCCATCGGGATAGGTAGGGTTATTGTAGTTGTCCAGTACCTGCACCTCGATTCCGCCAGGCAGGAAGACGCCGCTGTTGCCACGGCCCTGTCCTGATCCCGGAAGCCCCTTGGGTGCCATCCACTCCACGTGGAGCTGGCAGTCGCTGAAGGCCTCTTTCGTCGCGATAAAGCCTGCACCCGGCGAGCACTGCAGGGCACCGTCCTTGACGACCCAGTCCTTCTTACGCTTGTCAGCCGGTTTCTCGTGAATCCAGTTCTGCAGCGATGCTTCGGTGCCGTCAAAGAGTACGATCGCATCGGATGGAGCACCGCCAACAACCGGCGCCGGTTCCACACGCGGCGGCTGCGGGCGGTTCATGTCGTGGACCGCCCACGGGTGATGCGCGTCTGGCGGATCCGCATAAAACGCGCCGGCCGCGATGCTCGACAGGCACCCCACGACAAGGGCAGATCCTGTGGCCAGTAGAATGGTGAAACGCTCGGATATCATGGCTTACTCCTTCTTGTTCAGAAATCGAAGATCGTATGGCGAGTTGGTGCCAGGCAACAGCTGACCCCGATAGTGATAGCACTCCGAAAGCCAGCTCCGCAAGCAGTATGGGGGCTGGCGCGCTTTGAGCCCTGACTTGGGCTGTTACAGGAACGGCCCACCAAGCAGGTGACGGGTACAGGAGATCTGAATTCTCACGAATCAAGCTACAGAGACTGGACAGCTGTGGGCCGCAAAAAAAACGACATTGCCCTTTCCTACCGGATTATCAGCACCGTGGCGCCTCGGCTCAACACCAGGGACTTGCCTACTACCCGAAGCTGGAATGTCTCCTTGTAGGGTTCGGAGATAACGAAATCCTCAATATCGACGCTGTATCCGGGGACACTGCTCCAATCCAGGATCGTGTACTGGCCGCCCCGCGGGAACGCTACGATCTCGATATCCACGGTAACGCTGCCGGTGGCCGCACCGCTGAACACGCCACCCGTAACCTCGATCGATCCCACGGCGCCGTCCTCATCCAGCACAACGCTCAGGCCCGTCCCATCATCCAGTGTCAGGCCGCCCTCCAGAGTCAAGGTTCCAGCGCCACCGGTTCCCGCAGCCAACCGGCCACCACTCGCAACTGACACCGCACCCGCCACGGATCCAATGCCCCCCAACGCGCCTCCGTCGTTCACGTTGACCGCGCCCGTGCCGGTTCCCGAGCCGCTTGCATTGTTCACCAACAGCGTGCCTCCATCGACCGTCGTGCCTGCCCAGTAGGTATTGCTTGCCGTGAGGATCAGTGTACCCTCCCCGCTCTTCGTAAGACCAGCGCTACCACCGGCACCCGAATACAGCTTCCCGCTGTACGTCAGCGTGTCGTCAGCCCCGACATCGGTGACGAATCCACGCCCCGCCGTATACCGGATATCCATGCTACCGGACATCGTGGCGCTGTTTGTACCCTCGACATCAAATCGATTGGTCCGGGCGCCGCCCCCCCAATTGTAGAGGCCAATGAAATTCGCGACGGTCAGGCCATTCGTCCCCAAGGCCAGGCAACCGCCATGCTCAAAGATAACCCCACCCGATCCCAATGCGTTGTTATGCATAACCCGTATCGTGCCGCCATCCCTGTCGAGGCCAAGCGAACCGATCTTCGTGCCGCCTGTATACTCATTGGCGTCAGCAAGCACAACGGTCCCCGTGCTGTTTATGTGGTAGATCTGGCCGCTTCCGTTGATCGGGCCACCGAAGTCAACACCTTGCGTCACAACGTTGGATCGATTGAAGACCAGTGTACTGTCGTTCACAATCCGCTGGGTGGCAGGAAGCGTTCCCGTCCCGCCGCCATCACCAAGCTGGAGTGTCCCCGAGTTGATAGCCGTTCTGTTTTTGAAGGTATTGGTCCCGGTGATGACAAGCGTTCCAGACCCGACCTTCGTGAACCCCGCGACGCCAGCCCCCGAGTAGCCGTTCCCGCTCAACGTCAACGTATCGTGATTCCCAACATTGTACTTGATTGCGCCGCCATCCCCGAATCTGTAGTCCATGTTGCCCGCGAACGTGCCGCTGTTCGTGCCCGCTAGATCAAGCTCGATCACCTTCTCCCCACCACCCCAGTTCGAAAATAGAAAACCGTTCGGCACGTTCATCCCATCGACCCCCAGGGACAGCGTGCCGCCCTTCTCGAACGTAGCGAATCTCGTCCCCAGGGCATTGTTGTCGGAGATGATCAAAGTTCCTCCCTCGTGAGGAGCCGATCCAGAGAAATTGTCACCAATCGCAGTACCACCGTAGCCATGCGTGCCGCCGCTGTAGCTGTTGGAAGCTGACAACCTCAGCGTTCCCTCGCCAACCTTGAGTAGTCTCCCGTCGCCGCTGACGGAGCCGGAGACTGTCAGGTTGTGATTGCTGCCGAGGGCGAAGAAGCGTTGACCAGCAAAGAGCCGCATATCCAACGCGATCGTATCGGTAATGTTGCTCGCGGCAGCACTGTTGGTAATGTCTCCGAGAAGCCCAATCGTGTTGCCGCCCAGCGAGAAGCCCTGCCCCGCAACCGTATTCGGGAATTGGATGCCGTCGAATAGGGTATCGGCCGCAAAGTTGTTGGTGGTAACGGTCCGGATGGTTCCTGCAAATACCAGGATATCGTTGGCCCCGGGTTTGGTGTCGCCCACCCAGTTGGAATCCGTCTGCCAAAAATCGTTCCCGCCGCCACCATCCCAGGTAACGGTCCCGGCTTGCGCTATGGACGCGAGCACTACCATGCCCAGAAACACAGCAATTCTCGACATATCCTTCATGCCACTATCCTCCCATAACCCATCATTGCAGACCAGTCATTCCGGCGCAGCTGTCTATGGATCTGACACGGGACCATCCAGAAGCGGCAGCCTCACGTCCCTGAGTAGGGCGGGCATCTTGCCCGTCTTCTCACGGTCGGGCAAGATGCCCGACCTACCTCAATCCTGATCTCAACAGCACAACCTACCGGAATCTGAATATCGTCCCAGGGATCGTCGCCACGCTGAGCTGCAGCTCGCTGCCGACGATCTGGAGCGTGCCCCGATATCCACCGACCGTGTTGCAAACCAGATCAAAATCGTCAAGTTCGACACCGCTTGCTGACGCCGAGCTCCAATCAATGAGCGTGTAGGTTTCGTCGCCCGAGGGCGTGCCGCTCAGTGTCACATTCACCGTAACGCCGTCGCCGGATGTAGCGCCCGTGAAGGTCCCGCCGCCAACCATGATCTTGTCGCCACTCACACCCGCGGTATCCACTTCGTAGTCCAGTTCCGCGCCATCGTTAAGTGTGAGGCCGCCCGCCATCGTGATCGTGCCGATGCTGGTTCCGGGGGCTACGTGCCCGCCACTGTTGACCGTCACAACACCGGACATGGACCCCGTGCCGCCCAGCGTTCCGCTGCTATTCACCCTAACCGCCCGCGTGCCGGTTCCTGACCCGCTCGTGTTGTTGACCAGCAGCGTCCCGCCATTAATCGTCGTGCCGCCAGGAGCAACACTGTAAGTGTTGGCGCCGGTGAGCACCGCCGTACCGGCGCCGGTCTTGGTGACCCCACAGCCGCCGCCCGCCTGGTTTACTATGGTTCCGCTCACGGTGAGCGTGTCAGCCTCGCCGACATCGAGCACAAAACCGTTCGAGCCATTCCACCGTAGATCAACGGTCCCGCTCAGTTCGCCAACCGTCGATCCAGCCTGGTCCAATCGGATCGTCCGTGCGGCGGTGTCGTTACGGTACAGTACGCGAACCGTGTTACCGACGCTCAATCCGTCCACCCCGAGATCCAGCGTCCCGCCCGCCTCGAACTCGAATGACCCAGTCCCCAGCGCGGCGCTATCCTCGATCGACACCGTTCCCGCGCTAGATCCGTTCGAGTGACCGAGCTTCGTGCCGCCCTGGTAGCTGTTGGCCGCCGTCAATGTCAGCGTGCCCGTACCAACCTTGTCGAGCCGCAGGCTTCCGCCGGTGTCCTGGATCGTCCCGGCAAACGTACTGGTAACATCGTTGGAGCACACGATCAGGACGCACCCGCCCCCTGCCGTATTGTCAACCGTCCCACTGCCGCTCAACCCGTTGATGGTCTCGTTGGCTCCGTCCGGGTCCAGCGTGCCGCCCGATGCCACAATGACGTCGCCCTTCCCGGCACCGTCCGGAATCGCGCTACCGCCGGATAGCTTGAGTGTCCCGTTGCTGACCGTCGTGTTGCCGGCGTACGTATTGGCGCCCGACAACGTCAGGCTGCCGGATCCGACCTTCGCAAAACCGCCGCCACCGGAGAGTGCGCCACTCAGGGCGATATCGCCGCCTGTCGTGTCGATGTCGACCGAACCGCCCAGCGTCATGTCCATGCTCGACGACCAGCCCGCCAGCGCGCCCAGCGTGCCGCTGTTCAGGTTGATGGTGCCCTTCAATCCCCCATCCTCGTACATCCCTCCTGAACCCACATTGACCGTTCCGCCACCCAGCGTGAGCGTACCCGCCCTGGCCGCATTGTTGTTCCAACCATAGCCAATGCCTTTCACATTGGCTGTGCCGCCATCGACATTGAGGTAGCCCTGGCCATCCCAGCCAACAAACAGGTCTGTGTTCGTTACATTCAGAGTACCGTCTGACATCGTGTAGGTCCCAGTCAGGTTGGACCAGTGCGCTATTCTAACCGAGGAGCCGTCCAGATTGACCGTGCCCCCAGACTGACTTACCGTGCCGTCTGTGCTGTTTTCGTTGCCAACATAGAATGCCCCATTCACGGTCAAGGCCGCGCTATCCTGCACCGTCAGTGTTCCACTCCCCCCATCCTCTGCAGCACTGTTGCCTACCTTCATATGTCCGGAAACCGTGGTGTCCGAGCTCCCGGACAATACCAGGTTACCGCCGGCCGCGTTCAGTGTGCCAATCGTATTGCCGGCGCCGCTCAGCGTCAGCGTGCTGCTGTCGTGGACCATGCTGAGCGTCCCTGCGCCACTGATGGTTCCGCTAAGGGCCTGGTCCTCAGGGCTATTGTACTTAAACGTGCCGCTGTTCGAGATGTTGCCGGCATAGCTGCCGCTACCAAGGGTCCCGGAACCGGAGAGTGCAAGCGTACCGGCACTGATGGTGGTGTCGCCTGCGTAGGTGTTGGCAACATTCAGGACCGTCTTGCCGCTGCCCATCTGCTTGAAGCCGCCGTCGCCGCTGATGGCCGAGGCACTGAAGTCTGTGCCCTGGGTCACGGTGTCGGACTGGTTCACCGCGAACGTCGCACCACTGGCGATGCTGATGTTTTCGCCGGTCGCCATCGTCCCGGCAGCGCCGCCGTCGCCCAACTGCAGTGTGCCCACGTTGACTTTCGCGTCGCCCACGTACGGAGTCCCTGAACCGAAATTCTGGCTGTCGCCGGTCAGGATCAGTGTACCATCACCGATCTTGGTGATGCCGGCGCCGCCGCCCGCAGTCCGGAAGAATGCGCCGCTCATCGTCAGCGCGTCGTCCGTGCCGACGTCGACCTGGAAACCGCTGCCCGTACCATCATGGATCTGGACGTTGCCCGAAAGGGTCCCGGTGGCAGCCCCGTCCTCGTCCAGCCGGATCGTGTGAGCGTTGCCGCTCCAGTTCCCCAGGAAGAAGCTGTTGGCCAAGCTAAGCCCACTCACACCGAGCTCAAGCGTGCCGCCCTTCTCGAACGTGACTCCCCCCGTACTTATGGCACCGCTATCCAGGATTTCAATGGTGCCGCCCTCCAACGTGGAAAGCTGCCCTCCCCAGGCACCAGGATTCCTACCGAACCTCGTGCCGCCGCTATACGTGTTGGCGGTATTCAGCACCAGCCTCCCGCTGGACTCGCCCTGCATCACGGCTCCCGACCCGGTGATAGGATCACCGCTGAAATCGGTTCCCTGGGTCACGGTGTCACTCTGGTTGACAACGAAGACGCCATCGTTAGTGATCGTGCTGCTGGTGGAGAGCGACCCAGACGTCCCGCCATCACCCAGCTCCAGCCAGCCGGCGCTGATGGTCGTGTCTCCGCTGTAGGTGTTAGCGCCGGTGAGCGCCAGTGAGCCGGCACCGCTCTTGGTGATGTCACCGCTACCCATCACGTTATTCTGCAGCGGGGCGCCAATCGTCAAGTCAGCGTCGGTGGCCACATCGGAGACATCAAAAACAGTGGCGCCCAGCGTATCATCACCAACACTGATCATGTTGTAGTTGCCGCTGATGACATTGATCGCCGATGTTTGCGAGCCGACAACGGTGACCGTCCCTTTGAGGGCGAGTGCTGGATAGGTGGCGTTCGCGCCTCCGGTCAAATCAACGTCGCCGCCATTGAGAGTGAGATCCCGGACTGTGTTGAAATACCCGCCTGACTCCATGGTGCTGCCCGCGTTGAGTGTGATAGGCGCAGACGTGTCAGTGGCCGCGTTCCCCCAGGTGTCATTTCGGCTGAACCGGAGCGTGGCCGTATTGCCCACCGTAATGGCCGACGATTCCGATATGGTGCCGCTGCCACTCAAGACCAGCGTTCCGTCGGCAACGTCGGTGGTACCGGTGTACGTGTTGGCAGCCGTCAGAACAGTCGTACCCGAACCGGCCTGCACGAAGTTGCCGTCGCCGGTGATGGGATCACCGCTGAAATCGGTGCCCTGTGTCACCGTGTCACTCTGGTTGACCGCGAAGGTCGCGTTGCTGGAGATGACGATGTCGTTGTTGGCCGTGGTTCTGAGCGAACCGTCAGCGCCGCCGTCGCCCAGGTCCAGCCTGCCGGCGAGGACTCTCGTATTCCCTTTGAAGGTGTTGGCGCCGGTCAATACCAACGTGCCGTCGCCGGTTTTTCGAATGCCGGAATCAATAAATGAGCCATGCGTGTTGACCAGGTTCCGGCTCACCGTCAAGGTATCATCGGTGCCTACTTCGAATACACTCTGCCCGCTGGTACGAACCTCCATGGTGCTACCCGAGAGCGTGCCGCTGTTCGATCCCGCCAGATCGAGCGTGATTTGCCTCGGATCGGTCCCGCCCCAGTTGTAAAAGCCGATCCAGTTCGAAATGTCCAGCCCGTTTGCTCCGAGCGCCAGCGTGCCGCCCTTTGAGAACGTGACGCCACCAGAGCCAAGGGCGCTGTTGTCGTGGATCTCTATCGTGCCCCCGTCGACCGAGGTGCCGATTGTGGTCCCTCCGCTGTAGGTGTTGGCCGCGCTCAGCACCAGCGTGCCGTCGCCAGCCTTCGTGAGCGAGCGCGCGGAATCCTGACTGATCACGCCGCCGATCGAGATGTTGCCACTGGCGGCGTCGATCGTCCGGTTACCACTATCGATCTGAAGCGGGAAATTGATCGTCTGCAGGTTGCCGGAGTTGTTCGTGATGTTTCCTTGAAGCCTGTAGGTGCCGCCACCACCATCGCTGATCACAAATGCGCCTGCAGCGGCATCGAAGGTGATGCCTGCGATCTGAGCGTCACTGTTGCCGCTCCAGCCACCCCACGAATAGTGGTTCAACCGCGTTGTCCCGGTAAAGACCAGGCTGTCACCATCAACCGGAGCGGTATCGTCAAGCCAGTTGAGGTTGGCATACCAGGCGTTAGCCGAAGAATGCCCACCATCCCAGGTTTCCGTCGCCGCATGCGAGACCGCGGTCACCGCAACCATTATCACAACCATCGGACTAAC
>CAZCDU010000162.1:0-10729 GCA_964497125.1 uncultured Victivallales bacterium | reverse complement strand
TCTGGTGCAAGCGGGGTCGGACCAATGTGCCCACCGTTGTTTTCTGCAGACTTGCCACGGTTGCTCATAGAGTGAGCTCCCAGACTTCACCTGCCTTCAGCTGCTTGCTTTGGCTCTGCCCCGCGTAACGCACGGTACAGGATCCCTTACGATCCGCGCGCACCCGGGCGGAGACCAGCTTTCCATCTTTCCATTCGATGTCCACGGTGAAGCCGCTCGCCTCATCATCGAATACGGCAAGGTGACTACCTACAACGCCAACCGGCCGCACGGTTTCGGCGTCCTCGATCCGGAGACATTTGCACCGTACCCGAAGAATCCCGTGATCGGCGCCTTCTTCCGGGAGATCGACAGGGCGGACGAGCTCGGCTTCGGCATGCGCAACATGATGCAATACGGCAACAAGTACGGCGGCGCGGACCCGCAACTCATCGAGGCCGATGTCTTCCGTATGGTCATCAGCGTGCCGGAGTTCTGCAAGGAGCGGGGGGCCCAGTCAAGAGCCCAGTCGGGGGGCCAGTCGGGGGCCCAGTCGCACGCTGTTCTGACCGCGCTGACTGAAGGTCCACGCTCGGCGGCCGAGTTGGTGGAGGCACTACAGTTGAGGACGAAGACGGGTGCGTTCAAACGCTCGATGCAGGGCATCTGCACGAGCCCGCCGATCGGGTCACAGGTCATGCCCAGATACGGACATATACGTCGTCGGGTACGTCGCAGAAGCACTCACAGTAGAGCAACGCGGCCGGGATCACGCCGGCCGACCCGTTCGTCGGTGCCGTGACAATCCGCCCGAAGGCGGCGTTCTCTTCGTTCACCGCCAGGGCGAAACAACTCACCCAGTCCAGCACCCTCTGGAAATCCTGTGCCTGTCCAGCCCCCTACTCGCCTGAACTAAGATAACCTTGACCACTTATGATCAGTGGTTATAGTTACATTATGAGCGCAATGGATACAAAGCAGATAGACGAGGCGCTCGGGCTTCTGGGCGAACGGCTCCGGCTTGGAGATTCCGGGCCATACAGGCTCGTCGTGTGTGGCGGCGCCGGGCTCATCGCGGCTTCGCTGGTGAGTCGAGACACGACGAAGGATGTTGACGTCGTGGCGATGGTGAACGATGAGGAGAAACTCTGTTCGCCGGACCCATTGCCGCCGGAGATGATGCACGAAGCAGAGAGGGTTCGCGACTTGCTTGCCCTGCCCCATAACTGGCTCAACAACGGTCCCAGCCGCGAACCCGGCGGGCTCTTCCAGCTTGGTCTTCCGCAAGGAACGCGAGACCGGTTAACTCGTCGTGACTACGGTGACCGGCTGACAGTCTACTTCGTCTCTCGGCTCGATCAGATTCACTTCAAGGTCTTCGCCGCCGTAGACGGCGGTCCGGGACGCCACGTTGATGATCTGAGAGAGCTCAATCCGACCGCCGAGGAAATGGAACTGGCAGGTCGTTGGGCTGTGACACACGACGTGTCCGATGGATTCCTCTTCGTCCTCAAATCGATGTTCAAACAGATGGGATACTCCGATGTCGCTGACCGACTTTAGAGACAGCTTCTTGCGGCGCGTGCTCCGCTTTATGTGGAGGCAATGGGCAGAACTTGGGGTTGCGTCCTCCAGCACGGAAGCGAGAGACCACTGGGTGATCGATCCCGAGGCCCTGGTCCTACTCACCTCGACGTTTGGCCGGTACGAAGCGCGTCTCTTCGACGAAGCCATGGACTGGCTACGGGCGAATGCCACCTTCATGAATGTACCCAGGCTGAAATCAATTTCCAGGCGATCCAGCCTTGGGGATATTCGTGTCGTGGCGGCCATGGCTGATGTCGTGGGGCAGCATAGCCGTCGCCCAAACTGGCGGTTTGGGACGTACGAGAACGCTGGTGGCCCCGACCCCCTGTTCCAGAGCATAAATCATGACGTGCCCGTGGACTTCGGGCGACGGGACGAGACATTCCTCAGGTACGGTTTCGCTCGCGGTCATGTCGAGTTGCGCGGGCTCTCGCTTCGCTTTAACCAGGCGATGGCCGAATGTGCGTTGCTTCGTCTGCGGGCGCTCTTCGGCGTTACGGCACGAGCGGAGATTGTCCTCTACCTTCTTACTCACGACTCCTGCCACCCGAGCGCCATCGCCTGTGAGACGGGTTTCTCGCAGAAGAACATCCAGGACACGCTGGTGGACATGCTGGCTTCCGGCCTCGTGCAGGTCGGGCAGCCTGAAGGGCGAAAGAAGCAATACTTCATACGGAAGAGTGACTGGCTGCCATTCCTTCACCCAGAGGAAGAACCTCCCCGCTGGATCACGTGGCCGCCGCTGTTTGCATCCCTTGAGCAGGTTTGGCGCGTGGTGAGCGACGCAGCTGTGGCGGAACACGGTCCGCTCCTACTGGCTTCGGTGCTGAAAGACCTCATGATAGCCGTCCGCCCCGCTATTCAGCGCGCGGGTTTCGCCGCATCGCTCTCGGCTGACCGGGCTGCCTCCGGCGAAGCCTACGCCGACGTGTTCATGAGCGATATCGATCGATTGTTGACGGATGTTGGCGCGTAGAAGGGACAGACCCTGCCCCTCTTCTCATTCCAATTCAATTTTGGCGCTTCCGGGTTTAGCGGGTGTTTTTTCATTGGTCCATATGCACGTGGCCCTGAAACGGCTACATCGACGAAGCAGTTCGACTAGGTGTAAACGACGAAGTGAAGGGACTAAGAGTGCGACTAAGTGTGCGCTTCGCGCTTTCCAAACACTTTGTCCCACACTTCGTCGCCACGCTTAGTCCTCATACACCTAGCGAAGCTTCGCCTCAAACCGACAAGGACAAGACAGGATGTTTCTGGTTGGGCTGATGTCATAGTTGAACCTTGTCCTTGTCGGTTTGAGGCGTTGTGAAATGATGAGGAACTAACCCTTGAGGTCCGACTGATTCCGGGTAAAGTAGGTGTAGCCGCCTGCCGCAATGGTGCAGCATGTAAGGAGGTGGACGATGCCAACGGTAGCCGAAATCCTTGAAGACCATGTGACCTTGGACCTTGAGTGTTTTGATCGACTTTACCTCAACGGGTACGTGCCCAGCATGCAAACGGGACCACAGATGGTGGCCTTCTTGATGCGACATCGTGGAAACAGCAATGCCTCGGGGGCACTTTTGAGGCAAATGACCAAATTGTTCGTCAGCGACGTAGAAACCTTTGCCCAACGAGAAGAGATTCCGATGTTTGCGTTCAAACAGAAGGGCCGAAAGAAGCTGCGCAAAGACGAGGTCGCGGCTAAATGGCGGCGCGAACGACCGGTCCGCGATGCTGTGGTCTTCATCGGCACCGCACAGGAGAAGCAGGGCTCGTTCTACATCAAGCAAGACTTCAGCACGGGCAAGCGTCGATTCATGCACAGCCGCACCACGGTCTGCGTGAAACATTTCTATTTCTATATCGATGACGCTGATTTTGGCCCCGGCTTTATCAAGATGGGCACCTATGCGCCATTCCCTATTCGGGTGTGTATCAATGGGCATGAGTGGGCCAAGAGGCAAATGGCTAAGCAGGGTATCCACTTTGAGAGCTTGGACAACGGATTCCGTTCCTGTGAGAAACCGGAGACATTGCAGAAGATCTGTGAGACGTTGGGGCCGGAACAGATCGAGCAGTTCTTCCGTAAGTGGATTGATCGGCTGCCTTTCCCCCTCACCAAAGAGGACCAGGAAGCTGGCTATGAGCACCAACTCTCGGTCTGGCAGATGGAGTTCTCGCGCACTCAGGTCTTCGATCGTCCTGTGCGTGGGCGAGAGTTCTTCGAGTCGGTCATCAGAGAGAACATCGACCTCGGAAGGCCGGAACGTGTGCAGTTGCTTTTCGACCGTAAGATTATCAGCACCACTCCAGGCCCGTTCCGAACCCGCGTCGTCACCAACGGGGTGCTGCCGAGCCTGCATATCAATTACAAGACCTCTCATCTGAAGCAGTACTTCAAGGAAAACCGCGCCGCACGAACGGAGTTTACCATCAATGATCCCCGTGATTTTGGAGTCAACAAACGGCTCGTCAATCTGCCGTATCTGAAGAAGATCGCACGCAATACCAATCACCGTCTGTTGGAAATCGAACGCGTAAGTCATGAGTGCGTCCTGTCTGAAGCCAGTGTGGAGAGACTCACCGAGCCTTCCGTCACCACTGACGGTCAGCGTGCACCAGGTCTGCGATTCGCTAACCCGCGAGTCATGGCCCTGATGGCCGCACTTACCTTGTTCCTGCATGTGCCAAACGGTATCCGCCACCGTGACTTGCGTCCCCGGGTTGCCCACCTGCTGGGCCTGCAGCCCGAGGAGTATTCGGCCGGAAAAATGACATATGACCTGCGACGGCTCCGCCGAAAGGGCATCATTGCTCGCCAGCCAGGAACCACGAAGTACCTCATTACCCCCTACGGGCAAAGAGTCTCTCTGTTCCTGACCCGCGTCCATACTCGCCTCTTTCGACCCGCCTTCGGCGTCATGCAGGACGAACTTGGCATTCATGTGCCTTCGCCGTTGCGACACGCCATGGCTCAAGTCTCTCTCGAGATCGATCATATGCTAACCCAAGCCCAGCTCGTGGACCCAACATGCCAAGCATAACTCATTCAAAAACTTGATTCATTTGTTCAGTTCTCAACCCGATGTAACAAATTAGTCGAACGGCTTAATCGGCCTGCATTCGTCACTTGCTATGGCATTATCCCTCAATCGTTCAATGAAAAAACACCCGAAAATCCCGGAAGCGCCATTCATAATATGGGACGCTAGTGATCTCAGTGTTTCGTTTCGTCCTTTGAATTCATTGGTGAATAGTGGTTCACGGTTTCGACACAATGATCGGATCCTCTGTATCAGACACTTTGATACGCGAAGAGAGCCAGGTATTGGGTGACTGCGTAGAGCTAACGCTGAAGGTGTTGTTCCCCTTCACCGCTTCGAGATCGCCCTCGGTAGTCACCGGCAGGTTGTTTACGAATTTCCAGTTGGGGCCGTAAACCTTCGCGTTGGCTCCTCCAGAATACACCAAATAATGGTTATAGGGGATGGTGCCTTGGACGACCACCTTGGCGTCGTTGAGCGTCAGAACAGGATCGACCAGGCCGGTGGTGCGATCCTCATTCATTGCCTCGATGTTGACAATCTCGACCCTTGTTTTCTTACCGGCGGGCAGACCCGTTATGTATGCCCGGAAAAATTCAGAGGTGTATCTATGGGCGCTGATCACAGCAGTGGGCTGCATGGGATAGCGAGTTTCCGAAAGATACGAAAGCCACGTGGCAGAGTTATTGCAAGCTTCTCCATGGGGAATCTCAAAGGTGCGTTGACCCTCAAAATCTATATCCACCACATAGGTGCGCGGAAAACCTCCGTCTGTGGCAAAGGCCAGGATACCCCCTGCTACACTCTGGCCTGCCGGAACATTCACCGTAATCGCGATACCCCGACTATTGTTCATGTCCAGTTTCGATTTACCGCCGCTTAACGATTTATAGGGCCAGTGTCCGGCTTCTAAGTGCTTGCGGTCCCAGAAGTAGTATATTTTGGAGGATTTTGAGTTGTCGTAAGAAACAATGAGTTTCCCGTTTTCATACCCCAATGGGTGCTTCCCTTTCGCCGGATTAATGATCATCTCTGCACTTGTCGGCATCAGTGAGATATTCTGGCTGTCACCTTTGGACATGCCGGCCATAACATGCAGTTCAACCACCGGTGTCTGCGTGAGGTATGGATTTCCCAAGCCATACAGAGCGGCTCCATCGGCCTTGAGATATTGGCAGGGTTTTACATCCGGACGCTCTGTCATTCGCCTCCAGTTTTCGTCTACACCGGGACGCAGCATGGCCCGCGTGCGCGTGATCAGCCATTGATCAGGTGCCTCAGAAGCAATAAACATATCACTGTAAAACTCTGGTTTCACCCGCTTTTTCCTGGCGTTAATCAGCGACTTTTGCTCATCGCTCATATATGGCTTCATCTCCGACCACATCTTGAACGCCTTCATCGCCTCGTCCCAGACCCCCACTTCTTCCGTATCTTTGATGGAAATTCCCCGGTGGTTTCCCCGGATACTCATATCCTTGGACCAGACTGTGCCATTCAGGCCGTGGTGCACATCATCCATGCTGCTGGCAGGGAGGGCCGACCCCCACGGCATAAAGGTCATGGTACCCGGCCTGCCACCTTTAAGAACATTCTGCGCCTTCCTGAAATAGTATTCAAAATTACCGAACATCGGGACGCCCGATGAGGAACCCGTCGGGGCCGGATGATCCAAATGCTCGTAAACCAATTGCGTCATCTTCTTCAGCTGCCATCTTCCCAGCGGGTTGCTCCAACCCGACCCATCGTAGCCGGAATCCGCCTGGAAATGGTTCAGGAGCTCTGCATAATCCTTCGCTACCTCATGAAACATCTCAGAACGGGGATCCGGCACAAACCATGCAGCTGTCCCCGTAACGATGAAATCCACCACATCCCCCGCCTTGGCTGGGGAAGGAGGGGCACTAGCGTGAAGTTTCCCTAATTTGATATTCCACAGATTGTCCGGGGTGACCTTTGCATCGAAGACATACAGCGATTTATTGATATTGAGCAATGCACTATTCGGCATATATGGCGGATTCGCTGTATAATGCCAAGTCGGTTGGGCAATGGGCGGCATACCCGGTTTCATGCCCAGGTAAAAATCGAAATCCGGTTTAACCAGGATCTCCTTTTGGCCAACTGCAAAATCATTGACCAACGTACCTCGGGCAGACCTCGCCAAGCCATCCGGAATAACCATGCGACCGTATTTCTTGTCTCTAGCCATGAATACGCCTCCGAATCCGTGCAGGTGGAAGTTGATCCCACGAGCCCTGCAATATTCTCGCCATTTGACAACATCTTTCACACCGTTGGGAAAGAGTGTCAGATTGGGCGATCCGACCGAATCTCCTTGCCATTCCCAATTGTGAAGATAGATCTGGTTGACGCCGTGTTTCGCAGCCAGGTCAGCCAGTTTATAAAGGTTTTCAGGATCCCCTCCGGCAGTGGAGGAAAACTGCAGAGTCGGTTTGCTCATTTTATCCACCCAACCGTTAAGCCAGGCCGAAGCGTCAGCCCGGGTCCAGCTTTTTTGATTGGCCCGATTCGGGCGCGGCAAGGAAGGCTCGCCTACCCAGATATCCGTCAAGATGTCGTCGTGCTCTTCATCACCGACAAAACCATAGACCGCGACGGCGCCCTGCGGTTCCGGCCGATCGGTCGTCTGGGAAAAGTGGGCATAGGGCCAGAAGAAATGTGAGCCATCGTCCACCTTAAAGGGACCTTTGGGAAGCTCCGTCATGTAGTTGAGCAGCAAGGTATGAAGTTTCCACCCATCGGCCTGGGGGGCCGTCATCACATTGAACTCCACACGATGGCCGGGCCAGTCTTTGTTCAACTCCCCGGTCTTGGGGTCATTGGAGACGTGCAGCAGCTCGAACTTGAAGTAGCGCTTCTTCGCGGTGATGGCGACCTTGACTTCAAAATGCTTTTTACTGGACCAGAGCAACAGCTCGCTGGGACCGATCTTCGCCATATTGTCGAGTTTGGTGCGGGTGCCAGCGTTCTGACTGTCTTTGGGGCAATCCGTCCAGCAATAGATGGACCAGCCTGGAGATTTCGGATCGGACACCACCTTGCCATCACGTTGCAGGCTCACGGCCCCATCCGGTGCAATGGTAAGCTCCATGGACTTAGTCTTGGTGCTGAAGCTTGCGGGCTCTGCGGAGCGCGTTTTTGCAGCAAACAGGGTTGTTGTACCAAGCAGGGCAGACAACATGATCATCATGATTCTGGCTATATGTGTTTGTAGAGACGACATAATATGTTTTCCTTCTTTTAGATTCAGTTACCGTGCTATTTGGTCTTGGACACCATGCTGTAAGTTCCTGAATCAACATTCACAACGGCTCTGCTATTTTCCATTCTCAGGAAGCTGACATGATCCGCCTGGTTCAGTTTTCGCCCATTCACCGTGACATGGTCGACCGATGTGGCAGGCCCGTCTTCGCTGCGCTTCGCCGCGGCAGGCAGGTAGACAGTTGCTGTGGAGTTAGCAGGAACTGTCACAGTCATAACGATACCATCACCATCACGCTTCCAGTTGCTGCGGATCGTCCCGTAAACGGTCTCGTGACTTCCGTTCACATAACTGAGCTCGTTTGGGAACACCGGTTCAATGATGGCATGTTGAAAGCCCGGCCTTTCCGGGTCTGGACGAATACCAGCAAGCCTCTGGATGAACCAGGAGCCGATGTTGTTGTAACAGTTATGGATCCTCGTACCACGATTCCCCTCCCAGTGTTCCCAGGTTGCCGTCGCGCCGTTCTCGATCATGTGGCCCCAGGATGGATAGGTGGTCTTTGAAGCGAAACTGTAGATGAGATCATCCCGACCAATGCTCTGCAGATACTGAATCATCAGATAGGTACCTGAGAGTCCTGTAGAGAGATGGCCTTTGTCCTTCTCCAGAAGCGTCTTTTCAAATGAAGCAAAGATCTGGTCGTGCAGCTCGTCCGGCACAACCCCGGACATCAAAGGCAGGACATAGGTCACCTGATCGCCGCTTCCGTATTTCCCGTTTTGGGCATCGTAGAATTTCTTGTGCGTCGCAACGTTCCGGTCCGCGGCCCATTCTCGGAACAGGGCGGCATCTGCACGCTCACCCAGGATGTCCGCCACCTGGGCAGCCTGTTCCAGGGCATACGACATATAGGAGTGGATGAAGACCTCCGCATTTTGTTTGTCATCAACGCCCACATTCTTTGGCGAAGCCCAGTCACCGAGATACCAGCCGCCGCAGAACTTTTCTTGCAGGTTGTCGACCGTTTTGCTCTGAGCCAACTCAAACCATTTCCTGATGGCCGGGTAGTTGCGTCTCACCAGGGAAATGTCACCGTAGTGATGATAGTGCTTCAAGGTCCCTGCAGTAAGAAACCCGCACCAGAAAGGACCGCCTCCGCCTCCGCCGCCAGGCGCCGTATAGGGGAGCCCGCCGTTCCCTTTTTGAATATCCAGCCAGTCGCGGGTCCATTTGCGATAAAGCGTGTCAGAACGAAAGAAACATAGCGTGGTGTCTAATGAGGATTGCCCATCACCGCCATACCCCACTCTTTCCCGCGAATGGCAATCCACCTGGTAGCCTCCGAGCATAAGACAGCGCAGGGTGTGCTCCATCATCTTATGGATCTCGTTCAGGGTCTGGTCGGAGCAACTGAAGGTGCTGGTTGCGGGAAGGTCTGTGGTAATGAAATAACCTCTTATGTCGTCCGGGCTGAGCTCTCCGCCCGGCACGTTGGTGATCAGGATGTATCTACAACTGGCATAGTTGAACCTGTTCTTGAACGTTTCTGTGCCGCTGCCCCGGCATATGTACTCGCTTGCCTGATTGAAGCTGTTCAGCCTGCCGGTGCCTCCATTATTTCCTGGGGTGTAGGCATCGCCAAATTTCATCATCACGCGGTGCCCCTTTTCGGCTTGCGGAAAGGTAATCTCAAAGGTGCCGGTCATGGCTTTGCCCATATCAACGAGCCAAGTCCCCGTGCCCAGGCTTACCACCTTCACAGGCGTGATCGTCTCGATCACGCGGCTGCGCTGGAGCATCTCCGCCGAAACAATGGTGTCAGCGACCTTGACCAGTTTTGCATTCGGCCATGCACTGTCATCGAACCCTGCGTCAGCCCAGTCAGGCTGATCCAGGGAGCCATCGTGTACTTCACCCCCGAAGTTATTCCATCGCCACTTGCCAAGATACGCATGGGAGCTGGTTTTTGTCCGCCAGTTCTCGTCCGTCACAAGAACAGGCTCCATCGCGCCCTGCTCTCCCTGTATTTCAAGCTGCGCGCGTACAGAAGGCTGAACACCAACACCTGCTCCACCCTGATTCCAGCCGCTGCCCATCCAGATCCCGACCGTGTTCTTCCCCTTCTGCAGATAATCCGTGACGTCATAGATGATGCAGAAGGTTCGCTTGTTGTACTGCCCAACATGCGGCGCAAACTCATCGTTCCCCACTCTTTTGCCATTGATGAAGAGCTGAAAGTACCCGAGGGCATTGACATAGATGTAAGCCCTGTCTGGAGCGCCCTTGAGCTCCACCGACTGACGCAACCAGGGAGAACTGCTTCCCTCGGTGATCCACTTAGCCTGCCAGTCCTTAGTCGCCGCCATATCAAAATAGGTCCAGGTTGCAGGGCGGCTCCATTGAGACTCAGCTCCCTTTTCATTCCATATACGCACCGTCCAGTAATGCGGAATGCCACGCGAAATGCTTTTGCCCGCATACAGGATGTGTTGGCTCTGACTGGTGGTGACCTTGCCCGAATCCCAGAGATCTGCTGAACCGTCCTGAAGCAACTCGGGGGAAGTTGCAACAAGCACATGGTACGCTGATTGCGTCGCACCGTTCGCACCGGACAACATCCGCCATGAGAGCCGCGGCTTGAGAATATCAATTCCGATCGGATCAACCAGGTCCTCGCAGCGAAGGTCGGTGACAGCAAACCCGCCCAAATCAGCCTTCCAGACTTCATCTGCCTCCAGCTGCTTGCTTTGGCTCTGCCCCGCGTAACGCACGGTACAGGATCCCTTACGATCCGCGCGCACCCGGGCGGAGACCAGCTTTCCATCTTTCCATTCGATGTCCACGGTGAAGCCGCCGCGGGCGCGCAGGCCTTTCACGTGACCCGTGGCCCAGGCTTTCGGCA
>CAZCDU010000161.1:0-10851 GCA_964497125.1 uncultured Victivallales bacterium | reverse complement strand
AGTACGCGCCACTCTCCGAGTGGCAAGCGCCCTCTTGCCAAGTTTCACACCTGAATGATCCGACTGCACACGCCGACGCGACCGCATTGTCGCAAAGTCGCGGGTGTGCTGTCGCAATATGCTGCTGGCATATCTACGGTGTGGGGCTCTACTATCGAAGACTCAAATGGAAAGCGAGGTTGTGACAATATGAATGCTGATTCCGTTCCCCGTCCTGAACATCCGCGGCCGCAGTTTGTCCGTGATGCCTGGATCAATCTGAATGGTGACTGGACCTACACTTTCGACTTTGGTGAGAGCGGCATGGCGCATGCCCGCGCGCTATACCAGAGCGCCGGGTTCGAGGAGTCGATTACGGTTCCGTTCTGCCCCGAGAGCAAGCTGTCGGGAGTCGGGTACACGGACTTCATTCCGGCCATGTGGTACCACCGTCGCATCGAGATCCCGGCAGACTGGTGCGGGAAGCGGGTGGTGTTGCACTTTGGCGGGGCCGACTACGAGTGCGAGGCGTTTGTCGACGGCGTCTCGGTCGGGACCCATTTTGGCGGCACGGTTTCGTTCAGCTTTGACATCAGCAAGCAGGCGCAGGCAGGCAAGTCGCATGACCTGGTGGTGCGCATCAAGGATGACGTCCGTGGTAATCATCAGCCCCACGGCAAGCAGTCCGCCACGTTCGCTTCGCACGGGTGCTCCTACACACGTACCACGGGGATCTGGCAGACGGTGTGGCTCGAGGCTGTTGATCCCTGTGGGCTGAAGGATGTCCACATCATCCCGAACCTTGATGGCGGCACGTTCACGATCATCCCGCGCTACCATGCGGTAACATCGGGTGGGCGATTGATCGCGAAGGCAAAGGTGGGCGATGAGACCAAGGCGCAGACAGAAGTCGCTGCCGCGGCCGGCGTGCCGGCGGTGCTGGCGATTGATGATGCCGTGGCGTGGAGTCCGGAGAATCCATTCCTGTATGACATTGAACTGAAGGTCGTCGATGCTGCCGGGAAGACGATTGACGCTGTCACTAGCTATGCCGGTTTACGAAAGGTGCATGTTGAAGGCAATCGCGTCTACCTGAACAACAAGCCGCTCTACCAACGGCTGGTGCTCGACCAGGGCTTCTACCCGGACGGCATCTGGACGGCACCCACTGATGCAGCCTTGAAACGGGACATCGAACTTTCAATGAAGGCCGGCTTCAACGGTGCGCGCCTCCACCAGAAGGTCTTCGAGGAGCGCTTCCATTACTGGGCCGATAAGCTCGGATACCTGACGTGGGGTGAATCGGCGTCCTGGGGCTGTGACTGCAATTCGGAGTTGAGCGCCCGGAACTTCCTGACGGAATGGAAGGAGATCGTGATACGCGACCGCAACCATCCGTCGATTATCACATGGACGCCGTTCAACGAGACTCACGCCTACACGAACCCGGCGCAGCATACGCGCCTGCACATCGACTGCTATACGCTGTGCAAGGATCTCGATCCTACCCGCCCGGTCAACGACACCAGCGGCTATCTCCATCATATTACCGACCTGTGGACGGTGCACAACTACGAGCAGGATCCGGAGAAGTTGCTGGCGCAGCTCACCCCCGATGCTGAGACGGGTGTGTGGCGCAATGTCCCTAAGCACGAGCCCGACTACGACGGGCAACCGTACCTGGTGGATGAATACGGCGGCATCAAGTGGGCTGGGGGAGATACCTCAACGAATAAGGAACGGGGCGACTCCTGGGGGTACGGCAACACGCCGCGGGACCTCAATGAGTTCTATACGCGCCTGGAGGCCCTTACGGACGTCTTGCTCGGTCTCGATCACGTCTCCGGCTACTGTTACACCCAGCTCACCGATGTGGAGCAGGAGCAGAACGGGATCTACTATTATGACCGCTCCGAGAAGTTTGATATGGCGAGAATTGAAGCCGTTCTCGGCAAGAACCCTGCGGGGTGGTCCGAGTAACAGCAGCGAGGTGTGGGTGACGGCGTATCCGGCGCCCCATGTGTCGAGAGCGGTGACCCTCAGGAGGAAGCAGTAGATGTCAGATCATCCCAATATCGTCTTTGTTCTCACTGATCAGTGGCGGGGCCAGGCCTTTGGCTATGCCGGTGACCCCAACGTGAAGACGCCTGAGATCGATGCCCTCGAGACCCGCTCACTGAACTTCGAGAATGCGATCTCAGTCTGTCCGGTCTGTACCCCCATGCGCGCCTCCCTCCTGACGGGGCGCCTTCCAACCTCCACGGGCATGTACCTGAACGACCTCTACCTGCCGAAAGAGGAGCTCTGTATGGCGGAGATCTTCAAGGCCGCCGGTTACGAAACCGAGCTCCAGCGGCAACTTGCTGTCAATGGCGACGCCCTGCCGACGTCCGAAGAGGTCAACGCCAAGTGGGGCTACACCGTGAACAACGGCGGAGAAATACCCTACTGCGGTGAGTTCTTATCGCAGAGCCCGGGACCCGACACGGGCCGGGCGTGTTCGTTTTAATGGCCGAACTGATTGCTAGCAAAGGAATGAGAAGATGAAGAAACCGAACATTCTGATAATCATGTCGGATGACCAAGGCCCGTGGGCGATGCAATGTGCCGGCACCCCTGAGCTGCGGACACCGACCCTCGATCGCCTGGCCGCCGAAGGCACGCGCTTTGAGAATTTCTTCTGCGCCAGCCCCGTGTGCTCGCCTGCACGCGCCAGCTTCCTAACGGGGTGCATTCCTTCGCAGCACGGGGTGCACGACTGGATCTGCCGCGGAAACGTGGTTGATCCCGAGGACCGTACCGGCGGTGGTGAGGATGTGAGCATTGAGTATCTCGACGGACTAACCGCGTTCACCGACGTCCTGGCCGCCAACGGTTACACATGCGGCATTTCCGGGAAATGGCATCTTGGTGCGAGCGACGTCCCGGGACAGAAGAGCCACGACTTCTGGTGTGTCCACTCCCGGGGAGGGGATAGTTACACGAACTACTGGGCCTGCGACAACAGCAGCGAAGTGGTGAACAAGACCCAGTACGTGACGGACTTCTTCACCGACCGTGCCATCGACTACCTCGAGAGTCGCGAGGGTAACGAGCAGCCGTTTTGCCTGAGTGTTCACTACACGGCACCTCACGCGCCGTGGCGGCAGGAGGAGCAGCCTGCTGACATCTGGGATTCGTATGCCGACACCGAGTTCTCGCTGCCCGTAGAACCCGCTCATCCGTGGAACGGGTGGGATCCCACCCCCGAAGATCGGCACCGGACGATCCAGGGCTACTACACGACGATCACCGCCATGGACCGCGCCATCGGGCGCATTCTCGACAAGCTTGACGCACTGGGGATGGGCGACGATACAATCGTCATCTTCACTAGCGACAATGGCTACAGCATGGGCCACCACGGCATCACCGGCAAAGGCAACGGCACCTTCCCGCTCAACATGTTCGAGGAGTCGGTTAAGGTCCCCTTCATTGCCCGGTTCCCCGGGAGGATCCCGGCCGGTGTGGTGAACCGTGACCTCGTGAGTCACTATGACTTCATGCCGACCTTGCTGGACTACCTCGGCTACGAGAACCCCGGGGCCGCGCAGCTGCCGGGCCGGAGCTTTGCGCCGGTATTGAAAGGCGAGGCGCTTGGCTGGGATGATGAGGCCATCGTGATCTGTGATGAATACGGCCCCAATCGGATGCTGCGGACCCGAGACTGGAAGTACGTCGAGCGCTATCCCGATGGTCCCAACGAGCTCTATCACCTGGCAGCGGATCCGGGCGAAAAGGATAACCTGGTCGATCACCCGGAACACGGTGACGTTCGCAATGAGATGCAAGCTCGCCTCTCACAGTGGTTCGAGCGTTACGTGACTCCCGAAAGGGATGGGGCAGGTCTCTATGCCTGCCAGGGAAGGGGACAGCGCGATGTTGTGGATAAGCCCACATGCGCCGGGGATCTGTTTGCGCCGAGGGTGTGATGGCTGCTTGCGCGCGTGGGAGGAGCCAGTTGGCGACAACTGGCTCTCCTCTAGAAAGGACATCCAGTTGTCACCAACTGGATGCCGGTGGTTGGTGAGGAGCATGGGGTGAGGACATCCAGTTGTCGCCAACTGGATGCGGGGAGTAGCGCTGGTTGCGTGAGCACGCGAGAAGGACAGAGAGCATTGTAGTGAAGTTGCACGGAATACGTAGCGGGATTGTGGGGCTCGTCCTCTGTCTGGCGATCTGGCTCGCGGTGCCGTACAACAACTTCGCCCTCAACAATAGCTTCGTGAGCGATGGCTATCTCCCTGAGATTGTGCTGCTGTGCATTGCCTGCCTGGTACTGGTGATCAACCCGCTGCTGCGGCGATGGTGGCCTGCAGGAGCATTCTCTCACCGCGATCTCGCCCTGATTACCGGGATGATGATGTTCGCGGCGGTGATTCCGAGTAATGGTCTGATGCGCTTCATGCCGCACTGCCTTGCACTTGATACGCAGGCAATCAACGCATCGGCTGAGCTATCGACGGCCATCGGCGACTCCGAGCTCCCGGCGGCACTGTTTCCCGACAGCATTGGGCTCGGGCTACCAACCCTCGTATCGGACGGGCTCGTTGACGAGCTTTATCCCGGTGAATCAATTCCCTGGTCTTCCTGGCTCGTGCCCCTACTGGCCTGGGGTGTACTGATCACGGGATTCTGGCTCATGATGATTGGCCTTGGCGCCATTGTCTACCCTCAGTGGAGCCAAAGCGAACGGCTGGCCTTTCCTCTCCTCAGAGTCTATCACGCCATGATTGACGAACCGAATGCGGAGCGACTGATCCCTCCTGTCTTCCGATCACGACTATTCTGGACCGGTTGCCTCATTGTGCTTGCACTGCATTCGTTGAATGGGCTGTCGATCTTTACCGGGGGAGCTTGCCCGGGCTTTCCTGTTTCGTGGGATATTTCCAACTGCTTCACCGAGGGGCTGTGGCGCAGCGCACCGGGATTCCTGAAGCGATCACGCATCTACTTCCTCTTTGTGGGACTGGCCTACTTCATGCCGAAGCGCTACAGCTTCTCAATATGGTTTACCGTCCTGGTTGCCGGGCTGTTCATGATGGCCGCCGCTGAATACCTCCCGCTGTTCCACTACGAGCTGCTCTATGACCAGGGGTGTGGGGCTCTGATCGCCATCGCCGGCGGCGTGATGTGGCTTGGTCGGCGGCACTACTGCGGCGTGCTTGCTGCAGCCCTGAGGCCAAGGCGTCCCGATGAGAACCGAGGCCAGGCCTTCGCGGGCAGGCTCTTCCTGGGAGGCTGTGTGGTCATGTTGGGTTGGTTCATCTGGGCCGGTGCAGGGATTGGGTGGTCGCTCTTCTTCGTCATCATGGGCGTGCTGATTATGTTTCTGGTTGCCCGTATCGTGGCCGAAACCGGGATCACCTATGTCTGGATCATCCCCCTGGCGGCGTCGCGTATCACGGCACTGCTGCCACAGCGCTGGTTGACGGTGAGCTCAGCTTTTCTGCAGGAAGCCCACTACATTTTCGCCAACCGTGCATCCGCCGTGAGTGCAGCCGTGATGATGATGCTCTCCCTTGGACTGGATCGGCACGCGAAGCCTGGCACCGAACGACGCCTGGCCGGAACCGGGATCACCATTCTGCTTCTCGGCCTGCTGGTCTGTGGCGCCGTCCACCTGCACATGGGCTACAACCTGGCGACGTCCTGCGATGGCGTCATTGCCCCCATTACGGGACGTGGGGCACGCTTGATGAGCCTGACGCCCGTGAAGGATCTCGTGGCGGGTCGTACGCCTGATGGCGGATGGGAATCGACGGGCTTCATCGTCTGGGGAATATGCCTGGCAGGCGGACTGCTGTTCCTCTGCTCCCGTTTCCCCGGTTGGCCGCTGCATCCTATCGGTCTGATCTTTGTCTACTCCTCCATTGGCTTGCGCCTCTGTATCAGCCTGTTTATCGGATGGCTCCTGAAGAAACTGATCCTGCACTACGGGGGCGCCCAGGCCTACAAAGTCGCCACACCCCTGTTCCTGGGGATCATCTTTGGTGAGGTCTTTGCCAGCGTGCTGTGGACGCTTGTGCGCGTACTAATGATTGGGGCCGGAATTGCTCCCGGGGATATCCCGCAAATGATTATCTTCCAGTACACGTAACGGCAGCCCAACACGATTTCTCACTGAACCAACAGAACACAAGGATAGCACCTATGCAGAATGAACCATCAGGCGATTACTACGACTACACGAAGACCATGAAACCCGAGCGTCCATGGCTGCTGCCGTGGCACCAGAAATACGTCTACCGCATCATGCACGCCAGGCGCGGGGGACTGGGTGAGAAGACGGCCGATCTGGCGGTGACGGCCGGCCGACCACCCGGTCACGCCTACGTCTATGGCGACGGCAAGATAGCCGAGCGCTACCTCACCTTCGAACAGTCGCTCGAGGTCATTAAGGGGGTGTACCACGCCACCTGTGGCACGCCGCAGATCGTGCTGCTGACCGGGTGGCAGTATGAGGGGCACGACTCCAAGTATCCCAGTTGGGACTGCGTGAACAAGCACCTCAAGCGGGACTGTGACGAGACCGCGCTCGACAGCCTGCGATGGCTGATTCGCGAGGCACGGCAATACAACTGCCTGGCCACGCTGCACATCAACATGTTCGATGCCTACGAAGACAGCCCGCTCTTTGATGCCTACGCCGCCAAAGACATTCTGGCGCGAGATAAGGATGGCAAGCTCATTGTCGGCAACCGTTGGTGGGGTATGGATTGCTACCACGTCAGTTACACGCAGGAGTGGAAGCATGGGCTTGCCCAACGGCGCATCGACAATCTCATTGCCATGATACCGGAGATCCAGGAGAACCACTGCGTTTATGTGGATGCCATGCTGGGGGCACGCAAGGCCGATCAGAAGGGACCGATCAGCCCGTACCTCGGCATCTCCAAGGAAGAGGAAGCGCGCACGATGCGCAAGATCTTCCGCTACTGGAAGGATCGTGACATCGATGTGGCCGGCGAACATGTCTGGGGAATTCGCGTGGACCGTTTCATCGGCCTGCAGCCGCACACGGCCTCACAGATGAGCGAGATTGAGGAGATCCCCGATGAACTAATGTGCGGCAATCCCGCCCACTACGGTTTCGAGACTGTTGCGCTGCCCGAGGCGTTTACCGAGGGCTTCTGGCTGGAGTTCCTGCCCTGGTTCCACAAAAACCACCCCGATGGCAGCGAAGAGACCGGCGGCATGATCGACGGCACCGACATCTGTATGCCATGCCTGTGGTGTGATGACCCGACGCTGATTGCCTACAGCAAGGGGGGCTATGCAAGCAAGCGATGGCAATTGCCGACCGGCTGGGGAGCCGTCGAAGCCGTGACCCTCGCCAAGGTCACGGACAAGGGCGATGAACCGCTGGGGAAAGCCGAGGTCACCGACGGAGGCATCAGCCTGACAATGGGCGAAGGCGACGTCTTCAAGATCACGGTTGCGGGGCAGTAGGTTTGATGGAGGGTAGCTGCCGAGAGTGCTTGGACGAATCCCTCTTCTTGGTGCAGTACTGCCATCACCCTCGTAAAGGAAGACGGCGCCTGGCGTATCCGCCATGAGACGTGGAAAGCGGGGAGTGGGGAGTAGAGGGTGGAGGGTGGACTGTGGACTGTGGAGAGTGGGGAGTGGAGAGTGGACTGTGGAGAGTGGGGAGTGGAGAGTGGAGGGTGGACTGTGGCGAGTAGGCTGTGGGTCGCTCGCCGCCCCCACCGGGCTCGCCCCGGTGGAGCGTAGGATTCCGACGAAGCCGATTCCAACGCCCAACAACCAACATCCAACGCCCAACGTCCAAGTCTAGATTTCCTTCGTTGGGCGTTCAACTCCCCGTGGGACAGGCGTCCTCGCCTGTCTCCATCCCTCGTCAATGATGCCACGCGCCTCGCTCACACGGCTTACGGGCGAGGACGCCCGTGCCACGAGGGATCAATCCCAATCCTCGTCGCGATCCTCGTCGCGATCGTTGTCTCCGGGGCTCGGGATTGTGGGTGATAACCGACGACGATTGCGACGAAGATCGAGACAAAGATGAGAATCGACGATGATCGGGACAACGATCGAGACAAGGATGGAAGAACGAAGATCGGGACGAGGATCAGGACGAGGATATCCTCTCTCCACACCCCACTCTCCACACTCCACACTCCACACTCCACATGTCGTGATCTCGCCTGATGGGTGACGCAAATAGGGCGTGGTTCCGAGGGGCAAAGGGCCGTAGACTGGCGCGTGACGATTTCATCCGTTTGAATAGATCCAATTCTGGAGGGCTTTACTCGTGACCAACGAACCGTCAGGCGAATACTACGACTATACCAAGACCATGAAACCCGAGCGCCCCTGGATGCTGCCGTATCACCAGAGCCTCGTGTTTCTGACCATGACCTGCACGCGCGGGGGCGATGGTGAAGTCGATCAGATCTATCAGACGTTCGAGCAGACGTTGGACATGACACGGCGTATTCATAACCTGACCCTGGGCGTCCCCCAGGTGAATTACCTTGTGGGATGGCACCACGAGGGTCACGATTCCAAGTATCCTGATTGGGGCGAAGTGAATCGTCACCTGAAGCGAGAGTGCGATGCCACGGCGCTCGAAAGCTTGCAGTGGCTGATTCACGAGGCCCGCAGCTACAACACGACGATCAGCCTGCACCTGAACATGATGGACGCCTATACCGACAGCCCCCTCTGGGATGAGTATGTGGCGAAGGATATCATTGCCAAGGACGAGGACGGCAACGTGATCAAGGGTAAGGAATGGGGCGGGATGGCCTCGTACCAGATGAGCTACACCCAGGAGTGGAAGATGGGGTTGGCCCAAAAGCGGATTGACGGAATCCTCGAGATGATCCCTGAGCTAGTAGAGGGTAAAACGATCCACATTGATGCGTTTCTGGGAGAGCGACCGGCGGAGGGACGTGGGCAGCTAATCAGCCCCTACCTGGGCTATACGAAAGATCAGGAACTTGCGACGCAGCGTAAGATTTTCCGTTACTGGCGTGATCGTGGCATCGATGTCACTTCGGAATGGGTCGATGGACTGCGGGGCGACTACTTCGTTGGCTTGCAGGCCTGGGCCTGGCATGGCAGCAGTGCGGTTGCAGATCTGCCTGATGAACTCTACTGCGGCAGCCCCATGCAGGATGCGAAACACCCGGGATTTGACCAGGAGCATGGTCTGCATGAGAAGTTCCGCGAGGAGTTCTACCTGCTGTTTGTCCCCTGGTACTACAAGAACAACCCCAACGGTACCGAGGATCCCGAGTCGATGATCGACGACGGCGACATCTGTATGCCCGCCCTCTGGTGCGAAGCCCCAACAATGATTGCCTACAGCCGTGACGGCTATGAAAGCAAGACCTGGACGCTTCCCGCTGACTGGTCTGACGTGGCAGGAGTGTCAGTCAGCGTGATTACGGCGGATGGTTGCGAAGCCAGGGACGATATTGAGGTCCAGGACGGCAAGATCACGCTGGCGCTGGCCGGCGACGAGGCCGTGAAGCTCTGCCCGCTGAGCGGATGAGGTGATGCGTGTGTGAGCAAGAGAGCATTTGTAGGGGGATTGGAATGGAGCACAACCTGGCGAAACCCACAATGAAGAAGATCGATGTCGGGGCCTACGTCTGGCCGTCTTATCACTACGAGCCTCGCTGTGAGCACTTCTGGCCTGAAAAGGATGGTGAGTGGTACACCGTCCGCAAGGCGACTCCCCGGTTTGATGGGCATGATCAGCCGCGTATTCCGTTGCTGGGCTACCAGGATGAGGCCGACCCCGCGGTCATGCGTCAGCATGTGGAGTTGGCCATGGCGCACGGCGTCAACGTCTTCATCGTGGACTGGTATTGGTACGAGAACTCGCCCTGCTTCGAGCGGCAGCTCAATGAGGGGTTGATTCCAGCGCTGGAGGGCACGGACTGCAAGTTCTACCTGATGTGGGCCAACCACGATGTGGATACCCTCTGGGATATGCATGTCGACACCTACTGGGGCGATGATGGCCCGGCGGGCAAGCAGCTATGGAGTGGCCAAGTAGCCCGGGATGTACTCGAACCCATGTTCGACCGCATCGTCGAGAAGTATCTTGGTCATGAGAACTACTACCGCATCAACGACAAGCCTGTATTCTCGATCTTCACGTACCCCAACCTCGTGGCGGGGTTGGGTGGGGCGGAGCAGACCGCGGATGCCTTTGCCTGGATGCGCCGCCGCTGCGAGGAGAAGGGCTTGGGCGGATTGGATATCCAGGCCATCGCGCGGCTCTGCGCCGGGGTGGAAGCGGGGGCAAGTCTCGAGGCCGGGACCGAAGAGGCAACCGCACGCACGCTGGCCTTTGACAGCGCCACCAGTTATCAGTTCTGCCAGGACGCAGGCGAGACGGGTGACTACCTGAAGTGGACCGATGCCTCCATCAGCAACTGGCCGGTCTACGAGAAGACTTACGGTACCTACTATCCCCACGTCTCCATCGGCTGGGACAATACGCACCGCAATCCCGGATTCGGCAGCGAGAAGGTGGTGGCCAATGCCACACCTGACACCTTCGAGGCCTGCCTCTGGAAGGCCAGACAATACCTGGAGGCCCGCCCCGAACAGCATCAGCTAATGACCATCAACAGCTGGAACGAATGGACCGAAGGCAGCTACCTCCTGCCGGATATGCGATGGGGCTATGGCTACCTGCGAGCGGTACGTAATGTGTTTGGGGCGAGGTAGGGGCGTGGGGTTGTTCCGGGGGGGGCGGCGGGTTGTGCGCATTCACACCCGTTTACATTGATGTGAGGCCCAATTGTAGGGCGGGAACGGGCGAGTCTCCGAGTCCTTCCCGCCGGTGTG
>CAZCDU010000160.1:0-11080 GCA_964497125.1 uncultured Victivallales bacterium | reverse complement strand
CTGAAGTCTCCGGCAGTTGCGAGGTGCAAATATGCGGAGTCGTTCCGCCATTCAGCGGGATACACCGCATCAATCAGGTTCTGTCGGTTGGTGTATAGCCGGCGAACAATTTCCTCTCCCTGGTCGAGCCGATTCGCCGCATAGACTCCCCAGTGCGCGGATTGCGTGTTCCAGTCGTGGGTTGAGTATGGCCACTGGGCGCCCTGAAACCAGAGGCCCGAGGTGTCAACGTAGTACCTGCCCGCACGGGAACAGCAGCCATAACGGTAGATGGTCTGCCAGTACAGCGCTTCCAGACTTGCATCGGGCAGCGACAGGTAGCTCTTGGGATAGTAGTTGTGCCACCAGGCTCGATGACGCTCAATCCACGCCGTCCGCTCAAGGGAACAACAGTGCTGAATAGTTGCCACCGCCAGCTCCCCTGCATCAGCAGCGGGGGTCGAATTGGCTATGGTGGCGATGTGGGTTCGCGTCTCTCCCTCCTCCAATTCCCTCCAGGCCGTCGCGTACTGCCCGCCGGCCATCAGATCCTGTACCCAGATGGATACGTCATCCTGCTGCTGGAGACGCCCCGCGGGGTTGGCGGTGGCCGGCCTGAGGCTGTCGAGATAGTGCTGCCCGTAGCGCGTGGCGAAGAGCTTGCGGCTGGCCGCATCATGGGGGTACCCGCCGCGGGTCGTGGTGGCTTCCACGGGATGCCAACTCCAGGTGAAGCCGCGCTCACCCGGTGACGGGGTCAGCTCGGTTACAATGGCCATGTCGTCGGCGTGTACCAGGTGCCGGATGGCGATCTCGCCGCAATCTGTGGTAATGCTTCCGGTGAGCTCCGCATTCCACAGACTCTTTCGCCAGTTGCACCCGGTGGGCGTACCCACAGTGTTCAGCCGAAAGCAACCAATTCGAAAGTGAGGACGGCTGTAGGCTGTCCAGCCGTAGCTTTCATCACGGTGATCGCAGACATCGGCACGAAATACTTCCAGCCACAAGGCTCCTTCACGCATGTAAAGCATGGAGCCCACCATGGCATTGCCGAAATGGGGTGCCTCCTGCCATCCCTGCGGCAAGGACAAGAAGACCATGTCGTGCTGTTCGAGAAAGCGCTCCCAGGCCACGTGTGAGGGTGTAGCTGGGTCAGTCATCTGCATTCCTTCTAATCAATGTCAGTATAAGAGTAAGGCCGTGGAAAACGGCTCCAGGCAATGGTCATATGGAGCAGAAGATGGCGGGTTAACTTCTCTCGGGTCTTGAGACAAGTATCATCATCATACAGGTTGTTGAACTCTTGGGGATCATCCTTCAGGGAATAGAGTTCCCCGTTGAATTCATCAAGGCGGGCGTCGAGATCGCGAAAGTCTCCGGGCAGGTAGAGAATAAGCTTCCATTCGGGGGTGCGCCACATGACAGCAGGCGCTCCGCAATGGTTTCAATGACCATGTCATCATCGCTTGTAGCCATCTGTGTATTGTGACGAACTCCGCATTGGGAGGAGTAGAGTCCCGTCATCATGGAGTAACGGCTTGGGACACACATGGGGGTATTACAGACCGCCTCGGCAAAACGAATGCCCTTTGCAGCAAGAGCATCGAGACGCGGGGTCTTAACCATGGAACTAACGCAACCCAGGGCATCAAAGCGATGCTGATCGGTTTGCAGAAAGAGGATGTTTGGTCGTTTCTTCATCGACAGTAGCCCTTCTGGAATCTTTGTATATCGCCAAACGGATGAACAGCTTGTCTCCTACTGCGCGACTCGATCCGCTTCCTCGCGGGCGATCTCTGTCCAGCGGATGATACGTGAGACGTCACCACGGACGGTCATCAGATCGTGCAGATGAAGCTCGACGTGGCATCCTTTGAGTTGCTCCAATCCGTCTCGGAACATCTTGCGCAAGGCCTCCTCATCGAACGAGTCGCTTGCCATCAGCGTCGGCAAGGGGCGCCAGGAGATGACTGCCCTGTCCCCAAACAGTTCGGGGTAGAGACCGGGGTTTGCCAATGGCCCCGCCGATAGTTTCGTGAGGTTGGGAACACGACTGAGTGCTTCCAGCTTGGTATCCAGGGTGTCGCAGCATCCGTACGTCACGCGTCCGAAGAGATCGAGAATCGGTCGTTGGTAGTCGAGAAGGAACTCCTGGAACATGGCGGGGCTGACGGACTCAAATTCCTGACTGTGCCCGAACCCGGGCAACTCTTTCATGGTGGCGCCATATGAACCGGCTTCCGGGTCCGGCAGTTCATCACAGTTGGGCGGCGTGTTGTAGTACCAGTAGTCGGCCGTGCTCCAGTCACCGGCCGCCTCGCATTCTTTGAAATTCTTGACGATGGAGTCGCTGAGGAACTTCATAAATCGGTGAACCATCTCAGGTTCCGTGTAGAGCGCCATGAGAAACTCTTCAAGCCCGAACAACTCCCCTGCCGAGGGACCCATGACGGCGTTCCATACATGGTAGATACTCACGCGATTACGGTGAACAGGAAGGACATCACCAAAAATATCATCAAGCTCCCGCGCCAGTGGAGGGTCGGGGTCCAGCACCTTGTGCGGAGTGGCCTTCAGCGCGTCCAGATCCTCCATCGTCTCCAGAACGGGCAGCGCGCGATAGCCTCGGCTACCCTCGTCGTGGACCATGTTTGGCTTTATGCCCCATAGCCCTTCCGGCTGGGTGAGCATCTCTGCCCGAACCGTGTACCACGGGTCATAATAACGGTCATCACACAACTCAGATCGCCACAGCGCATTATGGAACCAGCGCTCCACCTCGCGCAGACCCTCGTCCTGGACACGCTGTTCCGGCAGATGTGGCTCAATATCCGGCCCCAGCAGATGGACGTTGGTGAACACCAGCGGCCGTCCAAAGTCCAGGTTGTTCAAGGCGCGCCAGCGGGATAGTGCAGCCCTGTTCTGCTCGCCATTGGCCATCTCTGCGTAACGTGTTGCTAAGTCTCTTATAATCGTTCTGTCGCCTGCTGAGACCATATTCTCACTCCTGTTCTTAACGCTTGGATGGACCACTGTAGAGCATTGTCAGCTATCTTGCGACTCCTCTGAGATTCTCATCGTAGATGGCAAGAATATTGTCCAATGGGATGTCCTCAATAAACTCCTGGCTGCCGTTCAGAATATACCCGCCTGAGCGACGCGATATAGGGAATACCTTCTGCTTAGTAATCTGGATATTTTCAAGACTGCACACCCGCATCCAGTTGGAGACAACAGGATGTACTTCTAGAGGAGAGCCTGTTGTCTCCAACTGGCTCCTCTCGCCAGCCGACATCACGGCAGATTCTTCGCCCCGAGCCGAGCTTGCGAGCGTAGGACGGCGACACCGCTTTTGTGTCGCTCTGGGATTAATTCTGAGCGCTGGGGGAAAGCGGTGTCGCCGGCTCGTACCTCGCCTCTGCCACCGCACTCCAAATCGGGACCCCGCAAAGATGTGAGGTATAACAAGGGCAGTGCCCTGGGCTACTGTGTACCGCTCCGCAGCTGGTACATCCTGGCACCAACCCGCCGTGCGGCATCAATGATCTCCGGGTACGGCGTGTCGCAGATATCGACGAAGCCGATCTGGTAGTTCTCGCCGTCGGCCCGTCCGGTGACGGCCTGCTCGCGATACTGGAACCAATGCGTTCCCACGATATGCGGGTGCTTCAATGCCTCGTTCAAGTAGTGGGTGTAGGCGTGGGCACGTTGCGCCTGGTTGGGCACGGCCCGCAAACCGGTGTGGAGCATGCCGCGATCGAGCGCACCGAAATGGAACTCGCCGATGATGATCGGGACGTCGGCGCCCTCGACCATTTGCAGATCGGCCGGCGAAGACCGGTAGCGGTTGATGCCTACTACATCGCAGTATCGCGCCGCGGCCGCGGCGGCATGCTGAGGGCCGCCGTGGGGCTGCATCTGCCCGTGCAGACGACTGCCCAGGTAGAGTTTGTCCGGAGCCGCGCGTTTCACCACCTCGCGCACAATCCGGTAGTACTCGTCCGGTGGCATCACGTTGTTCCACCTGAGCTCGTTATCGACGAAGTAGCCGATGCACCACGGGTCGTTGGTGGTCTTCCCCTGCTCCATCGCCATCCTGGCGGTCAGCGCACGCCGCAGGGCTTCAGTATCCTTCCACAGATGCTCCCCCCCCTCCCCTTTGGCCCAGGTGTAGTGGATCGCCGTCACGTAGGGCGTCCGCTTCTGAGCGCAGACGGCTTCGTCCGACCAGTTGGCGATGGTGTTCATGCCCCAGCTGCGCAGGCGCTGGTGGGCCAGGTCCATCGTCGCAGTGGGCCAGGCATCGCCGTACTTGGCCTGGAGATTGGCCGCGCACAGGTTGAGGCTTCCGCTCTCCAGAAACGCATCGGGCAAAGCCTCGAAGTAGTGTTCCCGCCCCTCGACCCTGGTCCTGCCGCCGCGGTTGTGTATGCCGGTGATCCCGTGAGACCAGAACAGGTAGCCCTCGGGGTCGACCAGCCACCATTTGCCGTCGACCTTTTCGGTGCGGAAATGCCCGCTGGCCTTCAACCTGGGACCGTCGAGCCAGCCCCCGTAGCGACTCCGCCGCGCCGGCCCGGGGCGCGCCGCCAAGTCGGTGGCTTCGCGCGTACGGGCTGCGGCGAGATCCGCGACGCTGTCGGTCTTGCCCGGCCAGTCGTCGTGTCGATATTGCCCAAAGCGGTCGACGAAAGGGAAGAAGGTCTTCTCCGTTTCAGCATCGAGCGGGCCATAGCGGTAACGCGCGTGGATCGTGCGAACGCGCACCGTGGCGCCGACCGACACCCCGTCCAGATCGCGCAGCACGAGGGACCTGATCCGCGATGGGGTCGCGCCATCCCAATGGGACAGGTGACCGCCCGGCACTCCACGCATACCCGTAAACTGGTCTTTGCGCTGGTCCGTGAGCGTTTCTTTGCGCGGCAGGAAGATCAGCATGGTCCCGGACTGCCCCGCGGGCAGATGTAAAAAGGCACTGGTCATTCGTTTCCCATCGAGGGCCCCGGTGAGTGTCGCGGGTGCGGGACCCGGGTTCTCGATGGCCACCGCCACCGACGCGTACGCACTGAGGTCCAAACCCTTCTTTGACAGTGCAAGCGATACGCCCGCGCCAGCAGACGGAAAGGTGACAGCAAGGGCGCCGTCGGAAACTGCGGGTTTAGCACCAAGAGACTTGACCGGTACCGGCGTCGTGGCGAAATCCACGAGCAGTTGTTCGGCCGGCTGTGCGCCGCGGAACTGGGTTGTCAGGGCGGATGCCGTCTTCGACATGGGTTCTCCTTTGAGACTTGTCGTTTGTGGCTGCGCCAGCGCCTGCGACGACAGCAGGGCCGCCCCAAACACCACCGACATGATTAGTTGTTCTTTCACGTTACGCTCCATCTCATCTGATACTTCCTTATCGTTATCCGTGCGGTAGGTGGACCGTGGCCTCCGGACGCGGTCGAGCAAAGCAAGTGCCTCGTGTGAGACAGTATCGAACATCGTGCTCCCCTGTCTCTCGGGAGGCACATCCCTTGCACGACGCCGTCCGGAGGCCGACGTCCACCTTTCTCGTCTCCACAGTTTCATCCCTGTATAGTCCGAGCGCGCTCGAGGGTCCGGCTGACCTGAAACACCAATGCGCTATCCCTATTTTGCTTCGACTCCGCTCCCAATGACACATGCCGTCCAAAGTGGCACGGGCGTCTCGCCCGTCGCCGTGGGATGTGAGCCGATGAGCTGAGCAATAGGGGCGCGACGCGCTCTGGTTGCACTGTTCGCCGACATCCTTCCCGCAGGCTACGGGCGAGACGCCCGTGCCACGTGGCCATGCCCACCAGCCAACGGGCTCGCCATACGTCCTGATGAGCGGCCGCAAATCATCAAACGCAAAAAAGAGCACATTGGGACGCTCTACTCTGTTAGTTGCCAAGAGACCGCCTCGTCGCGCACCTTGTCGCGCACCTAGTTCGAAAAGGTGTTCGTGCTCGGAAATCGACGAAGTGTGCGACAAGGTGCGCGACAAAGTGACAGTTTCCTGCATTTCGCAACTCTCTAGAATTGTTAATCCTGCTCTTAATTTCACTTCTTTCCTTTGCCCAACGGATTGTCTGCCGAGGTCGCGATACTCCATTTCTGAATTCCCCTGGTAACTAAAGGCGCCTCTCGCTTTGGCAACATTAGAGACAGCTTCTTCTTCATTTCGGCATATTCCGGATTATCCGCCAGATTCGTCCATTCGTGCGGATCTTTCGTGTGATCATATAGCTCTTCGCCGCCGTTGTAGTAGCGCGTGTACCGCCAGTCGCGAGCGCGAACCGTATAGTTTGCGCGCCCCCACGAGCAGATTGCCGGCCCGGCCAGCGGCGCATCGGGATCTTTCAACTGCGGCACCAGGCTGAATCCATCGATAATGCCCGGGACCTCCATACCAACCAGATCGGCGAGCGTGCGGTAGATGTTGATCAGCGAAACGCCGCCCTTCACCTCGCGGCCCTTGATGCCGCGCTGGTCGCGCGTATCCCAGATGATAAACGGCGTCTTAGTGGTTTCCTCCCACAGCGCAAACTTGCGGAAGTGCTTCTTCTCGCCCAGCGCATACCCATGGTCCGACCACAGCACGACGATCGTGTTGTCGGCATAGGGGCTATTCGCCAGCGCATCCAGCAGGCGACCGACGTTGAAGTCCGTCCAACTGATACACGCCAGGTAGGCACGGCGCACTTTGTTCCATGCCTTGTCCTTCTTGAACTTCGTGTCATCGCCGACCTTGGCCATCGCCCGCCCAACGGCCGGAATGTCGGCATGGTCGTCGGCCTTGATGCGCGGCGCGTAATCGACGTCCGGCGGATAGAGGTCAAAGAACCGCTTGGGCGCGACAAACGGGAGGTGCGGCTTCACCAGCCCGACCGCGAGGAAGAAGGGTTTCTCATGGTCACGCTTCAGCACGTCGATCCCGAATTGGGCAAACTGGTAATCCGGGTGCTCCGCCTCCGGATAGAGCGACGGCGAAAAACGCATCTTCGATTTCTTGCCCTGGATGTACCCCTCGTCATCGTCAAAGCGTGGCCCGTCATAGGCGCTGCCCTTCTTCTTCTCGTGATACTCAGTCCATTCTGCCTCTGTGCGGGGACGTGCGTGGTGAATCTTCCCGGAGCCATACGTGTTGTAGCCATTCTGATTGAGGAACTCCCCTAACGACGGGCGGTCAAGGCAGACTTCATCAAATACGGTTGAATCATAAAATGCATAGAGTCCTGAATTGAACGGCTCCACACCGAACAGCAGTGCATTGCGGCTCGGCGAACAGCCCGGCGCAGGGCAGTGGGCGTTGGTGAAATTGACACCCTTCTGGGCGAGCTTGTCCATGTTTGGCGTGTTGGCCTTCGGATGCCCACCGAGGAATCCGGTCCAATCGTTCATGTCGTCGATGGCGATGAACAGAATGTTCGGCCTGCCCTGAGCCTGATCTGATCCCTGAGCTTGTCGAAGTGGTCGAAGGGGCTTTCCGGCTCCGCTTTGCGATGCCCCTCCTTTCTCTGCGCCAGAAACCATGCCTGTCATGACCAGGATAGCGGCGAGCGCCATGGCAGTCGTATCCTTCGTGAAGCTCTTTCTTCTGCTATTCATCTATTTCGCATTGCTCCTGTATGGACACATCTTCTTTCCGCCCCAACGGGGCGCCTCAACGTAGCCCCGGGCGGCGCCCGGGGGATAGGGCCAAGAAGGTCCAGTGGCCTGTAAGGTCACCTCAACCTTTGCCAGAGCGATTCAGGTTGAAGTGCCCCTTCAGGGCACGAGGACGCGCGCCATTATCACCCCAGGCGACTGCCTGGGGCTACGATGACAAGGCCCTTTCAGGGCCGGGTCCGCAACCTGGATCTGATGTACATGCCCTGTCCCTGAAGGCATCTCCCTATTTCGTTGTCTTTCCGATGGTCGAGCGCCTCGTGTTCCGGATATCGAGGTAGGTCTCGAGCAACTCGGCGACCGTATCCTTGTACTTCGGGTTGTTCAGCAGGTTTTGCTCCGGATCTTCAGTCGGGTCCTCCGTCAGATTGAACAGCTCAAGCGGCTTGAGACCCTTCAGACTATTCTTCGACTCGGCTTTCATGATCAGCTTGAGGTCACCTTTCCGAATGGCGTACCGGGGACCGTTCTGGCTCTGATGCATCAATACCTTGTGTTGCTCGACGGGTCCCTTACCCGTCAGCAAGGGGACTAGATTCAGGCTGTCCTTGATCTTCGTCCGGTCCAGGGCTTGGCCGGCAAGATGCGCCAGCGTGGCCACGATGTCATGGCCGACGATGGGTTCATGGCTTATGGCGCCCGGCTTGATTCTGCCTGGCCAGACGGCGATAAACGGGACGCGATCGCCGCCTTCGTAGATGGAGCCCTTGGCGCCTCGTAGACCGTGGGTTGGGTCGTGCCCGGCTGCCGCCGCCTTCTCGTCGGGGCGCAGCCCGCCATTGTCCGAGGTCAGGATGAACAAGGTGTTCTGCCACCGCTCCGTGTCTTTCAAGGCTTTGATGATCAGGCCAACCTGGGCGTCCAATTCCTTAACCATGTCGCCGTGAACGCCCGGTGTGGTGCCGGCAATCTTGACGCCGTCGAGTTCCTTCGGCGGCGTGTGCGGAATATGCACGGCCTGTGAGCAGTAGTAGATGAAGAACGGCTGGCTGGGTTCTGCCGATGTCTGCTTCCTGATGTAGGCAGCCGCCTTTCCTGCCAGCCTGGGTCCGGCAATGGTCGCGTCCCAGTTACTATCGCCCAGGAACGACTCGTCCCGGTGCTTGCGCGATAGCGCATAGCCGCTCTGTTCCGGCCCCACGCTTACCAGCTTGCTGTCCGGCCTGAGTCTGTCCCACTTACCATTCTCGTAATGGGCCAACGGCGTGCCTTGGATGCCGCTCGGGAGTTCGTAAGCATAGTCGAATCCATGGTGGTTCGCCGCTTTGTAGAGGCGACAGTAATCTGCCTGCGCCTTGTTCTTGTAGTGTACCTCTTGACCATCCTTCGTCTTGAGCTCGCCACCACATCCCCACTTGCCAAAGAACGCCGTGGCGTAACCACCCGCTTTGGCAATGCGTGCGCTGGTGGTGAAGTCCGGGTCGACTCCGGTCTTGATGAACGGCACCCAGCAACCGAACGGCTGGTAGTTCCGCCACGAGTAGTTGCCCGTCAGCATGGAGAACCGGCTGGGTGCGCACAACGAGTTCGGTGCATGGGCATCGTCGAACCGCATGCCGCTCTGGATGAGCTTATCCATGTTCGGGGTCGGAATTGGGGACGGCTTCCCTGTCCGTTCCTTGTGGTAGACGTTGATGTCGCCGGGCCCCAGGTCATCGGCAAAGATGACCACGACGTTGGGTTTCTCTGCGGTAATGCCGACCGTTGCGATAGCGCCCACCAGAACAGGAAGCGCAAGTGATCTCATTCTGAACATATATGGTTCTCCCGGGCGCTAATGAAAGTTGAAGCCGGTCAAGTCGTTGAGTGATTCCAAGTGCTTTTTGCGAACGTGATCGTATGCCGGATCCGAGGCCAGGTTCGTCCACTCCTGAGGGTCGGTGTCATGATCGTAGAGCTCTTCCATGCCGTTGTTGTAACGGATGTACCGGAAGCGTTTGGAGCGAACCGTGTAGTGCTTAGTCGATTCGTCGGCGGCCTTGCTGCCTTCTGCGTTAACGAGCGTCAACGCAACATCGGGGCCTGACCATTTGCCGTTGGCTGGATCCTTCAGAAATGGCTTCAGGCTGTGACCATCCAACTTGAGGCCCGTCGGTGTCTTCGTCGTGCTCCCCTCAAGCCCGCAGAGGTCGACGAGGGTCGGGTAGATGTCGACGAGCGACACGGGATGGCCGCACCGGCTGCCCGCCTCAGTCACGCCCGGCACGCGGACCACCAGCGGTACGCGCGTGCTCTCCTCCCAGGGCGACCCTTTGAATAGCCAGTTCTTCTCACCCATCTGCCAGCCATGGTCGGACGTCAGGATGACGATGGTGTTGTCCCTGTATGCGCTGCTATCCAGGGCGTCGAGCACGGCGCCGATGTTGGCATCGACCGCCGCAATACTGGCAAGATACGCTTGCAGGAATCTCTTCAGGCCCGCCTCGGCGCTGCCGTAGGACTCCTTGATCGCGTTGTAGTAACGGTATCCCTTGGCCGTCTTCTGGTCGGCTAGATCCTTGAGGTGCGTGTCATCCTCGTCACCTTCTTTGATGGGGTTAAGTTTGACCGTGTCCATTGGAAACCGGGCAAAGAACTCCTCTTCCACGTGCAGGGGCGTGTGTGGCCTGATGAAGCCTACGGAAAGAAAGAAGGGCTCTTTGAGACCTTCCGTCTTCCCTCTTAGAAGATTCTTCATCAGCTGGGCGTTGCGTTTGTCGGGGGTCATCCAGCCCAATTCGGGGTCTTTCGTCATGGGCTTGGCCTTGGCCTTCCATTTCGCCGGGGCATTGTACCAGCCATCGCCGGCTGCCGGATTGCTCTTGAGCGCACTCTCCAGGGAACCGAAGGAACCGTCGACCCTGCCGATCTCGCGGAACGGCGCTTTCACGTCGGGGTGTGCACCAGCCTCGCCATTCTGGTGCCAGAACGGCCCGTAGTCGGCTTTGTGGTGGAAGGTTGTCCACTCCTTCGGGTTGTAGTAGTGATCGATTTTGCCGGACCCGATGACGGTGTAGCCGTTCTCACGAAAGAAGGCCATTATCGTCTTGTTCCCTTTAAACGCGGGGAGCTTTGTCCACGACGCCCACATGGAAGTGGCACTGTGCGGATAGAGCCCGTGGAGCATGCTGTTGCGGCTGGGGGCGCAGGCGGGAAAGTTGCAGTAGGCCCGGGAGAAGAGCGTTCCCGACTGCGCCAGCTTCTCGACGGCAGGCGTCTTGGCCTGGGGGTGACCACCGAAGCCGGACACGTAGTCGTTCAAGTCATCGCACATAATGAACAGGACATTCGGCCGGTCGGCAGCATGAACCGACATGGCGGTCGCAGCCGTCGCTATGAGCAGAGCCAGTGATGTCTTAGTCAGCATATATTGGTTCCTTTGATACCCAGGGCGTTGCCCTCGTTATACCTCACATCTTTTTGGAGTCCCAACTTGGAGTGCGGCGGCAGA
>CAZCDU010000159.1:3949-11103 GCA_964497125.1 uncultured Victivallales bacterium | reverse complement strand
TGACAGGTGATGGTACTTTGGCAGCAATCAACAACGAGAAGGGAAAGTTGGAGCTGCACCGTATGAATGTCAATAAGCCGATGTTCACTGTGACGCTCGTCGAGAATGTCTACGGTCTGGATAGCGGTAAGCGCAGAATCGTGAAGCTTCGCCCTGTAAAACAGAAGGGGGATGAGATCACCCTCGCGCCGCAAGAAGAGGCACTGCCGACCTTTACCTTTAGAACCATCGACAAGGGCTCCTATTTCGTCCTCGAACTGCTTTCCATGGAGAATCCGGCCAATGAGTATGCCTACGAGCTCACTATGGAGAATATCCGGGGAGGCAATTGGATGCCTCTGGACAGCGTGACGAGTAAATCCTGGCACCCCAAGAGGAATAACCCGAGATTCTTCGGTGTCCTGCGCAGAAGCGAAAGCAATCCGCTGGGCAGTATCGCCATGTGGTATCCCGACAATGAAGAGGAAGACGATGAGACCCTCTTCCAGGTCTGGGCCCATGAGACGATGCCGCACCCCAAGGTGGACGGGGAATGGACCGTCGCGCGCGCGAAGCAGTGGGTCGCGGATTACATAGAGATGCGCAAGGAATACTCTGGGACCATGTTCATCGGTCCACGAAAACCGGAAGACTTGAAACGGCTTGCGGACGAAGCAAAGCGATTTGGCCTGAAGAGTGTCTACATGCATCTGAATACTTGGGCAGACCGTTACTGGGCAACGGATCGGGACAATTTCGAAGTCAACGAGAAGATGTTCCCGGGTGGGCGTAAGGATATGGCTGCATTCGGCCAGTATCTGAAAGACAATGGGATGAAGCTGACGTTCAGAACGGTCAGTTACGCATTAGGACAAAAGCATCCGGAGTATCTCGGCAAGGCTCCCGACGACCGCCTGGCTTACTGGTGGAAGGGATCTCTGGCTAAGGATACGGATGCCGAGGCAAAAGAGATCGTTGTTGCCGAAGGACGAGACCACACCACTTGGTATGACAAAGACCAACCGATCTCCTACTGCAACAGAAGCTGCATGCAGATTGGCAATGAGCTGGTTGCCTTCGGCTCCTATGTGGACAACGGTGATGGCACCTGGACGCTGAAAGGTTGCCATCGCGGTCTGTACGATACCGACGCCGCTTCCCACAAGGCGGGTGAAAAGGCACGCGGCCTGTACCGTTCATATGGACTTGCCTTTGCTCCGGATCCAGACAGCACGCTCCTGGACGAGATGGCAAAACGCTTCGCCGAGTTTCATCTTGACGTGAATGCGGGTCACGCCTCGTTTGATGCACTGGAAGCGCACATCATGATGTTTCCATACGGCACAACCAAATTCATGGGCGAAATCTATCGGCACATAGATCGTCCCGTTGACTCCGGTACGTCCGGAGGAGAACAGACTTGGGGCTTTATAGAGCCTCTATTTCACTCGGTCAGGAACGCTCTCGACCCCACGCTAAAGGAGCGCCCACACACGATCCCACAGGGGGAGCTTAAGATTGCCCTGCATCAGAGCCACTGGTCCGCCAGCGGTCCCTATGCGTACGTTTACGGCGTTCCTCAGAAGGGCGTGGCGGGACTGGCTAATCACGTTTCAGAGCAAGCGGGCTTCCATGACCTGACGCTTGAGACCATCAATGGCCATGGTCTCATGGAGCACTATGCCAAGGTGTTCAGGCAATGGAACGAACTGGGATTCGGAGTTCCTCAAAACATCAAAGAGCGCATCTACTCCACCTGGTATAGGAATCCTTTCTCTCCGAACTTTCGGTACAGCCTGGTTGATGAAGTATTCCGCTTCGAAGGAGAGGGCGATGACCTCTGCGTGGTTCCGTTCAGGGTTATGAAACGCAAAGGCGTTGACCGGGGTTGGACGGTTCACCAGGAGCACGGCACGATCTATCCATACCAGTACATTCGCCCCGGCCAGGATGCGATTCGTATCAACAACCCCTACTACAGCCAGGTGCCGGAATTCATCATCCGTGTGATGCCTGACTTCAGCCGTGATATCGCTTCGATGAAACTGACCGCAAAAGGTGAGACAGCAGACGAGAAGGCCTTCTACGATATGCTCGATAAATTCCAGGGGGCTTCGGGGGTTACGCTCGAAGAAGAAGCAGCGGAAGACCTGTCGGGAAAGAACATCAGTTACCGCATTATGCCTGATCCGGCAAAGATCCGGGAGCAAGGCAATATGACGTTTGCTGCAGAGGGTGGGGGCGTCAGGATCACGTCTTCAAACAGCAGCGACAAGAAGCTCGAATTGGTCCGTACTCGAGGCGCCTCCCTGCCATTCTACGGCGTCAAGACCGACATTACCAAAGCCGGCGGACTGGGCATGGTGGTTGCCGGTGACGGCAGCGGAGCGATCCTGGTTGTCCGCATCAGTGGCCAGGGGACCCGCGACTATATCGTGCATCTCGATTTCAAGGGCAAGCGGTACGTCGAGATCCCGAGCCCGCAAGTGTCGTGGGCGGATGGCCGCTGGCCCTTCACCGATGATTACAAGCGCTGGCGTGGCAACAGCATTAGCAGAATATCCCTTGGCATAGACAGGGTTAAGCCAAACAGCAAAGCTTCGGTGTTGCTCGAAGACCTGCGATTCCTGCCGGAGAAAGCATCGGCCCTTTTTAATCCGACCCTCAATGTCGGCACAGGCGGCATTACCATTAACGGCACGGTTCCCTCTGACAGATACCTCTGGTATCAGGGCGGCGATAAGGTCGGCGTCTATGACCTGAACTGGAACAAGCTCGAAGAGCTGCCCGTGACCCTTACCTGTGCCGAGGCCGCAACTGGTGACGTCGACCTTTCTGTGGCCAATCACAACAAGAACGGCAGCCCATGGCTCGAGGTGCAATTCTTTGTGAAGGATAGGGGGATGGCCTATCAGCCATGAGGCTGATTGAGGTGGTTTCGTGAGTGTGATAAATGAGGGGGATCGGTGGACGAGAACGGCGACGATTACGGATTACGAGGCGGGACCTCCCCATCGTCCATCGTAATCGTCGCCCGTAATCGTGAGCCGAAATAGACAATGAGGACACTACACAAACAGATCATGAAGACTACCTCCATGCTACTGATGGGGTCGTGCGTGCGGGCCGCTGACGTGGGCGATAGTGCTGCCTCAAACCGAATGCACGGGCTCGTCGGGCTTCGGCCTCTGCCCCGGACTGCAGAGATGGACCACAGCCACAACCACGGCGGATCCTGGGCGGGCACCCCAACCTTCGCGGAGCAGAAGGGAAAATACCCCTTCGTGGCCGAACACCTGGATGTGGTCAAAGGCTGGTTGGACGGCGACTTCAAGACCAAGCGGGTGTTTTTCGAGCACTACTGGGGACTTGATGAAACCAGAGACGATCTCGATCCGGAAAAGAACCTGCTGGTTAAGACGATCCGGGAATGGGAGGAGAAGGGCGCCCAGATAGAGCATATCCTTATCTGTCGCGAGTACGATCTTGCCATACACCGCGGGTACAAGGATGCCAAGCCAGGTCCATTCAAGGAAGACACACGTATTCTCTTTGAGAAGGATTATGATGACATACGCGCTATGTTCAAACAGGCGCACAAGCTGAACATCTTGAAGCACAGCAATTACAAGCTCATCCAGATGGTCCAGGAACCTTCATTCTTCGCGACCGACAAACGTTTCCAACCGATTATGGATAAGTGCGATGGGATCGCTTACGAGTGCCACCAATTCAATCGCCACTGGCCACTGGAAACAGGATGGGGGAAACCCGAAAAGGTAATTCAGGGCGCTACGTGGACACTCGATCAGGATAAAGAATACATCTTCTATTACGGCCCGATACGCTGGAAAGGAAATGTCTACTACGAGTTCATGGAACGGGACTGGCTTCAGAAATTCTGGAAGGCCGGACTGCCGAAGCACCACCCCAAGATGCACTACTATTTGAATACGTTTCCACACGGAGACGGACGGGGCCGCCCCGTCGGGTCCGAAACGGATCCACACTCCATTCTGGGCTTCACGAAATGGCTCATTCAGGAAATCAAATGAACCAACTAAACGCGCACGGTCAAAATGGCCTTCTCAGAGCTACTCTTCTGATGATGTGTCTATTGCTTACGGCATTCGCCGTCACGGCAGGTGCAACGGATACCTGGGATTTCGAGGCGATTCAACGTGGCCTGGTCACGATGCAGAAGCTCAGCCCGGGTGATGCCAACTGGAAGAGTTTTACCCATGTGGCAAATCCTTCGGCGGTTGATTATGCTGATGCGTCGCAGGGGAATGGGGTCGTTATCAAGAATCTCGTACCTCTGGATGACCATAGTGGTGATGTCACTGTACTCAACGACGGCAAGGGCCCAGGCGGTATCAAGCATCCAGAGAACACCCCCCAGTCTGTCTTTTTCAAGCAAAGAGAAACGAAAGCCATAATCCTGATCGATCTGAAGGGGCTACAGCCTGTCTACCAGGTCAATACCTATTCCTGGCATGGCAGAACGCGTCAGAACCAACGCCATGAATTGTTCTGCAACGCAAGCGCAAGCCCCTCCGATCCGAGGGCGAATGTGCTGGGTAGTGACTGGGTGTCGCTCGGGTCTGTCATCACTGGTTATGACTTCGAGTCGCCCGGACAGATCGGCGTAAGCTTTGCCATGCCTGGCGGCGGCATGATTGCAAGAACCCGCTACCTGCTCCTGAAGGTGAATGATCCGGCTTGCGCCTATGGAGAGATTGATGTCGTAACCGATGCGCAGACCGCGCTGCAGCAATTCCCTGCCCCGGGGGCAGCGCCCTCAGAGGCAAGGGTGAAGTCCTGGAAAATGCCATGGATTCTCGAGGGCGCAGTCCCGGACGTAGCTTATGGAAATGTCGAACAAGCGAAGGGGGTTAACGGGAAGGCGTTGAAATTCGACGGGCGTGCAACCAAGGTGGTTCGTAGTCGCGGGAACGCATCTCCGTTGGCCAGGCAGTTCACAATCGAAGCCTGGATTGCCCCGCAGGAATATGGCCTGAATCAGACGGCAATCATCAACCAGGAAGAGGGGCGGAAGACAGGATATTTCTTTGGTATTGATAGCCAGGCGCATCTCCTGTTTATGGCGAATATCGGGGGGAAGTGGATAAGCTGCGTATCAGAAGAACTTCTACCGGTTTTGCGCTGGTCGCACGTTGCGGTTACCTTTGATCCCGCGCAGGGCGTAACCCTCTATATCGACGGCAGGCCAGTGGGGCACAATGCGACACAGGGTGAGTTTGTCCCTGCGAAGAACGCAAATATCTGGGTCGGCATGAGTCAGACAAAACAACCGACCGCACCCCAGGGCTTCACAGATCCTGATTTGTTAAGCTGGATGGTTTTCGACGGGCTCATTGATGAGCTGAAGGTTCACGATCAGGAGTTGTCCGCAGAACAGGTTAACGCCGCTTTTGCATCCAATAAACCGGCCAATGTCCAACCTCTTCACTATCGGGAAATGCCCTCCGGCCCGAAAGACGGCAAGCGTTTTGGGGCCTTCTATACACGGCTGAACTATGCGCCGGAATGGGAACGTAAGTGGCGCGTTGGCAATCTTGCCGACGTGATCGTGACGTTTGAAGATCCTCGAGCCAACTTTGTGTTCTGGCGCGGCACCAGCTATATCCCGCATTGGGTCACTCGCAACGAGATCTGGTATAACAACCAGTTTGTCGAACGGTATGGTGACGGCTGCATAGGATGCGTGGAGCCCATGAGTGACAAGATGTGCCGCTTCTCGCAGGTGAGGATCATTCAGTCCAATCCGGCCCGGGTCGTCATTCACTGGCGCTATTCTATTGTGGGTTTGAAGCTTAAGCAGATCTATATTGACCCGTATACAGGAGAAGGAGACTGGGTGGATGAATACTATACAATCTATCCGGATATGGTCGGCGTACGTTCGGCCACACTTCATTCCAGAGATATCAGACAGGGCACGCAATGGCAGGAGTCCATTATCGTGCATCCACCCGGTAGAATGCCCCACGATAATATTGAGGCCACGGCACTGTCGATTGGAAACCTGGATGGGGAGGTCGCAGACTATACGTGGCCCGAGGCCGGCAAAAGCAACCAGTTGCCAGGCCTTCCGGAGTTGAGTTGCATACAGAAGGTCAACCTGAAGTCCAAGGTCAGTCCTTTCATCGTCGTTCCACCTTCCCCCAAAACGGGGTCGGGTGTGTTCCCTGGCAAGGAAAAGAACACCATTTTTCGCCACTGGAACCACTGGCCGGTAGCCTCTGGTAGATCTTCGACGACCTTTGCCTTCGATGCTTCAAAGCCGGCGAGCTCCTCGCTGAATACGTGGTATTGGGAGCCTTGCCGGACCACCGAGACGTCCAAAACAATGCTGATGTTGCACGGGATGACGGACAAGGGCGTAAAGGATCTCACCGGCCTGGCCAAGTCGTGGATCTCGCCAGCCGATGCGAAAATCGTCTCCGGAAATTATCGTAACGTTGGTTTCGATAAAGAACAGAAGGCCTATGTATTCAAGGCGAGTGACGCGAGCAGCCCGAGTGCACTGCAATTGAGGTTTGCAGCGAGCTCGAAAAGCCCGCTGGTTCATCCTGCGATTGTCGTGGAAAACTGGCCGGCTGGTGCGACCGCACGGGTTGAAGTGGCCGGGAAGAAATTGAAGGACAAGGACGTCAAACTCGGGGTGGAAGAGACACTGGAAGGCAGCAACCTGGTTGTCTGGCTGAGGCTTGAGTCTGTTGAACCGATAGAGATCAAGATCACACCAGCACCCCTTGTAAAACACCGATAGATCAACGTTAGATATGAAAAGAAGACAAATCAATCAAATCATCTATGGAGCATGCCTCATGCAGATTGCCACGCATTTATCCGCGGCGGAGTTTGGCGCTTACTACACGCGTTTACCGATCGAGAATGACGACCCCATTCACAAGGTCGGAAATTACCCGGATATCGTTGTTCGATTGGATGGAGACAGGCAGTTTGTCTTCAGCCGAGACTCCAGCTTTCTTCCTTGCCTGCTGGTCGGAAACAAGAGGACTTATGTAGAGGAACTCGTGCCGCGCAAAGGAGACGGAACGGAAACGCGTCCCGACCGGATTAATAAATACTCCTATGTGCGCCTGATCGAAAACACACCCGAAAAGGTTGTGGTGCATTGGCGCTAC
>CAZCDU010000159.1:0-3849 GCA_964497125.1 uncultured Victivallales bacterium | reverse complement strand
TCCGGATCGAGCCTGTTGTTTGACGGATACTACTCCGGTGTCACGCTGCCTAAAGAACAGGCTCCGGTGGTTGAGGACCAGATCACGGTGGAGGCCTGGGTGGCTTTGGGTGCGTATCCCTTCAACTGGGCACCGATCGTGCACCAGTCCACCTGGGAAGACCGGGGCTACTACCTTGGCGTGGACAGCTACGGGCACCTCGGGTTCATGGCCAACATCGGCGGAACGTGGCAGAAAATCCAGGCATCAACGGGGCTGTTTGAAACGGATATCGAGCTGTTCCGCTGGACCCACGTGGCCGCCAGTTACGATGGCAGGCACATGCGTCTGTATCTGAATGGCGAGGAAGTTGCGTCACAGACGGCATCCGGCAAGATCACGCTGCCTGAAGACCGGGACCTGGTCATCGGTCTCAACAGCGACGAGCTGGTACCGACCAGCCCCATCAGAACCTGGGCAACGTATCCCTCCATTTTTGGTGTCGACGGCTTGATCGATGAAGTGCGGGTCTACGGGACAGCGTTGAGTGCGGAAGCGCTTCAAAACGCGTTTGTTAACTTCAAGCCGGCAAGTGCTTCGAGTAGGGCGGGAAATCTCCCCGCCCATGCAGCTGGGGTGAGGGACGGGAAGATTTCCCGTCCTACTTTCGAGCTCGACCTGGAACCACGCGATCTTCCGGCCAATCCCGGGGGAAGCCCTGCGGCGGAATTCGGGGCGCAATATACCAATCTGCGCTTTCATGAAGGATTCGACAACATGTGGCGTGTCAGCGACCACCCGGACATCGAGGTGAAATTCGACAAGAGCCCAACCAAAGTGGTTTTCTGGAAAGGCCTGCGTTATGCACCTGCCTTGGTAACCGAGAACGGAAAGTGGGCGGGCGACCAGAGCGCTGAGACATCAGAGAACTGGGGCAAGGAACTCCCTGACGATCACCCCGAATCGGTCGGCTGTGCCGAACATATGTCCGATGCTCAGGCTCGTCATTGCCATGTCCGCATCATCGAAAACACTCCCGCCCGCGTCGTGATCCACTGGCGCTACGCCGAAATCGATGTGCGCTATACCTTGACCCGGGATAATGACGGCTGGGGTGCTTGGGCGGACGAATATTATACCATCTATCCCGACGGAGTGGGGATCCGGCATGTTGCGCGGGGCGTTGGGGGTTGGCAGGAGACCATGTTCTACAATGCGCCCGGCACCAAACCGGAAGACAATGTCAACCTGGCAGCCTATACGCTGGTGAACGCCGCAGGGCAGGAGCAGACGTTTGAATGGGGCCAGCCGGATCTTGTCTATCCGAGAATTCCCGGTCAGCTGGGCATCAAGGACGGTCCGATCGTCAGTATGGTAAACTTTAAGGCGAATTACCGTCCGTTCTATATTTATGCCGAAGGTTCAGGGATGCGGACCTTCAACGTGGAAGTTCGTCCGCAGTTTTCTGCCTTTCCCTGGTGGAATCATTACCCGGTCAGTCAAGCCATATCAGATGGGCGCAGTGCAGAGCGTGCCGACCGGATGACAAGTTCCTCGCTGGTGTGGGGCCATCCGACGAAGGGCTGTCTGATGATCGGGCTGACCGATCAGCCGGCGGCTTCTCTTGTCCCGTTGGCTCTGTCCTGGGACCGTCCGGCGGAAATAGTCAATCCGCAAGGATGCACATCGCTGGGATATGTTCAAAACGAACGGGCCTACCGACTTCTGGCCGATCAATCGAGTCTCTCCTTTGATTTACAGGCCTCCACAGAACGCCCTGTGGTGAATCCCTGTTTCGTTGTTCGAAACTGGGGACATCGGGGCGAGGCCGAGGTGCTGCTTGACGGCAGACAACCGAAAGATTTTCGGCAGGGAACGATGCTCGATACCGACGGCAACGACTGCCTGGTGGTCTGGATCGAGATGGAGTCCACTAAGCCCGTTAAGATTTCAATCAGCGGGGCTCGCTCATCAAACCAATATGTGTTGCCTGCCCGTCTTGCCGCCGAAGCTCGCCAGAGGGCGTCAAAGAAACCGGTCGTTAAGGCAAAGTCACCCGAATCAGAGAGAGCACCCATCATTGCTTCGGCGGATCAGCTCAATCCGGAAGGATGCCGGATGGCCAATGATACACCCAATATTTCACACGGGCCGATGCTGGGGGCTGTTTCCGAAGATACCGTCCGCATTTGGGTGCGTACCTCTGTGCCGGCCGATGTGACCTGCGCTCTGTTTGAAGACGGTATTGCTTCAGAACTGCGGACTCAAGAGGTTCGTACCACGTTGGCATCGGACAATACATGCATCATTGAGTTTGATGGGCTTAAAGATGAAACGGAATATCAGTACGTGGTTCGCGCCGGCAAATCAGAGCGCCAGGGAACCTTTACGACTCTGGGGCCATCGCTCACCCAAAGAAACGTTCGGATCGTTTACGGATACGGCTACAACCACGGAGAGAACAAGATGAAGCCAGGGACTTCCATCTTCCAGGAGATGGCGTCACGCGAAGCGGATCTCGTTCTCTTTCTGGGCGATTTTCCATATACCGCCAGGGGTGGAAGAGAGGAGGTCCGTAAAGGTAGCCAGAAACTCAGGGATATCGTTGGTTTTGAGCAACTCACCTCTTCCACTCCGACGTACGGAATTTACGATGATCACGATTTTGGCCCCAATGACTGCGACGGGTCGCACCCGAACGCTGGTGAGGCGCTTGCCGCATTCAAGGAGCAGTGGCCCAACCCCTCATATGGCCTGCCGGAAGACAAAGGTATCTATTGCTCTTTCGTGGTGGGGGATGTGGAGTTTTTCCTGCTTGATGGACGATACCCTGCGAGAAAGGCACAGAACACGATGCTGGGGACGGTCCAGTTCAAGTGGCTCTGTGACGGTCTCAAGAGTTCCGAGAGTCGCTACAAGGTCCTTGTCTCCGGCACTCAGTTTGGAAGGGTGAAGGGGGATAGTTGGGCAGGGGAGTTCTATCGGGGTGAGCGTGATGAGCTATTCACGTTCATTGCTGAAAACGGCATCAGGGGGGTGATCGGAATATCGGGTGACGTTCATCGCAGCGATATTTATAAATTGCCGATTGGGAAAGACCGGTACTTCTATGACTTCACACCGGGGGCTCTCTCCAGAGAGCAACGGACGCCACCAAATCCGTTGCCCGAAACGATGATTCATTCCTATGGAGATGAAATGGACAATAACATGTACGGCGAAATCGAATTTCGTCCTGCAGCCGACGAGGACGCGGCGATCATCTTCCGGTCTTTTTCAGCGATGAATGGATTGATTTACGAGCACAAGTTGACACCCCATGATCTGGCGCTCAAGGAATGAAAGTGTTCAGGGGGGCAGTGTTCAGAGTTCAGGAAATACGGAGAAACCCACCCCTAACCCCTCCGAGGAGGGGAACCAAGAAGACCGCTTTCAAGCTGACAGCCGCTCAGTGAGAGTAAAAACATGATGATCAAGAATAAGAAATTCAGTCTGGAGTTTGACAGCAGTGGGAAAGTGAAATCCCTGAAACGTTTTGGGGATGGCAAGGAACTGCTGGATACGGCGAATCCCGGGCGCGGATTCTTCCTTCGCGGGATGAATTATGTTCACGCATCTGCTACCGATATCCCGCTTTCGGACCTATCTTTTGATGGTGACAGACTGATCGCCAGGAGCGGTACGGCAAGGCTGACCTTTGATGTCAATGTCCAGGACCGCTATGTGGCGTTCTCTCTGGAGCGTGTCGAAGGTGTGCCTACAGCCAATGCCATGATGCTGCAATTTGAAATCAATGTCGTTGATAGCATTGCGATGCATCCATTGGACCATATGACCTATCGACGTAATTGTTATGGCGCAACGGACGGC
>CAZCDU010000158.1:0-11151 GCA_964497125.1 uncultured Victivallales bacterium | reverse complement strand
CCGCGCTACTGGCGCGCAATCCAAATCATCAAACGTATTCATGCCCAAACATGCGTCCCTGGCGCATCAAAATGCAGCAATAGTTTGTGTATAGAGGACAGGGCAAGCCCGGTGGGGTCCAACGCGCTCCCTGAGTTTCAGCCACGTATAATCCGGCGGAGGAACGACGTAATCCCTCGCAGCGGAAAAGGCCACTCACCTGTGCAGGGTTGCCGTCGTCTCAGTTATGCGCTATGTTAGATTGACATTCAACGGTTTCTCAAAGAAGTGGGACGGATATCATGGGCGTAGGAGTGGTTAACTGTCTGTTATTGAGCCTGATGGTTGTGCAGAGCGCCGTTGCGGCGCCGCGCTGGGCGGATCCGGCGGTTTACGGGATCAACCGTGAGCCGGCGCACGCGTTCTCGCTCGTGTTTCCTGATGCGGAGTCGGCACGTCCTGAGCCGGACTGGGATAACCCGTTTGCCAAGTCGGATCGCTACCTGGTGTTGAACGGCGACTGGAAGTTCAAGTGGACGGACAACATCGCCTCCGCGCCGAAGGATTTTTTCGCGCCGAACTTCAATGCGAATGCTTGGGACGAACTTCAGGTTCCGTTGCCGTGGCAGATGGCGGATTACGGGCAGATTTATTACTACAACTGCCGCATGCCGATGCTGATGGATCGTCGGAATTTATCGGAGGACGCACCGCCCGAAGTGGAAGGGGTGATGGATGTCACGAGTCCGAAGGTTCATAATGGGGCACGTCAGCGCGAAGCGGCGAATCGTGCCTATATTCCGGAACCATTCAATCCCATCGGCAGTTATCTAACACAATTTGAGTTGCCGAAGGCTTGGGACGGCATGCGTGTCGTGCTCCATTTCTCGGGGGTGAAAAGTGGATTCACCTGCTGGGTGAATGGTCAGGAAGTTGGCTACTCACAAGACGCGTTTACACCGGCCGAGTTTGATGTGACTGATTACGTGAAGCCGGGCAAAAACCGGCTTGCGGTGCAGGTGATCCGCTGGACGGATGGGGCCTATCTGGAGAATCAGGATCGCATCCGTTTGAGCGGTATTATCCGTGACGTCTACCTGTTTGCCACACCGAAAGCTCATATCGGGGACTTCTTTATTCAGCCGGACGTCACCAAATCGCTGGAGCGGGCCGAGTTTTCGGTCGATGTCGCATTACGTAACACGGATACAAATCCGGCGAAGAACCGCTCGGTGGAAGTTGAGCTGATCGACCCAGCAGGCAAAACGGTTCTGACGCAACAAGCAACGTTCCCAGCCGTGGAATCCGGCAACTCTGCAAGCGTAACACTCGAATCAGAGCTAGCGGATCCGCTGCTCTGGCACACCGAAGAGCCGCATCTCTATACCGCGCTAATCAAACTGCTCGATAACGAAAATGTGACGGAGGTCATCCGTCAGGACGTTGGCTTTCGCCGCTTTGACTGGGACGAGAAGGGGAATACGCACCTGAACGGAAAGCGCTACACCATGCGCGGCGTCAACCGGAGCGATTGCAGCCCGGAAACCGGATACTACGTCGATTATGCCGATATGCTTGCCGATGCGATGACGATGAAGGAACTGAATATCGACAGCGTCCGCACCTCGCACAACCCGAACGACATTCGCTGGTATGCCATCTGTAACCGTATCGGTATCACCCTGGTGGACGAAGCCAACGTGGAAGCGCATCAGCACGATGTGATTTACAAAAGCGATGCCCCCAACGAAGAGGCATGGCGCAAGCAATCCGTTTGGCGCATGCAGAATATGGTTCAGCGCGATAAAAACATGCCATCCATTATTATGTGGTCAGTCGGCAACGAGCAGTTTCCGGCCAGGGAGTATGTGCCTGCGATTAAGGCCATGTTCGATGCGACTGAAGCGATCGACTCTACGCGCGGGATTATCTGCGAGAGAGGCAAGCATTTTATCGATTTTGTGGAGATCCTTGCGCCCATGTATGGGGGTGAAAAGGATTATGTTGAACGTTACAAACAAGGGACCGAGCGTCGCCCGTTCTTCCTGAGCGAATACGCCCATGCGATGGGCAATACCGACATGAAAATGGAGGAAAAATGGGCCTATTTTGAAGACCACGACGGGCTCAACGGCGGTCACATTTGGGACTGGCGTGACCAATCGGTGTTGTACCCGCTTCCGGGGCTCGAAGGCAGACACTTCACCTACGGCGGCGACTGGAGCCAGCACAGCGGAAACGACGGCACCTTCTGTATGAACGGAATCGTCCTGCCGGATCGCGGATTCACCGGAAAGTCCTACGAGACCAAAGGGGTCTATCAACAGGTGGCGATGTTACCCTCTGAGTCGAAGGGGAAGGTGCGGGTGATCAACAAATTCGGCATGCAGAATCTGGATCGATTCCGCCTTGAAGTCGCACTGCTCCAAGACGGCGTTCAGATTAACCGTAAGCCCTTGGCACTTCCGCTGGAACCGCTGTCCGAAACGGAAATCGACGTGCCCTTCGACCTCTCGGCGCTCGATCCGCAGTCGGATTACCACTTGAACTACGACGTAAGTTGGAACGAAAAGAAGCTGTGGGCGGATGCAGGAACTGTTTTCGCGCGCGGTCAGGTTCCGTTGCAGCAAGGGACGGGCACGAAGGAGTCGGTTGCACTGGACGGGAACGTTCTCTTGAAGGAGACGGCCAGCCATCTTTACGCAAGATCCGGCACAACGATGGTGACCTTTGATAAAGTGAAAAAGCTGCTCACGCAGATCGTTACAGATGGCAAGGCGTTGCTCAGCACGGATGAGATCCTGGCGGGCGTGGAACTAAACCTGACCTTCCATCCAACCGATGATTATGTGTGCTATTCAGCGCCGTATAAGAAAGACCATTTCAAATTCAAACGGAATCTCGTGAAACGTGAAGCGGGCAGCATATCGGTGAAGGAAAACTCCGCGAACCGGGTTTCCATCGAAACCGAAAACAACTACCTGCTGCTCGACGGCAAACGTGGTTATCGGCACAAAGCAAGTTACACCATCCTCCCGTCGGGAATTGTCCAGGTCGACAACGTGCTGCAAGCAATCGACCTTGCCGAAGAAGACTTCCTGCTTCGCGTCGGCGTTCGTATCCCGGTAGCCAAACCGTTTGATGTTGCCAGCTATCTGGCCTACGGGCCGTACGAAAACTATGAAGGTCGCAAAGCGTGGAACCGCTATGGGGTACACCAACACGATGCGCTGGACTTCTTCTCGCGCTACGTGCGTCCGCAGGAGTGCGGAAACCGCTCCGATCTGAAATGGATCGCACTGCAGGACGCCAGCGGTATCGGTCTGGAAGTCGTCGGCGAAAAGGCTGGAAACGGCTCCGTGATGCCATGGACCTCAGAAGTGTTTGCGACCGCCTCACACATCCCGCAATTACCCGAATCCAAGCGCTGGATCTTGCGCTACGACGACCAGCTTCCTGGCATCGGCAAATGGAGTAAGTTCGTTGTGGAGAGCGACTATGCGTTCAGCTACTCCATCCGCCCGCTGGGCAAGGGGGCGGATGCAGCAACGGTGGCGAACCCGACTGTTACGGGCTTGGCAAAAACAGGGCATAGGCTCTACGGTGAAGAGAAGGTAAAGGGTGTTCGTGCAACAGCGCCTGAGAAGAAGTGAACCCGGTATGTTGTTCCGCCTCTAGGCGGAATCTACTCCCGGTCCTTGCCGCCTAAAGGCGGAACAACATACAGTCGAATGAAACAAGAAACTGGAGATCGTAAATCATGAAGCTGCACCTGTTCTCCTCAATGCTCTTGGCCTTGCCCGTAACGGGTCTTGCTGCATCCTCTATCCTGGTCGAAGCCGAGGGGTTTGACAATTATGGAGGGTGGTCCCTCGACACCCAGTTCATGGATGAGATGGGTTCCCCTTATCTGCTTGCCCACGGTACGGGAACGCCGGTTGGTGATGCCTCCACGGTTGTCGAATGCTCCGAGGCCGGTGAGTTCCGGGTCTGGGTCAGGACCTTTGACTGGGTTGCGAGGTGGCGCGGAGAAGAGTGGGCCGGCAGGAAACAGGCGAAAGGGGAGGCTCCCGGGCAATTCTCGATCCTCATCGACGACCAAGCCATCGAGGGAACCTTCGGAACCGTGGGTGCGAACTGGCACTGGCAGAAGGGACCTGTTGTTAAGCTTGCCAAGGGTTCCTTCAAACTAGCGCTCAAGGATCTTACCGGTTTTGATGGCCGTTGTGACGCGGTCTTCTTCTCCCGGGACACAGAGACGCCGCCACCGAATGCGGATCCAGAGATGAGCACCTGGCGTAATGGGCTTCTGGGCCTGAGTCCTGAGCCGGAGGACGGCGGCCGGTATGACCTGGTTGTTGTCGGTGGTGGCGTGGCAGGCATGTGCGCCTCTCTCCAGGCGGCCCGTTTGGGTGTTAAGGTTGCGCTTGTGCAGGACCGGCCGGTGCTTGGCGGAAACGCCAGCTCCGAAGTTTGTGTCAACATCCACGGCAAACTGGGGTTTGAACCCTATCCGAAGGTCGGCAGTATCGTCCGGGAGATCCAGCCAGAAGATGAAAGGCACTGGCACAAGGGACCCTTCGAGACCGGCGTTCCCGAAGATGTGAAGCGGCTAAAGCTGATCCAGGCCGAAGCAGGCATTACGCTTCTTCTTAATCATCGGGCTAATGGCGTAGAACTGGATGGTACCGCCATCAAAGCGGTCCTGGCCACAAACACCAGGACGGGACAGAGGATAAGGCTGATAGGAAAGCTCTTTGCTGACTGCACGGGCGATGCATGCATCGGCGACTTGGCCAACGCCGATTTTGCCGTGTGTGGCAAAGGCCACATGGGCCGATCCAACCTTTGGTTCACTGAAGACACAGGCAAACCGACCACATTCCCCAAGTGTCCATGGGGCCTCGACCTCCACGGCTATAAACTACCCAAACCGCCGACCAAGATAGACGGCTGGTTCTGGGAGAGCGGATACAACCATGATCCCATCGACGACGGAGAGTATATCCGCGATTGGAATCTCAGGGCCGTTTACGGCTACTGGGGCGCCCTCAAGAACAACAGCAAGGCGTACCAGAACCACAGGATCAAGTGGCTGGCATACGTTTCCGGGAAGCGGGAATCGCGCCGCCTGCTGGGGGACGTAATCCTTGACGGTCAGGATATTCTGAGCGGAAGGGAATTCGAAGACGGGTGTGTCCCCTTTACCTGGCGTCTGGATGTTCACCGCCCTGACCCCAGATATGTGAAAGCGTTCGAAGGGGATGAATTCATCGCCGTAGCGGATGTGTATGGCAAAGAGGAGTCCATCTACAAAGGTCCCTACTGGATGCCGTACCGTTGTCTCTACTCCAGGGACGTTCCCAACCTGTTCATGGCCGGCAGAAACATCAGCACAACCCAGAGCGCCCTGGGGGCAGCCCGTGTGCAAAGGACCACCGGTATGCAGGGGGAGATCGTAGGAAAAGCGGCGGCCATTTGCATCGAACACAACGCGTTGCCGAGGGACGTCTACAAAGTCCATCTGGACAAACTGAAGACGCTCATGAAGGAATAGAGTCAAGAATGAATCCACGCTAGCGGGTGGACTCGGATTGATCAGGGGGGAAACTGAAAGCGCCGACCGGGTTGGGGAAAAGCGGTGTCGCCGGGCCTGGGAAGGCCCTCTGCCACCGCACTCCAAATTGGGTAACGAAAAGGGGCTGCTGTTGATTTGGAGTGCGGTGGCAGAGTCCGAAGCGAGCTTGCGAGTGTAGGACGGCGACACCGCTTTCTGCGTTATGCTGGACTGACCGCCCTGAAAAAGTGATGTTTCACGGCAGACTGTCTAAGAAGCCCAGCCGGGGGTTACGTGTTAATAAGATATAGAGAAACAACATAGCACCTTAAAGAGGAGAAGAATGAAAGTGACAAGACTCATTATACTCGGTCTGCTTATCGCAGGCTATGTTCATGCGGCAAGGCAGCCTAACCCGCCCCGGCGGGTAAACATCGTATTGATCCTGAGTGATGACCAGGCGTGGACCGATTATGGGTTCATGGGGCACGAGGTTATCCAGACCCCGCATATCGACAAGCTGGCTGCGAGCGGGCTGCGGTTTGACCGCGGCTATGTGGCGGCGCCGCTCTGTCGCCCATCGCTGGCTTCAATGGTGACCGGGCAGTTTCCGGTGACGCATGGGGTTACCGGAAACGACGTCAATGATGGAAGTAAGAGATCGCGTGCGGAGCAGGACAAACCGGTGCTTGAGCGGTTTCATCAGCTCCCGAGTTTCATCAAGCTACTGACCTCCAACGGATACCTGGCGCACCAGTCCGGCAAGTGGTGGGAAGGGTCGTGGAAGGACGGGGGCTTCACGCACGGCATGAAGGAGAAAGGACGCCACGGCAGTCCGAAATCTTTGGGAATCGGTCGTCATGGCATGGGGCCGATCAACGACTTCATTGACCATGCCGTCGCGGAAGAGAAGCCCTTCTTCCTGTGGTATGCGCCCTTCCTCCCACATACCCCGCACAATCCGCCGGAGCGTCTGCTGAAAAAGTACAAGCAAGACGGGCGTGCGCTCGATGTGGCCAAGTACTACGCGATGTGCGAATGGCTCGACGATACCTGCGGTGAGCTGATGACGAAGCTCGACGAAGACGGATTGCGCGAGAACACCGTCATTCTCTACATCTGCGACAACGGTTGGGCCGCCAGGAGTACCACGAGCGACTGGCCGACTGCGTCCTTCAAGGCCTATGCCATGCGCTCGAAGGCGTCACCCTACGAGAATGGAACCCGCACGCCGATCCTGGTTTCCTGGCCGGGCACCATCAAGCCGAAACGCATGAGCGGCTTTGCGCACAGTATTGACCTCTTCCCAACCATCGCCGCTGCGGCCGGGCTGGACGCGCCGGAGGGGCTGCCGGGTATCAACCTGCTCGATGAGAAGGCGGTCAACGATCGTACATGCATTTTCGGGTCCATGAATTCATCGCACAACATCACCGTTGGCGACGCGGATGCGACCCTGCAGTATCTCTGGTGCATTGAGGGCGACTGGAAGCTGCTGCTGCGCTACCATGGCGAGGACACCACCCACTACCGGGCCCTGCACACCTGGGACACGGCCCCGTACCGTCTGTACAACCTCAAGAAGGACCCCGGCGAGAAGAACGACGTAGCCGACGCCCATCCTGAACGCGTCGCCCGGCTCAAGGCGAAGATTGAGGCCTGGCGCCCTGTGGGGGAGTAGGGGATGGTTGCTCGAAACAGCTTACGCAAAGGAGTGTTATGCGTGCATTGAAGAGAAGATCTGTTCTGAAGGCGATGGCTGCTGCGGGAGCGGCAACGTTTGCGCCGGTGCCTTTTTCGATTGGTAAGCCGGGGCCGTCGGCGAATAGCAAGTTGAACGTCGCGATGATCGGTGCGGGGAATATAGCCAAGCAGGCGCTGACCAGCTGCAATGCCGAGAACATCGTGGCGTTGGCGGATGTGGATTCGACTATGCTCCTGCAGCACTCAGATAAGTGCCCGCAGGTGGAGACCGCTCGCAAATTTGAAGATTTCCGTGTGATGCTGGATAAGATGGGGAAGGAGATTGATGCCGTATGCATCAACACGCCCGACCATACCCATTTTGTGGCGACCATGGACGCCATGCAGCGAGGGATGCATGTCTGCACGCAGAAGCCGCTGACGCACAATATTTGGGAAGCGCGGATGCTGAAGAAGGCCAAGGACAAGTATGGTGTGATAACCAATATGGCCGCGCAGGGGCATACCTATGACGGCATTCGCCGGATGCGGGAGTGGATCGAAGCGGATGTGTTCGGCCAGATCACCGAGGTGCATTCGTGGCGCAAGGGGCCGGATTGGGCAGTACATAACGGTGTGGGTAATTCGTACTTCCACAAGCCTGAAGCGTTTCCGCCGCCGCAGAGCTCTGTTCCCGCGAACCTGAACTGGGATCTGTGGAAGGGGCCGGTGGTAACAGACCTTCCCTTTAATCATCTGTATCATCCGAAAGCATGGCGGGGATTCCACCTGTTCGGGAATGGTATTTTTGGCGACTGGATGCCGCATATTGCCGACGCGCCGATATGGGGGCTTGAGTTGTTCGACCCCCTGGTGGCGGAGCTGGAAGCGGTCGAGGGTGGTAACGAGTGGATTGTGCCGGACGGCAACAGGGTGCGCTGGGAATTTGCGCAGCGCGGCACGAAGGCGCCGTGCACCTTCTACTGGCACAACGGCACGAGCGAACAGATACTGCCGAAGCTTCCTTCGGATTGGGGCTACGGCCAGAACCTGCCCGGCAGTGGTACCTTCTATTACGGTGACAAGCAGGTCGGATATACAGATGAGCGGTCAAACAACCCGCGCCTGGCAAACAGGGATGCGATGATCGCGTTTAAGCAGGCGGGCTATCCGGAAGAAAAATATCCGCGCGTTCAGAAAGGCGGCCCCTTCCGGGAGTGGGTGAGGGCGATCAAGGGGGACGGTCCGGAGCCGGGCTGCAACTTTGATTATGCATCGCCGTTTACGGAAACCATGCTGGTCGGTGTGCTGGCTGCAAGGTTTGGCGGGCGGATCGAGTGGGATTCGAAGCAGATGAAGGTGACAAACCGTCCGGAGTTGAATGCATATATCCGCGAGCCGGTGCGCAAGGGATGGGAATACGCTGTTTAGGGGGGGAACTCCCTGAACGTACAACATCCAACATCGAACATCGAACGTCGAATGGGGCTCGTATGTTGTTCCGCCTTTAGGCGGTGAGTTCGAAGGACTGATAAGCCCCGCCTAAAGGCGGAACAACATACACTTGAGAGAATGGAAAGTAAGGGTGATATGAAGAACGTAGTGTTGGCAATCTCAACAGTATTCATCAGCGTTCTGTCTTGTGACGCGTCTGACGTGAAGACGCCGGAGGAGAGGGCGGATTACGAGAAGAGCAAGGATGTCGGCCTGGCGGCGTCGAAGGAAGCTGAGATGCTCTTTGACGGCACGAAGGAATCCATCGTTGAGAATTGGATGATGTGGCCGGATGCGGAGATGCCCGTCTGTTGGACCACTGGGGACAGCCCCACGGGAGAGGGCAAGGTGTTGATGACCGATGCGCCTGAAACGCGTAAGTGGGGGTCGCATGACCTGGTCACGAAGAAGAAGTACACCGATTATGAGGGGCATGTTGAGTTCATTATGATGGGCAGGCGTGGCGACGGCAAAGCCGAGGGGTATTGCAACAGCGGGGTGTACATGCAGAACCGCTATGAGATTCAGATCGAGTCACCGAAGGGTGAAGATGCGCTGGATCCGTACAACTGGAAGATCGGTCCGCACGGCATTGGCGCGTTCTGCCTGGACCGCGTTCCCGATCACAACGTCTGGCGCCCGAATGGTGAATGGCACGCTTTTCATTTTATCTTCAAAGCGGCACGATACGAAGGCGATAGGCTAATCGAACATGCCCGTGCAACGGTCTGGTGGAATGGTGTGAAGGTCCACGATGATGCCGTTGTGAAGAAGGTCATTCCGCGTGCCGGCATCGAGGCCGGCCCCGCTCCCGGCGGTATCAAGCTGCAGCACAACGGCAGGTCTGATGTACGCTTTCGCAATATATGGATCATTGAGAAGGGCTAATCGACAGGAATGAAGAAGATGAGAGCAACAAGAAAACTGATAACACTAGTCGTCGGACTGGCGCTGTGTGCCGTGGCGAATGCCGCGGAGCGTAAGCCCAATATTCTGCTGATCATCTCGGATGACCAGGGATACGGGGATTTCGGGTTCACGGGCAACAGGCTGGCGGATACGCCGGTGCTCGATCGTCTGTCGAGAGAGGGCGCGTTCTATCCGAATTTCATGGTGGCGCCGGCCTGTACGCCGACACGTTCGGCGTTGCTGACCGGTCGCAACCATCTGGAAACCGGTGTGTGGGGCGTCGGGCCGCGTGGCGATGTGCGTCGTGATGAAACGATGATCCCATCGTTCTTCAGTCCATCCGGCTACAATACCTGGCTTTTCGGTAAATACGACGGTGCTGCAACGCTTGAGATAGAGCCGGCTGACCGCGGGTTCGACTGGTACTGCACCATTGGCGGAGGATATCTGCACAAGCGACCGCTTCTCTTTACGCCGGGAAAACAGAAATGGACTGAGGGATGGTCGGCGGAACTTATTACTGATGCAGCGATAAAGAAGATCCGTGAATCGGGTGATACGCCCTGGCTGGCCTACATGGCCCATATCATCCCGCACCTGCCGTGGGTATGTCCCGATTCCTATGCCGAGCCGTATCGCAAGAAGGGATTCTCGGAGACCTTTTCCCAGTGTTACGGATCCATCAGGCAGATGGATGACCAGATTGGGCGACTGCTCGATGTGGTGCGCGAGGTTGGGCAGGAGGACAATACCATTGTCATCTTCATGAGCGACAACGGGCCGACCGAGAACCGCCCGGCATGGGTGAACGACAACTTCAAACATGCCAAGGACTCCGCGGATTGGGCGTTGCGCAACGCTTGCGACCTGGTTGGGCACAAGGCTGAGGTGTGGGATGCCGGCATCCGCAGTCCGTTGCTGGTGCGCTGGCCCGGGAAGATCAAGCCGGGGGTTCGCAAGCATGTCACGATGGTGGAGGATATCTTGCCGACCCTGCTCGATCTCGCGCAGATCCCGGTCGACAGGCGTCCAAACCACCTGCCGTTTGACGGCAAGAGCCTCCGCGCTTCGCTCGAAGATCCACGATTCACTGAGGAGCGTGACATCTTTCGTCTTGCCCTCGCCGGACCGGGTGAGCCGGGGCCCCTGACGCCTTCGGGTATCATTGAAGATGCGACGAAAGCGGACTACAGCCGCCTGCATACCGTGCTGCGCAACGGGCGCTACAAGCTTCATCACCTGCCCGGCGGACGGTATCGCCTCTACGACATGGACGCGGATCCGGGCGAGAAGAACGATCTCAGCAAGACGATGCCAGAGCGGACGGCAGAGATGGCGGAACGGTGTCGTGCCCGCTGGGATGATATGGCTGCTCGCAACCGCACCTTCCCGATGCGGCAGCTCAAAGTAAACAACGCCGACCGCCGCAACGCGAAGTCGTGGACCCTCGAGGCCAACCGCGCGCTGCACTTCGAGGGCACCATGAAGTCGATCTTCGCCGGCGGGGTCGCGGGGTTCCGTAATCCCGG
>CAZCDU010000157.1:0-11466 GCA_964497125.1 uncultured Victivallales bacterium | reverse complement strand
GGGCATCTCTTGGGGGCTGCGGGGGGGCCCCCCCCGCCCCCCCCCCCCCCCCACACACACGGTTCCCCCGACTCCTGAAGCTTGCGGCCTCGATCCTGGTCCTGCTGGGTGTCGGGGTTGTCCTCCTGCAGCAGCGGGATGAGCCCGCGTTTGCCGTTTTAGAACGCGTTTCGGGCGAGGTGTACCTCGGTGCCGACTCAAAGATCCGTAGCGCGGCGTCGGGTATGGCATTCCCATCCGGCTCGGAAGTGTACTGCACGCCCGGCATGAATGAGGCCACCGTCCGGTGCCGCGACGGCAGCCGGTTCACCCTCGCATCCGGAACCCGCGCAGCCTTTACGAAGGTCGACCGGCAATACCGGCTGACGCTGACCGAAGGCGTCATGGACGCCGATGTCCGGAAGCAGCCCAAAGGGCGCCCCCTCGTGATCGACACCCCGGACGCGACCGTTACCGTGCTCGGCACGCGGCTGAAGTTGTGCGTGGCATCAGAATCGGCAGCCGACTTGGTTTCATCTGATCTACACAGCTCAACGGCCCTGATCGTCAACGAAGGCAATGTCGAGATCAAGGTCACCGGCAACGACGAGGGCGTCGCTGTCGCCACCGGCGAAGCGACCGTCGCCGCGAAAAACCGGGCGATCGAGGTCACGCGCATCGACGACCTCAGTGTTGACCACCTGGAGATCATCGGCGCGACCTACGGCGCACGATCGAACTGGATCGACGTGACCCCCCAGATGCAATCCCGCGCCAATGGTAGCCGCCTGGTGCCGGTGGGGGTGTTCAGCCAGCTTGCGGGCGACCCGCTGCCTGGTGTCATCAAGACGCTGAAGATCGAATACGAGATCGACGGCAAGCCGGGCCAAGCTGAGTTCAGCGAAGTGCGGGGTCAAGAGGGCACCCTCCGGACCGAGGTCACCCTGCCAATGGCATCAGCAACCGGGGGCGCTGATTCTGCGGCGGTTACGCAGAGTAAAGTCAGCAGCAGGAATGAGCTCGAGTACACTGCCGACGTCAGCGACACCGATCTCCTGCACGACCTGACGGCACTGAGTCGCGGTTGGCAGTTTGAGGGCGAGGCCACGCCGACAACGCTCAACGACGGCGTCCACGGGGATACGTACAAGGTCGAAAGCGCAAGTTCCGTGGCCTGGACAACCGCCGGCGCATCCGCCACGTATGACCTGAGCTTTGGGGCTGCCGGCAACGGTTGGGACATCACCAGCATCAAGTCCATCGCCGCGTGGGTCAATGCAGGCTTTGGAAATCAGTCCTATACCGTGGAGATCAAACGCAAGGGGGCCAGAGACTTCACCGTACTGACGACGGTCGACTATCAGCCGCTTCCGCACGGCGTGTCCGGCGTCGCCACCGACCCCGGCGCCACCCGCGTCACCCTGAGCGCTGACAGCGGTGTGCTGGCGAGGGGGGTCCAGTTCATTCGCTTCACCGCCAACCGTGTCAATAGCGGCGCGCACGGCGGTGCCTTTACCTTCCGCGAAATCGATGTCTTCGGCGTTGAGACGGCGGCGACGGAATCGCTGACCGCCAGGTCGCGTGAAACGCTCGAGATGGAATCAGCACGGAAAGAGTAAGTCAGGAGAACAGCCAACAGGAGGCACGAAGGATGAGAATAGGAAATACAATCACAGGCGTCGTGGCGATTGCCGTTGCACTGATGGCCGTTATCGGGGCTCCCACTACGGGACGGGCAGCGGTGGTCGTTGACGCCGTTGCGAGTGGCACGGGGAATGGCGCCTACTCGGGGGATGTCATCACAGGTGATTTGCTGAGCGGCCTAACCGGCACGGCATCAGCGCTCAGGGGGGGCACTTTGGCGGCTCTGACTGACGATGCCTATGGCGCGAACAATACGGGAAATCTCAACGACAATACATGGTTTGACTCGGGCGCAACCCTGACGTTTGATCTCAATCTTGCGGGGGCTCCCGACGGCTTTGATATCACCAGTATTCAGGCGATCTTCGAGTGGGACGCTAACTTCCCTGATCATGTCTACAATGTGCTTGTCAGTCCTAGTCAAGGGGTCGAGGACTTCGTCCTGCTGACTGCGGTAAGCGAGGATCTGACCGGCGCGGCCTCCAAAGTGGTTATTACTGACAGCGGCGGCGTACTGGCCTCGGGGGTAAAGGCCATCCGGTTTGCGTTCCAGAACAACGGGAACCATCAGAACACGACACTCTGGCGTGAGTTAGACGTCGAAGGAACCGCGACGGTTGGCGGCGGGGGGCCTACGGTCGACTGGTCCGCCGAGGGCGTTTCCAGCACCAATTTCGGCGCGGGTTCGGCCGATGTCTACGCGACCGTCAACACGAATCTGGATAACGTTGTCCTTGTCTGGCATACGTCCGACCCGGGCACCGGCAGCACCAACCTCTGGCCGAACAGAACCAGCCTGGGGCCAGAGAGCGCCGGGCTTGTGACCGGGCAGGTGACGGGGTTGACCTCTCCAAACACTTACATCTGTCGTTTCTATGGCAGCAACACCACCGAGGGGATCACCGGATGGTCGGGCCCCATCACCGTGCAGTTTCAATCGCTGGTGCAGACCACGGTCAGCAGTGCCACGGAATTGGCCTATGCGGGCGATGTCAGCAGTAGCGACCTGCTGCATGGCCTTACAGCAACCACTACGGGTTGGCAGCTCGACGCCGAAGCCGATCCACAGGAGATTCACGACGGGGTTCACGGCAACACGTTCAATGATCCTCCCTCCGACAGGGTTCAGGGCGGGTGGACGACGGTTGGCGCCACGGCCGAATACAATTTGGGGCTCGGAAGCGGCGCGGGCTGGGACATCACCAACATCCAATCCATCGCGGCCTGGAACGGTGCCGGGTTTGGCAATCAGGGGTGGACGCTCGAGGTCAAACTCAAGGACGCGGGCAGCTACACCACACTCGCGACGGTGGACTATCAGCCACTCGGGGGCGCTGCCGCCGGCGCCACGAAAGTCACCCTGACCGATGGCACCGGCGTGCTTGCCAGCGGGGTCGAGTACATCAAGGTAACAGCCAACAGTGTCAATGGAGGCGCGAATGCCGGGGCCTTTGTCTGGCGCGAACTGGACGTCTTCGGCGTCGAGACGGGCGGTGGACCTACCCCTGCCGTTGCGCTCGACGGGTCCACGACGACCGGCAGCGTGGCCTCCAACGCGGCACCGGGGACGCTGGTGGGGATGTTGAGCATGGTCAACACCAATTCGGCTGGATTTTCCTACACGCTGGATCCCAGCGGTGGTTACACGTATTTCGCCATACCGACCGGTACCACCAACCTACGCACGGCGGCCTGGATAGATGCCGCCTCGTACAGCATATCGATCGTGGGAACCAAGGGCTCCTTCTCGGTGACCAACCCGTTCACGATCAACATCACACCCGATGCCGCAGACTTCCTGGCTTTCGAAGTGGCGGCGGAGATGAGCGCTGCGCCTGTTGCCGGAACCGAGCAGGTTGGTGTGCTGAAAGCGCGGGATGCGCATACTTCGGGAGTTGGTTTCAGCATCACCGGCGGTCGCGATGACCTGTTCACGATCAGCGGCGGCACGAACCTGATGCAGGTTGCGACAACGGACCCCGGGGCCGTCGGCACGATCAACTACGTTGAAGTGACGGCAACCAACGCCGTGGCAACGAATGCCCTGCTGATCGCGGTCGAGGTGGTGAGTGGTACGCCGGAGGGCACACTGTTCATGTTCCGGTAGGTTAAGGCCGGTTGTGTGGGCTGTTGAAGGACTCCGGGAGCACGCTAAAGCGTGAACTACGAACAGCCTGTCTCTAAACACGACGTGTATGTAGTCCGGGCCACAGCCTGTCTCCCCATTCAGAAAGCGAATATTGATGATTACTGAACAGATTCAGAAGACACGTCGAGCGGATAAATCACCCCGAGTACGGTTGTGGCTGCTGTTGTTGGGCATCGCCGGTGGGAGCATGTGCACGACTACCGCACATTCGGCGGTGGTGGAGACCTCCGTTAGCAGTGCCACGGAACTGGCCTACCAGGCCGATGCTAGCGCCGCCGACCTGCTGCACGGCCTGACGGCGACCACCACGGGCTGGAATACCGGCAACAATGCCGACCCCCAGGAGATTCATGACGGGGTTCACGGCAACACCTTCAACGATCCGCCCTCTGATCCCGTCCAGGGCGGGTGGACGACCGTAGGCGCCACGGCCGAGTACGACCTGGGCCTCGGCGCTGACGGTGAGGGGTGGGACATCACCAACATCCAGTCTATCGCGGCGTGGAACGGCGCGGGGTTCGGCAACCAGGGGTGGACGGTCGAGGTCAAACTCAAGGGCGTGGGAAGCTATACCCCACTTGCGACGGTGGACTACCAGCCGCTAGGCGGGAGCGCTGCCGGTGCCACGAAAGTCACGTTGACCGATGACACCACCGGCGTGCTCGCCAGCGGGGTCGAGTACATCAAGGTCACGGCCAACAGTGTCAACGGTGGCGCGAATGGCGGGGCCTTTGTCTGGCGTGAGCTGGACGTCTTCGGCGTGGAGACGGCCGCCTCCGTTCCGGGAGTCGTGAGCTGGTCGAACATGGGGGTGTCGAACATCACAACCACATCGGCTTGGGCCTACGCGACACTGGGCGGCACGAACGGGACCGTGACGCTGTACTGGAAAGAGGGAGTCACGAACCCGCCCTTTGGCCACACGGGCTGGGACGGCGCCAATGGTCCCGCGTTGGCCTCGACGGGGCGGGTCGAGCGTGCGATGTCCGGGCTGACGGCAGACACGGCCTACACCTGCGTCTTCTACGCGACCAACAGCGTCGGCTCGAACGAAGCCTGGAAGGCCTCCAGTTTCGCGACCGGTCTCACGGCGACGCAGACCCCGGTATTCACCAGTGCGATCGCAGCCGGCGCAACCGTCAACCTGGGGTGGGAGGACAAGGCATCCACCGAAACGGGCTACATCCTGCAGCGGTCGGACAGCGGGAGCAACGGGCCCTATACGGTCGTGGCCACGCTTGACGCCAACACAACGTCCCATCCTGACAGTGGGTTGTCGTCGGGAACATACCACTATCGCCTGGCCGCCACGAATGATGGCAATGGCAGCGTGACCGACTTTGCCGCGTGTCAGACCAATGTCGTCGTGAATGCCCCGACGCTCCTCAAGATCATGCCCCTGGGTGACTCGATCACCGTTGGCTACACCGACAACCCGTCCTGGGCCAACCACCCGTTCAAGTTCGGCTATCGCAGCGGACTGTACACGCGCCTGACCGATGCCGGCTACAATTTCCAGTTCGTCGGCGCATCAACCGAACCGTGGACGGGCATCAGCGGCGACCCGACGCATGGCGGCACCTACACGCCCGAGCTCGATCTGCGCGACTTCGGGCAGGATAACCATCGTGGCTACGGCGGCGCGGGCATCTGGGGTAATGTCAACGCATGGATTGCCGCCGACGATCCAGACATTATCCTGCTGCTGATCGGCATCAACGGGATGGGCGGCGGCAGCGAGGCCGCGCTGGAGAACCTGGTCACCAGCATCGTGACGACCGCGCCGGACGTGCACCTGATCGTGGCGCAGATCACCCCGTACGCCAGTTTCAACCAGACCTTGTTCGACTACAACGTCGACATTCGTGACGACCTCGTACCGCGGTTGGCCGGCAACGGGCACAAGATATCTACCGTCGACCTCTACTCCTTCTTTCTGACCGACCCGAGCAGTTACACCACGCTCCCCTCCACCCCGTCCGCGATTGAGCCGGGTGTCCTGTCCAACAACATCAACCACCCGGATAACACGCACTACGACATGATGGCCCAGGCCTGGTTCGATGGCATCGAGGCCCTGGGGCTCCTTCCAACAGAACCCGCTGTCGATCTCACCCCAATAATTCCCGCCGTGGGTCACGATGCCGGTCTCTCAACGAACGCGCCTCCGGGCACGTTGGTCGGGACGTTGAGCATGGTTAACACCAATGCCGCCGGCTTCACGTACGCGCTTCATCCCAGTGCAGACTACGCCACTTTCCAGATTCTTGACGCAACCAGCCTGCGCACCATAGGTTTCCCGGCCAAAGACTTGTATACCGTCAATATCGTCGGCACAAAGGATGCCTTCTCGGTAACGAATACGTTCACCATAGATGTGACGGTCCCGGCAATCGACAGGCCGGTATTCGAGGTGACGGCCGAGGGACATCCGGGCACGGCGTCGTTCGGCCGTCATGTGGGCACGCTAAAGGCCCGGGCAAGGGACAGCTCTCCAATCGGCTTCACGATCACCGGTGGCCGCGACGACCTGTTCGCGATCTCCGACCAGACCAACCTGGTCCAGGTTGCCGGTCACGGCCTCGGACCCGTAGGTACAGTAAGGTACGTTGAGGTCACCGCAACAAACGCCGCGACAAGCCGCCCCTTACAGATCGCCGTCGAAGTAGTCAGCGGCACCCCATCGGGAATGATCCTCATCGTCCAATAACCAGTGCCGGCGGTATGGCCGGTGTCTTCCGAGGATGTTGCCCAAGTAACGCAATATGACACCTATTCTGATTCGCTAGCTGCGCCACTAGATTCTGAGATTTGCTATACAGGGTGATTTTCTATTGACAAAATATCCCCATATAGAGAATCTGACTGCAAGAGAGAGGCATCGGCTATGCGCGGACACGAACAGTCTATCTTCGAGTCAGGTGTACAGAAACTGCAGTCCTTACTTGATCAGCATGGTATCCAAGGAAGTTGCCGGCGAAAGGCGGAGGGAACCATCGAGCTTCAGGATGAAGGCGTTACCTTTCACCTGGAGGTCAAAGACTCTCTGCACCCCTACCAGGTCAAGCAGATGGTGGCGCAGCACTCACAGTGGCTCCAGCACGATGACGGAGCAAATCGCGAAGTGCTCCTCGTCTTGGTCCGCGACCTGACTCGATCAACCCTTGACCGGTGCGTTGAGGAGGGCCTCTGCGTGCTGACTGAGAGTGGTAACGGCTATATCCGCTTCCCGCGATTTCTATATCAGCGTTTCGTTCCGTCCAAGTCCAGGCGGGAGACAAGCAGTGGGCCAAGCTCCATATTCTCCGCGAAAGCATCCCGGCTTGTCCGGGCCATGCTGGCCCGCTATCCAGAAGCATGTTCCCAGTCGGAACTCGTGGATGAGACCGGCGTAAGCCCCGGCTATGTGAGTTCGGTAATCAAGAAGATGCTCGACGCTGACTATACTCGCCGAGATATCGACCGGTTGTGCGTCGTGGATGCTGATCGACTGTTGGACGACTGGTCTTCCCGATATAGGTTCGATCGGCACATCCGCTCACGGTTCGCGATAAGCATGGGTGACTACCTCCAGGGCCTTCGCAAGTTCCAACAGGAAATGCGACGCCAGGATGTTCAGTATGCTCTAACGGGATGGAGTGCAGCATATTTGCGCGCACCGTACGGCTCGCCCGATTCGATTGTGGCGTATGTCAGTCGACCGATTGGGGACCTGCCGCTCAGGTCTCTTCACGAGGTCCAAGGCAGAGGCAATGTGCTGGTGCTTGTCCCCCAGGACCACGGCGTCTTCCAGTTCTGCCAAGACACTGAGCTGGGGCCTGTGGTTACAGACGCTCAGTGTTATCTCGACCTGCGCAATCTGCCAGGCCGCGCTGAGGAGCAGGCGGAAGTCCTCAGGGAGAAGCAATTGGCCTTCAAGGAGATGATCGATGCCCGATAAACCACGGGATATATCCGGGTATTCACCCGAGCAAACTGGTCTTGCCGAGCGAACACTGGTTACCGTCTGGCGTCACGTGGGAGAGTACCACGAGCATCTTGTCCTCGTGGGCGGCTTGGTGCCTCGCTACTTGGTGGACCGGGCCGGCGAACGCGAAATCGGCATCGGCCATGGCCATTGTGGGTCGATGGATGTAGACCTTGGCGTCAGTCTCGCCGTCACAGATCTCAAGACCTATGCAAGCATACGGGACCAGCTTACGGAGCAGCTCGGCTTTCGCCGGGGCGAAAACGAGGCGGGACGCAAGCAACGTCACTCCTTCGTTTCTGAGTATGAAGGCCACGAGATCATCATCGACTTTCTCACCACAAAGTATGGCGGACCGGACAGCAAGATCAGAGCCGTGGAGAAAGACCTTAGCGCAATCCAGGTCGAGGGACTCGGGTTAGCTCTGAAGGATCCAGCTCACGTAGATATCCGTGCAGAACTGCTGACTGGTGACGGTGTGTACACCGCCCACGTACCAGTATGCCGCGTTGTCCCCTTCATCATCCTCAAGAGCCTGGCTTTCGCGGAGCGCGGGGCACGTAAGGACGCCTACGACCTGGTATACACGTTGATGCACTACGGTGACGGCGCTGAATCAGTGGCGGTGGAACTGACAGATGAAGAGCGCGAATCAGATGCTTTTCGTCATGCGGTCGTGGTGATGAGCAATCTGTTCGCCTCTGAAGCCGACAACGGGCCGGCGGCGTACGGGAACTTCGTGCAAGACCGGAGCACAGTTCCGCTGGCCTATGCCACGGTTCAGGAGTTTCTCAAAGCTATTGGCTGATGGTGAACGAGGTTCTCCAGTTGCGTCGTGATTTCGCGGCCTGCCACTTCTGGCCCCTCCCGTCCGCGTGCGATTCCCTCCCCGCCAAAACGGTCGCCGGTTAATGCTGCTCCCACTACCCAGTGGGAGCATTAACCTAGTGAGGCAGCCCTGGTGTCGAAGCTGACGGGTCGCTAACGCCCATTCCACGGGCCTTTTCCGATTGTTGTGTTACCGCGATTTGAGCAACGGACGGCTAACCCAAAACTCGAGCGTACGAAACTCGCCGGTTCTGCCTGCGGGCAAGGTAGCCCGAACAAGGGCAATTCCAACCAAGCGGCGCTTTCAGACAGCGGGTCAGGACGCAGCACCAGATGCGTCTCCCCCCGAAACCACCGCATCCGTCTACTGTCCGCGAACCTCTGTCCCCCGGCTCAGCAGTCTGGTTGTTTTGTGCTGCTAGTATGGGTATGAGTGCTGGTTGCGTTGCGGCACAACTCGTATGATTGACGCTGCATTCAGGTGGCACAGGAGAATTGGCTGAGAAGATCGTTCTCATCGGAGCAGGAAGCCTGTTCGGCAACAGGCTGTCGGTCGACGCGTTGTCGCGCGAGCCGCTGGAGGACGCAACTCTGGGCCTTCGAATCGGAGCTCTTGGAGGAGTATGATTGATGAGTAAATGGATCATGGGATCGCTGTTCTCCCTGGCCGTGATGGTCACGGCTGGAGCGAGTGAAGCAGAAGAGTCGAAAGCACCCAAGAACTTCATCGTCATCTTTGCCGACGATTTCGGCTATGGCGATATCGGCTGCTATCGCGAACTCTTTCAGGGCGGCGATGACCGGACGCTGGCGCATGAATATACGCCGAACCTCGACCGGCTCGGGCGGGACGGTGTGCGCTTTATGCAGGCGTACACCTGCAGCTGGTGCGCCCCGTCGCGGCAAAACCTGCTCTCCGGACGCTGGTGCAACCGTGCCGACAATGTCAGGCAACCCTGGGTTGGGAAGCAGCTGCGTGATGCAGGCTACAGCACCTGCTTTGTCGGTAAATCCCACGGCAACAATTCCACGGCTAAGGTGATGAACAGCAATCCGGAGACGGCGGAGTATAACGACGGTTTCTTCTTCCCCGGAGGCGCGCGCGGGTTTTATCTGCGCCCCGGTGAAAAATTTCCTCGCCGCGTCAACTTCAAGGCGCAGCCTTTTGTCGCCAAGGGCGGCGAGTACATCACCGACGTCTTCACCGATTTCGGTGTCGACTTCATCAAGCGATCGGCCGAAGCCGAAAAGCCCTTTTTTCTCTACATGGCGTACACCGCCTCTCACTCGCCGCTCGATGGGAAGCTGGAGGATTTGCAGAAGATGTTCCCCGGCGAGTTTGACGACCTCGATGAAGCGGACTGGCGCGAATTCCTGAACGCAACGGATCAGTTCGGGATTCACTCGAAACCGGCCAGAGCGTTGAAAGGACTGGATAAGCCGGTTGATGGCTGGGCGTTAAAAGAGTCGCCGTCCTATAAGCAGATATTGAAACTCGGATTGGAAAAATACCAGCAGTATAATTTTGCCGCGCTGGTTTACCGCATGGATCTGGGGATCGGAAAGATCATGCAGACGCTCCAGGAGGTTGGGGTGGACGAGGACACGATGGTCATCTTCACCAGCGACAACGGCAGCACGCTGGGATCCAACTACCCGCTGACCGGCCACAAGGCCAGCCACTTTGAGGGCGGGGTGCGCGTGCCGATGATCCTTTGGTCGAAACCGCTCGCCGAATCACCGGCGAAAGGGCGTATTGTCGAAGAGCTCTCGCCAACCACCGCCATCGCCCCGACACTGGTCGGCCTCGCCGAAAAGGCGAACCAGCCGGATTTCCCTTTCGACGGTATCAACCTCTGGCCGCATCTGGCGCAAAACACGCCTGTCCCCGATGATCAGGTTTTCTATTTCGCTTCCGACACCAGCCAGTTATTCAAGGCGCTGGGAATGAATTCGCACCGTCAGCCGGAGACCGGAACACTGAAGAAGCTGGTGGACGATACGGGCGACAACATTTTCGGTCAGGCGGGGAAGCTGGATCCGATCTTCAACGCCGTCTACATCAAGGGGAAGGAAAAGATCGTTTACTGGTCAACCCTGGACGGCTCCGCCCGTGGCGCGGTGTACAAAGAGCTGCCCACGGACGGCAGAACCTTTGAGAACCCCGTCGTCCGCTTTAAGGAAGAACGGGTTGCCGCAGGACAATTCCCCGAAAGCAAAGCGGGGCAGAAGTTGCTGAAGGAGTTCGCCGACTACACAGCGCGCCCGGGAGAGGATGAACTGATGCATGCCGCTGTTTTTAAAGGCACGGATATGAGCAAGGAAAAACGTGCTCGCGACTATGTAAACATTACGCCGTAAGGAAAGAGGCGCTTCCGGGATTAGCGGGGGATTTTCTATTGATGAATGGGAAAATGGCAGAAACGAAGCGTGATACCAATCGACGACGATCGTGACGACGATCGTGACGAAGATGAAGAAAGACGACGATCGTGACAACGATCGCGACGATGATAGAGAGAGACGACGATTCCACCAACGGTGGACAGGAGGGGATGATGATCAGAATGACGAACAGGTGGGAGGGGCGGCGAACGGTGACGCCTTGTGTCCCCGACGTTCACATCGATTCCCACTCCCATCTTTGTCTCGATCCTCGTCCCGATCCTTGTCGGTGCCATCGTTGTCCCGATCCTCGTCCCGATCCTCGTCGAATCGACTTGGCGGGATGAGGTCGCTTGGAACAACCATGCTTATAGCCAATGAAAAAACACCCGCTAAACCCGGAAGCGCCAGTAAGGAATGTAACCAATGAAATTCACGCAGAGAGAAAATTTATTGAAAGCGCTTCGGCGCGAAGGCCCGGAATGCGTGCCGGTAGATATGGGACTCTGTCCGT
>CAZCDU010000156.1:4773-11571 GCA_964497125.1 uncultured Victivallales bacterium | reverse complement strand
CGTTGGCCAAGAGAAAGACCTTGCTGACTGGTGCTGTATATAGTACCGTGTACCCATGAAGGAATACAGAGCTGTCATTGACACGAACGTCTTGCACGCAGGCCTATACTCCGCATCTGGCGCGTCGTACCAGATCCTGCGCTTAGTAGACCGCGGCCGTGTAACGCCGCTTCTGTCGACGACGCTCCTGTTTGAGTACGAAGAGGTGTTGAAACGCAACCAGGCGATGCTTCGCCTATCGGATCGGGCGGTCAACGATGTTCTGGACGGTTTCTGTGTGCGAGGGGAACCTCGGAAGATCCACTTCCTTTGGCGACCGCACCTCTCCGATCCGAAGGATGATCACGTCCTGGAACTGGCTGTCGCGGCCGGAGGCGCAGACATCGTCACGCACAACGTGAAGGACTTCGCAAACGCTTCATCACTAGGAGTTAGAATAGTCACACCAGCACAGTTATTGGGAGAATTGAGATGAGTGCATTGAACCTACGTCTACCCGATTCCGTTCATCGCCACATCAGAGATATAGCGAAACAGGATGGCGTATCCATCAACCTGTTCATCACCTCGGCCGTGTCGGAGAAGATCTCCGCACTGACGACGGAAGACTATATCGCCAATCGGGCGAAACACGCCCGCAAGGGAGCGTTCACTAAGGTCCTCGATCGTGTTCCAAAGCGGGAGCCCCTCGCAGGGGATGAACTGGCCAACAAGCCGTCGCACCATACCACTTGAAGCCGCGTTCGCGGCTTCAAGTGGCTGGTGAACGGTGCACGTTGGCCCAGAAATGAACAATTGACGACTATACGCCAGTGACGTACAGTAGGGATGTGATGGTATTCAAAGAAACAAGCGTTCTCACTCGGCAGATCAGCAAGCTGATACCTGACGAAGCCTATCGTGAGTTTCAGCAGGAACTCATCTTCAATCCGACTGCCGGCGACCTGATCAAAGGAAGCGGCGGCCTCAGAAAGATACGCTGGCGATCTGCGGCGGGCGGGAAGCGCGGCGGAATCAGGGTGATCTACTATTGGTATGTAGCTGACAGTGAGATCTTCCTTAAGAAATCAAGATCCTACGGACCTTGGTTGAGGAGAATATGCGATGAAGAAGGAACTATTTGACGAACTCGTCGAGAGTATTGAGGAAGCGGGCAAGATACGGAAAGGCTTGGCCAAGCCTTCCCGCGTCTTTCGTTACCGCCCTGTGGATATTAAGCGCATCCGCAAGAGACTCCATGTATCCCAATCTCAGTTCTCTCTTATGATTGGTGTGAGCAAGTCGACCCTCCAAAACTGGGAGCAAGGGCGCCGTGAGCCGGAGGGCCCGGCAAAAGCACTGCTTCGCGTTGTCGACAAACAACCGGAAGCCGTCCTGCAAGCGCTCCAAGCCTGACGACAGCAGAGCTTCTACGTAGAGCGTCGCGGAAGAAGGCGGACCGCATAGACCGGTATCGCGCAGACGTTCGTCAACGGTTACAATGTGGAGTGGATCCCAGAGATTGAGAAGCAGGCATGCAAGATCTTGAATCTTTAGACGTGACCCTTCGGCCTCCCCCTTCGGCCCCTTACCCTTCGGCCTCCTCCCTTCGGCCTCCGGCGCTGTCCCTTCGGCGCTGTTAGACGTGACCCTTGACCCTTCGGTTCGGCTCCCCTGAATCCAAGAAAGGCTCATTTCGTTGTAGCCATCGCCGGATCATAATGCTACAAGCGCGGTGTCATTATGACGATTTCCGGGATCGCATCCCGAGGCAATAGCGATTGAAGAGAAGGATGCCGCTATGAGTAAGACATCGAGAATTGAGATTATGGAGCACCTTGCTCCCTGGCTGGAGGAGCAGATGAAGACATTGCTTCGGCCGGTTGAGAAGCTGTGGCAGCCCACGGATTTCCTGCCTGACTTGGCGAGCGAATCCGGGCGTGATGATCTGGCAGCACTACAAGACGAAGCTGCCGCCTTGCCGGATGACGTGGTCAGCGTTCTTGTTGGTGACACGGTGACCGAGGAGGCCTTGCCGACTTACGCCAATTGGCTGGCCTGCATGGAGGGCGTGAGCGAAGCCGGTGCGGCCTCTCAGAATCCCTGGGCGGTTTGGAATCGCGCCTGGTGTGCCGAAGAGAACCGGCATGGTGATGTGCTGTCCCGCTACCTGGTAATGTCGGGTCGCGTCAACATGCGCGAGGTCGACGTCGTGATCAACAACCTGATCTACGACGGCATGGACATCCAGACAGGGCGCGATCCCTACCGCTTCTTCACCTACACCAGCTTCCAGGAGCTGGCCACGAATCGTTCCCACCGTAACGTGGGGAATATGGCGAAGGCCGTGGGTGCAGAAAAACTCCACAGAATGTCCGGTGTGATTGCCGGCGACGAGGGGTGGCATGCGCGAGCTTACCGCACCTTTGTTGAAAAGTTCCTTGAGATCGATACGAACGAGGCCGTGATTGCGATCGGTGATCTATTTAGGAAACAGATCAGAATGCCGGCCATGAATCTACGTGAAGGAGACGCTGAGCGCGGAAGCTCTTTCAAGGTATTCGAGGCCCTTGCCCAACGCATCAAGGTCTATACCGCACTGGACTACCTCGAGATTCTCGAGTTCCTCGTGGATCACTGGAAGATCGCGGATTTGAGCGGCCTCAGTGCCGAAGCGGAGAAAGCCCAGGCGTTCATTTGCAAGCTGCCGGGACGCTACCGCAAACTCCTGACCCGCAATCGCATTCCAACAGCCGAAGAACTGCCCCCGACCTTCCGTTGGCTGACACCGGCGCTGGCCGCCTAAGGGATGATATGAAGAAGGACGAGACGCACTCACGGTCGGTGGTCCAGCCGAATTTCGGTGAGAGTAGTCCAATCTGCTCCGCACTATCGAAGTGGGAGTTTTCGGTCTCGTTGGCACACGCCGTTCTGCATCTCTCACGCGTGGCGCATCCGCGAAACGATCGGCGTTTTGGTCAGGGCTCTTCGTAGGTGCGGCGCGGGCACAGGCTCCCTCGGGGACTCGGGAAGCCCGTCCTACACGGGAGTAATCCCATTGCGTTGTAGGACGCGGTTGCCCGTAGCGAAGCGGAGGGGAGCGTGTGGAGCGTGTTCGCTGCCGCTCAGGCTCTCGCTTCGAGCTCGGCCCAGCGGTCGACGAGGGTCTCGAGCTCCTCGGTGATCGTGGCGGCGCGTGATTGCGCTTTGGCTATCTCGTCCGCGGGCTGTTTGTAGAAGCTCGGGTCGCTCTGGGCAGCAACGAGCTCAGCTTGCTCGGTTTCGAGTGCTTCGATGCGAGGGCCGATACCTTCCAGCTCACGCGTCTCTTTGTAGGTAAGTTTCTGCGTCCGGGGTTTGGCAACGGCGGGACGATCGGCTTTTGGTTTGCGCACCGAGGCCTGCTCTGCCGGGCGCTGCTCCAGCCAGTCGTCATAACCGCCCGCGTATTGCTGGACTCGCCCCGTGCCGTCGAGTACGAGCGTGCTGGTCACAACGTTGTTGAGAAAGGCCCGGTCATGGCTAACCAGCAGTAGCGTGGCTGCATTCTGCTGAAGCTGTTCTTCCAGCAGCTCGAGCGTCTCGGCGTCGAGGTCGTTGGTGGGTTCATCCATGATCAGGAAATTGCAGGGCTCCAGGAAGAGCTTCGCGATCAGCAGTCGATTTCGTTCACCGCCGGACAACACATGCACTGGTGACCGCGCGCGTGCGGGGGTGAACAGGAAATCCTGCAGGTAGCTGTAGACATGACGGCGCGTTCCGCCGACGTCGACGATTTCATTTTCGCCGGCCACATTCTGGGCAATCGTCTTTTGGCCGTCGAGGGTGTCGCGGAGCTGGTCAAAGTAGGCAATCTGAAGACGGGTCCCCAGTTCAACGGTTCCCGTATCCGGCGTGAGCTCCCCACAGAGCAGTCTCAGGAGTGTTGTCTTTCCCGAGCCATTGGGCCCTATGATTCCCACCCGCTCCCCACGCATGATGCGTGCATCGAAGTCACGGATAATGGGGGCTTCCCCCGGATAGGCGAACGTCACGTCCTTGGCCTTGATCACTTGCGATCCTGAACGCCCGGCCGTCTGCAGCTTGATCCGACTGGTGCTCTCGGCCGTCCGGCGGTTGCGGAATTCCTCGCGCAGTGCCTTCAACGCGCGGACCCGCCCTTCGTCACGCGTGCGCCGCGCCTTGATGCCCTGTCGAATCCACGCCTCTTCCTGGGTCAGGCGCTTTCCCTTTTTCTGCCACTCAGCGGCCTCATCGTCGAGAAGCTGCTGCTTGCGGCGCAGAAAGGTGTCGTAGTCGCAATCCCAACCCGCGAGGCTGCCGCGATCGAGGTCGATGATGGTCTTGGCCATGTGCCGGACAAACGTGCGGTCATGGGTTACGAAAAGGACCGTTGGCACCTGGCGTCTCAGGAACCCCTCCATCCATTCAATCGAGGCGATATCCAGATGGTTGGTGGGCTCGTCCAGCAGGAGAATATCCGGCTCGCATACCAGGGCACGTGCCAGCAGTGCGCGACGCTTCATGCCGCCGGAGAGCGTGTTGAAATCCATCTCCGGGTCAAGATGCAACTTCGAAACAGCCTGTTCGGCCGCATCGGCATGTTCCCAGTGGTCGAGATCGCCGTGGCTGGGTACGCCACTTTCCACGATACTGCGAACCGTCCCGGACAGATCCGATGGCACTTCCTGGGGTAGGTAGGCAACGCGGAGGCCCGGCGCACGAAGCACTTCGCCGCTGTCGGGTTCAACGTCACCAGCCAGGATTTTGAGAAGCGTTGACTTCCCCGCGCCGTTGCGCCCCACCAGGCAGGCGCACTCCCCGCGCTCGACGTGCAGAGACACCTCGTCCAACAGCGGTTCCCCACCGAAACGAATGCTCACATTTTTTAGACTCAAGAGTGCCATGACAGAAAAATCCTAATGACAGAAATACCCAAGAACGAATGAAGTCCGAATGCCGAAATCAGAAGAACTGAAGACTCCATCGTGGGCTGGTTTTGGAATTAGGGCCTTGGGTTTCATTCGGATTTGGGTGTTTCGGTCATTCGTCATTCTGGACATGCTGACGTCTCCGGCAACATGTCCTAAGCCATCTCGTAGGTGAGGAAGCGGCACTGGAGGTCGCCGTTTGTGATGGGGATGGATTTGCGCGGCTTGGCGGAGAGTTCGCGTTCGTAGTCGGGGCAGCCGGCCAGCAGGCAGACGTGCCATCCGTGCAGGCGGCTGAGGGATGCCGCTACCTGGCGGCAGAATCCGGGCTCTGTCTCCAACCGCACGCCGTAGGGGGGGTTGGTGACAACCGTTCCGCTGGGGCCCGGGGCCTGGAGATCGAGAATGGACTGGTTACGGAAGGCGAGCCGTATGCCGGCTGCGCGCGCGTTGCGCTTGGCGAGCGCGAGGACCTCTTCGTCAATATCGGAGGCCACGATGCGGGGGCTATTGCCGCTGGCGCCTCGCCGCAGCTCCCCGCGCAAGACTTTGAGCTCATCCGCCTTCTCGTCGTCAAAGTTGGCCCAGCGCTCGAAACCAAAACGGTCACGGCTCAGTCCGGGCGCGATGTTGGCCGACCACATGGCGGCTTCAATGGCGATGGTTCCCGAGCCGCACATGGGGTCGAGAAGCAGCGATTGGCGATCCCACCCGGACATTCGCAGCAGGGCGGCGGCCAGAGTTTCGCGCAGGGGGGCTTCCCCGGTCTCTGTGCGGTAACCGCGGCGGTGCAGCGGGTCGCCGGACATGTCCAGGTAGACGGCGGCTTTGTCGTTGGCCAGGTGCATGAAGAGTCGGACGTCGGCATCTTCTTTGTCGACCGAAGGTCGACGCTGTGTCTTTTCCCGCACCTGGTCAACGATGGCATCCTTCACCTTGAGGGCCGCAAAGCCGCTGTGGTTGATCTGGCTGGCGCGGCAAACGGCCGAGATGGACAGCGTTTGGTGTCGCGTGACGAAAGGCGTCCAGTCGATCTTCCGAAGGTGTTCATAGAGTGCGTTCTCGCTGGGGGCGGGAAAGCGTGTGACCAGGAGCTGTATGCGCTGGGCAATGCGGCTTTCAAGGCAGGCGAGCCAGCCGTCACGCCAGGTGCCGCGGAAGGGCACGCCACCGCGGTTCAGGCGTACGCTGGCAAACCCCAGCTCGCGCAGTTCATCGCACAGGACCTTTTCTGTACCGGGAATGGCCGCCGCGAAAAACTCATGCATGGGTTGGTCTGGCTGAGGCATGACTATACCCCGGCCTTGGCGCGCATTTTCTGGACGGCGAGCAGGATGTTGCCACCTTTACCGCGACCGGCCCGGCGCTTGAGAATATCCTCCAGCTTATCCCAGTCCTCAGAAGTCGGGGTGCTGTCGTAGTCCCAACGCTCTTCGTCCGAGCGTTTGAACTGCCACTTCAGGCTGTGGTGGGCAATATGCACGCGCGTCTCGCGTTTGATGCGATCCGGCAGTTTATCGGTCCATGAGGTGGTGTGTTTCATGGGAGATGAATAACCAACAGCCAACAAGGAATGTCCAATCCCATCTTCTTGGAAATTGGATATTCCTTGTTGGCTGTTGGTTATTGAAGTTGGATTACTCGTCTTCCAGCGGCATGGGGTTGCAGAGGTTGTGGGCGTCGTCCGCGGCACGACCACAGTTGAAGCAGATATACTTCGGGTCCATGACGAGCCCCTTGATCTCTTCGAACTTCTTTTCGCTGACGAGCACGCAGAGATGCCCGGCGTGGTGGTGGGTTGAATTGCAGCTCTTACAATCTGACATCGCTATTCTCCTCCGGTTTGGACCAAAACTGTAGTGTGAGCGGAAGATACCCGAAAATGGTG
>CAZCDU010000156.1:0-4673 GCA_964497125.1 uncultured Victivallales bacterium | reverse complement strand
CGTGAAGCGCTTTCGGGCAATCCCGGTGCACAGGCAGCATGGCACCGCGTTGAAGCGGCGAGGGGTGCCTTGACGCAGGCACGATCGGCCTATTTTCCACGGTTGAGTGCGGCGGCATCGTATACGATGACCGACAATCCACCCCAGGCGTTTATGATGGAACTCAACCAGCGCCGGCTCGATATGATGGCTCCCGGCTTCGACCCGAACAGCCCTGACGACACCGAGAACGTCAGGCTGAGCCTGGCTCTCAAGTATCGGCTCTACGACGGCCAGCGTGGTGCTCGTGCCGGGATGGCGCGATTGGGGGAGCGTGCGGCCGCGTATCAACATGAGGCCGCGCGCAACGCTCTGATCCACGAGGTCACCCGTGGCTACTACCAGGTGCTGCAGGCGCAGGATTTTGTGACGGTTCGTGAGCAGGCGCTCAAGAGCCTCGAAGAAAGTCTGCGTGTGGCACGGGAGCGGTTCGAGGCCGGCAGCGCCGTCAAAACTGATGTCCTGAATATTGAGGTCCAGGCCGCGCAGGCAACCGAAGACCTGATTCGAGCTCGCAATGGCGTGAAGCTTGCGGTTGCGGCGCTCAACACGGCCATCGGCAAGGATACCGTTCCCGCCGATGGCATCGCCGTGCCCGTGATGCCTGATGCGCCTGCCTCCTGTCCTGCCGGCGACATGAACGGTTCCGTTGATAGCCGCGCAGAGATTCAGCTGTCAGGGTTGATGATGCGTATTGCCGAGTTGACCTACAAGAAGTCGCGTCGCGAACGGGGCCCCGTCGTGAATGCCTATGGATCGATGGATTGGGATGGTGAAGATCTGAGTGAACAGGAGCAGAGCTATCTCGCTGGAATCGCATTAGAGTGGGAATGGTTCAGCGGATTGCAGGATGCGGGGGCGGTCCGGCAGGCGAAGAGCGAGTGGCATGCCGCGCAGAAGGAACACGAGCAGACGCGTAACCAGCTCCGCCTTGATCTGCGGCAGGCATCACTGGCTGTCCAGGAAACCTGCGAGCGACTCGCCGTGACGAGCAAGAGTCTCAGTAGTGCAGAAGAGGCCTTGAGAATCACGCGCGAGCGCTATCAGCAGGGGGCAGCGGATATTGCCGATCTCCTGATGTCAGAGGCGGCTCTGACGGCGACGCGTACCCGCGATACGGCGGCCACCTACGATTACCATGTGGCGTTGTCTAACCTGGGGCGTGCTCGGGGTGAGTTGGCGGGGAAGTACATTAGTCATCAATAGGCGGAAGCACAGGCTCCCTCGGAGACTCGGGAAGCCTGTCCTACAACGGAATGATGAATATTGACGATGTGTAGGACGCGCTTCCCCGTAGCGAAGCGGAGGGGAGCGTGTGCTATCAGAATGGAGGTAGATATGAGTAAACTGACTGGTCTTGGTGTGCTATTGAAACGAACGTGGAAACTATGGGGTGGCCTTCTCGGGTTGGCCGTGATCGTGGTCTGGACTTCCGGTGCTCTACGATCCCGGACGGCGCCCGGGAAGCTTGAGCATGCGCCCGGCATCGTGCTTTCGGCGGACGCGGCAACGGTAACGGCTGCCATCGAGCAGGTCCCCGCCAGCGTGGAGGTCGTCGGTACGGTCCAATCGGAACGCAAAATCAACCTCAGTTCGAGGATTTCGGCCTATATCAAGGATGTCCTGGTCAGCGCCGGCAAGAGCGTCAAGAAGGACGACCTGCTTGTGGAGCTGGATCAGCGGGAGATAGATGAGCAGCTTACCGCTGCCCAGGCGCAGTTGGCGCAGGCCAAAACGGCTTATGAGCGGGCAAAGCGATTGCTCGAAACCAACGCCACAACGCGCCAGCATTTCGAGGCAGCGGAATCCGCGTTCAAGGCGGCGGCAGCCAACGTGGATGGCATCAAGGTCATGCTCTCCTTCACCCGCATCGTCTCGCCCATTGATGGTGTGGTAATCGATCGTCGCATCGAAATCGGCGACCTGGCAAATCCCGGGCAGGTCCTCCTAACCGTTTATGATGCTTCGCGGTTGCGGCTTGAAGCGTGGGTGCCGGCGCGGTTGGTGAAGCAGTTCCCGGCCGGCCGCCAGGTGCGGGTTGTCCTCGACTATCCCCGTACAGAATTGGACGGCGTTGTCGCGGAGGTGGTTGGCGAGTTGGATCCGTCCACACGCAGCCAGCTGGTTAAGATCCAGCTTGAGGGGGCTCCCGGGGATGTACTTCCCGGTGCTTACGGTCACGTCCGCGTGAATACCGAGCCGCACGATGCAATCCGCCTGCCCCGAAGTGCGGTCTACCGCATTGGTCAGCTCGAGTATGTGCAGGTTGCTCGTGGTGATCGCGCCATACGACGGCTGGTCAAGACCGGTGCCCGTGAGGGTGATCGCGTGGAAATCCTATCCGGCATGGTTGCGGGTGAGAACGTTCTCCTGAATCCGGTTAAGCAGTAGGGGGGGCGACCATGGAGGAGAAACGATCATTCCTGATGGGCGTTGTTGAGGGATTTCTGCGCGGGAATTTGCCCGTCCTCATTATCATCGTAAGTCTAATCGCCGGCTTGGTGGCACTAACGGTGACGCCGCGCGAGGAAGAACCGCAGATCGTGGTCCCGCTGGCCGATGTGATGGTCAGCTATCCCGGCGGCAGCGCTGAAGAGGTCGAACGCATGGTTGCCTCGCGTCTGGAGCGGCTGCTCTACCAGATTGACGGTGTGGAATACGTCTATTCCATGTCACGCCCCGGCATGGCCGTGGTCACGGTGCGATTCTTCGTCGGCGAAGATCGCGAAGACAGCCTGCTGAAGCTCTACAATAAGCTGAACCAGAATATGGATCAGGTCACGCCCGGCATCCGGGGGTGGGTTGTCAAACCGATCGAGATCGATGACGTTCCCGTCGTGAATGCAACGCTGCACAGCGCGGTCTACGATACGCATCAACTCTACCGCGTTGCCGAAGAGGTCGTCAGCAAGCTGCAGCATGTGGCCGATAGTGCCCGCATCACGATTCACGGTGGCGAACCGCGCGTGGCGCACGTCTACATGAATCCCGAGCGTCTCGCCGCCTACGGCCTTTCGCCGCAGGAACTGATGGGGGCCCTCCAGGTTTCGAATGTGCAGCGGGCTACCGGCGATTTCGAGCAGGGCGACAAGGCGATTCGCGTCGAGGCCGGTCCGTTTCTTAAGAATGTTGAAGCGCTACGCAATCTCATGGTTGGCGTCTTTCAGGATCGCCCCATTCACCTGCGCGATGTCGCAAAGATCGTGGACGGCCCGGCCGAAATCGCCACCTACAGCCGATACTCTGACGGTCCAGCCGCAGGCGGTACTGCCTCGGGTGAGCCGGCTGTTACGATCGCCGTGGCCAAGAAGAAAGGCAGCAACGCCGTCTGGGTCACGCAGAAAGTCCAGGACGCGCTGGACGAGCTGCGTGGATCCATCATTCCGGATGACGTTGCAGTCAAGATCACGCGTGACTACGGCGAGACCGCGAATGACAAAGTCAACAACCTGGTCTACAGCCTCGGCCTGGCCGTGGTAACCGTGATCGGGTTGCTTGCCCTGACCATGAGCTGGCGTGAAGGCCTGATCGTGGCCCTGGCAGTTCCGATTACGTATTCGCTGACGCTGCTCTGCAACTATCTACTTGGGTACACGATTAACCGCGTGACTCTGTTTGCCCTGATTCTTGCCCTGGGGCTGCTGGTCGACGACCCCATCACGGGTGTTGAGAACATTGAACGACATTTCCGGATGGCGCTGAAGCCAAAGCTCAAGGCCGTTGTCAACGCCATGAGCGAGATCATGCCGCCCATCGTGCTTTCGACACTGGCCATCATCATCGCCTTCACGCCGATGTTCTTCATCACGGGTATGATGGGTCCTTACATGGCCCCGATGGCGCTGAACGTACCGATCGCCGTGCTGATGTCGACGGTCGTGGCACTGACCGTTACGCCCTGGCTGTCGAGCAAGTTGCTGCGCTATGGCGGTGGCGAGAAGAAGGAAGAGAGTAGGGACGTACGTACGACACCGGTATATCGCTTCTACACGAAGCTGGTGGGCCCGTTCATCTCGTCTCCTGCGCGCAGCCGGGCGCTGATGATTGTGGTGGCACTCCTGTTTGCAGGGTCGGTCGCCTTGACGCTCACGGGACTTGTGCCGCTCAAGATGTTGCCATTCGACAATAAGAACGAATTCCAGGTGTTGGTTGATATGCCGGAGTCGACGACACTTGAGACGACGGATGCGGTCGTCCGCGAGCTGGAAGACTACCTGCACACCATTCCGGAGGTGACCGACTTCACAACCATCGTTGGAAGCGGTTCGCCCATGGATTTCAATGGCATGGTCCGCCACTACTACCTGCGCCAGGCACCAAACGTTGCCGATATTCGCGTCAACCTGCTGCATCGGGATGATCGTAAGATGGATAGCCACGCGCTCGTCTTACGCATTCGCAATGATATTGCCGAGATCGCCGATCGTACCGGCGCTTCCGTCAAGTTGATCGAAGTGCCCCCCGGGCCTCCCGTGTTATCGACGATTGTGGCCGAGATCTATGGACAGCCGCATCACAGCTACGAGGATCTCGTCGCGGCGGCAGCAACCGTTAAAGCGCGCCTTGCAACGGAGGAAGGTATTGTCGACTTGGACGATTCCGTTGAGCAGACGCAGCGCCGCCTGTTCTTCGAG
>CAZCDU010000155.1:0-11619 GCA_964497125.1 uncultured Victivallales bacterium | reverse complement strand
TTCTTCTGCTATCTGGCGTATAACGCGGTGCACGGCCCGATCCGCACGAGTAAATCCAAGCCGGCCTCCGCGCCCGAGGAGTGGGTGAATCGGGCACTTGATCGCGGGGTCAGCTTCCTGCGTAGCGACTATGTCGGCGTGCTCGAACATATGGATCACAACATCGGTAAGCTGGTTGATTTACTGGACGAATTGGACATCGCGGACAATACGCTCGTTGTTTTTGTTAGCGACAACGGCGGCTGCACGATGACGGAAGGTACGGCTGGAGGCCGGTTCCCGGGAAACAATGGCGCCTTCAGGGGCGGGAAAGCCACCACCTATCAGGGCGGACTGAGCGTGCCGTTTCTGATGAACTGGAAAGGCCGGGTCCCTCCGGGCACGGTGTCGGACGGACAGGTGATGCATTGTGACATCTTTGCCACTTTGCTGGATGCCGCCGGCATTCCGCTTCCGAAGATGAACGGAAAGAACCCGATGCGGGGACTATCGCTGATGCCGCATATGCTTTCGGGCGAGGCGGTTCCCGAACGCACCATGATTTTCGAGCTGTGGGGCAACGTCGGCCTACGCAAAGGGAATTATAAACTCTGGGGCGATGTCGGGCGGGACTTCTCTCCGGATTGGCCCGCTCTGGTTGCCGCGTTGGAGAGCGCCGACCTGAAACTGTTCGACCTCAGCCAGGATGTCGCGGAGCAGAACGATTTAAGGACACAATACCCAGAGGTCTATGCGACACTCAAAAAGGAGCTGCTCGAACACTTCGTCAACGTCAACGCCGAGTATCCGACTGCTGAGACGCATCCGGAGCTCTTTAGATTTAGGGGCACTATAGATGCACCGCCCGCGAAGAAAGGGAGGAAAGGGAAGAAAAGCAAAGCTCCCGCGCCAGCTTCATCGAAATCTCGCGGCGGGAAAGGAAGCGGCTTTTCAGCGATCGATAAAGATGGCGATGGACAGGTCACGCTCGAGGAGATCGATGGCTGGTTCAAATCCCGCGCCGAAGCGAACCCGGGTAAATTTAAGTATAATCCGAGCCAGCCGAAAGGTGCCTTGAAAAAGCGCGATGCAAACAATGACGGGGTCGTGACCGAATCGGAATGGAACAACGCAGCTAAATAGGAAAACAAAAATGAAAAAATGGATTCTTTTATTCGTCGTGGCGTCTTCGTTTGCCTATGGCGCGAAAAAGCCGAATATTGTTGTGTTCCTGGCCGATGATCAAGGATGGGGTGATCTGTCTGTCAACGGTAATAGTCTGGTTTCCACACCTCATATTGATGCCATTGCCAAGCAGGGTGTGACCTTTGAAAACTTCTTTGTCAGTCCCGTTTGCGCGCCTACACGAGCAGACCTTCTAACGGGGCGCTATTATCAACGCTCGGGCATTACAGGTACCTCTAAGGGCAGAGAGCGTATGAACCTTGATGAAGTAACGATCGCCGATGCGCTGAAAGCAGCAGGTTATAGAACCGGCACCTTTGGTAAATGGCATAATGGTTCGCAGTACCCCTATCACCCGAACGGTCGTGGCTTTGACGAGTTCTACGGCTTTGCTTCGGGTCACTGGGGTAATTATTTTGATGCCATGATGGATCACAACGGCAAGGTAGTCGAGGGTGAAGGATTCATCGTTGATGATTGTACCAGCAAGGCTATTGATTTTATCAGTGCCGAAAGTAAACAGCCGTTTTTTATGTATCTGGCATTCAATACGCCGCACGGCCCCTGGCAGGTGCCGGACCGCTGGTGGAAAAAGTATGAAAATGAGCCTGCAGTTGATGATAACCGTTACAGCAAGAACGAAAACAAACCGAGAACCCGCGCAGTTCTTGCAATGATGGAAAATATCGACTGGAATGTTGGACGCGTTAAAGCAAAGCTCATAGAAATGGGGGAGCTTGATAATACCATTATTTTATACTTCTCAGATAATGGCCCAAATGGTCTGCGGTATAACGGTGACATGAAAGGGCAGAAGGGGACACTTGATGAAGGTGGGGTGAGATCCCCAAGTTTTATGCAATGGCCGGCTGCCATTAAGGCAGGCACAAGTGTTCCTCAAATTGCCTCAGCGATGGATATTTTCCCCACCATGATGGATTTAGCGGATATTCCTTATCAGAGTAAAAAGCCTTTTGATGGCAAGAGCCTGAAGCCACTTCTGTTCGGCGGTGAAGAAAGGTGGCAGGACCGTATAATCGTGAACAACGCCATCTGGAGAAACCAAACCAGTGTGCGTAGCGAACGGTTTAGACTGGATCAGGAAGAAAAGCTTTATGACATGCACACGGATATCGGTCAGTACAAAGACGTTTCGAAACAGTATCCGGAGGTGAAGGCAGCGTTGATTGCTTATAGAGATAATTGGCAAAAGGAGGTCGTTTCTGAATTGCCGAAAATGGACACTAGGCCATTCCTTTTTGGTCATCCGGATAGCCTTTATACCCATGCTCCTGCCCGGGACGGCAATGCGCATGGCCATATTAAGCGGTCCAACAAGTTCCCAAACGACAGTTATTTTCTGAACTGGGAAAAGGCGGGTGACAAGGTGACCTGGGATATAGAGGTGGTTGAAGACGGAGAATTCGAGGTCTCACTCTATTATGCCATGACCGCAGATGGTCTTGGCAGCCAGTTTAATGTGTCATTCGGTGAAAATGCCTTCAGCTTTAAAGTCGATAAAGCGCATGATGTGCCGCTGATTGGTATGGAAGGCGAGCGCGCTAAACGCAATAATTCCTATGTAAAGCGCTGGGCAACCAAAACCATTGGTACCATCAACTTGAATAAAGGACCCGGTCAACTGACACTCAGTGCAAAAGATTTATCAGCACCAAATGCCTTTGACTTCCGAATGCTGGTCTTTGAAAGGGTGCGGTAAAATGATTTTCGCCAGTACGGGATAGATGTCGAAAACGGCGAAGAGTGGGAGTTCTGAGAACATGATGATTACGAAACGAAACCCCAGGCGTACTTTGTCTTGGAGTTTTCTGTTTGCCCTCACGCTGTTCTGCCCGTATGGGCTCTCGGCTCAGTCTCACCCGGCTGCTGAAAATTTCCAGGGCACGATCGGTCGTACGGCGTCGGATTCGACGCCGGATCCGCTCGTGGCTGTGGAGGCGCCGCAAGGCAGCCCAAATATTATTTATATCGTTCTCGACGATGCCGGTTTCGGGGACCTTGGTTGTTATGGTTCCGCAGTGGCGACGCCGCATATGGATTCGCTGGCGGCTCACGGTTTGCAGTTTAACAAGTTTCATTCGAAGGCTGTTTGCTCGCCTACTCGAGCCTCATTGCTGACGGGACGCAATGCGCACTCTGTCGGGATGAAAGAGTTGCCTGGCAAGGATCAAGGGTATCCGCATAGCCGTGGTCACGTGACTGCGGCTGCGGCGAATATCGCCCAGATTCTCGGCCGCAAAGGCTTCAGAACGATGGCCGCAGGCAAGTGGCATCTTGCGCCCCATGATCAATTGACCGATTCCGGCGACCGCACACATTGGCCGCTCGAAAAAGGCTTCGAGCGGTTCCATGGATTTCTTTCCGGCTGGAGCGATCAGTACCGTCCGAAACTTGTTATCGACAACCGAAATGTGACGCCACCCGACGATCCGGATTACCACTTTTCGGAAGACATCGTTACTCAATCGATTCAGATGATTGATACGACTTTGAACGCGCGCGTAAGCAAACCGTTCTTTCTCTACCTCTCATTCGGAGCTGTTCATTCGCCGATTCAGGTCCCGAAGCGCTATATTGAAAAGTATACGGGAGCCTTCGACGACGGCTGGGATGCAATCCGCGAGCGACGGTTTCGCAAGCAACTCGAAACCGGCCTCATTCCCGCTGGATCGAAACTGCCGCCGCGTAATCCGGGCGATCCCGCCTGGGCTGACCTGAGCAAGGTAGAGCGCGAAGTGTTCGCCCGATTCATGGAAGCGTACTCGGGTTTTCTTGAGCACACCGATGATCAGATTGGCCGTTTGACCGACTTTCTGAAGAAGAAGAAAATCTTCAACAATACGCTCATCGTATTGATATCAGATAATGGCGGGGCTCCTGAGGCGGGTATCGAAGGAAATTTCGATCATCCATACTCCTGTAAAATGACGGTTAAAGAAATGCATGAACGACTGGATGAGCTCGGCTCGCCCACGACGCAGCCACAATACCAGCGCGGCTGGGCGATGGCATCGTGCGCACCCTTTCAGTACTACAAGCTATGGCCCTTCAATGGCGGCGTGCGCACGCCGATGATCGTTTCGTGGCCGGATGGCATTCAATCGACTGGACTTCGCGAACAATTCGTCGACGTGATCGACATCACTCCTACTGTGCTCGATATTCTGGGACTTTCCGCTCCCGATGAGTTTGATGGCGTCGCGCAAATTCCGCTACAAGGAGCCAGTCTAAGGAAAGTCTTCGACAGTCCCAAAGCCAAAGCTCCGCGGGATACCCAATTTTGGGAACTCTGGGGTGCTCGCTCGATCTATCATCAAGGCTGGAAAGCGGTCGCCTTCCACAGGCACGGGACCGATTTCGACAATGACTATTGGGAACTCTACAATCAGAATACCGACTTCACCGAAAGCGTTAACTTAGCGGGAAAGCATCCCCGCAAACTCAAGGAGCTCCAAAAACTCTGGTGGGAAGAAGCCGCGAAGAACGGAGCCTTGCCTCTGCTTGAGGCGCGGGGCGGACGAACGAAATCCTATAATCAGATTTTTCTGAAATGACGGTCGTCCACAAACGGTTTCACGGTAGGACACGTTCTCAAGGATGAAGATTGAAACAATAAATGACAACATAGGGTTCTGGAATTTGAAAGAACCTACAATTCATAGAGATATAAATGAAACGACTCATCGCAATCATGGCAGGGATTTTCTGCTTAACCCAGGTGCATGCAAAAGATAACCGCCCGAACATTCTCTGGATATTTACCGATGACCATTCCTATCAGACCTTGGGCGCGTATGGCGATCCGCGCTTTGAGGGCATCGGTATCACGCCGAATATGGATCAAATGGCGAAGGGCGGAATACGGTTCGACCGTTGTTATGTCGGGAACTCGATCTGTTCGCCGTCGCGAGCGACCTTACTGACCGGCAAGCACAGCCATAAGAACGGAAAATATACCAATGCGGGACGGTTTGACCATAATCAGCAGCAGTTCCAAAAAATCTTGAGCGCCAATGGATACCAGACGGTGATGATGGGCAAAATCCATATCGCCGGGCAGTTTCAAGGCTTTGATTATTGGGAAGTGCTGAGTGGGCAAGGGACCTATAATGACCCGTTCTTCCTGTTGGAAGGCGGCAAGCGGGTTGACCGCAAAGGGTATACGACCGACATCATCACCGAGCAGTCGATTGACTGGCTGAAAAACCGGCGCGATCCGAATAAGCCGTTTATGCTGATGGTGCATCACAAAGCGCCGCATCGCAACTGGCAACCGGCGCCGCGCCATATGGATCTGTATCAGGACTTCGATTTTGCGTTGCCGCCGAATTTTTGGGACGACTATTCAAACCGTGCGACGGCGGCACGAGACCAGGATCTGTCAATCGACAAATCGATGTCCATGATTGGCGATTTGAAAGTAACGGCCGATCTGCCGCCAAACGCACAGTTTGGTAATGCTCTCAAAAGAGAGCTCTACACGAGACGGAACGAATATTTTAAGAAACATCGCCCGACAGGCAAAGAGTTGGTGGCGTGGAAATATCAGCTCTACATCAAGGACTATCTGCGCTGCATCAAGGCGGTAGATGAGAGCATTGGCAACCTCCGCGATACGCTAACCGAGCTGGGTCTCGATAAAGACACGGTGGTGATGTATGCCTCGGACCAGGGTTTTTATATGGGCGAGCACGGCTGGTTTGATAAGCGGTTTATGTATGAAGAGTCATTCCGCACTCCATTCATTGTGGATTGGCCGGGCGTAACGAAGCCGGGTTCCGTGAACACCGATTTGGCACAGAACATCGATTTCGCGCCGACCTTCCTCGATATGGCGGGCATAGAAGTTCCGAGCGATATGCAGGGCGTTTCGCTCGTGCCGCTACTCAAAGGTCAAACGCCAAAGGATTGGCGACGGAGCCTCTATTACCGTTATTACGAATATCCCGGCTGGCACAGCGTCAAGCGACACGAAGGGGCATTCGACAAACGCTTCAAGCTGATTCGCTATTACGGAAAAGATGTCGAAAACGGCGAAGAGTGGGAGTTCTTCGATCTCGAAAAGGACCCGACCGAGATGAAGAGCGAGTATAACAATCCCGAGTATGCGGCAGAGCTTGCGCGGATGAGAAAAGAGCTGGCAAACCTCCGCGAATACTACGACGTTCCGGAAAAAGATGATCCGAACATGCAAATGAGTACTAAACCCACCCGACCGGCGAAGAAGAACGCCGCGAAGAGAAAAGGTGGGAAGAAGAAATAACGATGAAGTTTCAGACTAGTTTGTTGGGGTTGTTCGTGGCGGCTTCGTTGTGCGCGCCGTCAATTTGTACATAAACGAAAGGCGTGCGCGCTATAGCGAAAGATTGCATAGAAGGGTAGTTCGCCCAGATTACTCGTGTTCCTGGCAAGCGGATGCGGCTGGGGTGAAGGACGAAGCCCGATTCGAAAATGCGTCGAAACCTCACATCTATGGAGAGTTGTATGACATCACGACGACAGTTTATCAAATCCTCTACTTGCGCGACGCTGGGTGCGTTCACACTACCGCGCATCAGCATCGCTAATTCAGGCATTAGCGCAAACTCAAGGCTGAATGTTGCGCTGATCGGCTGCGGCAACGTTGCGCATCAGGCGATCGAGGGAGTGACGGGCCATAACATTGTCGCAATAGTCGATGTAGACTCAAAGATGCACCTGAAGTATCAGGATCGCCACCCCGGTCTGGCCAAGGCTCCAAAGTATGAAGATTTCCGCGTCATGCTGGACAAACACTGGCAGGAAATCGACTTGGTGTGTATCAGCACGCCGGACCACACACATTTTCCCGCTACCATGGATGCGATCCAGCGCGGTTTGCATGTGAACGTGCAAAAGCCTTTGGCGCACAATATCTGGCAGGCTCGTACGCTCCGTAAAGCGGCTCAGCACTACAAGGTCCACACCAATATGAACAACCAGGGGCATGCGTTTGATGGCTTTCGCACCTTCCGTGAATGGTATGAAACGGATGTGTTCGGACAAATTACGGAAGTCACCTGCTACGACAAATTTCCCCGATGGGGCACACCGTGGTTCAAGCGTCCTGCATCCGGAGAACTTACGAAGGATCAGGTTCCCGCTCACCTGAACTACGACCTCTGGCTGGGCCCCGTTGAAGACCGGCACTACTCCGGTCTGTTCCACCCACAGTCCTGGCGAGGCTTTTACGAATTCGGCACCGGTACCATTGGCGACATCTTCTGCCACATTGCGGATGCTGCAGTCTTCAACCTCGACCTCTACGAACCCGTTTCCGTCGAACGCGAAGATGTCTACGGCGAGTTCCCGGGCATGATTCCGGATGGCGTGCGCATTCGCTTTGACTTCAAGGCTCGTGGCAACAAAGCTCCATGCACACTCTACTGGGTCAATGGCCCGAAGGCTGAACCTGACGTCGACGGGCTTTGGACGTGGCCGGGTAGAATCCCCGCGAATGGGGCGATCTACAAAGGCACGAAAGCCAACGCCTATACCAATATGCGCTCAAGCGAACCTCGCCTCATCAACAAAGACGCGATGCGTGCATTCAAGGAGGCAGGCTATCCCGAAGAGAAATATCAACGCCTTGGAGACGGGTCGGGCAGCGCTCCGGTGCGCGAAATCATCCGGGTCATTCAAGGTGAGCTCAAAGAGGCGGGCTCCGACTTCGAATATTCCGCGCCCTTCACTGAAACCATGCTGCTCGGCCTGCTTGCGGTCAAAAACGGTGGCAAGATCGAGTGGGATGCCGCGAACTGCCGTATCACCAACCGCCCGGAACTGAACGATCAGCTCAAGGAGCCGGTTCGCAAAGGCTGGGAATACGGCGAAGATCTCCGGCGCGCATAGGCGCCAAGATCGATGGCCGGCATGCTTGATCCCTCATTAGCGTTTGTTTAGCTTCTGAAGCAGCGCCTGGGTGGCCTTAACGCCTTCAACCGGACCCAGTTCGCGGCCCTCGTATTCAATCGCAACGATACCCGTGAAGCCTGATTCAACCACACTCTGCATGAGGCGTGGATAATCAAACTCGCGAGACATGCCTTCCTTCGTGAACTCATGACTCTTGGCTGAGACGACTTCTGAATACGGCATCATGGCGATGGTTCCCTCATAGGGATCATCCAATTTCATCTTGCCAAAATCCGGCATCAGACGCAGTGATGCATGATCCATTTGTTTGGCCAATTCTGCCAGGTAGCGGCCATCGCCAGAATACTGATTCGGCGCCGGTTCGATCACAATGATGATGCCCTTGGACTGCGCATAGTCAGCGATCGGCTTAAGTGCGGCAGCGCTACGCTTGGAGGATTCCGCCCGTTCCACCGTTTTCGGCGCATGGAGAAACACTCTCACATACTTCGCGCCGAGGAGCTGCGCAAAATCAACTTGCTGACTAAATTTAGCTGCCTGTTGTTCAAGGTTCTTCACTTGACCGTTCACAAACCCCGCCATCAGCAGGAAGAAATTTGAACCCACTGCATCCGCACGCCGCTTCAACTCACGATAGTATTCCGGATCAGCGCGGCGCTCTTCAGGAAAGCCGCCATCCCAAACATCGATCTGAGTGATCCCAAAGGTTTCTTTCGCAAATTGCGGATAATCCAACGCATCCAAGTCGCCGCCTTTCGACTGAAACAATTGCCGAAGTGAATACATCGATAAGCCGACTTCATACACTTCGCCTTTCTGCGCTGCGGCTTGGGATATCGTGAGGCTCAATAATATAACAGATAGAATTAATGTTCTCATAAACGAGGACTGTAGCAATCCTGCCTGATCAAGTCACGAACGATTCAGAGCAAATGATAAAGAATAATAGGCCTGAATGCTTGGGTCCGACCCGAATGACGCAACCCGCTGGGCCGCTGAACACCACAGCTTCCCTTCCCATACAGGCCGGTCACCGCGCCGCTCTGCGCCTCCTGCGCCGCCCCTCACCCATCAGCACTCTCGGATCACGTTATCGTCGCCGTCGTCGTTTTCTCCATTTTCCTGATATAGCTTGTGTGACGTTTGTTTATGTATAGGATGATGGCATATGAGCGCGAAACGATTGATTGAAATGGCGGAAATCGTAATGAAAGAAGTCGAGGCCGAGGTCGGACAAACCGTCGGATTGGGCCAATTGGTCCCCGACGACGCCGAAGGTGAAGTGCTGACCAGTGTCGATGGCTCAACCGGGTTTTGTTTTCATCTTGATAACGGGTTTCGGTATGAACTGCATACCTCTGCACCCGGAAAAGCGATGCTCGCGTTTGAGTCGCCCGAACGCCGTGACGCGATCATCCAAAAAATGAAGTTCCGGAAATACACCGATAATACCATCATCGACCGCGAGGCGTTCCGAGCCGAACTCGCGTCCGTCGTCGAAAACGGGTACTCGGTTGACATCTCTGAAAGACGGGAAGGTTGCCACTGCATCGGCGTGCCTGTTTTTGACCTGGAAAACCGGGTCATCGCCGCGCTCTGGGTCACAGGATTTCCCGTCAACGTGCCCCTGCGGCTCTTTCCCAAGATTTCAGTCACGCTAAAGAGAGCCTCCACTCGGCTGACGCAACTGCTCTTTAACGAAAGGGCGGAGAAAACGCGTAGCTATGTTATTTCCGTCGTTCATCGCGTGGCGGAGCAGTTAAGAAACCACCCGGAAAACGCCTGGGATAAGGATGAGATTACCGAGCTGTATCATATCAGCTATTCCTGGTTCCGCTCGGTGTTTCGCGAAGAAATGGGCATGGCGCCCGCCACCTTCTTGAACGAACAGAAACTCCGGAAAGCCAAACAGCTTCTTCAGCAAACCGAGGATTCGGTCAAAACGATTTCGGACCTGCTCGGCTTTCCAAACCAGAACCATTTCTCCGCCTTCTTTAAACGCCAGACCGGACAATCCCCCTCCGCGTTCCGCGCCGGAGATGCCTGAGATGTTCCTTCTGCAGCTAAGTTCGACAGGAAGGGGAGTTCTTAGGCGCCGTCAATTCGTACATAAACGAAAGGCACACAAACTATAGCGAGACAGTGTATAAAAGGGCAGTTTGTATTATCCATGGAAATTCCTGTGCCAGTGGAACCGGTGGCCCTGTCATTGGTCATTTGGCCCTTCGGGCCGTCATTGGAAAGAGGGCCACATCATTCAGGTGTGAAACTTCCCAATGACGCGGCGAAGCCGCAAATGACCAATGACGTGCGCGTAGCGCACAAATGACGAAACGAGGGAGCGAAGCGACTGAAGTTTCAGGTCCGCGTATGCGCTTGGGACGTGATTCGAGATTAGATGTTGGAGATGACAAAAATGATGGCAGTGAATGCGTTTTGACGTCCGTTAGTTGAGGAAATCCCATGCCGACAAAAACACCCGTTCCCATTATGCAGGATCTTGATGATCCCAAATCACTGATCCGTCAGAGATTTTCGAGTTTTTCCCCGCCGGAAGGCTCGTTTGACCCCGATGCTCCGTGGACGCACATCTATCAGGATTTCTCCTCCCACGGACGGGCGCGCGCTCTGGGTCGTTTGTCCCTCATGCATCGTCCGGGAGGTCAACTGCGCGTCGAAAACGACCGCATCTGCCCGCAGGGCTACCGCTCCTACACCTTTGCGGACCTCAACTGCGACAACGATGTCCTGCGCAGCCCCAAGAGCTGGAGGGTGGAGACCAAGGTGGCGAAGGCTGCGGATGCGCCCGCCTATTTGAACTCCGGGATGGTGAAAAAAGCCTCGGTGGTCGACGGCGTGCTTACGCTACAAACCGGCAGGAAGCGTCACAGGATTCCGCTGCCGGGACCGACCACCTGCAAGTGGTGTTTGATGGATGCCGTCGGGCGCATGGCGACACGCGGGATCAAGGAGCTTTCCTTCAACCTGCTGGATGAAGTGGACGAACTGTGCCCGAAGCAGACCCTCCGGTTTACGGGGGACGCAACGGTCAACACCCTTGCCGGCATGATCGAGGTGATGACCTATCAGCACACCGGCATCGCAACGGTGCCTGGCGTTTTCTACGTCGATGCCGCAGGGCGTGTCCTCTTTTACCTGGGCGGGATGCAGTTGTTGGCATTGTCTGAAATTCCATGAGAGGTTTGAAACGGGCCTGGCGAGGATATGAGCGTTGGGCAGGGCGACGAAGGGATTAGGCATTAGGTGCCTAACGCCTGCGAGAGAGGAGTCAGGTGGGTATAGGTGCTTAATGAAACAATAATTGGGCTCACAGCGTGGGGCAGAAAGATGAATGTTTAAAATGACCATCAGCCGTCGGGAATTCATGAAAACGACCGGTGCCGCTTCAGCTGCGGCGGCCGCATCGACGTTGCCGCTGATGGCGTCCGAACAAGGCCGGAGTGGCAAACCGAATATCGTTCTGATCGTCTGTGATCAGATGAACCTGGATGCCATCGCGGCATACAAGAAGCAGTTTGA
>CAZCDU010000154.1:0-11635 GCA_964497125.1 uncultured Victivallales bacterium | reverse complement strand
GCAATTGGACTATACAGGGCAGAACTCGGGTAACCTTAATCTTTCGCCTTAATCTTTCGCCTTAATCTCTTCCTCTTTTCTAGAAGATTAGGGCGAAAGAATAGGGCGAAAGATTAAGGAGTGGAGAACGCATGTGGATTGAAGTTTCAGACCAACCTAGCTACTCAAAAGATACCGCTGCTCATCCATCACGAACTGGAGCGGTTCGCCGGCAATGAAGCGCTTGAGGTTGTCGAGGGCGACGTGGTCGCCGTAACCGAGCTGTGGTGGCCGCGGTGGCCAGTGTGCAGAGTTGATGTCGTGGCACGTGATGAGCAGGTTTGGCCACGTGTGCGCTTCATGTCCCTCGGGCAGGTAGTTGTCGGCCACAAGCACATCAAGCCCGGCACGTAGGCGGCCGGATCTCAGTTCCGCAAAAAGCGCGTCCTGATCAATGATCTCGCCACGGGCACAGTTAATGATGATGCCGTGGTCCGGGAGCTTGGCCAGAAGCTCAGCGGTAACCGAATCGCGTGTCTGGTCAGACAGCCCAGCCCAGATGACGATGATTTCGCTTTCTGAGAAGAGTTCGTCAATGCTGTCGAGGCGGCGACAGGACTCAGGCAGACCGTTGGCGAATGGATCGTATACGAGTAACTCCGGTTCAAACGGCTCAATCTGCTTTACGAAGCGCCGACCAATCACGCCGCACCCGTATAGGCCGACCTTTGTGCCACATAGCGTCCCCGAAGGAAGGCCCAGACGGCGTGCGCCCCAGGTCTTGCCGACCGCAACGCCCTCCACGCGCCCACGCAAATCCTTGAGTACAGCCAAAAGGAGCGACATGGCGCCTTCTGCGACAGCACGAGCAGGCGTGTCACCCCAGTTGGTGACTGGAATACCCGCTTGTATGACCTCGAGTGGCACAGAAGCGTTGCAGGTGCCGCCGATGTTCAGGATGTACCGGACCTTGCCGGGATCATCGACTAGCCCCAGCGGAATCCGGCGCGTGGCCCAGTTCGTGATGAGCACATCGGCCTCGCGCATCCGAGCCAACACCTCGTCATCACTCAGTTCATGAGCCTGCTCAAGTAAGACCAGCTCACCCAGTTCTCGCAGTGCAGTGGCAAAAGGGCCATCCGGCCCGATCTGCGATCTGCGATTCGTGACATGTAGTAGTTTTAACATAACAACTTAATCCTAACAGACTCCCAGCATAGCGCTGAGAGTAATCTTGCGACACAGGAAATGCATTTTTGCGACACGTGGTTAGAGTGGCCACGGTGCATCTTCTTGCCGCGAGAGAACGAGAAAGAGACGCCTACCCCAGAGCCTTCCGACAACACGCAAGATCGACGCATGCGTTGGCATAGATTGTCTCTATGTCCTCATCACGCCCAATGCCCCGCGTGAACTCCAAGGCCACGCTTCCAGAGAACCCATGTTCACGAGCCATTGCGAAACCGGCCGCCAGCCTGTCGTAGTTCTCCGGGACGGACGGATCACTCTCAGGGCCACGCAGCTGTACGTGCAGGTGGGTGACGCGTGAGCCGAGTGCATTCATCCAGCCCTCAACCCCCTCGGCATCTCCCGGCACATGTACAATGGCACCAAACCGAGCGGGATCAAGATCCGCATGGAAGGCAGCGGCGGGGTCCATTTCCTCAAGGACGGATCCACAATGACATTCACAGAGCAAGCGACAGGATTCCGGCAACTGGTCAGCCCAGGCCAGTAGATTGCGGCGATACTCGTCCAGCCGATTTGGATCCCCGCCAACGTTGTATTTCACACCCGATGGCGCCAACTGCCTGATCGCATCCGCATTCTTCTCACGGGCCTCGGCCGCCTCATCCTCGAAGCCGACGTATGTATTGTACATGGCAATCGAAGCAGCTTCCGCCACCAGTCGATCCCGCTCTGCCTGGTCAGCATTCAGAAAATGAAACTCCCAGAGCTCTACCCCATCAAAGCCATCATCTTTGAACCGCGGCAACCATTCACTCACCAGGAATGATGGCTCACGACTTCCCCAACGATTGCGATCAAGACACACACTACCCAAATAAATCTCTTGTTGTTTACTCATAAACCCAATCTATCAGCAAGTGTTGTGCAATTGCGAGACGTTAGTTGTTAAAAGTCTGACGGAAGCAGGAAGGGCTGTCGATCTCTCCCGTAGCCGTCGTTATGCCGCACATCCTCTCGGCTATGGGGAATCATCCCGAAGGGATCTCCAGCCATTAGCCGGTGGTTGATCCCGCGAAGCGGGAGACACCACCGGTCACTTACCAGATTACAAGCCGCATCCCGGAGGGATGCCAGCAGCCACGCGCAATTCCTTGCGAACGAGTCGCTGCCATCCCTCCGGGATGGTGCATTCATTTTCTTCCGGTCCGGTGGTGACACTCGTTCCCCGGCACCAGCGTCATGCATCCGCATGACACGGTTCCGGGCGCACTCGCGTAACCACCGGCTAATGGCTGACAAGCCTCCGGCTTGCTTCAACGGCACCACCATGGCAGACGATGTGAGGTACAGCAAGGGCGTTGCCCCACTACACAATCGCCCGCACAACCGAAGGCTCCAGCTTATGCCGCGGGGCGAAATCACGGCTTGCCACATAGCGTTGAATGCTCGACAGCAACTGTCTCGCCTCGGGGTGCTCCTGAAGCGCCGGCAGATCCATGCTGCAGACCAGCAACCTGCCCTTCCCCACCCTGGCTTCAAAGAGAAGGCCAAGCTTGTGATTGCGGTCAAAACCATCGACAACCTGGATCAGCGGCCGGAAGGCGTGGGGTGTCTCGTCCAGCACCATCGCGCGGCTGTTCTTCACCAGTTGCCACCACTGCCAGTTGGTGTGGAACTCGGTTGGGAAGTCGTGGAACAGCGGGTGACTGGGATCACACAAGATGCCCTGCGTGCCGGGGGTCTCCTTACCCAGGGGATTAAGCCTCCCCGGCTTATTGCGGAACATGGGTGACCAAAAGCTACTCTGGAACGCCATTCTCACGGACTGCTTCAACTTCTCAGGTTTCGCGAGCAGCAACACGCGCCCACCCTCTGCCAACTCGGACTGTACCTTGCGACTGAAGGAGCGTGCCACGACAACGCTCTTCGGCGGCTTTGTGCTGATCTTTGCGGGATAGACCCAAATGTCATAGCTGTTGCGGTAACCCGTGCCCTTCAGCTTAAGCGTGATCTTCAGTTTCTGCGCCTTCTTAACGTGCCCCAGGTCGATGCTGAATATGTCGACATCCGTTACGCTGCCGGTACGGATGTCGATCGCAGGCGATTCGCCGCGAGCATACACGTGTCCTTCACGGCCACGCAGCTCCCAACTCACCACCTGCTCACATAGATCAGCCGGCCCGTAGTGCGCGACACGGATGCGGCCCTGGAACGATTCGGTGTTGGTCCACGTGTACTTCTTCATCCACAGCAGCGGCACCGTTTCGCAGCAGCTCTCACGCCACGCCTTCGGCGTGATGAGCCCCTTGGATTCCATGAAGACATCCAGCAACCCTATCAGTGCGACGCCCTGTCCGCTGAAGTCCTGCAGGTCGAGCATCTGGAATCCACCAAAGCCGGAGGTACGTAGCGCGGCTTCCACATCTTCCCTGTGACAGATCGTCGAAATCGCGCCCGAAGCCTTCACGAAGTCTAACGCCTGGTCCAGCATTCCAGCCTTCTTCAAACGCTCCCGGAATATATCGAAGAAGCGGCCCTTCAATACCCCCGTGTATTTCTTGCTCTCACGGAAATCGGGGAAGACCTCGAACTGTGCCATCTCGTGCCCGATAACGGGCACGGGAACACCGGGCAATTCAGCCGTATAGTCGACCGTCGTCGACGGTGGCTCATGGTCGATATGACACTCCGCATCCCAGGAGGCACCACGCACATGGCGTTCCGGCCGTGTGCCCTTAATGACCCAGAAGTCGTCGCCTTCGCGATACCGCAGTACCCAATGAAAATGGTTGGTACCCATGGCGTAGAGGTGGCGCCCATCCAATGATCGGAAATGATCGCACATCTCCTTCATCACCTCGGTATCACCGCCGATCTCATTTCCCAATGTCATCATCACGAATGACGGGTGATTTCCGTAGTGCCTGAGAATGCGCTCGCCCTCACGCGTGAGATAAGCCGTTCGTACAGCAGGTGGTCCGCCGTCGCCCACCAGCTCGTCGAGAGTCTCGTAGGCCTCCTTCGGTGGCGTGTAGTCGTGGTTATCCGGTTTCGTAATGCCGCGTTTGTTGGGAAGCTCCACCTGGAAGTAGATACCCAGCTCATCCGCCGCCTGGAAAGCGGCTTCCGGCGGACACCAGGAATGGAAGCGGTAGTGGTTGATCCCATAGTCCCGTGCAATACCGAGGTGACGCAGCCAGAAGGTCTTGTCCATCGGCGCGTAGCCGGTGAGCGGGAAAAGCGCACAATCATTCTTTCCGCGCAGGAACGTGGCACGGTCGTTGATAACGAATTGACCACGGGCCGTGGTGAATGTGCGCAGCCCGAATTCCATACTCACGCGATCTCGCATTGACGTCTCGGCAACGTTAAGTGACATCGTTAACCGGACCATGGACCGATCGAACTCATCCCAACGCGGAATATCTTTGGGGACAGGCACGTCCAGCTCGATTGTATTCGTCGCGGGTTTCAGGGCGACATCAAATCGTTGCGCGGGTATCCGCGGCGCGTCGTCCCGTCCCACGATTTCCATGCGAACCGTGACCCGAGCCGCGACCGTACGGCGCGTCCCGTTTGTGATGTTGGTTACCGCACGAATACTCTCCTGCTCGACTTCCGACTCATCTTCCAGCATGCGCGCCGCGTGCAGCGGGTGAGCCTGAAGGTCGTCGATCCAGATCTTGTCCGTCGCCCTCAGCTCGATGCGTCCCACAATGCCGTTCCAGTTCGTCTGGGTGCGCTCATCCACCTGGTGACAGGGACCGACGGGTGGGAGCTTGGCGTTATCGACCAGCACCGTGATGGTATGCGTTCCGGGGGTGAGCTTCTTTGACAGGTCGAACTCATGCGGCGTCGAGAGCGAATCATCGCCACCGATCCAAGTTCGGTCAACCCATACCTGGCTATCCTTGGTACGCTCTAGAAACAGCGTGATACGCTTGCCCTCCCAGCGCTTCGGAATCGTCACTTGGCGCTGGTACCACGCCGGTCCTATCCAGCGCCAGATACGGGAGAGCCGCTCTTCACAGCGCTCGTCAACAAACTCGCCCATCCGGGCTTCATCCGTTGTGCCGGGCAACGTAATCGTTCCATTGAACGACCGCCGAAACCACCCCTCTCGTACGCCCTTATTATGAGGATCCAAGGCAACTCGCCACTCCCCTGCCAGGTCGATCATACTGCGCATAGTGTTCTCCTTACCGAACAACCTACACCGTCAGCCATCACAACAAAAACCGCAAAATGCGGCAGAACAGCGTCACGATTGCGACAGGCCGCTGCAAATGCGGAACACCCAAACGCGGAACACTCAAACGCGGAATGCGGAACGCGGAATGCGGAATTGAGAAACAAGGGCAGAGACTACGCTCCAACTGTAGGGCGGGAACGGTCGAGTCTCCGAGTCGTTGGCCTCCAAGTATTCAGCCTCGCTTCGCGTCCCGCCGTCCCCCATCCAGTTGGAGACAACAGGATGTCCCTCCAGAGGAGAGCCAGTTGTCGCCAACTGGCTCCTCTCAGACCGCCATCCATCGCCGAGACCGCCTCAATTGGTAGCGTGCGAAAAGTTCTGCAATTAGGTCTATGACTGGGACACAGGACGCCTTGTAGCCCCTTCTCAGTATCCAACAGCCAACAAGGAATATCCAACCGAACAAGTGAAGACTTAGACTTTTAGGGACCTCTCTTCGCATGTATGGCGAGAGTCTTGCCGCTCTTCTTGTCCTTGGACATTGGAAATTCCTTGTTCGATATTGGATATTCCTCCAAAGACGCGCAGAATTCAGGATGTATCCTAATTTGCAGAAGATTCGGGACACAACCCCTCAAGGCGGAGCAACGAACTGCCATCTTGAGTATGTTGTTCCGCCTTCAGGGCGTGTTGATTTATCCAAGAGACAAGCTAAAGCTTGAACTACAAACGCCATGTTTCCTAAGAAATGCGCCGTATGTAGTTCGGCCTTTAGGCCGTCTTCCGCATGCGTGGGCAATAGATCAACACGCCCTTCAGGCGGTCTCCCTCCCGGCTGGCCGCATCATGCCTGCCCTACCTCTGCAGTTTCGCATTCCGCGTTTGGCTGCCGCAACACGCGATGGGAGCTGGCCGTAAATCTTGTCATCGGGAAACCGTTCGGTTACCGTTTGGGCATGACCAAGCAGGAGTTTTCACGGGGGCTTTCAGAGCATCTTTACTGGGATGTAGAGCGCTGTAAAGTCGACGCCGACAAACATCGCCAGTTCATGATTCCCCGCATTATGGACTGCGGCACACTTGCCGACGTCAAGGCCGCTTGGGCCTACTATGGCGAACCATGCATCCGTGACACGCTTCTGAATGCACGCGCTCTGAACAAGAAGACGATTGCCTTCTTCGCCAACCAGTTTGAACTGCCACGAGAGCGATTTCGTGCATTTGCCAAGCGTACCGAAGGGTGGCACCGGTGACACTGCATCGCGAAGCTGTATCTCCTGCTCTGCTTGCCCTGCTGACCTCACTGATGCAGGACGAACGGTTCAGTGCCTTTTACCTCGTTGGCGGCACGTCACTCGCCCTTCGTTACGCGCACCGTGTGTCCATCGATATCGACCTGTTTACGCATGCGGCTTTCGATGCACAACCACTTGCTGAGTGCCTCAGGGATCACTACGGCATGGTAGAGACCGAAACCGCCGAGAATTCGATTTCGGGTGTTGTTGGCGAGATCAGAGTCGACCTTATCGCACACCGCTACCCGCTGCTTGAGCCCATCGAAACCATCGAAGGACTTCGCCTGGCTGCAGTAGCCGATGTCGCTGCGATGAAACTCAACGCCATTGCCAATCGTGGTAGCAAGAAGGATTTTTGGGACTGCGCCGAGCTTCTGAAGACCATCCCGATGGCAACCCTCCTGGCGTACTGTGAGCAGAAGTACACGGGCGATAGCCTCTGGAACGTCGAGAAATCGCTCTGCTACTTCGATGATGCCGAGAACGACCCCGATCCACGCGACCTACGCGGCCAGACATGGGCGCAAGTCAAAGCCATCATTGCCCGGCACAACCGCCTGTAGCTCCAGGGAGCAACCTATAGCCGGATCATCTCCCCAATCATCGTCGCGATCATCGTCCCGATCCTTGTCTACGTTTGTCACTTTCCTGGCCGCTTCAAGATCCCCCGGGCTTGTCCCGGGGAGTTTCAGGATACAAGCTACACGCGATCCCCCTCCTCTCTTCTCTGAGCCCGGATGGAGGCAGGGACTGAGCATGGCTCAGAACCTGCCTCCATCCGGGCTCAGGGGGGGGTATACCCCTTCTGTAGCCAGCCATCCTAACGATCCCCGGGGCAAGCCCGGGGGATTTGCTCCGCAGAGGTGACAACCTATATCAGGACGGGACAGAACAGCGCTCCAACTGTAGGGCGGGAACGGTCGAGTCTCCGAGACGTTGGCCTCCAAGTATTCAGCCTCGCTTCGCGTCCCGCCGTCCCCCATCCAGTTGGAGACAACAGGATGTCCCTCCAGAGGAGAGCCAGTTGTCGCCAACTGGCTCCTCTGAGGCCGCCATCCAGTGCAGAGACCGCCTGAAGCGAACGCCTACCGGCTCACCGCCTGAAGCACCCCGGTCACGTCGGCCCAGTCGCCTACCTCGATCGCTGTACTCTTACCTTCGATCTTCTTCGGCTTCGTGACCTTTGCTGCCAGCGCCTTGCTCGGAACCGTGTAGATGAACTCGGCATCCTTGTCGCCGAACTTGGCCTTCATGCTTTTGGCCACAGCACCCATCTCCGGTCCGAAATTGGCACCGTCGCTCTCATTCGCCATCGCTTCTTCTGAGAGGAAGATTGCGCCCTTCATCGTGATCGGCGCGAATGGCGCCACGTAGATGTTCTGCACATGCGCCGCTTTGGAATCCCCGACGACAGGCGCCGGAGATGGATAGCTGCCCCAACTTGCACCCCACTTGGCGCCTTCCGGCACTGCCTTCCTGGCAATCATCTCCGGGATGTAGTCAGACCAGAAGCCCTTCCATTCGCTGATATAGCGTCGCACATTGGCAAGGTAGTAGGGATTGTCCGTGAACTGGCTGCCTACCGTCTTGTAGTCCTCCATCAGGCTCGGTGCATCTTTCAGGTATGGCGGAGCAACCCACTGACTGAGGTCGACGGAGCCCTTGGACTGCATCCACACAATACCAACCGGTCGCTTTGTCTTTGCGGCAATGCTGTGGCCGATAGCGCCAGCCAGGCCACTTGCGGGTTTCCAGTATGACGCGAAACGATTGTAGGGGGTACGCGACACGCAGACGCTGTAGCGACTCGCTGCATTCTTCCCGCCTCGCTTGGACTGGTTCTGGATCATCTTCACGACCTGCCCAGAATCTGCGACCTCGGGAACCGTGAACTTCGTTGCCGCCGCCGCCACGTACCAGACATCACCAAAGACGATGTTCGTTGCCACGCGTTCATGGGCAAGCTCGCCATCGATCGTGAAGCTTGCCTTCAACGTATAGGCCTTGCCGTCCGCTTTCATGGGGGGAAGCGTGACCGACCAGTCAGCCATGCCCGGTTCCACCGGGATCATCTTCTTGATGTCACCGAACTCGACGTGGACCTTGCAGTCTCCCTCCTCGTCGCCGGCCTGCCACTCACCGAAGTTCCGGGTCGAGCCCCAGATCTTCACCGGCTTATCCGCCTGGAAGATCGCGTTGTCCCTGAACTGTACGCCCAGGAGCGGCATCTTGCGGAACTCGTAGAGTTTACCGATGGTACTAGGGTCGATGGTCTCGCCCGCAATCTTCAGCTTCTCATCCGGCCAGGTGGCCTGGGTGACCATCTCGTTGTCGTACTGGATAAAGGGAGTCATGGGCAGCAACGCCTTGTTGTAGAGGCAGGGATTGAAAGCGACACCACCGGACGCATACGAGATGCCGCGCGGCTTCTTTACTGCCTTGGAGCTCACAATAACGACATCGCCTTCGATCTTGCATGTCGCGGGATGCCAGACGCGATCCTCGCCGGCCAGCCAGAATAGCTCGACCTTCGCTTCGCCGTTCTCAATGACGGTCGGATCCGCGAAGCCTGTTGCGCCTTCCGCACGTGAGCGGTTGAACGCGGTATCGGCGACGACGAGCCCACCCTTGGCGTTATCGAACTCGACGATAACCTTGTAGCCCTTGACCTTGTAAGACTTGAACATCGGCCCCTCAGCCACGACGTTCTTGCCATACTGATTCTTCAGCGCGTGCAGTGCGAGGCGACGCCCCGGCACGGCCTTGTTGCTGTAATGGATACCACCGCTGATATCGATCTGGCTCGCCATGCCGGCGTTGGGAATATCGCGGGCCATGGCCGTGCCCAGCCGCATCTCGGCGGTGCCGCCGATGCTGGGCGGTGGCACGGTCTTTGCCGGCGTGTAGAACTGGTGGAAATACACTGGCAGATCCGGCTCGTCCCAGACGATACGCCAGCCGCGAATCAGACTGTGCAGGTTGTTGTAGTAGGAGATGCCTTTGCCCATGTTGGCATAGCCCTGGTTCCAGATGGCGCCCCTGATCGCGTAGGGGACAACCGGATTGAGCTGGCCGTTGAAAAGCCAGTTGGCATCACGGTTGCCGGCGAAGTTACCAGGCACTGGCTCGCTAATAGCCTTGGGCGTCTCGCCCTTCTTCAATGCCGCTTCAGTCGCTGCGATCTGATCCTCGAGTGACTTGTAGAAGGCGTCCCATGCTTCTTTGTGCTCCGGGGTCCTCGGGTCGGTCTGCAGGCAGCGCTCATTGATCGCCTTCGACCACTCATCTTCAGCGGTCGCCCACCCCTCGCGTGGCACCCAAGCCTCGATGGGCGTTTGACTGAATGAGCAATTCAGGATTGCGATAGGCACATTCAGTTCCTGATAGAGCTTCTCGGCGAACGCGAACGCGATCGCGCTGTAGTTCAGGTAGTCACCATCGCGCCAGGCGCCGGCAGCCTTCTCAATCGGATGCAGCTGCGAGGTCAATCCCTGTACCCGAAACTCACGGATGGGGTTGACCGTCATCCCTTTGGCGTCGCATTCAGCCTTCAGGGCGGCTGTCAGCTTGTTGCAGGAACTCTTGGTGCAGGTCCACTGCATGTTGGACTGACCGGAGGCCATCCACACTTCACCCACGAGGATGTTCTTGAGGACGACTTTCTTGCCGGTGCTCTCCGTGATCGTCATCTCGCGCGGATCAAAGCTGGCCTTCAGTTTGCCCAGCTTAACCACCCATTTGCCGTCCTTGCCGGCCTTGGCGGTCTTCTTCTGGCCGGCGAACTCGACAGTCACTTTCGTGCCCGGCTTGCTCCAGCCCCACACAGGTACTTCCATGTCTCGCTGGAGAATGGCGTTGTCACAGAATGGCGCACCAAGCTGGATAGCCAGTGCCGGGGCTTCTGCAGCGGCTGGTGCTCCTGCGGCCTGCGCCGTTGGCGCCAGCAGCAGTGATACGGCAACGGCGCAAAGCGCCACGATCGAAACGGTCGACTTCATCATACTTCTCTCTCCTATTGTTGAGATCACTGATTGAGACGTTTACAGGATACTGATTGGGCCGCCGTATCCGTAGCCACGATATGCGCCAGAGAATACCGCCATTTGCGACGAGCGTGGGGCGAGGAGCCAGTTGGAGACAGGCACTTCTGCGCGCTGGGAGGCCAGAAGAGGGGGGCTGTTGACTTGGAGTGCGGTGGCAGAGGCGAGGAACGAGCCGGCGACACCGCTTTTCTAGCTGACGCATGCATGGCGAATGCGCGAAGTGCGACAGGTTCATGGGCTGCTTGCTCGGGCTCTGCGAAAAGCGGCGTCGCCGTCCCTGGGCGCTGGCGCGCCCAGGGACTCTGCCGCCGCACTCCAAGTTGGGACTCCAAGAAGATGTGAGGTATAACGAGGGCAACGCCATGAACCGGATCCTTGTCCCGCTCATCGTCATCCAGCCCGGCGAGGAGCCAGTTGGAGACAACAGGCTCTACTCTAGAAGTACAGCCTGTTGTCCCCAACTGGCTGCAGTCGCGACCGCACCCGAGAACGAAAACCGGTGGACGCTTACGGGCCTACCCGCATTGTGCTAATCTGAGGCGCAATTGTAGGGCGGGAACGGTTGAGTCCCCGAGACCTTCCCGCCGTCTCCGATGCAACCGCGTATGACTCACACCGGCGGGAACGACTCGGAGACTCGCCCGTTCCCGCCCTACAATCAGACCGGTCCTGATCCACTCCCATCTTTGTCCTGATCCTCGTCCCGATCGTCGTCGATTCTCATCTTCGTCTCGATCTTTGTCCCGATCTTCGTCGGTCAATCCGCAAGATCTACCCGCAACCGCAAGATCCAGAGACAACGATCGAGACAAGGATCATGACGAGGATTAGAGAGACAACGATCAGGACAATGATCGCGACAATGATGGGATTGATCTCTACGTGGCACGGGCGTCCTCGCCCGTTAGCTTTGTGGGCGAGTTGCGTTGCACAAC
>CAZCDU010000153.1:9563-11870 GCA_964497125.1 uncultured Victivallales bacterium | reverse complement strand
TCTCATAGATGAACAAGGACCACTACGTGCGACATTTAGGTTTACAACCTACTTCGTTCGTTCAAGCCGCGCCGTGAAACGGCGCGGGTTGGGCGATACGATGCATGCTTCTGTTGGCTGCTCATTTGTTGATGGTTTTAAGAAACACAACCTGACGGTCAGTTTCTCTGAATCCGACAGCGTTGTGAAATGCTATGCTCGCGTTGTCGTCAAGCTTCGTGTCAGACCCGAATTCGCGGCATCCTTTCGACTGGGACCATGACTCTGCACGCTGAACAAGAGCGCGAGCAAATCCTTTTCTGCGGAACTCTGGAAGGATGAAGATTCCCTCCAAATAGCCAACCGGCTGTGTCGTGCATCCGTCTACGTAGTCTCGAACCGATACTTCAGCAAAACCTACCGCTTCCGCCCCGTCACGATACAACTCCGCGACGGCGCACACTTCGCGTTCGGTGTGTAGCAGTGCATGAACAGCAGTCCCCGCTCCGCCACCGAATCAAAGGCCGGAGTCTTCACCCAGTCGCATCCGTAGACAGAGGCGTGCGGGAACGACTGGTCATCCGAGATCGCGAACAGAATATTCGGCCGATCTACAGCAAGTACGGAACCAGCGAATGATAAGCTAAGTAAGATTGTGTGGAGAACATTCATGGATGGATTGTTCCTCAGTTACTAACCCGTTTATTCAACCCTCGTCACGCACAGCCGTTCTCAAGAGCGTACGAGTCCAGGCGTCTTGTTAGGCCTCGTCGTTCCCCTTGAGCGATCGGGGCATGTCCCCGTCGGGCAGGCTGTCGTAGCTAGATAAGATAAGCCACAGGGCGATAGTGAGGAAGACGCTCATCCCGACAATCGTGAAGATCATTGACCAATCCTTCGTGGAAAAGAAGATCTCAATCTTTCTCTCGAATGCGGATTGGGCTGTGTATGATGCGTTATCTTTCGGCAGGAATGCCATGGCCATCCAGACCACGACAACGTTAACGATGCCCAGAGCCATTCTGAATTTTGAACGATTCGACATTGGTACAACCTTCCTTCTATTGGGTCTGTCTGAATGTGCCGCCTAGCCGTAAGCTCCATCGGCCTTGTTGGACGATCTCATTTCTTGAACAGGTCGCTGTGTGTTCCTGTCCGTTCGAGTCGGAGTGCTTCCTCATCTGCCGTATAGATTAGAATCCAGTCCGGTTCGACATGGCAGTCACGGGCTGGTTGCCAGTGTCCAATCAGGGCGTGATCACGATGTTTGGAATCAAGTGGCATTCCTGCCGCAAGCAGTGTGACGATCTCGCGAAGCTTCTCCAGATCTTTCCCGTGCTTACGCATCCTCTTGACGTCACGAGAGAACTGCGTGGTTTGCGAGACCTGCTTCACGTCTCCCAACTCTCGAACATGTCATCCAGAGAGTCGAACTCGGTAACCCCTTCACCCTTGCGGCTCTTCGCAAGGGTTTCTGAAGTTCGTGCATTCGGGATCTCAACGGCGAAGGGAAGCCCACCCCGAAGCGAAATCTGTCGGTAAAATATGCGGATTGCTTCGGTGGGCGAGATGCCGAGTTTACGCAACACCCCTTCGGCCCTGCGCTTCGTTTGCGGCTCAATGCGTGCATGTACAACTGCTGTTTTCATGACTCCAGTGTGTCACATATGCAACACATGTTCAAGTTCGTTTTCTCTCGTCCAACTATGTTATTCGATTGGTTAAAGTCTCTATATTAACGATATTAAGAGAATATTCATGGAAAGGGGGGCGTTTTGGCATATGGCCGGGCTCGAGTGACGGCGAAGTATACTCCTAGAGCTGAGAAGCTCATGGACCAGGTTCGCGAAGTTCTTAGATATCACCACTACTCCCTCCGTACCGAGCAGACCTACTGCGACTGGATTGTGCGCTTCGTGAAGTTCCATGGTACCCGTCATCCGAAGAAGATGGGGAAACCTGAAATCGAGGCGTTTCGTTCACATCTTGCTCAGAAGCAGCGTGTTGCCAAGTCAACCCAGAATCAAGCGTTTAATGCGCTTCTCTTCCTCTATAAGCATGTTCTTGATCTGCCCGAGCGTATGGCGCGCGTTGAGGCTGTTCGCTCCCGTCGCCCCAAGAAGATGCCGACCGTCCTGACGAAGGATGAGGTGAAACGTCTCCTGGCACAGCTTGAGGGTACTCGACTTCTGATGGCCAAGGTGCTCTATGGCTCGGGTTTGCGCGTGTCGGAACTGGTCCGGTTGCGCGTGAAGGAGCAGAACCTGAAGGCAATCGGGAGCCCGCTGGATTCGCTGGGGGAGTGAAGAGAAAAGCTGAAAACTGAAA
>CAZCDU010000153.1:0-9463 GCA_964497125.1 uncultured Victivallales bacterium | reverse complement strand
CTGAAAACTGAAAACTGAAAACTGAAATGGGAAATCAGAAAGCTGAGAATCGGCGATTGGGAATCGGGGAAGCTGTGCGGGGGAAAAGCGGCGTCGCCGGGCTTCGCCCTCAGCCGCCGCCCTCCAGATGGGCCCTGGGAGGCTTGTCAATATGCGTATGAACCAGAAAGGGAACCAGGAATGACAAGAATAGTAGGAGCAGTGGTGTTTGCAGTGGGGTTGCTCGTGGGCGGCAGTGCATGGGCGGCGGATGAGCGGCCGAACGTGATGTTCATCATCGCCGATGACCAGACCTATGAGTCGATCAGCGCGTATGGGTTGACCGAGGTGAAGACGCCGAACTTGGATCGACTGGTCGAGCGCGGGGTGAGTTTTACGCGCACCTACAACATGGGGGCATGGGGTGGGGCGGTTTGCGTTGCGAGTCGCGCCATGCTCAATACCGGGGTTTTTGTGAATCGCGCACAGCAGATGACGAAGCAGGTTCCGCAATGGGCGGAGCTGATGAAGGGCGGCGGCTACACGACCTATATGACCGGTAAATGGCATGTGCAGGGGATTCAGCCGAAGTTCGATGTTGTGAAGGATGTGCGCGGTGGGATGCCGAACCAGACGAAAGAACGGTATAATCGCACGTTCAAAGAGGATGCCTACGACACCGAGTGGAAACCGTGGGACACCCAGTATGAAGGCTTCTGGAAGGGCGGCACGCATTGGACGCAGGTGGTGGCGGACAACACAGTGGAATTCTTTGAGCAGGCGAAAGACGATGAAGAACCGTTCTTTATGTACCTGGCTTTCAATGCGCCGCACGATCCGCGCCAGGCACCGAAGGAATACGTGGACATGTATCCGTTGGCATCAATCAAGGTGCCGGAGAATTTCCTGCCGGAGTACCCCTACGCCGAGGCGATCTGCGGAAAAGGACTGCGGGATGAACGCCTGATGCCGTACCCACGCACGGAATATGCGGTAAAACGCAATCGGCAGGAGTATTACGCGGCGGTCACGTATATGGATCACCACATCGGGCGCATGCTCGATGCCCTGGAGACCAGCGGCAAGGCAGACAACACCTACATCATCTTCACGGCCGACCATGGCCTGTCGGTCGGGCACCACGGGCTGGCCGGCAAGCAGAGCATGTACGAGCACTCTATGCGCCCACCGTTCATTGTCGCAGGACCGGGCATCAGACCCAATCGCCGGATCGACGCCCCGATCTACCTGCAGGATGCAATGGCAACCGCGCTGGAACTGGCCGGAGTCGACAAGCCGAAGCATATCGAGTTCAGCAGTCTCATGCCGCTGATTCGCGGCGAGAAGGCCGAGCTGTATGATCGGATCTATGGCAAATACATGGATCGGCAACGCATGATCATCAAGGGCGATTGGAAGCTGATCTTCTACCCGACCGCAGCAAAGAAGATGCGCCTGTTCAACCTCAGGAAAGATCCGCAGGAAATGGTCGACTTGGTCGACAACCCCGAATACGCCTCCGTGGTCAAAGGTCTGCGTGCTGAGTTTGTGGAGTTGCAGAAGGAGATGGGGGATTCTCTCGACGTTGACAATCCACCGGCGAAACGGAAGGGCAAGAAGAGGAAGAAGTAGGGCGGACAACTCTTGCCACGCCGTAGTTCTCGCCGAAAGCGGGTGCTCGGCCGTCCTCTTCCTCTGCCGGACAAGATGTCCGGCCTACGAGAGAAGTCTGACCTCCTGAATGATAAGGTCGCATTCGATAATTGTGTTTAGTTCCCATTGCCGGGCCAGACCTGATGGGTGATGATAGACGTGACGGTCGTTTGGGATGCAAGGACGGCTATTGCAGCACAGATTGCCGAGTTTGGATTTAGATGAATTAGGCTTGCCCGCCAGAACTGGATTCGTTCCATGCGCGGCGAGCCCTGTAATTGTTCGCAATATCAGTTCGCAAACCGTGGAAAGAACCCAGAATGAAGCCTGCCCTCCTATACATGGTGTTGTTTGCGGTCGTAGCGGCCATGCCGTCTCGGGCTGAACCGGAACCCAGGGCCAACCTGAGAGAGGCACTCGACTCTCCGGTTCTTTTCACCAAGCGGGGCAATTACCGCGGCATACACATTTACGATACCTGCTACCAGTGGCATCCGGGCGGCGGTATCTACATCCTTGAGAACCCCGCTGCCCCAGCAGAAGAACACCGTGTCCGTCCTGTCATCGACGAAACGACCTCTGAAACGCTCGGTAGAGGGATGTACTTCGATATTGATCTGTCCTATGACGCGAAGAAGGTGCTGTTCTGCTTCAAGGGTGAACCCAAAGGCAGCTCGTCGATCTACGAGATCGGGATTGACGGCAAAGGGCTTCGGCGGATCACGAATCCACGCGCAGATTACCTGCCGTGTGCAGAAGACGGTGAGGTGAAGTCAGTCTACTGCGGAGGTCACGGTTCACTGGGAGCCGCACAGGACCTGACTCCTGCTTACCTGCCGAACGGAAAGATTGTCTTCACGACAATGCGACACAACGGCCTGGTCCCCTGCAACAATACGGGGGTTGCCATCCTCCACGTTATGGATCCCGACGGCAGTAATATCTGTCCCATCTCCGTTAACAGCGAAACAGAATTCGACCCGAGCGTGATGCGTGACGGGCGTATCCTCTATGGACGCTGGGAGTACGTTGACAAGACGGCCCTGACCATGCAGAGCCTCTGGGCGGTGGCCCCAGACGGAACCATGGAGGAAGCAGTCTATGCCAATAATATGGTCTTCCCCGAAGCCGTGCTGGATCCCCGCCAGGTCTTCTCTGCTCCCCATTTCGTAGTGAGTACGTTTGCCAAGCACAACAGCACCCCGCGCGGGACAATCGCGATGATCGACACCCGGATGGGCAAGAACGATCCCAAAGCCATCTTCAGTTTCTCCGACCCGAATAACCCGACGCGCGACACGGGTGAGGCCTGTGAACCCTATCCCATTACCAGGGACCTGATTCTTTTCAGCGACAGGAATGGCGGAAAGAATGCTCTCTTTCTGATAAAACGCAACGTTGATGATTCGCTCGTCCGCGAACTCCTCTTTGCTGATGCGAATATTGACTGTCATTCACCTATTCTCCTGAAGCCCCGTCCCGTCCCTGCAATGAAGCCCTCGCAGGTTGACAGGAGCAAGGACTACGGACGTTTTCTGTTGCAGAACGTCTATGAAGGAATGCCTGAGGTGTCAAAGGGATCCATTAAGAAGCTCCGTGTACTGGAGGAGACCTCTCGCGTCAGCAGGACACCCGGACGCGGGCCGTTCAATCAGACGTTTACCATCTCCGCCGCGCTCTGCTGGGTGGCCAAAAACTACCTTGGTGAGGTGGAGGTCGAGGAGGACGGCAGCTGCTATTTCGAGGTGCCCGCAGGCAAGATGATCTTCCTGCAGGCACTTGACGCGCAAGGGCGCTGCGTGCGGAGCATGCGCACGTTCATCCAGGCAGCCCCGGGAACCACCCGTGGATGTATAGGCTGCCACGAAGACAAGAAGGCATCGTTCCCCGTCCTGGAAAGACCCGCCATGGCGCAGCGCAAGCCCCCTCAGAAACCGAAGGATGAGTCATGGGGCTCTGGTGTGCTCGACTATCCGACAATGGTCCAGCCCATCTTCGACAGACATTGCATCCGGTGCCATGGTGGCGAAGATGGCTTTGCAGCCGGACTCGATCTGACCGGCGGCTGGACAGAGTACTTCAACAACAGCTACGAGAATCTCGTCTCCCGCCGTGAAGTGCAGTACAAGGCCTCCCTTATTGCCGGAGTGTGTTCGATGAACGGTACGGCACATTACTCGGCACAGATCTTTCCTGCATACGCGATAGGCTCACCCGCAGCCCCGCTTGCAAAGGTGGTCGTCGATGGTGATCTTGGGCACAAGAATCATTTCAAACTGTCGCGCGCCGAACGCGATATCATCCTCGCCTGGATCGACGGAAACGGCGCCTATCACGGAAGCTGGAACTATACGCCGAGGGCTTTCTACCTGGATCACTGGACACACGCGAAGAACCAGCTCAAGGCAGAGATGAATGCAGCCGGATGCGTTAAGTGCCACAACACGGATGCGCGCGGTAGATTCGAAAGGGACTGGATCAACCTGGAGAACCCGGAACTCAGCCGTATCCTTCGCGCTCCGCTTGCGAAGGGTAAAGGCGGCTATGGAGAAGCACTGTGCCGGGACAAGAAGGTCGACGACGGATACAAGCGATGCCGCTACTTCAGCACAGGTGGTTACGTACACGGTGTTAGGCCACTTGGTAGTTTTCCCAAACAAAAATGGAAAGAATGGGAAAAGGGGCCAGCCAGTGGAGAGCCTATCGTTTCGTTTGCTGATACAGAGAGCGAGCACTATCAGAAGATGCTGGCGATCATCAACAGAGCGAGGGCGGCGGCGCTGACCAAGCCTCGCCTCGATATGCCCCGCGGAGAGCTGTTCGCGGAGGCGGGGCGCCATCGCAATATCTACCCGGTTCGTCTCCCCGCGAAGCCACTGAAGATCACGGCGGCCCAGGTCCCTGAAGGGGAAGTCGTGCTACGCTGGGGACTGACAACGCACACATGGGGGCTGGTGGCCGATGTGTACCGCGGTGTGGCGCCAGACTTCGAGATTACCGAAGACAGGAAGATCGGTTATACTGGGCTCGGTTGGTACTACGACCGTACGAGGCTGGAAGAGGGCACGCACACCTACGCAGTCGTCTTCGATAATGGTGATGAAAGAAGCGAGCCGTACCGAGTCGAGGTCGACGTGGACGCCGAAAAGACCGCAAACCTCTCTGACGTGCTGCCGGGCATGCCTGTCAAAGGCAAACCTGCGCACCGAATACGACTCCCTGGTCCGGCGAGCTTATGATCGGTCAATACAGCGGCGCCCCGGGAGGGGTATACCAGTTCGTCGGTGAGATCAGGAACCTGAGCATTTCGAGCCGGTAGAAGGGACTGTCAGAAGATCTATCAGAAGTATGAAAGTGCCGGGGGGTGGACATCGACGGCGACTACGGATTGCGAGTAGAATCCTCCCCAAGGTCACAGACAGATGGTGCGAACAGCAAGAGCATGTAAGCTCTTGATGGAACGTGCAGATGTTCGAGGAGAGATAAAGATGAAGAGAATGACATTTGTTGTTGGTTACTGGCTGTTGGTTGCTGTTCTGGCATCCGCCGCCGAACGGGTTTCGCTATGGCCGGAAGGAAGAATACCGGATTTCCAGGCCCACCAGATCGCGGCGACTACTCGGGAGGCGAAAGCGCCGGGATTCGAGAGGGCGGAACACGCCATGCCGCATCTCGACTGGTATGAGGTCCCTGCGGAGAAGAATGGCGGATGTATGTTGCTCATTTCCGGCGGTGGCTATAACAGCTGCTGCGACTGGGCGTGGATTGACCGGGTCGCGAAGAAATTCACCGAGCTCGGGTTCGTTTGTGCGAGCCTCACTTACCGGACACCGCGTCCGCAGGGGTTGCCGATCTACCAGAGCGGGTGGGTGGACGGGCAACGCGCGGTCCGGCTCGTCCGCAATGACGCGAAGAAGCGTGGGTTCGATCCGGAGAAGATCGGTGTGCTCGGGTTCTCCGCGGGATCTCACTTGACGCTCCTGCTTGCGACGAGCGCGCTGACGCCGGCCTATGAAGCGGTTGACGAACTCGACCAACTTCCGTGCCACGTCAACTGGGCGGTGCCGGTCTATACCGCCTACGCGCTCACGGACGGCCTCTCCGGTCCCAACACGCGCGATGGCGATGCGATCGACGCGACGCTCACGGACGCTTTCAAGTTTGATGCGAAGACCTGTCCGATGGCGCTTTTCCATGGCGGGACGGATGTCTATTCGCCGAACGGCGCCACGCAGATCTATCGCCAGCTCCGCCGGATGAAGATTCCGGCTGAAATCCATCTGTTTGCGGATCGCGGTCACGGCTTCATGGGGAATCCGGACAGGGGCGAAGACGGCACCGCCTACGACCACTGGATGGATCGTATCACCGAGTTCTTCCGGCAAATGAATTTTGATGGGCGCCTCGGCAAGCAAGTCCAACTGATGTCTCGCTATCCCAACGACGATGCGCGCGGCGAATACAGCAAGGAACCGGTTTGGCCCGAAGGCAGGATGCCGGATGCGCAGGCGCACCAGTGTCAGCCCTACTTGGAATGGCACATGCCGAAGGAACGTAAGACGAAGGCGATCCAGATTATTTACTCGGGCGGCGCGTACAATGGCAACAACCCGGATGGATTCGAAGTGGCTCCGGCAAGGCGTTACCTGAACGCAAAGGGCATGACGGTCGTCACGATGAAATACCGCACGCCGCGTCCTAAGAACGGATTGGCCAAGCACACGACAGCGTGGCAGGATCTGCAGCGTGCGGTCCGAGTCGTCCGCAGCAAGGCCGAGGCGAAGGGGCTCGATCCCGACCGTATCGGCATTATGGGCTCCTCGGCAGGCGGGCACCTGACGCTCATGGGCGCGACCAGTTCGAAGCACCGTTCCTATTGGCCGATCGATGAGCTCGACAGACTTCCCTGCAACGCGCAGTGGGCGGTCGCGATCTATCCGGCCTACGCGCTTACAGACGGCGTGAATCGACCGAACGCAAAAGGCGGTAACGAGGACGATGCAAGACTTGTCCCTGAGTTCTCGTTCGACCTCGCAACCTGTCCGATGCTGTTCATTCACGGCGATGCCGACGGATGGGCGGCGATGAACTCGGTGAAATGCTGGGAACAGCTTCGCCGGATGGGAATCCAGTCCGATCTCCACACCCTTGCCACGTGCGGCCATTGCTTCCAGAACAAGGCCGCCCCGGGCACGGGCAGCTATACCTGGATGGATCGCATCTGGGAGTTCATGAACCACAAGGGTTTTAACGAATAGGGTCACTGGCGTTCCATACGGGGGCGGGAACACACCGTCCGCACATATGGGATGGCAGAGCTATCGGCCTTGTGCCTTGTAGGTAGAACTTGTGTGTTTGGGTACTTGGGTATTTCCCGGCGCTTCGCCTCTCGTGGTGAAACGTCTGGGCTATAGCCAGCCGGTGAGTTGCGCGAGTTGGCGGCAGTAGTCGAGGTAGTTGGACCATGAGACGTCGGAGGGGATGCCGTGATCGCATGAGGGGATGAAACCGCCGTCGCGAATCACGGGGGCGATGCGCTTGAGTTCCTCCGTGAGGGCCTGGCCGCCCTTGGCCATGCAGCGCTTGTCCACGCCTCCGCGGTAGGCGATCTTCTTGCCGAACTCCTCCCTGAACTTCACGATGTCGCAGTGCGCGGCGACCTCGATAGGATCGCAGACGTTGACACCGGACTCGATCCAGAGCGGGATCAGCTCGCCGATGAATCCGTCGCTGTCGATGTCGACCAGCGGACAGCCCGCATCCATCACCTGGCGGGTCCACAGCTTCCAGCTCGGTATGCAGAATTCGCGCGCCATATCCATCGAGATCATGCTCTTGGCCTTGTAGGCCATGTCCTCCGATATAAAGAGAGAATCCGGCACAATATGCGGCAGGATGCGCTCGAGCATATCAGAAACGAAACGCATCCAGAAATCGGCCATCTCGGCTACGAACTCCGGATCGTCGATCATCAGCATGCACAGTCCCTCGAACCCGCACCATTCGCGCAGTTGCCAGAAAGGCCCCGAGACAGCGATTGTTAATGGCCAGTCGCGATCGGTCGCCTGGGCGCAGCGTTGCTCAAAGTCGTCAGGGAACCGGCCGGGCGCATTGATGTCGTAGCGCGACTTGATCTGCTCCCAGTCATCGCGGTTCTCGACGGGGCACTTGATCCAGCGGCGCGTGACGAAGTCGGTCGCGTTTCGCAGGTAGGTCACATCGAACTCATCGGAGATCTCGCAGACATTGCCCTTCCAGTCCTGGACCACGTAGTGTCTGTCCCTATGCTCGAGAACCTTCTCTTCGAAGGTGGGGCGGAGCCGGAAGTCGACACCCAGGTCAACGCGCGGTCTACGTGGTTTGTCGCGCTCGATCCCGAGGATCTCCATGGCATAGTCCACTTGGTTGCGCCCCTCCGGCAATCCTTCGGCATGCCAGCGTTTGCGAGTGGACTCACGCCCGTGCCCGGGATCGAACGGAATACGGTCGGGTGTCCCGAATGTCAGTGTCTCGATGTAGCGTTCGCGTGGATTCATGGTGTCTGGCGCTCCTCGGTGTATGAATTCAAGACAGCATATCAGCCGGCATGGCTTGACGCGTTCAGAAACGAGTCATAGAGTGTATAGATATGGGACATCAGGAAACCACCTATAGCGTTGAAACCAAGCGGCAATCTGTCGGCTACCGGTTTCATTCGAATAGCTACGACGAGTGTCAGCTGATCTACGTAACAGAAGGTCAGCTGATCTTTGGAGGTAAAGACTCGGATACTGATGTTGCCATTGAACCGCACGGATTCGTGTTCCTGAGGCCCGGAGGCGCTTTTCGGTTATCGTGCCGGGACAGGGGGTATCGTGGGTTCGCCGTGTTTGGACGGGGAGAGATTCCTCAGGCGCTTCGCGGGGTACCCCTGGTTGGGTTGGCGGATGGGGCGACGCGGATGTTGGGGGGGATGATCCAGCGGCACATCGGCGCACCGGTGGCCGAGAGTGGGCAGGTTCTGGCGGGGTTGGGACAGGCGCTGCTGTGGGAGGTGCTTGCGTTGACCCACGAGCGGGAGATCCGTTCCGGTCGGGACTGGGCCGCTGCGGTGCGGGCCTCTCTCGAGCTGAACCTGGGAACGGCAACGCCGGTGCGCAACCTGCTGGCCTCGCTGCCCCTGAGCTACCGCCAGCTTTGCCGCTGTTTCCGGGAGCGGTACGGAACGTCCCCCAAAGCCTACCAGGAGCTGCTGCGGGTTGACGAAGCCCGTCGCATGTTGACATCGACCACGCTAGACATCACAGCCATCGCCATCGAACTGGGCTACTCCAGTTCGCAGCACTTCGCCTCACAATTCCGGTGCATCGCGGGATGCACCCCCACCGCCCACCGTCAACAGCACCGAGCGGGACCCCAGAGCCCCCCGCAATAGACGGCTCAATCTAGATGGTAGGGACACACAATGTAACCATTAGATGGTAGGGACACACAAGAATGGCACTAGTTTAAGGCTCTTCGCTGACAAACCCACCCCCGGCCCCTCCCAGGAGGGGATCCTGCACAGCTTCTGCGACACCAAGCAGTTCCCCTCCTGGGAGGGGTTAGGGGTGGGTTCCGCGCCTGAAGTGGCTGACGGCCTTATAGATGGTAGGTAGATGGTAGGGACACACGGTAGATGGTAGGGACACACAATGTATCCGAAAAAAGTTTCAACTTTTTTCGGAATTCTTCCCACCTCGCTCCTTCTACAGGGCAGGCGGCACAATTGGGTGCTTCGCCGATTACTGGAGGAGTTCAGGATGCGTGATGCACGAATCAAGGAAGATGGGCCGGGATACTACCACATTAT
>CAZCDU010000152.1:0-11920 GCA_964497125.1 uncultured Victivallales bacterium | reverse complement strand
ACGGTGATCCCGTCTACGGTGATGTCGTCAAGACCGGCGGCACGGCCACGCTGAAGACCGCGGGTCTCGACAAGCTTTACCTCATCGTGTGCGCGGTGCCCACCAGGATCATGGCCATCAACATGACCGGCGACTTCCGCTCGCTCGAGCAGGAGAAGTTCCCTTACAAGCTCAAGCTCGCGGGCTGCGCTCCGCTTGACGTGCTGGCAAACAAGCGACCAGCGTCGGGCGGCAAGGCTCACGCCAATGGCGGCGGTTTCGTGGCGAACAGTGCGCAGGTTGAGGCGTCCGCCTATGTTGGCCCCAATGCGCAGGTGTTGGGCAACTCCAAGGTGCTGGGTAATGCGCGTATTGAAGATCACGCGGTCGTGAAAGACGCAACGGTGCGGGACAATGCAATTGTCAGCGGTCATGCGCTGGTTGAGGGCAACTCACTCGTGCAGGACCACGCGAAGATTCGCGACTGGGGCAGGGCAATAGAAGGTGCGACGATCAAGGACTACGGCAAGGTGATCGAGCACGGCACGCAGGCCAAGAAGGTGCTTGCGGGCTATTCCACGATCAAGGGGGTTGCGCATTCATTCGGCAATGTGAGCGGCAATTCGATGATAGATGGCTCCTATGCCAAGGGCAATGAGGTGGACAAGGGCAGGTGGTTCACCTGGAGCTGGGGCAAGGGCAAGAATGCCGGCGAAGTTGACGAGGAGTTCGGCGGCATCTACATGCGAATGAACTTCGATACCCCGCATGAATGGATGGCGCCGGACGACTTCGGCGCGACCTGGGGTTACCTGGTAGGGAATCCTGAATTCGACGAAGATCCGGCGAGCGTGAAGTACGAGGAGACTGCGGATGTTCTAGAAGAGGTAACCAACTTCGTGCTGCCGCGTGATCCGAAGGAGAAGAACCCGAACCATGCGCACCGCTGGGACAACTACGGCTCGCTGATGAATGGCTACCTGCATCCGCCGATCAGCGGCGACTACACGTTCTGGGTGTATGCGGACGACAACGGTGTTGTTTCATTGAGCACAGATGCCGACCCGGAGAACCGCGTAAGGATCTGCTCTTCCGGCGTGTCGGGCATGAACAACTACGAGAAGTTCCCGAGCCAGAAATCGAAGACTATCCGCTTGGAGAAGGGCAAAGTCTACTACATCGAATGCCTGTTCAAGGCAGCGGGCGGCGGCGATTACATGGGCGTGGCCTGGGAGTACGCCGGGCAGGAACGCGCAATCATTGATGGCAAGTACCTGTCGAAGACTGCGGATGGCCCGGTTGGCAAGATGACCGCTCGACACTGGCACAATATCGGCGGCGGAAATGTTGACCAACTCAAGAGGGATCCGCGGTTCGCGCGCGGCCCTAAGCGTTCGTCGAACGGCGTTCTAACGCTCAATGGTAAGGATCAGTTCGTTGAACTGCAGAGCGATGTGGCGGACATGAGCGACCTCACGATGGTCGCGGTGGTCACCTGGCAGGGCAAGGGCGATGCGGTGATTGCAGAGCTCTCCAACGACAAGGGCGAGAGACTGTTCCTCGGCACCAAGCGCGGCAAACTCGTGTTCTCGATCAGCAAAGGCGACGAGACGCAGACGCTCAAGGGCCCGGCGCTGAAGAAGGGCGTGCCGACCGAGATCATGGTGGTACTGTCGGCGGACACGGGGAAGATGTATATCAATGATAAGGAAGTCGACAGCGACAAGAAGATGACTCTGAATCCGGACGATGTAGACGCGACAGAGTGCTATCTGGGTCGCGGACGTGACGGCAGCTACTTTGAGGGTGCGATCGACAAGTTCGAGGTCTACTCTGTGTCGCTCAAGGACGAAATTCCGCCTACGCCGAACCCGGCGAATCTGACATCGGCGCCACTGTTCGTGAATCCGAAGACGGCTGTGATGCAGGCTGAAGTTGGCGCGGACCCGTTGGGCGGTGTTGAGTATTACTTCGCCGAGACGAGCGGCAACCCGGGCGGCGATGACAGCGGCTGGACGAAGAGCGCGACTTACACGGATACTGGACTCGAGCCTGGCAAGGAGTACGTCTACACGGTAAAGATGCGCGATTCCTCCGGTAATGTTGGCAGTCCGTCTGCGCCGGCGAAGGCCAAGTGGACGGGTGGCGAGGCGTTCAAGAGCGAGGATGGTAAGACGATCGTGATTGAAGCCGAGAACTACACGCGCAAGGTTGCGGGTGTCGAGGCTGGCCGTGGCATCGAGTGGAAACTGCAGGGCAAGCCGGGCTGTTCGGGCAAGGGTCTGATGGCAGCCTTGCCGGACAAGGGCACGCAGGTGGGTACCGGTTATGAGAGCCAGTGTCCGCGGTTGGACTACCTGGTCGATTTCCCGGCGAAGGGCAAGTATACGGTCTGGATGCGCTCGTGGGGTGCGAATCCCGGCGGTGATTCGATCTTCTTCGGGATGGATCTGAAGGGCTCGGACAAGAGCCTGTTCCATATTGGCAACGGCAAGCTGCAGTGGCAGAAGCATCATCACCATCACGCGTTTGATGTGACCGAACCGGGCCTGCATACCATCCACGTATGGATGCGTGAGGATGGCAGCGCGTTTGATAAACTGGTGGTCACGCTGGATCGCGGGATGAAGGCGCCTGAAGGCAACGGACCGGCAGAGAGCCGCGAGGAGTAGCCAGAGAAGATTGTGGAGCCAAGGGCTGCAGGGTAGCTAGACGCTCTCCGAAAAGGTCTCCAGCCCTGGAACGCTTGAGTCCCCGCGAATGTCGGGAGGACCTGATATACCAGCCCAGGGCCTGCCGTGTATCGTGCCGAGGAACGAGGCCCTGGTTCATGGCAACGCCCTCGTTATACCTCACGTCGTTAGAGGAAGCGAAAAAGAGGGGGATGTTGACTTGGAGTGCGGTGGCAGAGTCCGAAGCGAGCTTGCGAGTGCAGGACGGCGACACCGCTTTTGCGTTGTGCTGAGGGCGATTGTGCGCGCTCGATCACCTCGCGCCGCCGGATATATCGTGGGAGAGCGCTCAGGGCTACGCTCGTATCGTACGTGCGTGGTCGAGCGGGCCCAATGGGCTGAGCTGACGGAAGAGATAGCGACAATGGCAAAACGACGAACCATCCGAAGATCGGTTGACGATAACGGGCGACGATTACGGATAACGAGTAAAGAGCATCCCAATCGTCCATCGTAATCGTGCACCGAAAGTTTGCCCGGCATCCTGTTGTTGACCATCTTAATCTCTGCCGGCCCGGAAATGACTGTCGCCTTCAGCACGCGGCATGATCCCATGTCATGCATAATGGGTTTGAAGATCGTGAACAGCATTTGCCGCTGCGGCGGTGTGGCTTGCGCTTTCTGGGAGTCCTGCTTCGCGTTATCACCCATCGCGGTTGCCGCAGAAGCTGCAACAACCAGCAGCATTCTCACGCCCGCCCCCTGCCTGAATGGGGCCCATCGCATTGAGTATACAGAGCTGTGCCCTGTCTTCATTGTCCGCCTCCTTCCTGTGAACGTTCTAGCTAGACCCCATCCGAAAAGGGTCTGGCGATGCAGACCTCCCCGTGGCACGGGCGTCTCGCCCGTAGCCGAGAGAGGAGAGCAGACGTAGTTGAGGCAAAATGGAGCAAATGCTCTCGCTTTCCGCCATTTGTCCACCTTTCTTCTCACGGGCTACGGGCGAGACGCCCGTGCCACAAAGCCTGGCCAACTCCGCAACCCTTTTCGGACGACGTCTAGCTAAGGTGTAGATTACGGCGTCGCCTTCAGTTTCTTGTTAGGAGTGTTTGGGGGTTGACGGTACGCGGCCTTCATCGCTACTTCGCTTCTGGGCCAACCTGTTTGGCGGTGAGCGGTTTCACTGCGGTCATCTTGTTTGAGAATTGGATGGCGCCAACGGTCGTGGTCTTGCCGCGGGCCTGGCCGCACATGTCTTTTGCTGCCGCCTTCACGGGCGGAACAAGTTCCTTCGCCGAGGGGGTATTACGGGTCGGCAGGGCAACGGCGCCCTCCGTGCTACTCAAAGCCGGGGTCCCTTTACGCAGGCCTTTTGTCGGCGGGATACCCAGCGTTCCGCTGTAGACGTTGCCGGCCCAGGTCCAAGCCTCCGGCTTGTCTCCTTTTATGTACTCGACGATAGTAGCGGCCTTATCGTTTGGGTTGCCAACGAAGAGGTTGTTCGCGACCACGCACTGGCTCGGAGGCGTCCCTTTCGGGTGTTTGGGGTGATTCATTCCGATGCGCAACGCACGCTGGCAGTTGACCACGGTGTTGTGAATGATCGTTGCGCGTTCGACGCGTACATACAGGTCATCCGGGGTACCGTCCATCATGGCCACCCCATATCCGAGGCCCTGGAAATAGTTGTTCGCCACCACCTGATCCTGCCCCTGAATACGAATCCCTCCGCTGCCGGTCTCCTTGCCGCCGATGAAGATATTGGCCATAGCCTGGTTCCTGTGCCCATGGCGTAGGACCAGGGAACCCCGACAATCACGAAACGTATTCCGCCGAATGATGTTCCCACTGGACTTAACCGAGATAATCTCGCCCTCTCCATTGCAGCGTTCAAACAGATTGTCCTCGATCACAGTCTCGCAGTCACCGCCCTTCGGATTCTTCGGATTGCCCGCGGTCATCAACTGAATGGTCTCAAACCCGTTGCCCTTGCCTTTGGGGATATCGCGAAAGTGGTTATGGTGAATGTGGTGTCCCTCGCCCTTGTTCCGAACCAAAATCTGGAACAACTGGCAGTCCCTCGGCCGTTCCCGGTTGTTCTCCTTCTTCTCGAACAAGCAATGATCAATCTCGATCTTGGAGCTTCCGGCATCGGCCGTGACCCATTTTCCGGACCTGATATTCGACATGCCACAGCGACTGAGACGCAGGCCCACGCCCCTCATGTGTAGACGTCCCTGTGCTGTAAAGTTCACGCCAAGTAAGGTGACATAGCTGCCCTCGATCCTCACCGGTCCGGCAATGCCGACCTTCCCAAGGGTTTGCCCGCGGACGACGATCGGCTTGTCCGAGGTTCCCTTCCCCCTGAGCTTGCAGCCCTGTTCGTAGTTGCCGTCGGCGAGAGTAATGACGTCACCGGGCTTCGCTTCGGAGGCAGCCTTCTGCAATGCAGCCATCGTCGTGACCGGCACGGGGGCTTCTTTCCTTGTTGTGGCTACAGGTTCCGATTCCGCTGCGAATGATGGCAGAGCAAGAAGCGGGAGTGCAAGCAACAGCAGCAAAGAGACGAATCGGAACGAAGCATTTCTCTGTGCGCAAATAGTCATATCAACCCCTTCTGTTGGTAATCGTTCTGTCAAGAATTCTGCCCCAGTTGTTGGGTTAATCAACGCTTCCTCAAGTACTTATGGTGTATTGGTTGTTCTCCCCTAGGATTTAGGTGTTAGGTGCTAGGCGCTAGCTCCATGGGACTAACCCTTAGCGCCTAACGCCTAATCCCTTCGTTGCCCTGCCCACGGCTCTGACCTTCACACTCATCTCCCATACTTTTCATAAACACTTTTAACAGTTCCTTGCTAATCAGTTTTCAATAGCAATCCATACGCGACCGGTGCCCTTGTAGTCTTTGCGATTCTCTTGCATTAACTGCAAGGCGGCGTGAGGGGTGATGATCGCTTTGCTTTGTATAGAGGCCGGTGCAACGGTCAGCTTGCTGTGAGGCCTCCACGTCATGCAATCATCGGTTGAAACGAGGGTTTCGATCTCCCCCTTTTGGACCGGCACCATGATGAAGAACTGCTTTCCGTCTGGGCCGATGTATATATCCATAAATTTCTTCTGTTTGTTCAATCCTTCAGGAGTACTGACGGACCACTCGGTTCCCGTCCACCGGCCCATGGCTACTGACTTCCGCTTCCCATCTTTGAACAGTATGACTGGGTGCCCATCAGAATCTGAAACCGCCTTGGTGGTGTAGCCGATGTCATAACCCTCTTTCCTCCGCGGAGAAAGGAGGAGCGCTCCTGAATCAAACACCTTGCAATGCTTCTCCGCCACCGTGTCGTCGATCAGGAGTCCCAGGTCCGTGCCGTCGGCGGAAAGCCAATGACCGTCGATGGGCCTGAAGTAGGCGTGGTAAACGTTCTTGTGATAGTCGTTGTGCTTATGCGAATCGGGTCCACCACCGGCTATCGTCCATGTGCAATGGAACACTTCGCCCAAACCTTTGGGAGAGGCGGGAGTAAAGGCCCCGATGTAGATTTCGTCCAGATGGTCTTCGCGGCGTGTCTTTTCGTGATCGATGGCTTTGACAGGTTTCGACCAGCTCTTCCCATTGTCCGTCGACTTGACATAGGCCATCGGGCGGTAATCCCCGCCACCTTTGGTTATGCGGTAGAAGACGTACATCGCTCCGGTCGAGTCGCTAATTGGCATCGGATAGGTTGCCCTTAGCCTCGAACCGATCTCGCGCACGGTCCACTCCCCATCAATCGAGTGTGGACTCGGCGCAGTGAGTTGAAAGAGCGACCGATTGTGCCGGCAATAGAAAACATGGAGCACTCCATCTGCCGACTGGATGATGTGCGGGTAATCATGATGGTCGTGGCTCTTGTCGGGAACGTTGAGGGCTTTGACTTGCAGCACTTTGCCTGAACTCGGATCGATGGCGGCCACTTGCGGTTGCATTTCAGGTCCGGACCAGCAGACGGTTACCTTCCGTGTCTTCGCATCATACACTCCGGCCGCCATCGGACGTCGGCAGGTCTTCGACCCATTTTTCGCCACTTCCTTCACATCCCACGTCGCAGAGTCGGCCAGGCAGGGGTGACACCAAAGCAGTGCAATGGTCAACAGGCTGAGTTGTATCTTCATGGATGTTCTTCGATGTTTCATGGTCTTCTTTCTGCCTAACGATTCCCTCACTTTCGGCGCGGGTAGCGGCGTCAAGTGCAGGGACGGGTTGGCTCACTTCTTGTCAGACGCCCACTTCTTCTGCCATTCTGGGTATTCTTTCTCTAAGAGCGCCTTTGGCCATCACGTCGTCATTGAAAGTGACGGCGTCTACGTCTGCACCGCGCCACCCCCCCCGACTTCCTGTTCTGGCCCTTTAGAGTATACCGCATTCCCTTCCGAATGGTTTCGTCATACCGCGTCAGCCCCGTCTGCTGTCGGACCCGGGCCAGGTACATGATATGGGGGTACGTCGACAGGTTGTCGAAGGTGCTCCCGCCCCCGGGCTTGGGGGTACCGATTCGCGAGAGATCCGTGTTCTTTCCCCAACCGCCGTCGGTGTTCTGGGCGGCCATTATGTTGTCTGCCAAATGGACAATCTGATTGGCGCGGAAATGCTCCCTTTTCCCGAACTCCCAGCGATAGAAACCACACGGCAGGTGGATCTCTTGCCATGTTCTCGATTTCGCGTCTGTAGACTCAGTCTGCTCCGCTGCCGGCACGACCTGAACAACCGCGAGTAGAGCAGCAACAACGAGCCAGTGATGACACCGTCCCCGGCACTTCTCAACCATCTCTAAAACTTTCTCCTTTTGCGCCTGCGAACCTATCTGCAAAGTTCATCCTGTTCCTTCCTCAAAGCCAAAGTCAGGTTGGGGTACCAGGGGTTCTCCCCATGCTGTTCTGTGAACAGAGTTTCAGCCCGTTCAATCCATGGCTGTCGCTCATCTGCCAGGTTCTTCTTGCAGCCCGGGTCGTCGAAGATATCGAAAAGCGCTGTGGGGTGGTCCGGCTGCATGCGCAGTGCGAAGTATTGCTCATCAAGCAGAGCGGATTGTACGTTCTCGCCCAGCAAGCCCTGTTCCCAGTACAAAAAGCTTCGCCGCGCAACTTGGTCTTCACGGCCGGAAAACAACGGTGCAAAGCTGATCCCATCCGTCTCGTTCTCCATGTTCGCGCCGGCAAGGGATGCGAAGGTCGCTTTCAGATCATAGGCCGACACGGCGCGATGGGTCTCACCGACCGCCACCGATCCGGGGCACCAGGCAATGAAAGGTACGATCACGCCCCCGTTCGCGGCAATGAACTTTCCGCGGTCCCAAGGCCCTTTGTTCTTCAACACCGGATCATCTTCCCATGGATCTCGCTGGTCATAACACCAGGCTGCATATCCGTTGTCAGAGGTGAAGATCACCAGCGTATTCTCGTCGAGCCCCTGGCTTTTCAGCTCGTCCAGGATAGTACCGACAGAGCGGTCCATGTGCGTCACCTGACCCGCCCATCGCTTCTGGTCCAATCCCCATGGAGCGGGTTTGTCTTTGAGTTCGCGCAGCTCCTTTGGCCATTCCGCGTGGGTCAGGGAGGAGGCGTAGTATAGAAAGAACGGTTTTTCATGGGGAGAGCGCAGGAAATCCAGCGCTTCTTCCATATAGATATCCTCGCAGTATCTGGCCTTTGCCGGATCCGCGATGCCACCGGGGACGAGGCGCCCCTCTTCATCAAAGTGATGGTCGGGATGGTCGATCTCAAAGCCTTCGTTCTCAGGGACATGCTCCAGAACCCCGTTGCGCCATAGCCGTGTCGGGTAGACGTATTGTGCACGCTTATCCAGAGAGTTTTCGCCATGGTCAAAGGCAAGCGACCGTTCAAACCCCTGCAGATGCGGCATGCCCGGAGTGCCCGGCTCGCCCGCATGCCATTTGCCAATCTGGCAGGTGGTATACTCCGAGGCAGCAAGGACATGGGCGATCGTCTCGTCTTCAGGCAGGAGATAGGGCCGATCATGCAGTTCAGGACGCACATCTGTGAACAGCCGCTTGAACGTACAGTGTCCCATATGTCGGCCGGTCAGTAGCCCAGCCCGTGACGGCGCACATTCCGGCGAGGCGGCGTAGGCATTGGTGAAGACCATCCCCTCGCGCGCCATGCGGTCGATATTCGGTGTCGAAAACTCACGCTGACCAAAATGACTGATGTCCCAGTAGGACAGGTCATCGGCCAGGATCACAATAATACTGGGTTGCGTGCAAGGCATCGTTATTTCCCGCTGATCCTCTGATTAGTCACAGATGCTTCTTTCGCGATGAGCGAACGCTTTTCGGTCATTGGCCAGAATCTCCTGAATCACGGGAAGAAATGCGGAAGACATTTCGCCGAAATTCCGTCGGTTTGCCTCATCAACATCCGTGCAGAGCGTCGGGGGTAGTGCATCAACACCATACAATCCGCCAAAGAGACCCATCGCCATGCTTGCGGTGGAATCGCAGTCTCGTCCGTAGCAAACAGATGCTCGTAGCGTTTTCACTGCATCTCCCTGGCCATAGCGGAGGGCGGCGAGCGCCACAGGAAGCTCTTCAATAGATGATATGCGTGAAGGTCGGCCAACATCGCTGAACTCTGCTCGGGCAAGGGGGGCGTCATCAGGACAGTGCCCTGTCCGTTGATCATAGGGAGCGATGGCGGCACGGACCTTGAGGATAAACGAGTCGAGCGAGTCTTGAGGGTCCGATGCGCCAATCGCGGCTTGGATAGCGCGTTGCGTACCGTCTTTTGCCAAGGAACTCGCAACCTCAAGAACGCTATCCAGGGTCGCCGATGCACTCAGCGCCTCTGCCGATGCGGCGGCCATCACGCCACCTGCCTCGATGGCAAACGACTCATTGTGCGCGGCGCCCAGGAGCACTGCCTCTTGATACGCGTTGAGCGGGGACCCAGCATTCACTGCCCCCACCGGCATCATCCACATCGCGACGCCGCAATTCACCTTGTTTCCCATCCCAGCGGTTCGCGGTTCGGCATTTGAAGACACAAGGCGAAACCATGGGTACTGCTCGGCATACCAGAGCCGTTCCCAAAGAGGCGACTTTTTTTGCCACTCGGGAATCCAGCGAGCGGAATCCTTGACCAGGGAAAGGAGATAATCGGCGTACCCATAGGCGTCCAGATGGGATCGCGCCTCGGCGTATGCCTCCATCAGGACCTCTGTCATGAGCGTGTCATCGGTGATGCGCCCTGCGCCTTTGCCCTTTGCAGGATCCATCGTATGGGTTGGCGGAATGAACGTGGCGAAATCATGATCCCCAAATTTCTCCATGATTGGCGGTGATGACCATCCTTCGACGGGCGCGCCCATGCCGTCGCCGATCGCAACACCGTAAAGTGCGCCTGCTAACTTATCTGCAAATTTCATATTGTTCCTTCCTCTATTGCTAACGCTCCCACTAACGGCCGGCGGTACGCCGTACCGTTCAGTGGGTTGTTCGCCTATCTCATCGAATCTACCTCACCGATAATATCATTGGCTTCGGCGTCAGAACTGACGCCGACAGACAAGTAGATGCCCTTAGCTCCGAAGGTCTTGAGAATGTCCTTTGCTTCTCCGACACTTGCGCCAAGAATCTGTACCGACTTCCCTGCGCAAAGGATTCGTTCATAGAGACCGTGCCACTTCTTGTCTCCCGGCCCCGGTTGACCGGCGCCCGGGGTCCACTGAACCGCATCGAGGTCGGGAATAGCCAGCAAGTGCTCAAGGTGGCAAATGCAGCTTGGGCCGTCGAGGTGGAACAGTGAGTGATCTAGCCATTCGCATTGACGTTTGAGCGGCGGGACAACGAACTCCCGGAACATGTCGGGAGAAATCATGGCTGCGAAGTCGCACTGCACCTGTGACACTTTGCCGGGGCCCCAGATGTGGAAGTAGGCATATGCGGAAGAACCGTCGGCCAGTTGTATGCGCTGATAATAGTCGTCAAATGCGACGAAGAAAGCTCGGTTGATCTCATCGAGCTTCCCCTTCACCCAGTCAGGCCGGTCGACGATATCATACAGAAGATCCTGTGCTCCGCGCAGTTCCGCCAGCACGTCCAGGTTGGAGCCGAAGGCTGGCATGCCGACGAGATACTCGCCATTGCTCATCTCGTAAACGCTATCCATGACGCTCCGGTATGCGACCCACCATGATTCTTTCTTCGTCAGGGCGAACTGCGGGCAGTCGTCTGGGTCCTTGATACAGTCTTTGTACCAAACGGTGTGATCATCGAAGCTTGGCTCAGCGCCAAAGCAGGCCGCCAGCTGTACGCATCCGTAATCAGTGTGTGCGATAGGCAATGTGTCCGCCAGCAATCGACTACGTGATAGCAAGTAGCGCTGGTTTGAGGCAAACCACTCAGGATCCGTATGACGCTGGCGTGGATCCCGGGGGTCGGGAGGCCGGGAGGCATTGACTCGGGGTGTTTCTAACGGCGACGGACCGTTGATCACGAGCACGGGGCCCTGTCTTCTCCACCAGTCTTCGTAGTGACTACGTACTGTCTCCCAGTCGTCTTTCCAGTTTGGCTTCTCGTAGGTCATCATCTTCCTTTGGCTAACGATTCCCTCACTTTCGACGCGGGTAGCGGCGTAAAGTGGAGGGACGGGTTGGCTCACTTCTTGCCAGGCGCCCACTTCTTCTTCCATTCGGGGTATTCTTTCTCTAAGAGCGCCTTTGGCCATGTACCATGCCAAGAGTAGCCCGTGCGCCGCTCCTGTTGCATATCGGAGAATGTCTTGAGCTTCTTCTTGCGAGTAGAGCAGCAACAACGAGCCAGTGATGACACCGTCCCCGGCAATTCTCATACATCTCTAAACCTTTGTCCTTTGCGCCTGCTAACCTTTCTGCAACTTTCATCTTGGTCCTTCTTCATTGCCGAATCAGTGGGTAGGAAGTGTGTCTTCATATCTCTCCAGCTATTCGGTAATGGGCGCATCTACATGGACTTCTTCACAGTTCTCGGCGTCGACGAGAGGCCCTTCATATCCCTCTACACGAACCGACTGCAGATGAAGCCCGCTGACATGTCTGCAGAAGAAAGCGCGTTTACTCATCTTCGGGATGGTGCTGGCCATGGCTGTTTCACCTTCATGCGCCTCGGGATTCATCTGAATATCGACATCATGCATGACAATGTCTTGCAGCGGCATTTCAGGGAGTCCATGGAAGACTCCAGCTGCAAACTGAGCGTTGCGCGCGGTGATATGACTGAAGCGCAAGCGTTCAATTC
>CAZCDU010000151.1:0-11930 GCA_964497125.1 uncultured Victivallales bacterium | reverse complement strand
GGTGAAACGCTCCGGTATTTACGGCCTAAAGGCCGAACTACGAACGGGTTGATGCATCGGCCGGGCGTTTGTAGTCCGGCCTTTAGGCCGTATCTTCTGACACGGAAGTTTCAGAACGAAGAACACAGAAAGCACATGAAGATGATGAGCAGAGCGAGTATGCGGGGGTTGGCGACGTTGTTGATGGCCGGTTGCTGTAGCTGCAACGCGAGCGCGGATCAGGCCGATCTGGCCTGGCCGGCACCCACCGTTGAAAACCGTCCGGGGTGCTACTGGTGGTGGATGGGCAGTGCGGTTGACAAGGAGAACATCACCTGGAACCTGGAGACGATGCGCGAGGCCGGCATGGGTGGCGGCACCATTGTGCCGATCTACGGGGTGAAGGGGCGCGAGGATCAGTATATCCAGCACCTGTCGCCAGAGTTCGTGGACATGGTGAGCCATGCCGCGAAGGAGGCCAGGCGTCTCGGTATGTGGGTGGATATGACCACCGGCACCGGATGGCCATTTGGCGGCCCGATGATCACGGATGCGCATTGTGATGTACGGGTCGTCTACAGAGACGGCAAGATCTCCCAGAAGTTCTCCGGCCGGAATGTAAAACGCGCGGCACCGGGCAATGCGGGGAAAGCGATCAACCCCTATTCGGCCAGGGCGATGGCGTTCTATCTGGAACACTTTGACGAGCCGTTTGGACGTGAAGGCGTCGCCATGCCGCGCGCCATGTATCATGACTCCTTCGAGTTCAGGGGGAACTGGTGCAAAGAGCTTCCTGAAGAGTTCAGGAAGCGTCGCGGCTACGATCTGGCAGAGCACTACGCGGCGCTCTTTGGTAAAAGCGACCCCGATACCGGCGCGCGCATCAAATCCGATTACCGCGAAACGCTTTCGGATCTGCATTTGGACTACCTGAAGGTCTGGGTGGACTGGTCCGCATCCAAGGGGTGTGGTTCGCGAAATCAGGCGCACGGGTCGCCCTCCAACCTGCTTGATCTCTATGCGGCAAGCAGCATCCCCGAGACCGAGACCTTCGGGGCCACGCCTTTCAAGATGCCGGGCATAAGGCGCGAGGCCGACAATGTTCGCAGGGATACACCTCAGCCTCTCATCAACCGCATGGCCTCATCCGCGGCGCACGTAACTGGCAAGCCGCTTGTGGCATCCGAGAGCTGCACCTGGGTCCGTAACCATTTTCGATCGGCGCTCTCGCAGGTGAAACCGGAAGTGGACCAGCTCTTCCTGAACGGCATCAACCACATCTTCTTCCATGGCACCTGCTACAGTCCTAAAGACGCCGCCTGGCCCGGCTGGCTCTTCTACGCCTCCTTGCAGTACAACCCGCGCAATGCCATCTGGCGAGATGCCCCATTGCTCAACGCCTATATCACGCGTTGTCAGTCGATCCTGCAGGCGGGCAAACCGGACAATGACGTCGCACTCTACTGGCCGGTTTATGATATCTGGCACAACCAGAGCGGCATGCAGCAGATGCTGACGGTGCATCATCCCGACTGGCTAACCAAGTCATCCTGCGGCAGGGCGGCAACACAACTGAAGGCCGAAGGATTCGGCTACGACTTCATCTCCGACCGTCAACTTGCCGCCGATCTGGGCAAGCCTTACAAGGCGCTCGTCGTGCCCAGAACCGGGCATATGCCTTTGGCGACCCTTAAGGTGTTGCTCGCAATGTCTGCTGCCGGCCAACCGGTCATCTTTCTGGATGCGTTGCCCGCGGACGTGCCTGGTTTCAACAAGCTCGAAGCACGCCGCGATGAGTTGAAACGCCTGCTTGAGGGACAGGACACGCTGGTAGTCACCTCCGCAACACTGAAGGAGACGCTGAGCAAGACGGCTGTCGCGCGCGAACCGATGGTGGATCAAGGACTCGACTTCATCCGCCGCAAACATGATGCCGGCTACCACTATTTCGTTGCCAATATGGGTGCCGAGACGGTGGATGGATGGGTCGCTCTCGGCGTTGACTTTGCCGGCGCGGTCATCATGGATCCGCGTTCGGCTGCGAGCGGGGTTGCGCCCCGGCGCGGGCCGTCGGTCTATCTTCAGCTTAGACCCGGGGAAACCCGCATCCTGCGTACCTTCGACAGCAAAGAGACGAAGGGGCCGGTCTGGCCGGTGCTGGCCGCATGTGGCGATGCGATCACCGTAGAGGGGGAGTGGAAGATCCGATTCGTCGATGGCGCCCCGGCATTGCCTGCCGACATCACCACCAGGGAGTTGAGATCCTGGACCGAGCTCGGGGATGCCGAGGCAAAACGTTTTGCCGGGACGGGACGTTACGCCATTGAGATCGATCTTCCGGAAGGCCCCGCAAACTGGATGATCGACCTGGGGGACGTCCGTGAAAGCGCGCGTGTGTTTGTCAACGGCCAGGAGGCGGGCGGCCTCTACAGTATCCCGTATCGTGCCCCGATCGGACGGTATCTCAAGCCGGGTCGCAATCTGCTGGAGATCGAGGTCACCAACCTGTCAGCCAACCGCATTCGCGACCTCGACACCCGCAAGGTGAACTGGAAGAAGTATCATGAGATCAACTTCGTGAACCTGCACTACAAGCAGTTCGATGCCTCGAAATGGCCGTTGACCCCATCGGGGTTGCTGGGACCGGTCACGCTGACGCCGATGACGAGGAAGTAGCCACCGGCAATGGACTTGATCGGCGCTTCTATCGGGGATCTGTCAAAAGGCGGTAGTTCTGATCCACAGGACTAGACAGGAATCGGCACGTTGCGGTAGGCTCCGATAGCCAACGACAAAAGCCAACAGGACCCGATACCACAATGGAGCAAGATGAACGCAACACTGACTCTAACTGCCGCCGTTCTTGCAGCATGCGTAACAAGCGGCATGGGCGAGGAGAACAAGATGGCATCTGAAGATTCGAACGCGCCATTTCCGGGCAGGCATACCAAGTTCCACGGCTTTGATCAGTACAGCTTCCACTTGGAGGGGCGGAGGTGCACGGTAGTCGTGCCGGAGACCGTAGCCGATGGCAAACCGTGGGTCTGGCGGGCGCAATTCTGGGGACATCAACCGCAGCTCGACGTTGCCCTTCTGAAGCGAGGCTACCACGTAGTCCATGCGGTTTGCGGGAATGCGCTGGGTTCACCTGATGCCATGAAGCACTGGGACGCCCTATACGAGTACCTTCGCTTCGAACATCTGTTCGCCGACCGCGCGGTACTTGAGGGCATGAGCCGTGGTGGGCTCTATGTGTTCAACTGGGCGGCGCGGCACCCCGACAAGGTGGCCTGCATCTACGCCGACAACCCGGTCTGCGACTTCAAGAGCTGGCCCGGCGGCAAGGGTGTCGGCAAGGGCAGTCCGAACGATTGGAGACAGTGCCTCAAACTATACGGTCTGACCGAAGAGGAGGCCCTCGCCTACGCAGGCAATCCGATCGACAACCTGAAACCGCTGGCGGAAGCGGGCATCCCGCTGATCCACGTGGTGGGTGATGCCGACGTGGTGGTGCCCGTTGCCGAGAATACAGCCATCATTGAGAAGCGCTACAAGGAGCTGGGCGGCACGATTGAGGTCATTCACAAGCCGACCGGACACCACCCGCACTGCCTCGAGGACCCCAAGCCGCTCGTCGACTTCATCCTGAAGCACAACAGCGGCAAAGGCGAGCTTAGCGCGGAAGAGATCGTCGGAGACAAGAACTTCACCTTGCGCGGTGACATGCGCAACAGCCGCATTCAGTTTGAGCGGAACAAACGCGGGCACGTCGCCTTCATCGGCGGCTCCATCACCGAGATGGACGGCTACCGGCCCAAGGTTTGCACCATGCTGCAGGAGCGCTTCCCCGAGACCGAGTTCACCTTTACGGATGCCGGTATTGGCTCCACCTGTTCCGATACCGGCGCTTTCCGGCTGAGGCGGGATGTGCTGAGCAAGGGACCGTTGGACCTGCTCTTTGTCGAGTTTGCGGTCAACGACGACCAGGATGGGCAGCAGGCCTACAACAACGCGCTGCGCGGCATGGAAGGGGTCATCGCCCAGGCTCGCGCGCACAACCCCAACGTCGACATCGTGATGACCTTCTTCGTGAACGAGAATATCCTGGGCAAACTGCGGGTCGGGCAGACGACGGACTCCGTTGCCGCCCACGGCAAGGTCGCCGAACACTACGGCGTATCGGTGAACAACCTGGCGCAGGAACTGGCCGACCTGGTGAATGCCCACAAGATGGACTGGAAGAAGTTCGGCGGCACGCACCCCAATAACTACGGCAACACCATGTGCGCCACGATGATCCGTAATGCGCTGCTAAAGACCTGGGCGAAGCCGCTGGCCGCTGATGCCGTCCCCCTACCCTACCCCGCAGTCGCCCCCACGGATCCGTTCAGCTATACCAACGGACGCTTCCTTCCTTTCTCGGATGTCAAAACAGACGCGAGCTGGCAGAAAGGCGTTCCCGACTGGCCGACGGAGAACAACGGCATGGTCCGCCCCCGCTTTCTCAAGTCGCCTATGATCTACAGCAGCACGGCGCATTCCAAGCTGACAATCGACTTCACGGGAACGGCCATCGGCGCGTACATGCTGGCGGGGCCCGACACCGGCATCATCAAGTGCACCGTCGATGGCGAACAGACCAGGGAGATCGACACGCTGCACCGCTACAGCGGCTTCAACTACCCCATGACCGTGATGTTCTTCAGTGAATTGGAGGAAGGCGACCACACGCTCGAACTCGAGATCCTCGACAACCGCCCCGGCCGGATCAAGCCCGGCGGCACGGCGTTCCGGGCGTTGACGTTTGTGGGGAACTAGGCTGAAACTGCCCACAGAACTGCTCCGAGAACTAGACCGAGAACTAGACCGATTGAGTAGGGAGCTTTGCGCTCGTCTCGCGTTGCTCGTTCGTTTCGAACGTCCAACACCGAACACTCAACGTTCAACGTTCAATCTTCTCTCGTGAGTTCCTACCCCGCCTCTTTCGGCACCAGGTAGTATTCCCGCAGTCGCTGCAGCTCTTGCTTGTGCTGCTTGATAAGTGGCGCGTATTCAGGGTTACTGTACTCGCTCTTCATCTCCTGCGGATCTTTCTCGAGATCGTAGAACTCCCATTCCTCGCCGTTGGGAACATCCACTCCATAGAAGCGGATCAGCTTATAGCGCTTAGTGGCGACGCCTTCATGGCGTCGGACCTTGTGGCATCCGGGATACTCGTAGTAGTGATAGTATAGCGACTTGCGCCACTTCTTTGGCGTCTTTCCCTTGAACAGCGGGACCAGGCTTTCGCCCTGCATATCGTCGGGCGCGGTCATGCCGGCGATATCGAGAAATGTCTCCGCAAAGTCGATGTTCTGCACGAGGTCGTTGTTGACCGATCCAGGCTTGGTCACCCCCGGCCAGCGGACCAGCAGGGGAGTACGGAACGATTCCTCGTACATAAAGCGCTTGTCGAACCAGCCGTGCTCCCCCAGGTAGAATCCCTGGTCCGATGAGTACATCACCACGGTGTTCTTATCGAGACCACTCTTCTTCAAGTGTGTCAGGATTCGACCGACGTTCTCATCGACACCGGCAATGCAGCCCAGGTAGTCCCGCATATACCATTGGTATTTCAGTCGGGTCAGCGCGACAGGATCGCTCTCGTCAATCCTCTTCAGTTCTGCCTGTCGCTCGGGCTGGTCTACCTTCACGTCAATCTTCATGCGCATGGTCTTGGAGATGCTCATATCCTGATCGTGAGCTGCCGTACCCCGTCCGTCATAGTTGTCGAAAAGGCTCTCCGGCTCCGGCCAGTTGCGGGTCTTGAATTTCTCTTTCCATCGCGTAGTCGGTTGCCAGGCGCGATGCGGCGCTTTGTAGTGAACCATCAACATGAACGGCTTGTCATCCTCAACACCGGTCTCGAGCCAGTTCAGGGCGCGATCGGTAATCACGTCCGTGCTGTGTTGCCCGGGGTAGTTCGTCTTCCCTCCCTCAGTAATGAACTGCGGGTTCCAGTATCGTCCCTGTCCAGGAAGGACCTCCCAGTAATCAAAGCCCTGCATGTTACCGTTCAGATGGATCTTGCCGATCATGGCGGTCTGGTAGCCGTTCTTGCGAAGGATCTTCTGGAACTGCTGCTGATCGTGGTTAAACCCGCCACGGTTATCGAACTTGCCATTGAGGTGACTGTGCTTGCCGGTCAATAGCGTGGCGCGACTAGGCGCACAGATCGAGTTCGCGACATAGGCACGGTCAAAACGCATACCGTCTCGTCCAATGCTATCGATATTGGGCGTCAGGTTCTCATTCTCAAACCGTCCACCGTAGGCCCCGACCGCCTGGTAGGCATGATCGTCCGAGAACATCCAGACAATATTGGGTTTCGCCGCATTACCGGCACACGTGGTGGACACCGCAATTAGGGTGGCAACGAGGATCACTGCCGCATTTCTCGTAGGGCTACGCATAACTCTCCTCCATCAATCAGTTCACGAACGCACTGACTCTAGCGCACAGCAGCGTGTTTTGAAACCCCGCTGAGGTCATTCTTTGCATGCTACTGCTTGGATCAAGAACGATCGTCAGGAACCGATAGGGCTCGACAGGCTCGGATAGAGAGAGCTATTTGGATCTGAGCTGTCGGTGGGCACCATGTGGTGAGTGGCGTCCGTGACTCTCACCTCCCGGCACGCGCCTGCCAATCGTAGAACAGAGCGCAAAAAGAAGGGACATCGACACCCCTACCTAGTGCTCCTCCGGCACATAGCGTGACCGCAGGACGGCGAGAAGGCCGTAGCGTGGGCTGAGGGCGAAGCCAGCCAGGAAGAAGAGCGCCAGCAGGATAACCATGACAGGACCGGTCTGGATGTTGGCGATGTTCGAAACCACCACGGAAGCGACGGCAATCACGATCCCGGTTATGCCCCCTCCCCAGAGAATCACGGATGACGAATCGCTGTACAGGTAGAGCGTCGCGGCCGGCGCGACGAGCAGACCAATCGCCAATAGCGTGCCGACTGTCTGGAGCGACGTCACCATCGTGACCACCACGATTGCCGCCAGCAGGTAGTCCATCAGCTGCACACGAATGCCCTGCGTGGCGGCCATCTCAGGCGAGAAGACGAAGATCTGGAGAGGGCGCTGGAGCAGGATCAACAGCGACAGCACCACGCCGCCCGCCACGAACATGAACCAGATATCCCAGTTCGAGATGCCGAGGATGTTACCGAAAAGATACTCCTCGATACGCACATTCGAGGCCACCCGCTGCAAGATCAGCAGGCCGGATGCACAGGCAGCCGTGAAGAGAATCGCCATGGACGCATCGCGATCAATGCGGGAGTTGGCGGCAATGCCCTGCGAACCGAGTCCGACGATCATTGCCGTCACGAACGCGCCAATCAACGCGCTATACGGATTCAGCCCTGCAATGAGCGCGCCGAGTGCAACTCCCGGGAAGAGCGTATGCGACAGCGAGCCGGCGAAAAGCGCCCCGCGCCGCAGCACCACGTAGGCGCCAACATAGCCGTTCATGAATCCGATCATCACCGCTGCCAACAGCGCGCGCTGATTGAACTCATAAGACAGTATATCGGCAATAACACTCATACCCTATTCCGCACTTCCAAACGCCCGCGTCAGATTCTCTTCCGTCATGACCTCGTCACTCGCACCGACGGCAATCAGCCTGCCATTCAGAAGTACGATTTCATCAAAGATGGCACCCACGGTCCTGAGATCATGGTGGGACGCCACGATCAGTCGCCCGCTCGACGCAAGGTCCTTCAGGAGTGCCGCAAGCAGATCCTGCGCCGGGTGATCAAGTCCTGCGAACGGCTCATCGAGTAGCAGCACGTGAGCCTCCTGCGCCAGTGCACGTGCAATCAGGGCGCGTTGCTGCTGTCCGCCGGAAAGCGCCCCAACCTGCCGCTGTGCCAGGTCCGCAATGCGCATCGTTGCCAACGCCCTTTCGACAGCATCCTCATCCGCGGTGCCATAGCGGCGCCACGGGCCCAGAAGGGGATAGCGCCCCATCTCCACGAGGCCACGGACCGTCAGGGGAAACTCCCAGTTAATGTCGGCACGCTGCGGCAGATACGCGATTTCGTGAGTGCTGGCGGTAATCGGTTCCCCTCGCCAAAGGACATTTCCGGAGCTGGCCGCCACGAGGCCTACGACTCCCTTCATCAAGGTGCTCTTGCCTGCGCCGTTGCCCCCGACAAGGGCCACCGCCGTCCCGCAAGCCAGCCTAATGCTCACGTCGTGAAGAGCACAGATTGAGCCGTAGTGTACATGGAGTTCTTCCAGCTCAAGCACGTGGTCGTGATGGCTCTGCAGGTCACTACTCATGGCGCCTCCACGAGAACTCAACACGCTCATCAAGCTCTCCCCGCCCCCAGAGGGTGCGCGACTGGGCCGACCGACCGTCGCCCTCGACGACGATCTCAATGGCCGTCTCCCTATCGGGAAGCTGCGCTGTCAGCTGTAGTTCCATGCCAAACTCATCGAAGCGGACAGGGACCTCGCGCTCAAAACTGAGGCCGCCCGGCTGACTCTCTGTCCACAGCGGATCATCCTCTTGGTCAAGTGAGAACGCGTGGGGCACGTTAGAGAAGCGGAGCGAAACCCACGCTTTTGCCGTAGCGGCATCTTCAGAAACAGCATCGGCGGTTGCGGCAACCACAGCATCCCGCCGCACAACGCGGGTGACCGGCACAATCAGCACGCCCCAGGCCATGAGGAAAAGGAGCCATTGCTGTAGAGGTTTACCGCGCATGCTGCGATCCTACTGGTTGCCAAGAAGTGAATCAACGATTGTTGAGATATTGTGGCGAATCATCGCCTCGTAGGTGGGTTCATCTTTCGGAAGCGTACCGGCATACAACTCACCGCCGACCGCCACGCCAGTTTCACGAACCATGCTGGCCATCACCTTGGGGTTGGCGCTGTCCTCAGGAAACACGGCCTTGACCTTGTGATCCTTGAGCGTCCTGATGACGTCCTTCAAGTACCCCGGAGCCGGGTTATCTTCGGTTGAGAGTCCTTGTACCGTCACGGCTCGCAGGCCGAACTCACGGCAGAGGTACCCAAACGCGGCGTGAGACGTTGCCAGCTCCCGGTCCCGCCGTGGAATTCGCCCGATCTCCTTTCGTGCCCAGCCATGGAGAAGATCAAGCTGCCCCGCGTACTTCTTGTTACGCGCCGCATAGGCCGACGCGTGCTCCGGGTCCAACTCAGAGAGTCTCTCGGCGATGGCGTTCGCTGCTCGCCGTGCGTTCTTCACACTATGCCACCAATGCGGATCGATGGCGCCCCTTGCGTGTTCGGGACAGCAGATGAAGACCTCGTCAACGTCTACCCTGAGCGAGGGCACGGCGTGCCCCACTTCGAAGACAGGCACGTGCCCGCCAAGAGCCTCCTGTAGCTCCTCCAGATAGGTTTCCAGTTTCTTCCCCGCGGCAAGCACCAGAACCGCACTGGATGCGGCCTTGAGATCAGAGGGCGATGGATAGTAGGAGTGCGGATTGGCCCCCAGCGGCATGAGGTCAATGACCTCCACGTCCGCTCCCCCAACCTGCCGGGCGAGATCACTCACGATTGGGTTCAGCGAAGCGATCCGCAACGGTGCCGCCCACGCAGCGATCGACATACTGATCACCAGACATACAAGAGCAGCTTGCTGTTTTCTTCTCATTCCGACTCCCCCCACCCCAATAGTACAGGTCGCGGGGTGCCTCCGCAGGCCCGGCGAGCGTTCCCGCTCGCCCCAGCCACGCAGGCGCCCAGGATCGAACTTACCTTACCTCCGCGCCACCCCAGTTCACGCCAAGCTGCAGCCATGCCGTGTGTTCCTCTTCGCCGTGATCCATGAGGTCGTCGTAGTTGTACTGGGCGCGCAGCGACGTGCGCCGATACGGGTCGAGGTAGACTGTAACAGCAGGACTGAGTCGCAGACGCTCTTCGCTTTCCAGATCGTCGCTACCGCCGACGTAACCGACGCGAGCGCCAACATCCAGCATCCGGTTCACGGTGAAGATCAGCTGGCTGTAGAGGCCGAACTCCGTACCACCCGGGAGCATCTCGTGCTCGTGGTCGTCATCCTCGTATTCATGCTCTTCGTCGTCATGTTCCTCGTGCTCCGCGTCCACCTCGCCGTCATCGACATCACGGAATAGCACTTCGGTCAACCACGTCAGGGCGCGTCCACCGGCTTCCATGCCCTTCTCGCGCCATGTGTAGGAGAAGTCCACGCCATAGACTGCAATTTGCCGACCGGCTTCGTCATCACCAATCGCTACGGAAGCGCCCGTTTCGAACGCATTGAAGTCGTCGCGGCGATGCTGGGCGAACAGACGTCCGGCGGCAACGTCGTCGTCGAAGGTAATCGCGTCGTGATGAGCATGTTCCTCGTGATCTTCGTGCTCTTCCTCACCTTCCTCGTCTTCCTCATCCTCGTGCTCACCATGCTCGTGGTCATGCGTCTTCGGCTCACCATACGCAATCGTGATACCATAGGTCGTGGAGATTCCCCGCTTGAGCCACGTCAGATCGCCGCCGTCAAGGATCAGGCCATCGTCCCCCAGGAAGAGCCCCCATACCAGCGGCATGTCGACGAATTCCCAGGCGTGGAGGTGCTGTGCGTTGTGACGGCCGTAACGAGCGAGCATTCGGCCTCCGCGGATCTCAAAGCCACCGGGTATGTCCTTGAGCTTGAGGAAGGCCTCCTCCCATTCATCTTCCCACTCCTCCTCGGCGCCGTAGTGGAGGTTATATGTAGCAAACCCCTCAAGCATACCTAGCCGTAGAGACGCGCCGGCCTCTATGCCCTGCACCGTCCCATCCTCGCGCGTGGGATCATGATGACCGGTAGCCAGCTCCTCGGGATCTCCGGAAGAGTCCCCAATGGCTCCATTGAAATGCAGCTGCGGGCTGATCGGACCAATCGAGGGCGCCAGCCACCCTGGTTCTTCTGACACGGCCCCGGCCTGAACGGCCATCATTCCTGCGACGGCGATGAGTGTGATCGACAACTTAGCTGGTGTGTGCATCTTTGTACCTCCTTGTTGAGAATGAGGTATCAATATCATATAGGAATGCAATGTCAACGCGTTTCAAACGAAATCTGAGGCTTGCGCAATACGGGCATCTCCCTTAACTTGATAGGCCGTGATCAATAAGGAAACGGCATGAAACGCAACACACAACAGCGAATGGCGATCGAGACGGTATTTGAGAAGGCGGATCATCCCCTGTCGCCGCACGACGTGCTTGAGCGGGCGAAGCTGATTCACCCGGGTATGGGGATTGCCACCGTATACCGTGCGATTCGGTCGCTACTCGACGAGAACCAAATTGTGCCGGTCGAGGTATCAGGTAGGCCACCGCTTTACGAACGGGCCGACCTGGAACACCATCACCATTTCCACTGCGAGACGTGCGGCGAGGTAACACCGCTTGGAGGCTGCTCTCTCAACGCCAACTACAAGCTTCCGAGCGGCTTCGACTCAGTATCACACGAGGTCCTCTTCAGAGGGACATGTGCCGGCTGTAGCGATCATCGCGAACCGAGCTCGCCGCGGAAGAAGCGGTCATAGTCCTTCACAGCCGCGTTCCACCCAGCATCCTAAGGAAACCCGTAGCCACCGGGCAGGAAACGCCCGTCAAGTGGTGTCGAGATAGCTCTCCGCATCCATAAACATATCATATCGGATAACCCTGGAGTTCCTTGTGGCAGGTAATAGAATCCTCCCAGTAAACATCGGCAAACACGAGGATGTGTATTGATCCAGTGCGGGGGCTGTGACTGCCCTAAGCCCGACCTCTCACCACCACGCCAACGGTAGCTTGTTCCGCCTTCAGGCGGGATCCTCAGCTCCAGCATTGACGCACGCGCCCCGAATGCTCATAATCCCGCCCTCTTCTGAACCCCTGTAGCTCAGCTGGATAGAGCAGCGGATTTCTAATCC
>CAZCDU010000150.1:0-11987 GCA_964497125.1 uncultured Victivallales bacterium | reverse complement strand
CCGACTACTTGGTTGGCCCGGATGATGTCCTGGAGATCAGTATTTTCGAGTGGGAACTCAGTGACGAAACGAAGACGCTTGAGTTCCGGGTCTCGGAGAGCGGCGTCATTCCGCTCCCCTCTCTGGGCGCTGTGAGAGTGGGAGGCAAGAGCATCGAGCAGATCCAGGCGGAGATCGAACTACAGCTCGCCGCCAAAGGAGTGCTTCAGAACCCGCGAGTCGGTGTTTCCGTTAAGGAATACCGTAGCCGACGAATCGCCGTCATCGGAGAAGTGAATGCGCCCGGTGTTTATGCCATCCACGAGAACGTAACAACACTCATGGACATGCTAACGCTGGCCGGAGGCCCCAGCTCGGGGGCAGGTCAAATTGCCTACGTGCTTCGCAAGCAGCAGGACGAGTTTGATCCTGTTCGGATTGTCGTCAATCTTGAGCAGCTCTTTGACGAAGGGAATTTTGATCTCAACGCCGTCTTACAAGGCGATGACATCATATTCGTTCCGGGCGCGCCGCTGATCTATGTCTACGGCAGCGTTCGATCCCCAGGGGGCTACTCAATGAGGCAGTCGATGCGGGTTCTCGAAGCCGTCGCGCTGGCGGGAGGCATTGACCGCAGTGCAAACAAAAGAGCCGGGTTTCTTGTGCGGCGAAAAAGAAGCTCACAAGGCGAACAGGTTCTCCCCATAGATCTCTATGACATTGAGCGGGGAGAGGCTATTGACGTAGTCCTGCATGAGGGTGATGTTATCCACATCCCCGATTCCCCGGTGCGCAAGGTTGGGCGGGAGCTCTGGGACATTTTCACCGGCATTTTCACGTTCACCTACCGCCTCGACCAGCAGTAGCCACAAGAGATTATCGACCGCGAAATGCGCGAAAGAGACGAAAAGGGAACATTATGGGAAGCGATTCTGAAGCCTGTCGCCGATGCCTATCCCACTCTCGTGCATCTGAGTTTCCCTTTTCGCACCTTTCGCGTATTTCGCGGTTCATCACCTGAACCCCCTTCATTTCCTTCGTTAACTTCTGATCAAACTCTAATTCTGGCAACCAGATCGCGGAGCACATGACCCTATGCAGACACAGCAACAGCCCCAAATAATCTACCAGCTTGCTGAGCCCGAAGACACAGCACCAATGAACCCTGAAGTACACCTCTGGGACTACGTTCAGATCGTCCTGCAGCGCCTGCCTCTTGCGCTCATTGTAGGCGCATCGGTCATGGTCGTTGCTATTCTGTACACATGGACGCGAACACCGCGCTACACATCAACGGCACGCCTGCTAGTGGAACCAAGCCAGATCAACCTGACCGACATGAAGGGCGCCATCGATCCCGTTGTAGCCAGCGCCGGAAAACGGGAACACATGCAGACCCAAGCCGAGCTCTTGACGTCCCGCCCTGTTCTCGAGGGCGTTATTGATAAGCTCAACCTCCTGTCGGACGAGAGTTTTGCAGACGCCGAGGACCCCGTGATCGCTCTTGAGGAGCAGGTCTCCGTGAAGCCGGTTCGCAACACGTACCTCATCGATGTGTCCGTCCAGCGCGAAGACCCCAAACAAGCCCAGGCAATAGTGAATGCCACTATAGCGGCATTTATGGCAGAGACGAGACATCGTAAACTGGGCGTTTCAGAGGAAGGTCTCGCGCAACTGCAACAGAAAGCGGAGTCCCTTCGGACGCGTCTGGCCATCGCGACAGATGCCCTTCAGTCCTTCATGGTAGAGAATAGTATGGCATCCTTTGAGCGATCGCAGAACGTTGTATTGGACCGCCTTCGTGATCTGAGCAAGAACCTCACTGTGATCCAACCACAGCGCATGGAACTTCAGGCTCGCGTTGAAGCCGCAGACAAGGCTATAGCAGACGGGAAGAGCATTACGGATCTCCCCAATACGATTGCCGCCCCCGTAATCAAGGAGCTAAAGCTTCAGCTCATCAAACTAGGCAACGAGTACTCACAGCTTGTTGAACGTCTCGGAGAGAATCATCCCAATCTCCAGGCCATTTCGACTCAGATCCAGGCTTTGCAGACAAAGACCATCCTTGAGGCCAATGCAATTCTGGCTGCGATGCGAACAGAGTACGAACAGGCCTTAGCTCAAGAGCGTCTCCTGCAGGCAGAGATTGAAGAGCAGCAGAAAAGGGTCTATAGATTCAATCATCTTGCAGCCGAATATGATGTTCTCCGGCAGGCCAGAGATGCACTGCAGGGCCCCTATACCACGATTTCACGACGTATCGAAGAGATTGACATCAACCGTATCGGAGGCCAGGGGGAGAGTATCTTCGTGGTGTCAAAGGCTACGCTTCCCATCCTCAAGTCGTGGCCCAGCAAGAAGAAGAACCTCTTGGTGGCATTCGTACTTGCCGGAGGACTTGCCGTTGGGCTCTGCTTCTTCCTGGACTATATGGACACGACTGTAAAGGGCGAAGTTGATGTGCGCCGCGTACTCAACAGCAAAGTGCTGGCTGGCATTCCGAACATTCGGGACAAGGGAAAAGGATCCGGGGAATCTGACCTTGTTGTCCTCGACAATCCTCGCAGTCACACGGCAGAAGCGTTCCGGGCACTGCGAGCAGCACTGGCATTCTCCCTGCCGGGCGAGAACATCAAAAGTGTGGTTGTCTCCAGCGCGCTACCCTCCGAAGGCAAATCATTAGCCGCGATCAATTTGGCAATCACACAGGCTCAGGCCAGCAAGCGTACGCTTCTGATTGATGCCGACATGAGGAAGCCGCGTCTGCACCGCGTTTTCGGCGCCGATAACCAGCACGGTTTGAGCGGACTGCTTTCCGGTAAAGAACACAGGAGGCTGGAGGACCTCGTGACCCAAACCCCCGTTGAGAACATGGACTTCCTCCCCTGTGGCCCGATCCCGCGTAATCCAGCGGAGCTTCTGGAGGGCAAGGCGTTCGAGAATCTGGTTGAGACAGTGAACAACGATTATGACTTCGTCGTGATCGATTCTCCTCCCGGCTTCTCTCTTGTTGACTCCCTTGTCCTCGCAAAACACACCGATGGTCTCATCCTCGTCATCAGAAGCTTCGTCACGCCAAAGGCTGCGGCCGAACAGTTTGCCACCCGGCTTGCTGAGGCCGATGCCCACCTTCTAGGCGTCGTGATGAACAACGTCGACACTCCTCGCGGCGGTTACTACTACGGTTATGGGGGCTACTACTATGGTGGTCGCTCCAAGTATGGAAAGTACTACCGCCAGGAAGACGACGCTGAAGCGTAAATCCCGATCGAACTCGAACCGGCCGTCGCTCTTCCAGCCATGGCCAACACGTCGTTCAGGTGTGAAGCGTGACCCGTGCGATCTGAATCCTAACGGATTCAGCAGCGTGAAGAGAAAGCCGCTGGGTTCGTTGGAATTCGGTCTCTCGCAAGACAGCAAACAGTGAGGTCTCACATCAGGATGAACCGACGCATCCAGACGGCCACTCTTGCGGCAGTCTTGGCAGGCTTAATTGGCCTGGCAATGCTGCCATACGGGTCGGTTGCTCCCTGGGCGCAGGCATTGGTTATAGCAGGTGCTCTTGCTATCGCCCTGCTGATGGCCGCCGCCACACCGACTCTCACTCCTCCCACGAGACCACGGGCACTTGCTATTCCAGCTCTCCTCGCTCTGCTCGGGGTCTGGCTGGGATTCCACTACTTCTACGTCTTGAGACAGCCGGCAGCCCGTACTGCTCTCAAACTGGCCCTTTCCTGGTGGTTTGCGGTCGGCGCTACGATCTGGACCGCCAGGAAGCTCTGCTCCAGCCACCGAGCCATATCCACTCTCTTTGTGGGGATTGGGATTGTCGGCACGCTACAGGCCGCCATCGGACTTCTTGGCCTGAATATGGAACTGGGGCGATACAGTGTATTCGTGAGCGGCGGCCGCGCAGCTGGGACCTTTTCAAGCGGAAATTCGTTTGGCGGATTCATTGTCTTGGCGTTTGTGGCAACCCTTGGGCTGGCTGCAGCGGTTCTTCCCCGCATCTTCAAGCATGTGAAAGAACGAGGTGGACGGCTATTGCATTCGTCATCCCGAGGGGATTATCAGGTCTTCTTCGGACTGGCGATCCTGACTGCCCTTGTGCTCATGATGCTCGCACTTATCCTCTCCGGATCACGCGGGGCGGGTGTTGCCGGAGCCATTGCTCTGTTAGCAACCTTCATATGGCTTTATGCGGCGCGCGAATCGGCAAGCAGCCTCCGCCGAATGTCCCTCCTATTTCTCTGTCTTCTATTGGCTGTTGCAGCACTGGGAATCGGCGGCGCCTATGCGGTCGCAGGCCGTCGCTATAGTAAACTCAGTGATGCTGCCGACGCATCCCTCCCGCGCACCGAGATATGGCAAGGTACCGTCCGCATGATAGCCAACACTCCCCTTGGCATTGGTTTGGGTAGTTTCGCCGCCCGCTACCCGGAATATCAGCCGCAAGGATTCAATCTCAGCCGCGTTCGACACGCTCATAATGACTATCTTGAGCTGCTGGCCGAACTGGGTGTTCCGGGAGCGTGCATCCTCTTCTTGATCATCGTACTTCTGCTTACCAAGGCCGGAAAGCACCTCCTGAAAGAACCTCACGGCAGATCCATCTGGCTCCAAAGATGCGCCTTCCTTGCCGTCATAGCTGGTCTTATCCACGCTGCGGTAGACTTCAACATCAGCTCTCGTCCTGCCATCACCATCCTATTCGCCGCGCTTCTTGGTGCAGCAATAAGCCGACCTGGCAAATCCACGCACCGTCGCCACACAAGTCATGATCGCACTACAGGCCACATGAGACCAGAATCAAGGTCCCTTAAGCCGAAGATACTCATCCTCGGTGTGTGCTCTGCAGCGCTCACGCCTCTTCTCATTCTCCAGACCCAGCACGCGCTCAGCTCCTTTCTCATGGAAACAAGCTCGCCTCCCCTGGAGCGCTCCCAAAGCATCTACTTCTGGCTGCGGGTCAAGGCCCCGAACCCGGAGCAAGCGCGTCGCCGTCTCAAGAAAGCAGCCACAATATTCCCTTCAAATCCACGCGTACATGTGGCGCTTGCCGAAGCTGAACTTAACGAACATCGTCGCAGGCGATCACATCTCGCCAAGCAGCTTGTCGCCAGAACCCCTGGCCTTACGAAAGCCATAGCGGACCACCATATCACGCTGGCATTACGCCATGAAGAAGCAGATGTGCTGGCACGTACGAAGGAACACTTGGATCAAGCTGTGCGTCTTGCCCCGGCAGACGTGGATGCAAATGCCCACCTGGCCAGAACACTCGGAGGGCTCACCCAGCTATCGCATGACCGGGAAACCTATGAGTCCAGAATTCGCGCGCTACTCCGGCAACTTGACAAAGCACGGCAACTCGCACCCAATGACGAATCCGTATGCCAGAAGCTGTTCAGAGGCGCTTTCCGAGCCTACTGCAGCCCATATACCAAGCGCAATCAGCCACAACAGTTGGAGCTGGAAAAACGGCTCCTCGATCTCGGCCAACACATCATGTCGCTAAGCGCATCCCGAATATCCACCGTCCTCATCGCTTGGAAAACGGTAGGCATAGAACCAAGCGCCGTCTTATCATCTGGAGATCTCCCGCTCGATGTGATGTGGAAAATCTATCAACACTACAACCGGGCGGGGAATGGTCCTATAGCCCTATCGGCACTAAAGGCTCTCGCAACAGCCGGCACAGAATCCGCCACCCATCGCGTACGCTTCCGGAAGAAACGCCAACAGGCTCAGCGGGACTATTACGCACGACTTGCATTTCTCGAGGAATGCAGATGGCTTCTACGCACAAGGGCTTTCTCTTCCTACACAGCCCACCGTCCGGGCCGCGATGCTGCCCTTCAGTACTACGCGACCCGCAAGCTCGCAAACACGGAGAACGCATCTGCGAGAGGCACTCGCACTCACCTTCTTGCACTTGAGAGGATATGGAATGAACGCGGGTTGGATCCGGGTCACATGCGTGAATACCTTCAGCTTGCAGGACAGCACGGAGTGAACAGGTCGCAATGCGCAGCCATCGCCAGCCCACTGGCGCTATTCTCCGACTCAGCCCCCATGCTTGAGGAACTCAAGGACTTTGCCACATCACAAGTCTATGCCCACAGACTGACGCTGTATGATGCAGGAAGATCTATAGACAGAGGTCTCTTCTCCGAGGCAGGAACTGCCCTATTTGAACTCCTGGAGGAGCAACCCGCGGACCCCGATATCCACGCCACCATAGTCGAACATATTCCACAACTGGGGCTAGAGCCTGTACAGCGTCATGACGTTCTCCGCCGCTGGACAACCATTTCCCCCGACTATTTCATTGGAATGCAGTTCATGGGAGGACGCTGTGAACTAACTGGACTGTCAGTCGATCCAACTGAACTGGAGACATTCTGGCGTTTTCGTTCTCCCGTGCCATCCGATCTTCAGGTCGTCATTCTTTTTCGAGACACGAAGAAGAAGACACTCTTCTCACGAGCACTTGATTTCTCAAAGGTTTGCGGTCTGAGTTTTGGAAGCGGGAACCCAGCACCCGGAGCCCTCTTCCCAATCAAAGTATCTCTACCCACGAAACGCGTCAATCAAGCCAATCAGCTAATCGTAGGACTACGCCGGAAGTCAACAGGACGCTGGCTACATGGCTCGGAAGGGCTACCTTATTGTGAGATCTACGATTGGTTCGATCTCGTATACACCCGGCATTCCTTTAGAGACCAGGTTGCCCCTTCGCCAGGCATCCGCGCGGCTTTTGGGATTAGTCCCCGAGAATACCGACGACCCCACTTCTCTCACAATCTGCTTCGCATCTATGACGCTTCTGAATACCAACCACAGCTTGCTGGTGAGCGCAAGACAACGCAACCACCGACATGGCAGCCTTGCCTGGCCTCAGCGGGTCTCGTTGAGCGTGCCGTCGCTGCGGCTCGAAAAGCATTCGATGCCGATCCGTACAGACACATGTTCGCCCTTGGAATCAATGATGGCCAGGATTGGTGCGAGTGTGGGGAATGCAGAGCGCTCTGCCCTCCCGATCAACAAGCCCTTCCGGCTTCGCAACGTTGGTGGAGCCAACCATACTGGTCGTTTGTGAATGATGTAGCGTCGAAGGTGTATGAGACGCACCCGGAGAAGCGCATTGGTGCCATCGCCTATTCAAATGTGGTAGAGCCCCCGGATTTCCCTCTCGCGAGTAACGTAACCGTATACGTTTGCCAAGACGTGGCGGCGCACTTTGACCCCGCGGAGCGTCAGCGTGATCGGAACCGGCTGCGACGCTGGACGGAGGTGTGTTCGGATGTCGGGCTCTATACCTATGCCGGGCTGGCCTCGTGGATTTTTCCGCGCTACTGCCGGGATGAATTGGCAGGGAGCATGAGATATGCAACAGGTCTTGGAGTGAATAGGTTCTATATCGAGGATTCATGGGTCGAGTGGATCGATGGGCCACTTCCCTGGATCGTCAAGAAGCTACTGGAGGATCCAACGCGCGACCCGAAGGCACTTCAACGGCAATTCTGTGACACGGCCTATGGTCTCGCAGCAGATGCGATGGACGCCTACTTTGATCTACTCCAGAAGGTGTGGCAATCCGCGCCTCGCGGCAAGTGGTTTGACGGTCTGTACCAGATCGAAGAGCAAGCGCAACGCTATCCCCCATCCGTTCGCCGGGAGATGAACGAGTTCATCGAGGATGCCAAGGAACTGGCGATGGGAAACCAGGCCATTCTCAGGCGCATCGCTGCTGTTAGTGAACCCTTGATTGTTGCTGAGGCGTTCGCCGCGGAGTATGGACTCATCCAGCAACTGCAGGCGCCAATGCGATCAAACGCGGACCTTCGGCTAAAGGAGAAATTGCTACCGGAACTACGTGACGCCATTTCCAAGCGAAACACCCTTCTTGGCACGCTCGATCAGCACGCTTGGGGCCCCAGCATGAAGAAGGCGTTGGCAGCAAGCAGCTTGGAACCCACCATAGACCGGTGGAACGGCAAACAGCATGTTCTTATTCAGGATGTCGAGAATGAGATCGAGGTAATCCGCAACGTGCTCGCCGGCGTACCTCATCCGGCGGGCGTAGACAGGAAAGAAACGGGAGAGACACCATGAGTGAGCCCGCGTCACAACCGACTTTTGTTGATCGTGATCCGTATCTTACGCCTTTCAGTAGTACGGTGTCTCATCGTGCGGGATACGCCCGCCAGGTGGAATATGAACTTACGGAGGGGAAGACCTCCCTATCCGATTTCGCATCTGCCCATGAATACTACGGGCTACACCAGACGCCTGACGGCTGGGTGTTTCGGGAATGGGCCCCGAACGCAACCGCCATTCATCTCGTAGGGGACTGCTCAAACTGGGGTGTAGAAGACGCGTTCGCACTGCAGCGCCTGAATGACACCGGGGACTGGGAACTCAGAATCCCCGGGCACGCATTGAAACACGAACAGCTTTTCAAGCTACAACTCTCATGGCCCGGAGGTGGTGGGGAACGCATTCCTGCCTATGCAAGGCGTGTTGTCCAGGACCACCACACCAAGGTCTTCTCCGCCCAAGTCTGGCAACCACCGAAACCCTTTGCCTGGCAACATGGCTCTCCCGATGCCGGCTCTCGAATGCCCCTTATCTACGAGAGCCACGTGGGCATGTCCCAGGAAGAAGGCCGTGTCGGGACCTATGATGAGTTTCGGCAGAATGTCTTGCCCCGGATTCATGCCGGCGGGTACAACACGATCCAGCTCATGGCCATTCAGGAGCATCCCTACTACGGATCCTTCGGATATCATGTGGCAAACTTCTTCGCCGCATCCTCCCGGTTCGGAACCCCCGAAGAGCTCAAGGCTCTCATTGATGAGGCGCACCGATTGGACATAGCGGTCATTGTGGACCTGGTACATTCACACTCCGTTGCCAACGAGCTCGAGGGCCTCGCATGTTTCGACGGCACGCCCTACCTATACTTCCATGAAGGGGCGCGAGGAAGGCACGAGGCCTGGGGTTCGCGCTGTTTCGACTACGGAAAGCCTCAGGTTCTGCATTTTCTGTTGTCGAACTGTCGCTTCTGGCTTGATGAGTACAACATCGACGGCTTTCGCTTCGATGGCGTCACAAGCATGATGTATCACCACCGTGGTCTCGGCACGGCCTTCGGCTCATACGACGCCTATTTCGGCAACACCGTTGACGACGATGCACTCGCCTACCTGACGCTGGCCAATAAACTTATTCATCAGGTCACACCATCCGCAATCACCATCGCTGAGGATGTCAGCGGCATGCCTGGCCTCTGCGCTCTTGTGATAGAAGGCGGCTGTGGCTTTGATTACCGGCTTGCTATGGGGTTGCCGGATACGTGGTTCAAGCTGGTCAGAGAAGTCCAGGACCAAGACTGGAGTATGCAGCACATCTGGCATCAGCTCACCGATCACCGTCCCGAAGAGCAAACCGTCAGCTATGTCGAAAGCCATGACCAGGCGATTGTTGGCGACAAGACGATGATGTTCGAACTCGTAGATGCTGCCATGTATAGCAGCATGACAAAGACAGCCGAGGATCTTGTTATCGATCGGGGTATGGCGCTCCACAAACTCCTTAGGCTTGTGACGGCGGCGACGGCAGGCGGTGGCTATCTCAACTTCATGGGCAATGAGTTTGGCCACCCTGAGTGGATTGATTTCCCTCGCGAAGGAAATGGATGGTCCTATCACTACGCACGTCGGCAGTGGAGCCTACGAGACAACCACGACCTGCGATATCACTACCTTGCGGACTTCGACGCCGCGATGCTTACGCTGATTACGGAACGTTGCATTCCGCACGGCCACGCTGTTCGCTTCCTGTACGCAGATGACGGGGACAAGATCCTGGCCTTTGAGCGCAACAGTGTCTACTTCTTCGTCAACCTCCACCCGGAGAAGTCGTTCACAGATTATGGAATCGAAGTCATTCCAGGGACATATAGACTGGTGATGGACTCCGATGAAGAGCGATTCGGAGGGCATGGACGTGTTGCACCAGGCCAGACATTCAAGCCTGAACCCGTCTCAGACGGAAACCTACTCCGGTATATGCTGAGGCTATACCTGCCCTGCCGAACGGCCCTGGTATTGAAGCGCACGTAAGTCGAACGGTCTACGATAGCTCGACCGGACGCCCCTGCTTCGACATCGACTCTGTCGCCGCCTCAAGGATACGGACAACATCCAGCCCCGCCGCACCATCAGACTGCGGGACCTTCTGATTCTCAATGCAGTCTGCAAAGTGCCTAACCTCTACGGCCAGGGCTTCGGTCTGCTCAACCTGCGGGATATGCACATCCCCGGAGCGGTAGCTCACCAGCATTTCATGGACGCTTTCACGATTGCGATTGATGGACACGCCCTTGTTGTAGACCTTAACCTTCTCCGTAGGCTCAAGATCGTTGTAGACGACCATTTGCTTACTTCCGCCTACCAGCGTATGCCTGAGCTTAACAGGTGACATCCAGTTGGCGTGAATGTGACCAATGCAATTGCCATCGAAGAAAATCGTCATGTAGGCCGTATTCTCCGGCTCACCCGGGAAGTGGCTCATACCCGTTGCTGAAACGGCAATGGGTTTGTGAGGCACGACATCGTGCATGATGGACAGATCATGCGGAGCAAGATCCCAGAGCACGTCGATATCGTGCTGAAACAGGCCCAGGTTGATGCGGACCGAGTCGTAGTAAAGGATGTCTCCGAGGGTAGGTTGCAAAGTTAAATGCCGCATATAGTGGTCTGAAATTCTTTCAAGCTGCCATTTTCTCGGTTTCGTTGGTGAAGTACTGGTGTGGTGATTTGAAACCGATGATTTTGCGTGGGTAGTTGTTGATCCACGTTTCGATGTAGCGGATCTCTGTGCGACTGAAGGCTTCAATCCGACATCCGTTTGGGATGAATCGGCGAATGATGCGGTTGGTGTTTTCATTCGTGCCACGTTCCCACGAGGCGTATGGATGGGCATAAAACAGGCAGGTACGTTTCATCTTACCGAACACCGAGTTCTGCATGCCGTCGACGTCGAGGAACTCGCTCCCATTGTCAGCGGTGATGGACTTGAATGTCTCCCTGAATGCTGCGGCTCCGTATTCGCGCTCGATACCATTTATCGCACGTCTCACTGAGGCATGCGTCTTATCCTTGAGTTTACGCATGATCAAGTCGCGTGTCTTGCGCTCGACCAGTGTCATCAGTGCGGCTTTCGATCCTGAGGCCCCGACTACAAGGTCGATTTCCCAATGCCCGAACTCTTCTCGTGAGTCGACCTGCACGGGGCGCTGTTCAATACTCTTTCGCCTGGTGGGGGTTTTGGGAGCTCGGCAGATCACCCGCCGAGCACGTCCGGAGCGTTTGCGCTTTTCCCATAAGGACTCGTTGGTGACCCCCTCGATTAGTCCGAGTTCAATGTAGCGATAGAGGGTGTTAGTGCATACCGCGCCCTCAATGCCCGCTTCCTTCATTTTGAATGCCACCACGGCAGGCGATTCGCGCCCCTCGCCAATGTGTTCGCTGACAAACTCGACCAGCTTTCGATTTGCCCCAAGCTTCAATTGCGGACCTTTCGCTGTAGCATTCTGATCATGGACGTCTTGGCCGCGGTCAGCGTTGTAGACGATCTTCACTCGCCACTCTGTGTCCCTATGCTCCACACTCCCGCGTGCAATTTCCCGCTCAATTGTGCGTCGATGCCGTTCCAAGGTCGCCGCGATGCTGGGGACCGGGTACCCGGCCCCCAGCATCCGCTCAATCACCACTCTCTCAGCCTTCGTCAAGTGCTTGCCTTTACGTCCCTGCCCGATACTCTTGCTCTGTTCCATGTCGTGCCGCTCCTCTGTGTTCTGTGGTTAGACCACTGAGGATAGCGACCCACGGCATGGAACGCTCCCATTTCTTACTGCGGCATTTCATTCTGCACTTCTCGCCCGTGACCAACTCTCTAATCTTGCGTACGGGGCCCGTGTAGATGAACGTATGGTC
>CAZCDU010000149.1:3641-12027 GCA_964497125.1 uncultured Victivallales bacterium | reverse complement strand
CCAAGCTCTCGTCAAGTGTCATCTGTACCGTTCTCATTGTATCCCCTGTTGAGTTGTGTGGATCTCTATAGCTATAATCGTCCACATGCCTCCTTGTGTCAATGTCTCTTTTCTCTCTCAGGCCACCGCCCAAATCACCTTTCATCAGAAGGCGCGCCTTCAGATGGTAAGGTGGGTTTCTTTGTTGGTTCTTCTTTTGGTTGCAGTTTTCTGTATCGATCTACAAAGAGAAAGAGTGTGCCAGGACCAAATGACAGAAGCATGACGGACAGGCCTGCTGCTATTCCAAGAAACGTACCAAGTGGGGCACAGCAGTCATCTCTTCTTCTCACCACAACATGGCAGGATACCGCTACAAGCAGTTCCAGAATACTCCCCTTCAGCAACCATGAAGAGGCACGCCTAATCAGTGCGTCGGGAGAGTCTGTTAGAGTCCGACGATAGAAGAGGATACCCCATGTCATCCAGAGTAGCAGGATGACAGCACAGACGCCTGTAAGGGCCGTGGATTCTGCAGTGCCGGACAGAAAAGGTGGGCCATCGTCGCCCCAGATTGCCAACATGATCGAACCGAGAAGGAGGAACCCCAGCACGCCCAGAAACAGACTGGATGTTATGATCGGGACAAGAAGGGGACGACGGCTCTTCGGCCTTCGTTCGGCATAGCGAATCGGGACGAGCAAAAGCAACAGTTCGCCAGAAATCATGACAAGGATCCATATCCAATAGGCCCAAGAACGGTAGATGCCAAACATTTCGCCATAGCTCTCCTCTGGTCCAAAAGCTGCGAGAGTTACAGGGAGACTAAGCGCGATTAACGCGACAAAGTATAGCCCGGTCACGGCAAGTCCCCATTTCTTCATGTCGTCATCCTTTCCTGTCAGCCATATGCGAAATAGCGGGTGAGGGCGTACCACATCCACGCAGAGAAGAGGAGAGCCAGCAACATGAGGATACCGGTGATCACCGGGAACACCGGAGGTCTCACGGTGTTCTTCTCTCGGAGGAGAGCAATGACCAAGCCTGTCAGGCAAAGGAAATGAACAGGTGCTGAATAGGCAATCAGGAACGCTCCCGGGAAACGGAGAAATGCAAAGAGGATCAATGTGGCTGCAAGCAGCCCCAGATAGATCGCGCAGAACCATGTTGTCTTCTTCATTATTATCAGACCCAACGTCATTCCTCAGGCGCGGCTATTTGCCGTCGCCTGCAGGGGTTTGCTCCGTGGTTGTTGCATAGGGCGGCGGTGCGACCACACCAACATCCGCCCGCCATTCGGCAAGCTCACGCTGCAGTTCAGCGACCTTTTCCGGCATGGTTGACGATAGATCATTCTCCTCTCCCACATCGTTGACAACGTCATAGAGCTCCACGGTCTGATCGTCGAAGAATTCAATCAGCTTGTGGTCTCCCTTTCGGACGACGTCAGAGGAGCGCCCGCCCAGAAAGTGTTTCTCAGGCAGAGGATAGTACCAGTAGTGTGACCTGCTCTGAAGCTGGTCGGTGTCACCGCAAAGCAGGGGCGCTAGCGAGACCCCGTCAAGATGTTGTTTTGGATCCGGCTTGATGCCTGCCAGCTCAAGGAAGGTGGGATAGAGATCGACAGTGGCAATGGGATGATCGCAAACATTGGCTGCGGGGATGCGTCCCGGCCACCGGATGATGAACGGCTCCCTGATGCCTCCCTCGTAGAGTTCGCTCTTTCCGCCGCGTAGAGGCGCGTTGGTCGTGACCCTGGTTTCGCCACCATTATCACTGGTGAAGATCAGAATCGTGTCATCCGCCAGGCCCAGTTCTTCGAGTTTGTCGGAAATCATACCAATGCCTTGGTCCATCACCTCGAGCTGAGCCGCAAGATGGGGGTTATTGCGCACGGCCTCTTGCCCTTTCCCTCCGCCCGGCTTGGCCTCGTATTTCGCGACAATGTCATCGTGTCCCAGCATTCTTGTGTGCACCGCATAGTGGCTGAGGAATAGAAAGAATGGGCGGTGCTTATGACGGTCTATGAAGTCCAGAGCCTCCACGTGCTGCCTGTCGAGCAGATATTCTTCTCCCGGCAACCGCTGCTCGACCTCCCTATTCCAGTGGTAGGGGTATTTATAGCTGCCCCCCGATATGCCGCGATTCTCCGAGAGGAGTGTTTCTTCAAAACCGTGTTCGCAAGGGGAGATCTCTTTCACGCCATGATGGTGATATCCGCTGAGATGCCACTTGCCGATCAGGCCGGTCATGTACCCGTTGCGCCGCAGCATCTTGGCGATTGTGATGTGTTTCGGATCGAGAACATGAACATCGTCAGGTCTGAGGTAGTCCGTGATTCCGACGCGGGCTGGGTACTGACCTGTCATGAGGCTGGCGCGATAGGGCGAACAGACAGGAGCGGATGCGTAGGCGTGTGTGAATCGCATTCCCTCTTCGGCCAACCGATTCAGGCAAGGTGTCTCGTTGAATGTGTTGCCATAGCTCTCCAACTCTGACCATCCCAGGTCATCCGCGAGGACCACGATAATGTTAGGCTTGCGGTTCATGTCTCTTCCATATCCTTAGTGACTATTCCAGGATCTGATCTTGGTATCCCTGCATTAACTCAATTCGATTGCCTTCGGGATCTGTGAAGAAGCACACGCGAAGTCCTGGAACAACGGATGCGCAGTCAACGATTGGGTCAGTCTCGATTCCGTCGGCATGTAGATTGGCGATGGCTAGCTCAAGATCCGGTACTTCCAAGGCAAGATGCTTGAATCCCACGGATTGCTCTCCGGCGACGCCAGAATCGGATGCCGGGAAAAGCTCCACACATGTGGAGCCAAGGCGGAGCATGATGAATTCATCGGGCGTGCCGGCGTTGAAGACACGTGCGCGCCGGAAACCAAAGTGCGTGGTAAACAACTGCTCCTGACGCCTGATGTCTCTACAGTTGAAGGCTATGTGCTGCACTGAATTCATAATAGCATCTCTCCTCTTGCCGAACGACGCCATGACGCGCTGAGGAGGCCGTGCGCCGAAAGCGCGCGGATCACTCAGTCGCCGTCGATGGCTTTGTGCGGGATGTTTGTTGCTCCTGTTCTGTCACCAACTGGGGAATGTGTCCATTCCACTCCACTTCCCAGAAGCGAATGAAGTTCCCGTTTTTCTTCCACAGAAAGGCACTCAGGATCTCCTTGCCCTCGGGAGAGACGATATACTCCCACCCGGACCAGAGACCGTCGCTTGGGAAGGCGAAGGGGATGGTCTCCCATTGGCCCGAGAGCGGGTCGTCGGTCATCCACATCTGACGTCCATTACCGCTGGACGCGATGAGGTACACTTTGTCGCCACGCTTAAAGGCGACGGGGCTCTCCGGAGCTTTCCAGGTGGTCAAGATCGACTTCTCACGGGGCAGGTGTTCCCAGTTGATCAAGTCCTTGGAGAGCGAAATGGCGAGACCGCCCACGCCCTTGGGGTCTCTGATGGTATTGAATGCGAGCCATTGCCCTTTCCATTCGAGCAGCGCGGGATCGCGGTAATCCGCCCAGCCGCTTTCCCTCCAGGCCGTCCATGACGGCCCCACCGCCACGGCGTCTTCCGAGACGCGGGTCCAATTGAACAGGTCCTCGCTGACGGCCAGGCCCATGCGTTGGTTCGCCTTGTGGTCAAACCCACTATAGACCATGTAGAATCGGTCGTTAACCTTCACCACGTAAGGTGCGGAGACGACCTCGGATTCCCAACTGCCGGGAACAACAGGCATGACATAGTCGTGGATCTTCCACTTCTTCAGATCTTTTGAGCTAGCGTGGCCGAACTGCTTTTCGTTGAAGGGCTGTCGCCACATCTGTCTCGGGCCGGCCTTCCCTATATTGTAGAGGAGGTGATAGACTCCATCGTCCGGGTTGCGGAAGACGAAGTAGTCCTTCACATAGAAGCCCTCGTGCGCGAATTCACTGTAATGAGCTTCCTTTACCGTCGTGTGCTGCTTCTCGCTGCTCTCAGCAGCCCCGAATGCAGCGGTTCCGAATCCAATGAAAAGTGTCACGAATGCGGCAAGCCATCCTGTTGTTCTTTGCATATCGTTCCTTTCGATTCCCAACGTTTGCCCTCAGCTCCAAAATGGGACGCACAACGCCCCCGTTCACCGGCCTCTTGGCGCCGCGTTCGGAGCGGCTTCAAGCGGAATGGTGCGACGGCATATCGGGCTCTCATTCCGTGTCATCCCGCGTGACTTGTTTGAACCCCATGTCTGCATTCACAATGACCTCTCTCTCGTCAAAGCTGAATGTCAGAATCTGGCTGGGCATCCAGAAGTACTTCACCGTTTTGTCCTCGACCTCGGTTCGCATTGCTTTTCCCATGAATCGAACTACCTCCGACTTGGTGAGGCGATGCTTAAGGCAGATACGTGCTGCCTGCTCGAGTGTTTCTGGAGATTCATGATAGTTCTCCAGAACGTTGAGTTCGGCCTCGGTCAACCTCGCCGCAGTATCCTGCCGTGTTGCGCACCCGAAGACAAGCATCACGCCGATCAGTATACCTATTGAGATAGGGTTCATCATTACTCTCTCCTGTCCAATGTGGCCGCTGCCGCTGCTGAAACCAGAGCGAAGCGGCGGTTTGCCGCGCTAAAGCTATGGTCAAAATTCAGGGCTCAGAAACCGGTGGTAATGGAATCCACGATGTCCTGACGAAGACGATTCGGCCGGGCCTTCCTACACCAAAGTCTACAGTGCCGAACCATGCAGGGGTATCGGGCACTTTGTGGAGTCGAAGGATAGCACAACGCTTCTCGTTGCTGCGCACCGAAGTTGCTGTGCAAATGTAGGTGAGTTCAGAGTCGGGAACAGTCCAAGGCAAATCGACAACGGTCAGATCCAGCGAGGATGGGCTGCGCGCAATCGCGGCCTGGAGGATTTCAGCGGGAATCGAAACTGGAACCTCTCGGTAGACTGCGACATCCCTGTATGTCTTTCTTCCAATTGTTGCTCGTAGAGACTTCTCCACTTCCTCCAGGGGTGGTTCGAGGTACTGGTATACTGTTGGTGCTTCCGGCTCCTTCGGTCGGAATGCCCATGCGAGGATCCCGAACAGGGCTGCCAGCAGCAAGAGGGCATGTATGCCGTTGAGTAGTGGGCTTTGGCTGAACCACGCTCGGCGCCGATACGGCGCCAACATTCTGGCCAGTTCACGACTGGCCTCGATCTTTGGGGCAAGCGGGACATCAAGACGGCGCAGAAGCAGGTTGATTACAGCGCGCTCGGTTACGGCGAATATGCTGTCGACTCGCGCCAGTGATAGTAACCAGAGACGCAGCTGAGGATAGATATGGTCTCGTTGCTCATTGGTTAGTTGGTCGCCAAGTCGCTCACAGGCATCAAGGAGCTCGTTTCGCACCAACGGGATATCCTCGTCAGCCAGTCCCTGCAAAGCGTCTTCACCAAACTGGTCAATGAGCCATTCTTCTTCTTCCGGAATAATACCTCCGTCTGCTGATGCCACGCCTTTGGCGCACATCAAGAGGAATGCCTGCGCGTCGGGATCCGCGTCGCGGGCTATGAGTTGTGATTGTTTGCCCATTTCATACTCGTGCTTTCGAACGTTATTCCTGCGATTTCACGTACTCGTGAAATGGCCTAGGCTCGAGGCGGATATTCGGCATACTCCTACTTGACTGTCACGTCTGACTCCATCTCTGAGGATGGGTGCCGCCAGTTGATTTTGCCGTCTTTGTCCTTCGTATAGAACGCGTAACTCCCCGCGTCTCTTGGCATCCTCATCCTGCCGTCTGTCGAACGGAAGATTGTTGTGATGTGTGTGTTTCTGAATTGTGCCGGGTCGAGTGTCTCATCGTTCGGACTGTTGTCGGACCGAACGTAGCCATACTGACCTGTTGGCCCTGTTGCATCAGGATCCACGATCTGTTCTGTCCCATCGGGAAGTACGATGATTCTCACAACCTGAGTGTCGAAACGTTCTAATTGCGGGAAGTTCCAGAAGAACGTGAAGGCATCCATGTCAGCGGGGGCAGGCTCTTTGGTTGTGAATACGAACTCACGCCCGATTAGAGGGCCGGATGTCTGGGGTAGGGTGGTCGCGCAGCCTGAGAGTAGAGCAAGTGCAAGTAAGCATAGCAGTGTGGATCTCACAGTCTCTTTCCTTTCCTTTTCGAGCGTCTCTTTGTATCCTCGATAGATCTTTCGAGAGAGAATAAGTGGTAGGATGCCGACGATTGAGAAGGCTACGGCTCCGCTCCATCCTCCCTTGGATCGGGATACCTCTATCCCGTTTACCGAACTCGTGCTGACAATCTCGCCGGGCTGAAGAATCGCAACAGAGAGAAAACAGAGTCCGAACAGTACGAGAACGACCGTGGCAAGGCCGGCCACGATTGCCGGCCCTTTGGAATGGCCTGACAACAACGCGTGGACAACACCCATGAAGCTAATCGCGCAGAACATAGCCCCAAATATGCCCATGATGATCTGGTCGCCCGGTTTGTCCAACGGCTCGGCTGGGGTTTCCCCTTGTATGGCCATCGAGATGACCCACACGCCAATTGCCATGAACAGCAGGGAGAAGATCACCCTGAACACTCTACTGCCTATACCTTCGTTCTTCATCGTCCCTCAGCCCCTTGGCCAGGTTGACGGTTTGCCTGGAGTCATCTCTGCCATGTGCTCTCCTTTGCTTCGGTTCCTTATAGTAGTACCCGCGAGTAGAGCTGACAGAGCCGAACAATGAGGGGCCGCTCCTTTCCTCAAGCGGGTGAAGGTCATTGTTCGGTCTCCCTTGTTAGCATCGTTGGATCAGCCGGGTTTCTGGCCTTTGAGAACATCCAGTCATAGAGCTCTGCTGTCGAGTAGACGACCCGCCTGGCGCCATGTCCCTCATCTGGGTATATCTTAAGCGTCGCTTGCTTACCCTCTGCCGCTCGTATAGCGGCGACCAAGCTCTCCGACCGGTCAGACGGCACCACTTTGTCCTTCGCACCGGCAAAGGCGTAAACGGGCACTTTCGCCAGGTTCTGAGCCCATATCGCGATATCAGGGGTAACGTCCTTCGGGCCTCGTCGGCCCGTGCCCCCTGACACGGGAGCTATGGCCGCAAAGTGCTCGGGGTTATGTGCGCCCCAAACCCAAGTGCCGTAGCCGCCCATGCTGTTACCTGTTAGATAGACCCTGTCGGAATCAACAGGAAGTGTCTCCTTCAGGTGTTGAAGGAGGATATTGAGATCATCCGGGACCCATGTGCTGTGTAGAGACTTTTTCGTCGAAGCCAGGCACTGGGGTGCAACCAGGATGCAGGGGGCGCTGACAAACCGCTGGGTCCCGTGCCAGACGCCCATTGCCTGCCCCCTGACCTTGGCGATGTTGTTCCCGCGACCGCCAGCCCCGTGAAGGTAGATCAGCAACGGCAGCTTGGTGTCCGATAAATCCTTCGGCAAGAAGACCAGGTACTCCGTATGCAGGAAGCTGGATTTCTCCTGCAGTTCCTGGTCCAGCGTGCGCACAACGGGCACATCACCTTGCCCAATGCTGGCACAGATATGGGCGAGAAGCGATACAAGCAAGATTGTCGTTCTCAAGTTGAGCTCCTTCCGATCAAATCCATTGCGGCACTAAGATCGTCAACCTGTTTCTGAAGGGCATTAACCCAATGCACCAGGACGCCTATGGACAGTGCGAAGCCGCCTGCAAGAAGCCGTGCGTTGGGATCGCAGATGGCGATGCCAAGGACAGCCATAAACACCCCGACCACAACTGTCATCCCGAGTTTGTTCATCTCTATCTCCTTGCCGAGCACCGCTTTCTTCTTGAAAGGCCGTCTGCGGCCCTTCGAAACGGGGGAGGGGGGCTAGTTCGAATGGGCGTTTCCATCTCTCAGCCTGAGCTCCAGGATGATCTGGTACGTTGCCAGCCGAATATGTGCCCACAGTTTCACCAGGGCAATGTCAATGGCGCCGCCGAGCGCCAGGAACATCCCGAAAGGAGAACGGGACGTTCCCATTATGATGATGCCGGCGATCATGATGGCGATGGCTCCGGCCAGTGCGCTCCAGTATATCGCTTCCGTCCGTCTCACCCGGGCAGGGATATCGACTTGCTGATACGCCTCAAACTTCCTGGACCAACCGATAAGGCTCATGGTGTTTCCTTTCTATGGCGGACTCCGCCTCGCTAGTTGTGTGAAGCTTACACGGCAGCGCAGCGTGTGTCGACGGGGGAAGTCATGATCCCGGATTCGGAATCCATTCGGCGGATACGGGATGAATCCAATTGTCGAGAGCGCTGTAATATGGGAGCCTGCCTTCTCGCATCGTGGTGGTGCGTGTTCTGGCGTGTCCTGCAGGTGCAGGCAGAGATGAATGAGGACGGATTGAGATGCAGCAGATTTCCATGTCGAAGTTCGGGCG
>CAZCDU010000149.1:0-3541 GCA_964497125.1 uncultured Victivallales bacterium | reverse complement strand
GAGATGAATGAGGACGGATTGAGATGCAGCAGATTTCCATGTCGAAGTTCGGGCGAAAGATGGCGGGGCACTCCGGTATTGTCGAACTGATGGATGACCTCGGCAAGGCCATGGCGGGGCATGAGAAGATGCTGATGTTAGGCGGTGGGAACCCGGCCGGTATCCCCGAGATGCAGGCAATCTGGCGCCGGGAGATGACGGCGCTCCTGCAGGACGGTGAGCGATTCGATCGGATTCTATGCCATTATGACGTTCCGCAGGGCAGCCCACGCTTCCTTGAGGCTGTTGCCACGCTTTTTCGCGATGAGTATGGCTGGAATATCGGGCCGCAGAATGTGGCGGTAACCAATAGCAGCCAGAATGCCTACTTCATGTTGCTCAACATGCTGGCGGGTGAGCGTGAGGATGGCTCTACCGGAAAGATCCTGCTGCCGGTGACGCCGGAATACATCGGCTACGCCGACCAAGGCCTTGGTGACGATCTCTTCGTGGCCTGCAAACCACTCATCACGGAGATCGGCGATCACGAATTCAAATACCACGTCGATTTTGACGACCTCGTTCTAGGGGATGACATCGCTGCCGTATGCGTGTCGCGTCCCACCAACCCAACAGGCAATGTACTGACCGACGACGAGGTGCGGCGGCTTGCGGGCTTGACCAAGGAGCGTGGTATTCCTCTCCTGATCGACAACGCTTACGGGGCACCTTTCCCGAACATCATATTTGGTGACGCAGAACCGTACTGGGACGATCACATCATTCTGACACTGAGTCTCTCGAAGCTGGGGCTGCCCGGCGTCCGCACGGGTATCGTGATCGCTTCCGAGGAGATCATCGCAGCCTTGTCATCCGCCAACGCGATTATCAGCCTTGCCAGCGGCAACATTGGGCAGGCCCTTGTGGCGACGCAGGTGGAGAGTCGTCGCATTCTCCAAGCCAGCCGCGAGATCGTACGGCCATTCTACGAAGCACGCCTCAAACGCGCACTCGAGTTTGTGGCGTCGTCGTTTGACCAGCACCTGCCCTGGCGGCTGCATCGTTGTGAGGGAGCGCTCTTCCTCTGGCTGTGGTGTCGCGACATGCCGATTGATTCGCGTGAGTTCTACGAACGCCTCAAGGCGCGCGGCGTGCTGGTCGTGCCCGGGCGTTACTTCTTCTACGGTTTGGATGAGCCGTGGCCACACCAGGATCACTGCATTCGCATCAACTACTCCCAACCTGAAGAAACCGTCCGCGAAGGTCTTCGCATCATTGGCGAGGAGATGCAGCAGGCCTACCGCTGATGTCAGGGCCGCCGTGACCACTCCGCAGTGCGGCAGATCCTTACGGATGCAGAAGAACGGCCAGGCCGGCCACGGCAACGAGCGCGCCAAGGACAGCACGCGGTGATACGTGTTCTTTGAAGATCACGATCGAGAACGGGATTACCATTACAGGGGTCAGGGAGACGAACGTCATAACCAGGCCTGCGGGGACCCTGACCAGGGCGAACATGAGAAGTGCAACACCTACCGCGGGTCCTGCAACGGATCCAGTCGTCATGATCAATATGATCTTGCCGCGCTTGAAGACATCGACACAGGGCTTGAGCCTCTTGAGAATGGCCATCAATATGATGAAACACACAAGTCCCGTGATCACGCGGATCTGCGTGGCGGCTGCAGGCGAATCAAAGTTTCGCAGGCCGACTTTGGATATCACGACCGCGACGCCCTGGCACACCATGGCCAGCGTGGCGAACAGCGCACCCAGCCACGAGAAATGATGGTCGCCGGGTTGCCGGGGCTTCTTTCGTGGTGACTCGAGTACAACCCAGGTCACCCCGGTCAGGGCGGTAGCGATCCCCAGCATATCTTTGGCAACCAGCGTCTCATTAAGCCACCACCACCCGCACAACGATGCGATGATGGGAGACATGGAGAAGATGAGCAGTCCCAGCCTTGGTCCGAGCATGAGAAAGGAGCGAAACAGAAAGAGGTCGCAGAGGAAGTAGCCGACAATACCAGACAGCCCAAGCCAGAACCACGCATGCAGGGGTGCAGAGAAGGGAATTGCTTCTCCCCGGAACAGGGCGCCATAGAGGAGGAACAGCAGAAGGGCAATAACAAGGCGGACCGTGTTGACAACCAGCGAGCCAACGTGCTTTCCCGCTGCTGTCCAACACACCGCGCTGATTGTCCACCCGAGCGCTGCTGCGAGTGCCGCTATCTGTCCTGAGTAGGCATCCATGGCCGGTCATGTTGAGGCATGTGGCGCGGAATGCAAGAAAGACGTTGAGAGGAATGCAGGGCTCAAGCTCTCATGACGTTTCAGGCAGGTGGCGCGGTTGATGCCCTGATGAGAATATCGGGAGTCACGCGTTGCTGGCGGATGCCGGTATGCGCATCTTCTTCGATGCGCTTCAGATACATCTCGGCCGCAGTTCTGCCGATCAGTTGTGGGTGTTGGTCAAAGGTCGTGAGCGGGATGGGAAAGTCGGGGGGGGGCTGGTTGCCGAAGCCGATGATCGAGACATCTCCGGGAACTGAAAGGCCCTCTTGCTGAAGGATTTCGACAACGGGTCCTGCCACAGGGTCGCAGTAGCAGAAGATCGCGGTGGGGGCGTCGTCCTGCCGCATGAGTTGAATGAGCCTGTCCTTACCGTCTGCCTGCTGCAGATTCAGAGACTGTCCGTAGGCATTCGGCGTCTCGCTGAGCACATTTCGGAAACCCTCTTCCCTATGCCTTGAGGTGCTGACGGTCTCACTTGAGCCGGTAAAGAGTATCCGGCGGTGTCCCAGCGCGATGAGGTACTCTGCAGCGGCTCTGCCGCCGGCCTCATCGTCAGTGCCCACGAAGTCTGTTCTGACGTTTGTCATCTCTCGATCGACGAGAATGAGAGGGATATCCCGTTCCCATATCTCTTCAAAGTAGGAGCGTTCGAACGCTTCGCAGCCCGGTCGCAGGATAACGCCGTCAACGCGTCGGTCGATCAGCTGGTGAATGACCTGGCGCTCTCTCGCGTCATCGCTCGGGTCCTCGACGTTGTCACCCCATCCAAGCAGCATGATGGTCTCCTGCTGGGAGAATGTCTGGTGGATGCCCTGAATAACTTCGCAGTAGAACTGCCCGAAGATGGGGATCATGACGCCGGCCGTGTTGGTCCTGCCAGACTGCATGCCATGCACGAGCGCATTCGGTCGGTACTTGAGTCGATCGGCGATCTCGAAGATTCTCTGCTTGGTGCCCTCGGCGTACTTGCCGCCTTTGCGGTTCAGAATGCGCGAAACTGTGGTCAGTGTAACGCCCGCCTCCTCGGCGATCGTCTTCATTGTCACTCGTTCTCTTGAAACCGACATAATACACTCCTTGCGTGGGTGCATCGTAGTAATATCACTGTTGCATTGTCAATTCCGGTATGGCTCAAGACTGGTTGAATATTGAGCATGTGAGTACTTGTATGCAAGGCATAGCCGTGTGACCCCTCTGGGGCGCGATCTTGGGGGTGAAACTGATATGACGATGAGATGATGGGGGTGATTGCCTTGAGTGCGATGAG
>CAZCDU010000148.1:10169-12121 GCA_964497125.1 uncultured Victivallales bacterium | reverse complement strand
GCATCCCTCCGAGGGGCGGTATCTGTCGTCGACCAACCACCACCCCAACGGAGCATTAACCACCGTTGAATATTCACCGATACTGACTGAAGAATCGCTCTCGTTGACGCTCGATTCGCCTCTGGCGCCCCTTGCCCGCCAACGCCTCTCTTCGATCTTCCCGTCGATATTGGTCACGCCCAGACGACCGGGATAGCGACCGGACCGGTCTCCTTCCTGAGAATGCCGGGAAGACACCACTGCGTCATTCTCTCGTGTATCTGAGCTAGAACGGCTTGCCGTTGCGCATATTGCCACTCATCTCGAGGGTCGCGTGCCGGCCCACCTTCACATCGCCGTAGAAGCGGTTGTTCAGCAGCGTGATGGTCTTGGCCTTGTCGATGCGCATGGGCGCGTGAAAGATGCTGTTCTCGATATGGATGCGCTGGACCCTCGTGGTCTCGAAGGGCCCTCTGCCGCCGCTCTGGAAGACCATGCCCGAGCCACGGCCGACGTGGAACGTGCTGTCGGTGATCTTCATGAACTCCGGCCCCGGCCCTTCCACGTGTTTGGTGCGGGGCGAGAATCCGTAGGCCACGTTGTAGCAGGTGAAGGTGCAGTTCTCGACGGTGAGGGATGTCTGCATGCGGATGCTGAAGGTAGCGGTGCAGTTCCTCATCGTGGTATCAGGATTGGCAGCCTCCCTGCTCCAGACATGCAGATCCTTGGCAAGCCCCTTGATCGGCGTCTTGAGTGTGATGGTGACCGGCGGACAGTAGCGGCCGCCGGGGATGATCTCGGTGCCGTCTTTATGCAGCGTCTCGTCGTAGGCCGTGATCGTGGCCGACCCGACGATCTGGTTCTCACTGTTCATCACCATGAGGGTCTCGCCCACTCGCATCGGGTTGTACTGGATCGGGAACTTCTGCTTGATGACAAGCTTGGTGGGAGAGATGACCTTCTGGATCTTCGATGAGAGAATGCAGAAGTTGTAGTCATCGTCACCCAGGCCGGCGGTATCACAGTCCTCAAAGATCAGCGTGGCGCGGTTGCCCTTGACATGGAAGGCATCGCGGCATCCCGCCATCAGTCGATTGGTTCCGGGTTTGGGAACGAGGTCGACATTGATGAACCTGCAGGTGCCCTCGCAGCGATAGATGCTGTAGGTAAACCACGGCGCCCCCCAGACCGCGATGTTCGCAAAGTGACCATCCACCGTATCGTGGATATTGAAGAGTGGGCCGGGACCGTGACGCTGGGCCACGCCAGGTCGCGGTATGCTAAAGCGGGTTGTGCCCGGGTTGATCCTGCCCGTGATCTGGCCGGGAATGGCTTTGCCGTCGAAGAAGATACGCGCCCTACCCTCGCCGAGAACTTCGGCTCTCTTCACGGCATAGTGTTTGGCCGCCTTCATATGCTTGCCGTTCTCGCACCAGACAAAACCACCAAACCACTGCTCGCCGTCCTCCTTGGTCGGCCCGCCCAGGTTCTCCTCCTCGCCGGGCTCCAATACCCTCACATCGAGGTAGGCGCCCTTCGGATCGACCTTTTCAATCACCGAGTCAATAAACATGGTGACCGTGTAGTCCACATTCAGATTCTTGATCACGGGGTTCACAGCATAATCCAGATCCATCATGCGAATGTGGGGGTCCAGCAGAAAGGTTGACCCATTGCCGTCGATGGTGATGTTCTTAGTATGCTGCAGGGCAAAGAGGTAGCGATCCTCGCCCGTTGCAGCATGGATCACGCTGTTCGTTGGAAAAACAAGCCGTACCGGCTCGCCATTCAGGGCCCGCGCCGCCTCGACCATCTCCAGAATGGCCGGCCCGTCATCGGTCTTACCATCAGCTCTGATTCCGAAGTTTTCAGCATTGAGCATGGTATCCTCCGCAGATAGAGTCCCACAGCCAACGCCAATACAGATCATAACAGTCGCAATTCTAAACATCTTCATCTCATCTCTCTCTGCT
>CAZCDU010000148.1:0-10069 GCA_964497125.1 uncultured Victivallales bacterium | reverse complement strand
AATACAGATCATAACAGTCGCAATTCTAAACATCTTCATCTCATCTCTCTCTGCTACCGCTTACCGGGATTCATTCACCACAGAAAACGCTTATCATGATTGCAATGCCCTGCATTCCAGTCACGGTCCTGTTCTACCTGTTCTGATTTCAAGTTCTGTCACGTTATCTACCTTAATGCCGTTGTTGTTCAAACCCCTGTGCGGATCCGATGCCGTTATCGTGGTGCTGTCCACCGTAATCTTGGCGGCATTCTGTATGAGAATACCATAACCGTCATCAGCAAGGATGCTGATCTCATTGTTGCAGATGTTGATATCGCTGACCAACCTGCAACTGTCATTGCAGCTCTTGGTGGACACCTCGATGGCGGGGCCCTGGCAATCGCGGATCTGATTGTTTCGAACGGTCACGTTCTGTGGGAAGGGACCCTCATACCAACTGCCAAATTCATTCTTAATGGCAATGGCGCTGCCACCCACTTCAACCACGGTATTGTCTTCAAAAACACCGTCGGAACAACGAAGCAACACACCGTGACGACGTTGCAGGCCGAAGTGACAGTTACGGACGGCAAACCCCGCTCCTATGGCATTCAGGTTATAAAGATGGGTGGACGTGATGTCTTTGTGCGGGGTGATGGAGCCTTTGATGACATTCGGTATCGGCCGGTCAAAGCAGACCCGTGCAGGATTACCCCCCTCGACAGAAACAACAGTGGCCGTGTCCACAATCTCGCCTGAGGTGGGGTCAAAAACCATCACGGAGTCACCTACCTGAAATGCACTGCCCTTCAACGGCAGTTCATGGTCTGTGAGCAGGTCCATCTCGCTGGGCGAATAAACCTGGGTAGCCATCGCTGTGTTGGAGCCAAGGTTGATACTGTCATCCATCAGCCCTTCAAAGACGCAGTTCTCAATCACCGGGCCCACACGATTCTCTTTGGCATGAACATAGTCCTTCCAGATCGTGATCAGACGGTTGGTGCCGGGTTTGAACACCAGGCGATGATTGCGAAGGGTGATGGGCCCCGTATTGCGTCCCAGCCCAAAGAACATGGCGACTCTGGAACTGTAGACGGTGAAATCTTCGAATAGACAGTTGCTGCAACGCTGAACATTGAAGACTGAACCTATCTGGGTATTCCTGATGCCGAAGCGCGTCAGCTGCTCGCGGGTGTTATCTCTGAGGGGAAAGGTGAATCGTTCACCGACCTTGAACTCGGCAATCCATTGCTTGTGGTCTTCGATCAGTTCGATTCGAAACTGACGCTCTTCTTCAGCGAAGACATCGATTCCGGCGATTCGCAGGTGATCCGCCACCTCCCACTTCCGATGGGGTCGTTCAGGGTCCATCAGACATCCCCAGAACCATCCGCCATCATCGCCATAATGCTCCTGCACCCATTCGTTGGACGGAGGAAGGCGATATCCCTCATGGATCTGGAGTACGAAACTGCCGGATTCAGGGTCAGAGCTGATCACGTCGCCCTGGGTGAAAGGCAGCGGATCATGATCAAAGACCAAACCGCGAACCGTGATATCCTCGCACAGGTCCATGTCCAGAATACTGTGCTTGGGTGAGTTCAGGAGCACGGCTCCGTTGCCTTCGATGGTAAGCCCTCGCACTCCGGTCAACGTGAAGTGGTAGAATGACTCCTCCTGTTCAGCAAGGCGGTAGATCCCCGGCTCGAACACCAGCCGAGCGCCGGGCCCGGCACGCACGGCTGCCTCCAAAGCCTTGCGAATACTCGGTCCACTGTCGTCTACACCGTCGCAGGTGGCGCCAAAATCAGTAACGTTGATATCTTTGTTCATGGGTCTCTATTGTATTGCCTTCGAGGGTCAGATTCTCGATTGAATCGCTGAGAACCGTCTCGCTATAGCTCACATCTTTCTGGAATCCCAACTTGGAGTGCGGTGGCAGAGGCGAGCTGGCCCGGCACCGTGGCGAGGAACGAGCCTCTGGTGCAGGGGCACGAGCCGGCGACACCGCCTTGCCCCTGCGTACACATTTGCCCCCAGCACGATGCAAAAGCGGTGTCGACGTCCTACACTCGCAAGCTCGCTTCGGACTCTGCCACCGCACTCCAAGTCAACAGCCTCCATATTTGGCCTCCACGCACGCAGAATGGACGTTCTTCACTGTCCAGTATAACCAGGGCGCTGCCCTGGGCTACTATATCAAGCCCTTTCAGGGCACCCCCCCTTTTCGGATGGTGGCTATCTAGTCTTTTCAGTTGTCGCTAGTCCTGTGCCACCTCACCCCTTCACTCCACCGCCCAGGTTGATTCCACGGATGAGCTGTTTCTGCATGACGATGAAGAGGATGATCAGAGGAATGATGCAGATCACCGTGCCCGCCATGAGCAGCTGCGTGACGGGGCCGTAGCCACTGCTGAACGACAGCAGGCCGATGGGAACGGTTTGAAGGTTCTCATCCTTGATCATCACCAGTGGCCACATGAGGTTGCGGTAGTTGCCGAGGAACGTGAAGATCGCCAGGGTGATCAGCCCGGGCTTGGTCAGCGGAAGAATCACATCCAGATAGATCTGCAGCCAGCTGGCACCATCGATCTCGGCGGCTTCATCATAGCTCTGGGGAATACCAAGCATGAACTGACGCAACATAAAGGTGCCAAAGGCGGAAAAGGCACCGGGTATGATCAGGCCCGCATAAGTATTGACCAACCCCAGCGAGACCATGATCTGGTAGTTGGGAATCGTCAGCACCAGACCGGGAATCATCATGGTGGCAAGATAGAGCAGAAAGACCTTGTCCCTGCCCTTCCACTCAATCCTGCTGAACGCGAAGGCCGCCAGGGAACTGGTGATCGCCTGCAGCGTGGTGACCCAGGCGGCCACAAACACACTGTTGAAGATACATTTGAGCAGATTCACACTGATCATGTCGCCACCGAGCGTTGCCGGCCGAAGGCCAAGGGCGATCAGAAAGTTGTCGGGTTTGAACAGATGCGGCACAAAATGCGGCAGCTGTGCCTCCGCCTCCGGCTTGAAGGCCGTACAGACCATCCAGATGAATGGGATAAACATCAGGCCGGCCAGGATCGTGATGAAGAAGAACTTCATCGCGCCGGTCATGGCTCGGAATTCAGCTGATTTGGTAAAGTTTGCAGTGGACATAAAGATGACCCTCAAGTTGCGCTTTCGACTTTCTTGTTGCCGTATTTCCAATTGATCATGGTGCATACAAAGACAATGGCAAAGAGCACCCAGGCGACGGCTGACGCCGCACCGAATTCGAGCTCTTCAAAGCCGGTGGTGTAGATGTCATAGGCGAGCGTGGTCGTAGTCTCCGCGGGGCCACCGCCGGTCATAATCTTAGCCTGCATAAAGCCTCCCTGCAGCCCGCCGATCACCGCCATGATGGCAATGAAGAAAGTGGTGGGAGCGACGCTGGGCACCGTGATATGCCAGAACTTGCTCATGGCCCCTGCCCCATCGATATCAGCAGCTTCGTAGAGCGAACTGGGGATGCCGGAGATGGCAGCGATGTAGAGGATCATGTTGTTACCCCCTATCCCCATCCAGATCCCCATGATCATGATCGCTTCACGAGCCCCCAATCCAAACCCACCATTGGCGAACAACTCCGGCAGGGGCAGGAATCCAAGCAGGTTCTCGGTTGAGCTCAGCCAGGTAGGCAGCGCCGCACCGGCAGGCAGGAACGAGGAGATGATGTTGTTGGCCAGGCCGCCATCGGACTTGTAGATCGCGGTCCACAGAATAACCGTGGCCACCCCCGAAGCAAAGCTGGGGATATAGAACATGGTACGATAGGTAACGCTGCCGCAGAGGATGCCGAAGAATCCGCCGAGATAGGCAACGGCACAGAGCAACGCTGCATCAAGCTTGCCCGCCAGCACCAGGAACCCGACTGTGAAGGTCCCGAGTGCAGCAAACGCCACAGCCAACTTCCAACGCCTGCCGGAACTCTTCATGCGCATACTGCCCGCCAGGGCGTTGGCAAGAAACAGGCTGCCCATGACGCCCACCGGAATGGCCAGCATGAAGAACACTGTGTTGTAGAGGTAGAACCAGAAGGTCCCACTGCTGAAGATGTCCGCATAGTTCCGCAGCCCCACCCACTCCAGCGGACGACCGGCCTTCAGGGTCCAGTTGGTGAAGCTCATGTAGAGACTCAACAGCACCGGAAAGGTGGTGAAGACCAGGAAGCCGAGAAAGTTCGGCAGCAGGAACGCCATGGCCACAAGAAAATTGAGTTTCTCCCGGCGCCCATTCCATAAAGACAATGTAGCCATGGCTATTGCTCCTCCTCTCGAATTGGCTCCGCGCCTTCGGCCAAAAGGAGCTTGTAGATCCGTTGCTTGATGGTGTCCCGTTCCACGGCCCGGGCGATGGACTGGTCCAGCTCGGCGGCATAGCGCTGACAGACCTTCTCGATGGCTGCGTCGGTCAACGGCTGTGCTTCCAGTCTTTCACGGACCTGATCAGAGATGCGGTTGATGATCGTACTGCCTACGAGCAGGCTGGAGTTGGCGATGCGGCCATACTTGACCGACTCCAGCGACATCCGATGAATCTCATCCTCGCCGGGGTACTGCTCGGAGAGGAAGCGATCCAGCTCATGATACTTCGCCGGTCCCGGCTTGGCATCGGCCCCTTCATTGATGCCGTCGGCATAAGCTTCCGAAGCCAGGTACTGCATAAATCTGAAGGCCGCTTCAGGATTCTTGGTCCTGGCGTTGATACCAACCTGTCGGGCCCCGGTCATGGAGACATTCTTGCCGTGGATATCCTTGGGCATCAGGCAGGCACCGTACTCCATCACCTTCGGCGCCTCATCCGCTCTGTCGGGGTGGGCTTTGAGAAATGCCTCGCGCTGCGATTTCTGGTAGTCCTGGTAGCGCCTGAGCCCTATCAGCATCCAACGCGCGCCCCCGATCATGGCAACCTTCCCCTGTGCCATCAGCGCCGGGCCGCCCGTGCCGCCCCAGCCGCCCTGGCTGGTCATATTGCTACGATCATCCCGCGTGGGGCAGACCTTATGCCGGAAGTAGAGTTTATGGTGCTCGGTGGCGGCCTGGATAAACGCCTTGGAGGCCACGAGCGAACGGGTGCCGCTCTTGTTGACGATGGCGGTATCATAGATCTGCAGCAGTTCCTTGAAGACGTTACCGTCAAAGCCGAAGAGAGCAGGCGCGTCGCCCTTCTCAACGGTTATGCGTTTGGCGACCTCGACGAACTCCTGCCAGCTCATGTCACAGGTCGGGTACGGGACCTTGTGCTCGTCGAAGACCGTCTTGTTGAAGATGATAAAGCTGTTGGCATTGTTGGCGGGGTAGCCGAACTGGGCACGCTTCAGCGTGTCAGTCTTTGGATCATACGCCCTGACATAGCAGAGCTTCTGCACCTGTTCGGGCAACGTCGTATAGCTGAACCCGTACTTGGGCGCCACCTCGGTGAGGTCCATCAGCACGCCGGCATCCAGGTAAAGCCCCATGGTCTGGGCGAATGTAACGTGCCCAATCAGATCAGGCCCCATCCCGGCCGAAGACTGCACGATCACCTTCATAGTTCCCGAGTTGTCGGGATCCAGTTTCAGTGAGAGATCGGGGTTCAGCGCATTGAAAGTATCGATCTGGCTTATCCGCATCGGGTTGGGATCCGACACCCATACCAGACGCGTCTTCCCGGCCGTGTCATCATCGCTTTTCCATAGCCATGCCACCACAGACATGGCTAGAAGAGCACCGAACACCACCACAAACAACTTTCGCATGGTCATTATTCTTTTACTCCTTCGATCTCCATTTCACACTTCTGACTGCTGTCAATCCGCACACGCAATACGTTTGTCTCCATATTATGCGCCACAGATCCGCTTGGTATCGAAGCGGTCACTCATGGTCAGTTTGTGCAGCAATTTCTGCATCAGTTCGTGTTTGGTTGTCTGCAACTCAGGCACCTGCCATAGGTTGCTCAGTTCATGGGGGTCATCGGCGAGGTTGAACAGCAGGCCGTCATCCCCATAGCCACCGTAGATAATGAGTTTGAAGTCTCCGTCGATCAGACCACGTTGGCGGCAGAGAGGTGCGGGCCACCAGTCCTCGTCATACTCGATGAGAGCGGGTTCGGGCGACAATGCCTGACCATCCTGAACCTGCGGGCGAAGGGATCGGCCGGGCAAGCCCAGCCGCGGGCCGCGACCTTCCCCCCGCGTGTCCAAGGCATCGGCCGCGACTTCGGCATAGTCGAGAACGGTAGGCACGAAATCCAACAGACTCACCACCGACTGGCTGACGTCTCTCGCCTGTCCGGACGTGCCTTTCCAGATGTAGGGCACCCGCGTCAGTTCTTCATAGGCCCAGACGTCCTTGCTCAACAGGTTATGACTACCGAGATACTCGCCATGATCAGCCATGAAGACAACGACAGTTTCCTCGTAAAGCCCGGTGTCCTTCAAGGTGGAAACAACGCGACCGATAGCGTCGTCAATGTGGGTAATCATGCCATAGGTCTGAGCCGTGCAGCGGCGGACGACTGCCTCATCAATCGGCTTGTGAAAGCGTTCGCCGGCACGAGATTCCTCGAGAAAGCGGCAGCTTTCCCCCCGCTCATTCCAATGCGCTGGCAATTCAATGGCGTCGGGATCATACATGCTGCGATAAGGTTCGCAGGCCTCGAAAGGGGCGTGCGGATCCGGGAAAGAGCACCAGAGGAAGAAGGGCTTCTCGCCGGCCTCCTCGAGGTAGTCGATCGTCCGGTCGGCGATCCAACTGTTGACGTGGAACTCGGCGGGGATTCCCTGTTTCGGTGTTTCAGCATACTCCGGACAGTGCTCCAGCAACCAACGGTAGTAATGATGCTCAGGTTTCCCGTGCCCATTGACCAGATCGACCTTCTGGAAGCCGTAATAGGGTAAGGGAAGCTCCTTTACAGTCCCATCCAGCCAGGCCGGGTGTGACTCGAGACTCTCAGAAGCACAGTTAGGTTGCAGATGCAGCTTGCCGGCGGCATAGGTGCTGTAACCGTGAGAAACCAGTGTCTGGGTCACGGTGGGCACGTCCGTGGGCAGGCAGTTGCCATTAGTCATCAGGCCATGCTGGCGCGGTGTGAGGCCGGTGATCATGGTGGCACGCGACGGCATGCAGACTGTGTTGTTGCAGTAACCGCGCTGGAAGTTCACGCCATCCGCCGCTAAGGCGTCGATATTGGGCGTCTTGACTTCGGGATGGCCGTTGCAGCCCAGGCAATAGGACTGCATCTGGTCTACGACAAATACGAGAAAGTTGGGTTTCATTGGTGGATGCTTCCGCTGAGGGTGATGCTATCGAGGGGGGTGGGCGGTTTCGCGGGCGGGCGCCACGCGGGGTTGCGTTTGGCCACGCTCTGCCCTTTCAGCACCTGCTCCTTGCCGCTCTCGGGTTGCAGGACGCGGACCGTGTAGCCACCGGGTTCGAAGACCCAGGGGGTGAAGCGCGTACCCTTCACACGCAGAGCGTAGACCAGTTCACCGGTCTTTTCGTGCACCACCTGGAACACCGGGTTCGCAAAGCCGGCTTCGATCTCCGGCAGCCAGCCGAAAGGCTTGCGGGCATAGTTGTCGCGAATGGAGATGGTCTTCGGCCAGCCTTTGAACTGCCCGGTCGCCGGATCGTCGAGATCGCCCAGCAGGCGCCAGCACTCGATGGTGTAGGTCTGCCTGGCGGTATCGAAACGGACCAGGCCGAAGCCGGAGGATTTCTTGTCCATGATGTCCAAGTCGCCCTCCTTCGGGCCCCAGACAATGGGGTTGGCGGCGGCCCACATGGTCAGCTTGTGACCGTGCAGGTCCAAGTTGTCGCCCGTGTAGTCCGGGGCGCCCGGCTCGCGGTTCCGGCCCGGCGTCTTCGGCAACCAGGCGCGCGGGAAGCCGGCGGCGATGGAGGGCACGGTGAAGGAGAAGCCGGCGTCGCGGTGGTCGTCGATCCCGTGCTGCACCAGGGTGGGCAAGTGGTTGTCGCCGGCATACATGAAGGCGAAGGATTTGCGGATTTCGCGCAACGCTGTGTTCCGACCGTGCTTAGGCCAGGCGTTCGCGTCGTCCTCCCTGGCCGTCACCCGGTTCCCGCCCATCACGGTGTGACACTGGGCGAAGACGGTCTGCGACAGGACACACTTGAGGGAGGCGTCCTTCCAATCGCCCGCCCAGTTTCGCAGGAAGCGGAGCTGGCGTTTGCCCAGAAGCACCGCGGCTTCGGGATTCGCCTGGGCTTCAGCACTCGAGGGGCCCCACTTGAACTTGCGGTCCTCGATGATGGCGAAGCTGACATTGCCGTAGACCATGTCGGTGAAGTACACGGTGATGCCCTGCTCGATGGGAGCGGGATCGACCGGATCCGGCATGTGGGCGCACTGGGTGCGCTGCACGGCGTTAACCCAGGCCGGGTCCATGATATAGCCGCCATCGGAGAAAGGCCGCTTGCCGTTCGGGCGCGCCGGGATGCGCCGGCCGCCGTGGCCCCAGATGTTGCCCTGGTAGACATCGTGGTCGTCCGGCAGATGCACCACCGGGCGGTCGCGCATCAGGTCGCCAAACGACCAGCCAACCAGGTACCATTTGCGCAGGTAGTCGAGGGAGGCGAGATCCAACGGGTGGCGGATCATGCCGTAGCGCCCGACACTCTCGTAGAGCTGATCGCCGGAGAAGAAGAGCACATCGGGGTCAATGCGTTCGAGGTTTTCGATGATGGGGGTGTTGGGGAAGGCGTAGTCCATGTTGCCCGTGAAGCCGGCGACACTGATCTCGCCCTTGTCTACGGGATCCTTGCGGATGGTGCCCGCCCACGTGCATGTGGATTCCTTGCCGTCCTTTGTCTTGAGTTTGTAGACAGTACGATATGGAGTATCCCTGTTATCATCCCATTCAGGCACCCGGAAGGTAGCGGTTCGCGAGAGCGGGTCAATCGTCTCGGTTCTGATGGTTTGCCAAGCGCCATCCTTCTTCACTTGCAGGTCGACCGTGCGATGGTCCTGCGGTGCCAGTGGGACCATCTGGGCGGTCAGTTTGAGCACCTTGCGACTGAGGGTGTACTGGGTCCACAGGATCGGTCCCCAGGACTGCTCGGGTCCGCCCCGCAGGTCCGTGCCTGTGGCATTCACCTGCCAGTCCCTGAACCAGAACTGGCCGTCCCTATCCTTCCCATAGCCACGCGAAACCAGCAGCAGGTTGCCGTCGACCTTCGCGGAATCATACTCCGCCATCACCGCCGTGACGACTGTGCCATCCGGTTTCTTCAAGGTCAGTGTGGCGGCATGTTTGCCCTCGCGTACCGGCTCCACGGTCAGCTCCAGGATTGCGGGGTCCGCAAATGGGGTCTGTACAGCCGTATCACCAATAAACAGCTCCCCCTTGGTGCGGAGGCCGGCATTGATCCCTTCCCCGTAAATGCAACTATGCCGGTAGTCGTCGATGCCGCCGTGATGCCCGAAGCGAAAGCCGGCCCAGCCCTTAACCGATTCGCGGATCCGCCCCAGCTTTACCCTCATCGTGACACGGCTTTGGGGTCCCGGCTGAATCGTGAGCAGATGAACATTGCGGTCAACGGCTCCCCTGCCCTTCTCCGGCGCTGCCTTCAGGCATTCCAGGCGCCCATCGCGGATCCGCCAATCCTGGTGCGGATTGGCCCAGTAGTCCGGCCCGACCCAGATCCTGTCCGCACTGTCCTCCCAGGTGCTCTCGTGCGAGAGCTCTGCTGCATCCACGGCCACACAGGCTGCCCCAATCAGCAGCAGTGTTGTCGACATAAATCCCTGATTCCTCATCAATCTTCTCCCGCTAGAAGCTCTATCACGCCCATCTTGTAGCGCCGCTGGCCGTCGCAGTCTTCCAACGGCATGGCAATGGTCGGCGTGCCGTCACGCGCACCGACCGAGATGTAGAGATCGTAAGTGCCCGGCCTGGTCGTCGGTGCATAGAGACCGACAATGAACTCGCTGGTGTGGTTCTTGACGGGCGCCTTACCAATGGGACCAACCTCCAGGTCACTCATATTCAGAGTCTCATCCACCAGGACCGAGACGATGCCGCCGTTCTCGTCTTTGAGCG
>CAZCDU010000147.1:0-12385 GCA_964497125.1 uncultured Victivallales bacterium | reverse complement strand
ACCATCATCAACATGAAAGTCCTCAAACCCGTGGAGGCCACATGATGGTGCATCTTTCTGGGATCCCAACTTGGAGTGCGGTGGCAGAGGCGAGCTGGCCCTGCACCGAACCGAGGGACGAGGTTCTGGTACAGGGGTACGAGCCGGCGACACCGCTTTTCCCCAGCACGCGCAATTGCCCCCAGCACGACGCAAAAGCGGTGTCGCCGTCCTACGCTCGCAAGCTCGCTTCGGACTCTGCCACCGCACTCCAAGTCAGCAGCTCCCCGCCTTTTCGGACGGTCCAAGCTACGGAGGCCAAGCGCAACGGGGCTACTGCCTATCCACCACTTTGCGGGACCACAATGATGACGCCTGAGAGGATTCACTGATATGTCCAGAACACGATCACGTACCGCTCAAGTCGTTGTCATTGGCGCCCTCATCATCCTTGCGTCTATGACACTGCTTCCGTTCGTCATGACGCTGCTGATGAGCCAGAAGACCAATGCGGAGATTCTCACCCAGTTCTGGTCGTTGCCGCGCGTCTTTCGTCCCGACTACTACACCGAAGCCTTCGCCGCCATCTGGCACTATATGGTCAACAGTGTGATTGTCGGCGCCATCGCCGTGTTCGGGGTCGCCTGGCTCTCGTCGCTCAGCGGCTACGTGTTTGCCCGCCTTGACTTTGGCGGCAAGCGTATCCTCTTCATTCTGATTCTGGGACTGATGATGATTCCCGGCATCATGACCCTGATTCCCGCCTTTCTCTGGTACAAGGAGTTCCCGCTGATCGGCGGTAACGACTGGTTTGGGGCAGGGGGCACCGGGTTTCTCAATACGCGCTGGGTGCTGATTATCCCGTATATCACCGGAGGTCAGGTGTTCGGTATCTTCCTTTCGCGCACCTTCTTCGAGAGTCTTCCGGAATCACTCTTCGAGGCTTCACGCATCGACGGTGCCTCCGAGTGGAAGACCTACCTGCATATCGGCCTGCCGCTCAGCCTCCCGATCATCGTCACCCTCGCCATCATGAACTTCACGGCCGTCTATAACGACTACATCTGGCCGCTCGTCACCGTCTCGGACAACGCTATCCAGACCTTCTCGGTCGGGGTGACCCAATTCGGTGCCGAAGCCAACCTGGAGCAGGGCCAGACCATGGCCGGCTTCGTCATCGGCTCCATTCCGCTCATCATCGCCTTCGCCTTCGGCATGAAGTACTACATCCAGGGACTGACCCAGGGCGCGGTGAAGGGGTAACGGCTCGCGATCCCCCGTTGAGTCTCAGGTCAGCTCAACCCCCGGGTGCGCTGCGCTTCCCCTTTTCGCGTTCGTTGGCGTCCTTTCGCGGTTGAAAATCTCCTACAACGCAAAACGCACAATTCAACTCCCTGCTTGACGATGCGGGCATCGGTCTTCACGCTGTGTTTCGGCGATTATCACACGTCCTGTGGCGTGAGACACAGCACGCGGGGAGTCAAATGAACAAACCATCAGCACTGCCGGATTACTTATCGGAGGCGCAGTGTAGGGCGATTGGCCAAATCGTCGGTGGGCTAGAGTTTCTGCCGCTCAGCATTCTCTTCTGGCGCCACGACAGGGACTTGCAGGGCATCTCGCCAAACCGGGTGATCCCCGATGATTTCTTCTATATTCTGACCAAAGGAACGCTGGACTGCCGGGTGGGTGACCATCAGCGGCGGATCACGGCGGGCGAGTTCATTATGATCCCGGCCGGTGTGCAGCACAGTGTCGAGATGCCGGATGACATCGATGCGTTCGAGGTCTACAGCCTGCATATGCACCTCTACGATGAGACCCATCATCGCTTCCTCAAGAAGCTGGACTCTCCTTTCGGTGCCCTGTCAGACCCCGACGCTTGGGTCGCCCGCCTGTCCGCCTGCACCTGTCTGATGGGGCGGAGCCCGGAGGCGGGCGGCGCGTACATGGAGCAGCTGGTCGGCGAGTTGCTGATTGAGCAGCTGCTCCAGGGCTGCAAAGTGCAGGAGTTTCCTGTTGAGATCGACAATCGGATCGCCGGGCTGCTGCAGTGGGTTCGCAGAGAGCCCGCAAGGGCGTGGACGGTGGCGGGGATGGCGGAGAGCTGTCACCTGTCGGTAAGTCGTTTCCGGGAGCTCTTCGCCACCACCACCGGGTCCTCGCCAAAGAAGTACGTGCAGAAGGTCAGGCTCTCCCTGGCCCGCTCCCTGCTGATGACCAAGCCCGAACTGACGGTAGAGCACGTAGCGGAGCAGGTCGGCATCTCGGACGCCCATTACTTCCACGCCATCTACAAGAAGCGCTTCGGCGAGACCCCGCGGCAGCGTAACCCCTATCAGCAGGGGTAACCTCCAGTCGGCGATTTCCTTACAAAGTCCGTCGATTCCTCCATTGACGATCCAGTCGGAAGCGTGAGACAATTAGATCATTACGGCAGATCAGGTGGAGTTTACCATGGTTGCAGTAGGGCGAATCACACACATGCTGGCGATTACGGTTGTCGCCGCGCTGGCGACAAGTGCCGGTACGGGACACGCCCAGATCACCTTGATCAATACCGGTTCTCTCCGGGATATGGTCGACCGGGCCAGCTACACGAAAGCGTTTGATGCCGGTGCGGCCGACAAGCTGATTGTGTCAGTCTCTACCGAGAGCGCCGCCGCCATCACGGGCATCACCTACAACGGCGAATCTCTGACACTGGTTCCAGGAACGGCGGGGGGGCGGAGTCGCGGCATCTGGTACCTCGACGACCCTCACACAGGTGGCACTGCTGACGTCGTTGTGCAGGGCGACGCCTTGTTCAGCTCAATGGGTATGGGGATTGCGTCGATTGCCGGCACCGCAGAGGGCTACGACGTTTCGGGCAAGACGACCGCCAACAGCGTCACGCTGAATGTCTCGCTGGACGGCAGCTTCGTCTATGCCAATGCCGGTGCAAACCACGGTGTTATTCCGACGCCTGCCGCACCGTTGATCGAGCTCTGGCGTGGTCAACTCCATAGCGCGGTGGGGGCTGCGGGGTACGCCAACGGCGTCATGGGGGGGATGCGCACCTTCTCGTTCACGGGAAGTCTCACCCAGCCGGAGGTCGTTGCGGTGGCATTCGGGCGTTACGTCGCCCCGGGCGAAATCACCTTGTCCACGCTGACCGTGTCAAACGTCACGGTCACATCAGCCACTGCTTCGGCTGTAATCGGCGGCACCAATGCGGATGTCACGGCATACTGGGAGGCGGGGGGCGTTCCGGACCCATCCGGCCATGCGGGTTGGGACGGGACGAACGGGCCCGTAGCCGAGGGTCTCGGGCCGGTGTCGCGGGCGCTGTCCGGTCTCACGGAGGACACCCTCTACACGTATGCCTTCTACGCATTAAATGGCACATCGGGGTCGAACGCCTGGGCCGCATCCACGTTCGCGACACCGATGACTGACGCGAAGGCGCCGGTGTTTACGAATGCCGCCAGTGTGACGCCCGGCAGCATCGCGTTGGGGTGGCAGGACAACGCGGCGACCGAGACGGCCTACGTGCTGCAACGGTCGCTAATGGCGGGCAGCGGCTACACGAATGTCGCTACGCTCCCACCGGACGCGACGTCCTACACGGACACGGGCGTGGCTCCGGACACAGAGTACTTCTACCAGCTCGCCGCGACCAACACGTCAAACGGCAGCGGCACGGACTTCGCTTTGTGCCGTACCAATGCCTTAACCATGGCGGGTGTCGCCGTCATCAACTCGGCCGGTTCATGGTCCAGCGCGAACTCGACGACCTACACTCTCTCGTTCAACGCCGGGGCAGCCCACAAGCTGATCCTGTCGCCGCATTACGAGGCGGACTCGATCGCGGGCATCACCTACAACGGGGTCCCACTCACCAAGATTCCCGGTACCAGCTCGGACCGGCGAGCCGACGGCGTGTGGTACCTCGATGATCCCTATACCGGTGGCGCTGCGGATATCGTGGTGACGATGACCGGAACGGGCTCCCAGATGGGACTCGGCGTTGTTTCGGTTGCCGGATTGGAGGACGGGTACGAGGACGTGGCGACTGGCGGCCAGAATATCAGCCTGGATGTCTCCATGGATCGCAGTTTTGTCTACGTCGGTTTCGGAGCCAACCAGGCGACATCGGTAACCGCAGGTGGCCCACTCACGCGCATCGCCATCACCGGAGATGACAGCATGGCCGCGGATGCGGGTTATGAGCTTCAGGCTTCATCCGGGCTGCACACGTATTCGTGCACGGCCGGTGGCGGCGTGACCGCGTACCACTCAGCCGCCGCGGCATTCATGCGAATCCCGCCGCCGCCCGGGACAGTGTTCGTTATTCGTTAGGAGGGCAGAAATCATGACGACGAGACATCAGTCCATGCGCAGGGCACACGTTGCTTGCATTGCGGTGCTGGTCTGTGCGATCGCAGCCGCTTCGGCGAATGCAGCAATTACGGTTGCCTCCACAACGCAATCAGCGGAGACCACCGGTCCTGACGCCATTCACACGATCTCCGGCTTCACCGTGTCGCCCGGCAGCGACCGCAAGCTGGTCCTGTGCGTCAGTTGGGAACAGGGCAACACGGCTATCAGTGCCACGTGGAACGGGAGCGAGACCTTTACCATTGCAACGAATTCGGCCATGGGACGAAACTCAGCTATCCTGTATCTGGACGATCCGACCGCCACGACGGCCAACATAGTCGTGACCTTTGGCGGAAATACGGGTTCGCGCATCGGGGTAATGAGTCTGACCGGCGCGGTCGATGGCGTGGATGTGACCTCGGTTACCGGCGGTCTCGCCGGTAGCCTGACCACGACGAAGGCCGACACCCTCGTGGTTGGGGTATACACTTCGAACAACAACATTGGCAGCTACACACAGCCTTTTGCCAACCTGCTGTACGCCGGAAATTCGCATTCGTCTCACGGCATTGCGGGCTACCAGAACGAAGCAACTGCCGGCTTGAAGAACTACGCATGGACGGATAGCGCCGCGTCAGGTGACAACAATGCCCTAGTCGGCTTCGCTCCTGTCGACACAACCCCGCCTACACTGGCCTCTGGCGACATCGTCGATAACAAGAGCGGCGGCCCTGTTGCCACGAATGAACAGGTGACTTACACGCTGACGTTCAGTGAGATCCTGGACGCAAGTACAGTGGAGCTAACAGACTTCACCAATGCGTTGGATGCCGCTCTGACCATTGATTCGGTCAGCCCGGGAACGGACACGGATGTGTTCACCGTGCTGGTCACGCCAACCACCGAAGGCGACCTTCAACTGCGCGTCAAGGCCGGGAGTGTGGCCGACCTGGCGGGGAACGCCATGATGGCCGACGCAGATGACGACACGACAATCACCGTTGATGGCACTGCGCCGACACTCGCCTCCAGCGATATTGGTGATGATGCGGGAGGGGGATCCGTAGCAGCCGATACTCTCATTACCTACACAGTGAGTTTCAGTGAGGACATGGATGCGAGCACGGTGACCGCCGCCGATTTTGGTAACGCGGGCAGTGCGGTTGTCAGTATCGGGACGGTGTCGGAGACGTCCCCCGGAGTCTTCAGCGTGCCGGTTACGCCGACCCGGACGGGAACGCTGCAACTTCAGGTTAATGCCGGCGCGGTGCTCTGGGACGCCGTGGGCAATCCGCTGGACACCGGTGCGGCCATTGCCGATGACACAACCCTGACGGTCACGACCTCCGTCAGTGCCGCGATTTCCGTGATCAATACCGGTTCGCTGCGGGACCTCGTCAACCGCACCAGCTACACGATCTCGTTCAACGCGGGTGCGGCCGACAAACTGGTCGTGTCGGCTTGCAATGAGGGCCAAACGATCGCCGGCATATCGTACGACGGTGCTGCACTGACGTTCGTGCCGGGAACGACCGCCAGCCGCAACCTTGGCATCTGGTACTTGGACAATCCCTATTCCGCCGGCGTGGCCGACCTGGTGATAACCGGCAACGGCGAATTCAACTCCATCGGAGTCGGGATCGTATCCATTGCCGGCTCGCGACCTGGCTACGATGTCGCGGACAACAACAACGGCAGCACCTTCGTCAATCTGACCGTGTCTGGCGACAACAGCTTCGTCTTCGCGAACATGGGCGCGAACCACGGCGTAATACCAACACCTGACGCGCCTTTGATCCAGTTGTGGAGGAACGGGCTCGACAGCGCAGAGGGCGCAGCCGGCTACGCCAACGGGGTCGGGCACGGGGTGCAGACGTTTTCGTTCTCGGGCAGCATGACGGCCCCCGGCCCGTCGGCCGTTGCTTTCGGCGTACCCGACACGACTGCGCCGACGCTCTCGAGCGGCGACATCGCGGATGACAAGGGCGGCGGGCCGGTTCAGACGAACGTGCTGGTGACCTACACGGTGAGCTTCAGCGAGGATATGAACTCGAACACGGTGACCGTTGCCGACTTCGGCAACGCCGGCACGGCCGCCGCCACGATCGACTCGGTCACCGAGACCGGTCCGGGCACCGGCGTCTTCACGGTTCAGGTCACGCCGACCGGCGACGGCACGCTCCAGCTCCGACTCAATGCCGGCGCCTTGCTGCGGGATGCTGCCAGTAATGCTATGGACACCGCCTCTGCGGTCCTCGACGACACCACCATCACCGTCGACGGGATCGCGCCGACTCTCGCACCCGGCGATATTGTCGATGACCAGGGCGGCGCGGCCGTGCCGGCCGACACGCTGGTGACCTACACGGTGACCTTCAGTGAGGATATGGATGCGAGCACGGTGTCCGCTGCCGATTTTGGTAACGCGGGCAGTGCGATTGTCAGTATTGGCACGGTGACTGAAACTGGACCGGGCACAGGGGTATTCGAAGTCCAGGTTACGCCACTGCGGACAGGAACGCTACAGTTACAGGTCAATACCGGCGCCGACCTTAGAGACGCCGTGGGCAACGCGCTGGATACCACCTCGACCATCGCCGACAACACAACGTTAACCGTGATTGCCTCTTTGAGCACGCTTGCGGTCGTTAACACGGGATCGAAGATTTCGACCGTGGCGGGCACGAAAGTCGTGACCCTGTCATTTGATGCCGGTGCGGCTGCTGACAAGCTGATTGTCCAGGTCAGTAGCGAGAAATCGGGTGAAGCGTTTACCGTCACGTACCAAGGTGCCGCGCTCACTCCCGTGGCGGGAACGGCCTTAGGGAGGAATCAGGGCGTCTTTTACCTGGATACTCCCTACACCGGCGGGGCCGCCGACCTGACGGTCGACATGAGCGGTGTGGGTACAGTGAATGGCATGGCATTCGGTGTGGTCTCCATTTCCGGCTCGATTCCCGGTGTCGCGGCGGGCACAAGTGCTGCGGCCAACAGCGTGAGCATTACGCCGGGTGACAACGGCAGCGTGGTGGTGGCGGGGTATGCCGCGAATAATCACAACCACGTTACAGCGAATGCACCTCTTGCTCAGCTCTATGGGGGGCAGAGCATTGGAAGTGCGGTGGGAGCCGCGGGGTATGAGGGCAGCGTGAGCGCCGCACTGCAGACCTACACCTTTACAGGTGGCGAAGCCGGCACCGCGGGCGCCAGCGCTGCTGCGTTCTCGCCCCCTGATACGACGGCGCCGACGCTGGCCTCAAGCGACATTGTCGACAATCAGGGCGGAGGTCCGATCGACGCGTTTACCCTGGTGACCTATACCGTGACCTTCAGCGAGGACATGGATGACGGTACCGTCTCCGCTGCGGACTTCGGGAACAGCGGCACGGCAACCTTTACCGTCGGCACCGTGACGGAAACGGCGCCGGGCTCCGGCGTGTTTTCCGTCCCGGTGACACCAACCAGTAACGGCACGCTAGCGCTGCAGGTGAATGCCGGCACGGTGCTACGGGATGCCGTGGGCAACGCGCTGGACACCACCGCGGCCATTACCGATGACACATCGCTCACGATCAACCCGGCGATTGCCGTGGTCAATACGGCTGGTTCCTGGTCCAGCGCAGACTCTGCGACCTATACCCTTTCATTTGACGCCGGGGCGGCTGACAAGCTCATCGTTTCGCCACATTACGAGGGCTCGACGCTGACGAGCATCACGTACAACGGTGTCCCGCTAACTCAGGTGCCCGGCAGCAGCGCAGGTGTGCGGGCAGATGGCATCTGGTACCTGGATGACCCCTACACCGGTGGCGCCGCGGATATTGTGGTGACAATGAGTGGCACCGGCGCCCAGATGGGGATCGGGGCCGTGTCGATTGCCGGATCGGCGGCTGGTTACCAGGACGTCGCAACCGGCAACGAGACCGTCGAGCTGACGGTGACCGAGAAGAACAGCCTTGTTTACGTAGGGTTCGGGCAGAACCAGGGCACGGCAATATCTGCCGACTCGCCGCTCACCCGGATCGCGATCAGCGGCTACGACAGCATGGCAGCGGACGCGGGCTACGAGACCGGCGTAGCGGTTGGGCAGCACACCTATTCGGCGACAGGCAACGGCGATACTTACTACTCCACCGCTGCGGCGTTCCGCCCATCACATCGGCCTGCGGCAACAGTCTTCCGGTTCCGTTGAGCGGGCCGCCAAGCATTGCGAGTCACGCACTCATGAGGCATCCGTTGCGCCGCTCACAGATCCCTGTACAACTGGCTCTCACCGTGCTCTGCATGGTCGGCCCGCTGGTGCTCGGTGCTGACGTGGTCGATGACCGCCTGGCCGAGATGGTGCAGGAGAACGTCACGGATCCTTGGCCGGACCCGAACGGGGGGGCTCGTACCTGGGGGTTGCCGTGCTACGCGCTAGCGTGCCTGCACCTGAACACCAACGTCGCGACCGCCAACACGTACATCAACGACTTCTACAGCCAGTTCCCGGTGCCGGACAGTGACACGATTGAGTTCGACGTGTACTTCAAGCTGCACCTGCTGTGGCGCATCTACTGTGACCCCACGATGAATGCGCGCCTCACGGCGACGGCGCGGGACAACATCGAGGACATCATGTGGCTTTTCATCAACGAGCGCAGTGACGTCAGCCAGGCGCAGGGCACGGCGTGGAAGCTCCACGACAGCGAGAACCACGACGCCATGCAGAAGGGCAGCTACCTGTTGTGCAGCGAGGCGTTGGCGGCTGCCGGCGCACCCTACGGACCGGACCGGGAGCTCGCAGATGGGAACACGTTGGCAGAGCACGCGGCGGCGTGGACAGACTACTTCCGGCGCTATTTTCCCGGACGCGCACGAGAGGGGATGAACGTCGAGATTGCCAGCCCGGTCTATGCGAAGTACTCGATGGGCGTGTACTACAACATTCGCGATTTCGCGGGGTCATCCGTCCTGCGTGAGCTGGCGGACCGCTTCATCACGCTCTACTGGGCGGATACCGCCTGTGATTGGACACTGCCCGGAGTGCGCGGCGGCGCCGAGACGCGGTGCTACAAGGAGAACTACCTGCGCGTCGGCTCGCAGTACTCATTCCACGAGTTGCTCTGGGGATACGGGTGGCATCAGAACGAGGGGACGGTTCGTACGTACAACCTCATTCCGGCGGTCAGCAGCTATCGCGTACCCGCGATCATCACGGCCTGCGCCACCGACACGAGCCGACCGGGCTTCCTCTATACGTCGCGGCGATGGGGTCGCACCAGCGGCAACGACGCGTACGGCAACCAGCTGGTCGTGTTCGACAACGGCAACTCGTTCATTCGCCGCGATACATACGTCACGCCGGACTATGCGTTGGGCGCCATCACGATCGACATGAACCGGGACTACCTGCAGGTCTTCGACCAGAACCGGATGATGGGGGTGACCTTCGCGTCTGGCGTCAACGACCGGGTCGTTGTCTATGGAAAGGGCGCGGGCAACAACAAGAGCTACGCAGACCTCAGCGGCGTGTGTCGCGAGGACTGCATGGTGGTGCAGCGGGACAAGAACGCGAACAGCAGCGGGAACGAGACGCTCGTGTTTGTGTCGCAGGATCTCTGGGACGGCCGCGTTGAGACGAATGGGTGGCTGTTTGTGCGGGGTGGAAACGGGTTCTGCGGCGTCAAGCCGGCCGGAGGGGGCTATACCGCCGCCAGCGCCTCTCGTGGGTACGACCTGGAACTCGGGGACAGGTGGGCCCCCGTCGTGGTCCAGACCGGCCAGGCATCGAACTACGCGAGCTTTGTGGCCTTCCAGGGATTGGTGCAGAGCAACGTCCTGACATACACCTCGGGCACGCTGAACTACGTGAGTGAGGCCGGCGACTCCTTTACGGTCTACAGCAACAGCAAAACAACCCCGAAGATCAACGGCTCGACCGTGAATCTCAATCCGAGCAAGACCTACGACAGTCCGTACCTTTCCATGGAGCACGGCAGCGATACGGCAACGTTCAGCTATGGGGGCTACGCGGACCTGGTTCTGGACTTTTCGCGAACGATCGAGCCCGGGACAGTCGAGGTCCTGAATACGGGATCAATGCGCGTCCAGGACACGGGCGCCCCGGGGCCTGTCGACATGGAAAGCAATCCGCAGACGCTCTCTTTCGACGCGGGTCCGCTGGCGGACAAGCTCGTGGTGACGGTGAGCAGTGAGCAGAGCGGCGACGGCACGATCTCGATCACGTACAACGGTGTCGCCCTCACACAGGCGGCACAAGGTTCCGGCAGAGCGCTCGGCATCTGGTACCTGGACGATCCCTACACGGGTGGGGCGGCGGATCTAACCGTCGACATGACGTCATACAGCGTCGTTAATGGTGTTGGTTTGGGGGTTGTTGCTATTGCCGGGGCTGCTCCGGGAGTTGAGGTGTCGGCGCGAGCGACAGCCAACAGCGTGTCGGTTGCCACGACAGCCAGCAACAGTGTCGTGGTGGTCGGCTATGGAGAGAATGGCGGGGGGGCGGTTGCGGCCGACGCGCCCCTCACGGAGATCTACAGCGGCGATATCGGCTCTGCCCTGGGATGCGCCGGCTATCATACGGTGACGGTCCCGGGATCGAACACCTACTCGTTTACAAGTGCGGATTACATTGATGCACGAACGGTTGCCGCCGTGTTCAGCCCTTCTGCGACGCAGACTCGGAGCGGAATGGTGTTCTCGATACGTTAGTCCGACGCTGAAAGCGGCGATTTCCGCACATAGTCAGGCGATTGGACCAGTGTTGAGTCGTAGACATTGTGCTAGTCTCGGATGGTTCTTTTGGAGAGAGTTGTCATATGACAAAGACCTGTATTATAGGCATATCCGGCTATGGCCGGATTCATTATGAGCTGATGCTCGAGGCGCAAGCGGCGGGCGAGGTCGAGATCGTCGGCGCGGCGGTGATCAATCAGGACGAAGAGGTCGAGAAATGTGCTCACCTCCGCACGCTTGGTTGCCGCCTCTTTGATGACTACGAGGAGATGCTGGCTGCGCTCGCGGGGACAGCCGAGCTCTGCATGATTCCGACCGGGACCCCGCTGCACCGGCCGATGACGGTGGCAGCGTTGGAGGCCGGCATGCATGTGCTCGTGGAGAAACCCGCGGCGGGATGCATTGAAGATGTGCGTGCGATGCAGGCGGCGGCGATCAAGGCCGAGAGGCGCGTTGCCGTCGGCTACCAGCGGATTTATGCCGCGGCAACGATGGCCACCAAGCGGCGTCTCCTGGAAGGCGCGATCGGTACGATCGAGTCGATCAAGTGCCTGGCAATGTGGCCGCGCGCCCATGCCTACTACAAGCGCAACAACTGGGCGGGACGCCTGGCCGTCGACGGTCGGCAGGTCAATGACTCGCCGTTCAACAATGCGGTCGCGCATGAGTTGATGATGATGTTGTTCCTGGCGGGCACGACCGAGCGGAGCGCTGCGATGCCGGTATCGGTCGATGCTCGACTCTACCGGGCGAATGCCATTGGAAGCGCCGATACGGCATCCATGTGTATCCAGAGCGCCGAAGGCGTCCCCATTCGCTTCTACTGCACCCATGCCTGCCGCGACACACACAACCCCGAGATCCATGTCCGCGGTTCCAGAGGCTCGATTATCATGACGCACACGTCCTCGGTCATCTCTGTTGAAGGCGAGCCCCCCGTTACGCTGCCCGGTGCGGTCAACGAAGACGCGCGCAAGGCGATGATGTCTCCCGTACTCGACGCGGTGCGCGGCGGGGCGTCGTTCATCTGTGACCTCGATTTGGCATCACGCCAGACCATGGTCGTCAGCGCGATCCACGACACCTGCACGATTGTACCCGTCAAAGGCGAGACCATTGCGGTGCAGGAAGACACGTACCACACCGTCATCCCCGGTATCGAGGAGGCGATGAGCAAGGCGTTCGAGGAGGAGCGGCTGCTGCGTGACTCTGACCTGGTCCCGCGCGCAGGGGAACCCACCCCTGACCCCTCCCAGGAGGGGAACTGACCAATTCCCGAAACCTATATCCCGCCCTTTCAGGGCTG
>CAZCDU010000146.1:0-12424 GCA_964497125.1 uncultured Victivallales bacterium | reverse complement strand
CGGCTCGACTACGACACAACCATCCTGCCACCGAAGAAGGCTTTCTTCCCGGCGAAACAGGACCTCATCACCTTCGATGAGAACGGCTTCAAAGCCTGCCTCGATCCGAAAGAGCAGATTCTGCTAGGCGCGCACCCCCATGATATTAAGGGAATCGCCATGTCAGACATCTTCTATACGGACCGCAAGGTCGACAACAACTACATGGCCTACCGCAACGCAACCACCATCATCGGTGCCAGCGTTCAGAATCACTACAAGCACGCTTTCTTCGGTACGATGAATGCGGACCGTCCTCTCACGGGCCACGACATGTTCATGACTAAGGTCGACGGTGGCTACGTTGTTGAGACCCTCACCGAGAAGGGCGAAGCCCTGATCGCGTCCGGCACCTTCAGCGATGCGTCAGCCGAACAGGTTGAAGCCGCCAAGCAAGTCAATGCGGACGCCGAAGCGAACTGCCCCGAGAAACTCAACGGCACCGCTGCTGAGATTCGTGAGAAAGTGCGTAACACCTTCGATTCCCCCGTGTGGGAAGAGCTGGCCGCCGACTGCTTCTCCTGCGGCAGCTGTAACATTGTCTGCTGCACCTGCTACTGCTTCGATGTCCAGGACGAATGGACCGTCGACGGCAAGGGCGGCAGCCGTTTCCGTCTCTGGGACGCCTGCCTGACCAGCGAATTCTCCGAAGTGACGTCACCGACGAAGCAGGAGAACTTCCGTGAAGAGCGTGGCGAACGCTATCGCCACCGCTTCATGCGCAAAGCCGCGTACCTCAACGATACGCTTGGCGGACCCGCCTGCACCGGTTGCGGCCGCTGCTCCGGGGCCTGCACGGCCAATATCGCGAACCCCGCCACTGTCATCAACAAAATCCTGGAGCAGTAGATCATGTGCGACTGTAACAACGAGAACATATTCCTTCCCCAGGTGTGTGACATCATCTCGGCCGAGATGATCACCGCCACGGAGAAGCACTTCAGACTCAAACTACAGAACGGCGATAGGCTCGACTACCAGCCCGGTCAGATCCTCGAAGTCGGACTCTTCGGCTACGGCGAGATCCCGCTGGGATTGGCCAGCGCGCCGCGGAACGACGGCACGTTTGACCTCGTCGTCCGCGTTCTGGGCAAGGTGTCGAAGGCACTCGGCGACCTGAACGAAGGCGATCAGCTTACGATCCGCGGGCCTCTTGGCACGGGCTTCCCCGTCGAGGAGTTCGAGGGCAAAGACGTCCTGATCGTCGCCGGCGGTATCGGGCTCTGCCCCGTCCGCAGCATGATCCTCTACATCCTGGATCACCGCGACGACTTCGGTAAGTTCACACTCTTCTTCGGCACCAAGACGCCAAGCGACCTGCTGTTCGAAGAAGACCTGGAAGCCTGGCGCTGCAGCTCTTGCATGCAGTACCTTGAAACCGTCGACATTCCCGACGACGCCTGGACCGGCAACGTCGGTGTCATCACGACCCTCTTCCCGAAGGTCGACGACATCACCGCCGATACACGCGTCATCGTCTGCGGACCACCCATCATGTACAAGTTCGTCATCGGCGAACTCGACAAGCTTGGCATTCCGCGTAGCAACGTCTATGTCGATCTCGAACGCCGCATGAAGTGTGGTGTTGGCAAGTGCGGTCACTGCCAGATCAACGACAAGTACGTCTGCATGGACGGCCCTGTCTTCCGCTTCTCTGACATTGAAAACCTCGAGGAGGCTATTTAAATGGCTAAAGTGAAATGTGCATGGTTCGACTTTGCTAGCTGTGAAGGCTGCCAGATCGAACTGACAAACTACGGCGAGCCGTTCGTGCAACTGCTCGAGAACGTGGAGCCGGTTGAGTTCCGTGAAGCGATGTCTGAAAAGACGACGGAGCCCATCGACGTGGCCTTCATTGAAGGCTCCTTCACCCGCGAAGCCGACCGGCGTCGTCTTGAAGAGATTCGTCGTCGTGCATCTGTCGTGGTTGCTTACGGCGCCTGCGCCACCTGTGGCGGCATCAACGCCCTCAAGAACCACCAGGATGATTACGCGGCCGAAGTCTACGGCGATGACAAAGATCGTCCCCACCTGGCATCACAGAAGGCACTGCCGATCTCGGCCGCCATCAAGGTGGACTACCTGATTCCCGGTTGCCCCATGGACAAAGCTGAGTTCATTCGTATCGTCACTCAGCTTATCAAGGGCACATCCAAGGTTTATGTCCCCTCCTACCCCGTCTGCATGGAATGCAAACGTCGTGGTACGGTCTGCCGCTATGATGACGGCGACCATTGCCTCGGCCCGATTGCCCGTGCCGGCTGCAATGCTCCCTGCCCCGCCGACGGCATTCCTTGCGAAGCCTGCCGCGGTCTGGTGGATAACGCCAACCAGGAAGCCATGGAAAAGGTACTGATCGAAAACGGAAAACTCCCGGAACAGTGGGCTAAGACCAAGAGCCGCATGTTCACGGCCAACCTTAGAGGTGATGCGTAATGGCAACTCAGAACGCAAAGATCAATGTTCACCACATCACCCGCGTCGAAGGACACGGCAACATTGTGGTCAATGTGACGGACGGCACGGTTGAGAAGTGTGAGTGGCAGGTGCCCGAGGCGCCCCGCTTCTTCGAAGCCATGGTGCGCGGCCGCCACTACAGCGAAGTCGCCCGTATCACGAGCCGCATCTGCGGTATCTGCTCGGTCGGCCACACGCTGGCATCGCTGAAAGCGTCCGAAGCTGCTTTGGGAATCACGGTTTCCAAGCAGACCGACCTTCTGCGTCGTATTCTGAAGCACGCTGAGAACTTCGATTCTCACGTACTGCACGTCTACTTCCTGGTCGCTCCGGACCTGCTGGGCGTACCATCGGTATTCCCGCTGGTGCCCACGCACGGCGACGTCGTCAAGCGTGCCCTTCGTATGAAGCGCCTTGGACATGAGTGGGGCAGCCTTATCGGCGGCCGTACCACGCATCCAACGCGTGCCGTGGTTGGTGGTTTCTCCTCCCTGCCCGGTAGCGCCCGTACTCCGCGCGAGGCCGAAGCTAAGCTCGTAGAGCTCAAAGAGAAGCTGTTGGGCTGCGTGCCTGACGCCGTTGAGACCTACAAGACGCTGTTGAACCTTGCCGGTGGCATTCCTGACTTCACGCGTGAGACCGAGTACGTGGGTCTCGTCGATGACGTGGAGTATGGTCTCTACGACGGTAAGATCGGCTGCTTGATGCCGGATGGATCGCAGGAACTCGTGGACGTTCAAGACTACCGTAGCGTCACCAACGAGTTCGTGGTTGACCAGTCGACGGCGAAGTTTGCGAAGCACAACATGGACAGCTACATGGCTGGCGCCCTGGCGCGTTTCAACAACAACCATGACCGTCTCCACCCCGAAGCCAAGAAGCTGGCTGAAGGTCTCGGGCTGACGGCACCTTGCTTCAACCCCTTCATGAACAGCATCGCTCAGTTCGTGGAAGCCGTACACAGCGTCTACATGACCGTCGGCTACATCGACGAGCTGCTTGAGATCGGGATCAAGGACGAGAAGCCCGTTGAGCCGACCAAGTACAGTCGCGGCGCAGGCGCCACGGAAGAGCCACGCGGTATCCTGTTCCACGAATACGAGTACGATGAGAATGGTTTCTGCACGATGGGTAACTGCATTATTCCCACCAACCAGAACCATGCCAACATCCAGCAGGACTTCAACGACCTCGTGCCATGGCTCATGGCCGCGGACAAGAGTGAAGCCGAAATGGAATTGGGTCTCGAAATGCTGGTTCGTGCATACGACCCCTGCATCTCCTGCTCAACCCACTACCTGGACGTCACGTTCAAGAAGTAGTGTAGGACAGGCTTCCCGAGTCCCCGAGGGCGCCTGTGCGACCCTCACAGGGACTCCAAGGGGCAAAGACAAAACAGGACGGGGCGTCGGTTGACTACCGACGCCCCGTTTTTTATGCTTCTTTCTCGTTTCGCGTCTTTCGCGACTTTCGTAGTTAACTCTCTAAGGACTCAACCATGCGATATGTACTCGGACTCGGAAACTACGCCATGGGCGATGACAGCATCGGCCTGCGCCTGATTGAACACATCGCCGATAATGGCCTCGAAGATGGCTTCGAGGCAGTGGAGATCGGCAACAACGGCATGAACGTCCTGACCTACTTCGAAGACGACACCGAGAAGATCGTCGTCGTCGATGCCGCTGACTTCGGAGGCACCCCTGGCGAATGCATCACGTTCTCACCCGAAGAGGTCGAGAGTCAGAAAGTGGTCGGCACCATCTCAACCCACGAAGGCGATATCATGAAGCTCATCGAGCTGGCCCGCCAGATCGACCAACCCATCCCCCCCATCCGCGTCGTCGCCATCCAACCCCAATCCATGGCCATGTCCGACTCTCTCTCCCCTGAGCTCGAGTCAAACATCCCCACCTACATCGAAACCATCCTCAAAGAGATCCAACGCTAACCTCAAGCACGCCGGGAGTCGCTCCGAAGGTCCCCATATAGGGACTTGACTTAGAGCCCTTAGAGAGGCACCCTGTCTTTAGGAGGTGAGACCATGATCTGTGCAACAATGAAAGATGCCAAGGCAAGACTCAATAGCCTTGTCCAGTCTGCCGAGCAGGGCGAAAGTGTCGTGCTCATGCGCGGCTCGCGACATGTGGCTGCTATCGTTCCCATCAGCGAGAGCGACCTTGATCTGAATATCCCGCTCACGGATGAGCAGGCCAGTCGCTTCTGGCAGATGGTGGACAAGGAACCACTGGAAGAACTACGCGACCCTAAGGATCTACTCAAGTGAAGATCCTCCTCACGGAACGCTTTCAGAAAGATCTATCCAAGAAGAGCCAGGTGGAAAGGGCACGCACTTTCGAAACCTTGCTTGAGTTGCCTGCCTCGCTGAAAACTCCCCACCGTCATGCGGGTATAGGAGTACGAAAGCTCCACCGCAGCGGAATCTACGAAGCTCGCGTCGGCTTGGGGCTGCGACTTGTCTTTGCCCAGCGCGATGGAGACCTCATCTTGGCAATGCTCGGTTCACATGACCAAGTCAGAAAGTACCTCTCCTCTTTGTAGCGCTTCACCCCGTCAGTCCTAGTCAAGACCTGAGGTCCCTCGGTATGGCAAATGTAGGCAGACACATCTTCCGAATCTCCGGCACCGTTCAAGGCGTAGGCTTCCGCCCCACCCTCTACCGGCTTGCGCGTGACGCGGGACTGGGAGGCTGGATACAGAACCGTTCAGGCACGGTCGGTCTCGCGCTGGAGGGAGAGCAGGAGGACATTGAGGGCTTCCTGGCCAGGCTTCCCTCCGCGATTCCAGTCAATGCATCCATTAGCGCCATCACCCCGCAAGCCGAAGAACCAATCGACCACATCAGCCCATTCCACATCAAGGAAAGTGGGTTCGACGAGCAAAGCCAAGTAACCATTCCTGCCGATCTCGCCATCTGCCCCGATTGCCAGGGCGAAGTACTGGCCCCAGCGGATCGCCGCTACCTATACCCTTTCACGACCTGCACCAACTGTGGCCCTCGCTACACCGTTGTCCACGGCATGCCCTACGACCGCGAACGCACCACGCTGGATGCGTTCCCGCTCTGCGCGGCATGCCAGGCTGAATACGAGGATCCAGCCAACCGCCGCTTCCACGCCGAATCCACAGCCTGCCCGGACTGTGGCCCCAACGTGTGGTTCGAACAGACCGCTGACCACGGACGAGGGGTCGCGGACCACGATCCGCTTGTCGCCGCTCGCAAGCTGCTCGCAAATGGCGGCATCCTGGCCCTCCGCGGCATGGGCGGCTTCCACCTTGCCGTCGACGCCGCCAACCCGGATGCCATCGCGGAGCTCCGCGACCGCAAGCGCCGCCCCGCGAAGCCTTTCGCTATCATGGCGCGCAACATCGAGGCCGTCCGCCGCATCTGCGACCTCCCAACCACCGCCGCCGATCTCCTCCAATCCCCCGAATCCCCCATTGTCATCCTTAACATCCGGAAAAGCCCCCCTCCCAACTCTCCACTCCCCACTCCCCACAGTCCACAGTCCACTCCCCACTTCCCTCTTCCCACCTCCCTAATCTCCCCCGACACCCATACGATCGGCGTCATGCTCCCAACCACGCCACTCCACCTGCTGCTGCTCGAAGGCTCTCCCAACGACGCTACGCCCCCATTTGACTTCCTGGTTATGACCAGCGGCAATCAGAGCTCTGAGCCTATCTGCATATCGAACGACGAGGCCCGTGAGCGGCTGACCGGTATCGCGGATGGCTTCCTGATGCATGACCGAGAGATCAACCTGCGCAACGATGATTCACTAGTCATCGAGCAGGCCGGCGGGTTGCAGATATGGCGGCGATCGCGTGGCTATGCGCCCAACCCCATCTTCGCAGATCCCCCGCTACAGCACCGCGTACTGGGAATGGGAGCCGAGTTGAAGAACGCTATTGCATTGGGATTCGAGGACCAGGTCGTCTGTTCACCACATATTGGGGATCTCTCGACGCCTGAAGCCATGGATGCACATGAGCGCGTCTGCGGGGAGCTTCCAACCTTCCTGAGTCGTCAGCCTGACTGCATTGCTCTCGACCTACACCCCGACATGCACTGCACGCGCCACGGCAATACACTCGCGGACCGGCTTGGCGTCCCAACCATCGCTGTCCAGCATCACCATGCGCACGCCATGGCCTGCCTCGCTGAGAATGGTCGCAGAAAGGGCCTCGCACTTGTCTTTGATGGTACGGGGCTTGGATCAGACGGGACCATCTGGGGGGCAGAGCTACTCCATGTTGATGGCAGTCGCTACAAGCGGCTGGCCACGTTCTCTCCGGTGCCTCTCCCAGGCGGCGACCACGCGGTCTACGAACCGATTCGACAGGCGGTTGCGCGCTGGCATGCGGCAGGCATCACGCCACCAGGAGAGGTCCTGGAGCGGTGCGGCATCTCGGAGGAGCAGGCCGCCGTATGGGCTCAGCAATGCGACAGAGGCATCAATGCCCCCCTGACGCATGCTGCCGGACGCCTTTTCGATGCAATTGCCGCCATCCTCGGCTTCACCCCAACGCGGACAAGCTATGAGGGGCAGGCGCCCATCAGGCTCGAAGCGGCCGCGCTCCAGAGCGCCACCGAAGCAACGCTACCGTTCGCAACGACCAAGCAGGACGGACTCCTGAGCGTCGACTGGTCCCCCGCAGTCGCCGCCATCACGAAGGACCATGCAGGCCTGTGGAGAAGTGCGGATGCGGCGCGGCAAGTGCATCGCGCCATCTGCGATGCATCTTTGGCCATGATTGACTATGGGATTGAACAGACAGGCGAGAAAGCGGTTGCGCTGAGTGGCGGCGTCTTCATGAATCGCCTCCTGACCCGGATGCTGAGTGACGCCCTGGTCTCACGAAACGTCGATGTGCTTCGACACCGTCAAGTCCCACCCAATGATGGAGGAATCGCCTTCGGCCAAGTCGTCATAGCCGGCTCAATGCCACAACAAGAGGCGAAATAGTGCTGCTGCTTTTTGATTATGACGGAGTGATTGTTGACTCCTTTGACCGCCTCCTTGAGCTGTGCGTCGAGGCCCAGCGCGCCCTTGGACACGGCCGCGCACCCACGGCAGACGATTTCCGGACCATCGAGAACCTTGACTTCGATAGCGTCGCGAAATTGATCGGAATCCCGGCAGACAAGACGGCTGAGTTCTCAGCTGCGGTCTTCTCGCTTCAAAAGACATCGTGGTCGGTTCGTGCATTCCCTGAGATCGCCGAGGTATTCCATGAGCTCTCTCGGGACCACACGATTGCCGTGGTGACCGCCAGCCAGACCCAGGCTGTAGAAGCCACGCTTCAGCATGAAGACCTGCACACATCGATAGCTACGGTTCTGGGCGGTGACTCAGGCGGAAGCAAGTCTGAACGCATTGCTCTTGCCAGAGAGATGTTCTCGGCTACAGCACGCAATACGCTTATGACGGGTGACGCGATCAGCGATATTCGCCAGGGAAAACAGGCCGGCGTACGCACCGTAGCTGTGTCGTGGGGATTCCAGGACCGGGAGCTTCTTGCCAACGAGGAGCCGGACTTCATAATCGACAACCCGCGACAATTGCTGGATATCGTTGGCCAGACCGAATAGTCTTCCACGCCAAAGCAACCTTCACAGAAAGATCAGGCGCATGCGATCACGATACAACACCGCTGGGACTTGGTTCAAAGGCAATACCCATATCCATAGCACGGAATCCGACGGAGGAAAGACGTTCCCCGAGCTAGCCGAACTCTATGCGTCGGCAGGCTATGATTTTCTCTTTCGCACGGACCACTGGGTCACGTCAGACACGGCTTCTGACGCAACGGCCGCGCCTCTGCTATGGATTGACGGTGTGGAACTGGACGGCCACGACCCAACGGGGGCCTACTTCCATATCGTCTGCCTCGGCCGACTAGAGGGCATTCAGCGTGAGGATGGACTTGTGGGTGCTCTAGAGAAGGCAAAGGCGCAGGGAGCGCTGCTAGTCATGGCTCACCCGCACTGGAGCGGGAACGCCATGGAAGATTGCCTGCGTTGGCCTTTTGACGGCATCGAGGTCTACAATCACGTCTGCCGCTGGCTCAACGGTAAGAGCTACGGATTGGTACACTGGGATGTCGCATTGCGAGCAAGCCGCAACATGCTGGCTTTTGCCGCAGATGACGCACACCTGAGATCCGATGAGCCTGTGTGGAATGGCGGATGGATTGTCGTTAACGCCGAGTCCTGCACCGGCGATGCGATCCTGTCGGCAATCCGCAGCGGCAACTTCTACTCAAGCTGCGGCCCGGAAATCGAGTCTATTGAACTCGAGGGCGATACGCTGACCATGCGAACATCACCAATCCGGTATGCGCGTCTCGTAGGGCCAGCGGGGCGCGGTGTACGAGCCGGCACCATGGGTGGGCCGCTGCTGACGGATATCAGCCTGCAGATTCCCAGTGACTGGCAGTATGTCTACGCAGAACTTGAGGATGACATGGGACGTCGAGCCTGGACCAACAATCTATTCATTGATGAGGAATCCAGTACCAAGGCCTAGTCTGAAACTTCCGGCCAGGGGATACGGCCTGAAGGGCGTGTTGATTTATTGGACGGACAAGGCCTTTGCTCTCCGTATTCCGAATGCGCCCTGAAAACACAAAGGCCGAGAGAATCAAGTTCTCCCGGCGTTTATGTTTTGGGGCGGCCTTCGATCAGCAGGGTTTCATTGGTGCCAAGTATTTGTGTGGCCCTCTCGTACCCAACCAGTCTCGGTCAGCACCTGTGCATATAGCAGGTGCAGTGCCAAGTGGCTGAAGATATGGCCACGTAGTCGTTTTTAGCGATTATCACAGCAAACACGCCTGAATCATCCACCACGTGCACGAAGTGTCGCGTCTCTGTCCCACACAGTCTGTCTCACTGCAACATGAATGCAGACGCTGTTGCCAAGTCATGCGGGCAGGGCGTCTCGGCCAACCTTACAAGTTCCCGTCACGTCTGACCAGACTGAGGACGGACCCCACCTTAAACCCACCGTCGTCTTAATGCTCACGCATCTAACTGTAGGGCGGGAAGGGTCGAGTCTGCGAGTCCTTCCCGCCGGTTTAAGGCGCCCGGGTTGCATCGGAGAACGGCGGGAAGGTCTCGGGGACTCAACCGTTCCCGCCCTACAGTCGGGTGATTCATGTTCACACGCATGCCCCTATTCGAAACGCTCTGCAAAAAGCTGACGATGCCGTTCCAGCTCATCTTGCTTATCGGCGTCATTCGCCGCGTTTCGTGTTTCGTACGGGTCATCCTGCAGGTCATAGAGTTGCTCGGATTGGTCGCCGTCAAAGCATCTGAGGTATTTGTAGCGGTGGGTGACGATGGCGTTGCCGATCTCACACTCGATTCGAACGCCCCTGCCGTTGCTGGACGGCGGCCTGCCTTCCACGAGGGGGCGTAGAGACGTACCCTCGATGTGTGGTGGCACATCCAGTCCTGCGTAGTCACAGACTGTCGGAAACAGGTCCAATCCGCTTGAAATCAGGTGGTCCGTATTGACACCCCCCGCCGGCGCACCAGGCTGACAGATAACCAATGGAACGCCGGCCGCTTCCTCGTATGGCATGGTCTTGTGTTCCATCTGGTGGGACGCGTCATGATCGCCATGGTCGCTGGTGAAGATAATGACGGTATTGTCTCGGGCCGGACCGGAACGCAAGGCATCGAGCAGGATCCCTGCCTGGCCATCGACACGCTCAGTCAAGCGCGCATACACCCAGCGATGGCTCCTCCACCGCCTCTCATCCCAGTTATTCCGGGCGTTCAGGCGAAATGGCCGACTGGCAAGCAACTGTCGCAGCGCTTCGGGCTCGTCGGTCTGCGGGTGGAAATTGGGCGGCAGCGAGGGACAGTGCTTCTCGAAGAACTCGTCCTCCTGAAACACCTCAGCTTTGGCCAGCGCGGCGTCAACCTCTCCCAGTGGTGTCCCGCCGCGTTGTATGATGCCCTGTTGGACATCTCCGTCTGCATGGTCACGAATGGCCATGTAGCAGATATCGTGAGGGTTAATGAATGAGGCAACCAGGAACCAGGGCTTGTCATGCGGCTGAGTCACGAATTCAGCAGTGATTTCAGCCAGTTTATCCCGCTCATCCGTCGTCAGAACGTCAAACCCCAGATCCTCGGCTTCCATCTTGGGGAAATGCTGCTTGCCGGCGTAAATGGTGTCGTAGCCACCTTGCTTAAGGACCCAGCCGAGCCCTGTACGCTTGATTTCCTGGCTAATCTCGGGCACCCCGGCCGGCCCACTGCCCTGGAGCTCAATCTCGCTCCCCATGCGCCCCGTGAACAGGCTGAACCGCGATGGCACACAGACCGGATTCGTGCAGTAGGCGCGCGTGAAGCGCGTGCCCGCTGCAGCAAGGCTGTCCATAGCCGGCGTTTCAAGATACGTAGAGCCCGCACAACTCATCATGTGCCGGCTCTGTTGGTCGGTGCAAATCAGCAAAATATTGGGGCTGGTGGTCATCGCCTTTCCTATGCCATCACCACAGTGTCCGAACATGGCTGTAGTCTTGAATGAGCCTGTCCTTGGTCAGAAGTGTGGCATTCTCTTCTCTGGCCGTCGCCACAATGATCTGATCCCCTGGATCGCCATGAAACGGCTGAGGCAGACTGGTGGACCGGTAGGCTATCGCCGGAGTCAAGGGGACGAGACGAAGTTTCGGCATCGATAGCGCTTCGGATATCCACTCTTCCGCATTGCATGAGATGCCAAGCCTGCCTTTCTCGAGCAGCTTGCTAAACTCCCATGGAGAGATCGCAGAGAGGAGTAGTTCGTCATAGCGCTCTGGCTTGGACAACAGTTTCCTGACTTCTGGGGACAACTTCTTCGGGTGCATGTTCCACCAGATCCACGCGTGGGTATCGAGAATGTACTTCACTCGCAGACATCCCACATCTCTTCACCCAGGGGACTAACAATATCCTTCTCAAAGACAAGGGCGTCAGCAAGCTTCCCGGGGCGAGGGGTTTCAGGGCTGAAGGGAATCACCTCGGCCAAGGGCTTGCCTCGCTTAGTGATAACAACACTCTCTCGCGTCGCCGCGACTTGCCCAAGTATCTGCAGAGCATGTGCCTTGAAATCTGTTATTGCCAGTGCGCGCATAATTCAAGTCCTCCCATCTACTTCAAAAGTAGTCATTTAAAGTGGTCATGTCAAGACTGAGGTCCGAATACTTTTCCCATCTGATGCCCGTCATTGCACCGCAGCCCCAGCAATGCTAGTGTTCCTCCCCTGTTACCAAATGACCAATGACTTGGATGCCCAATGAGCGATGACAAAATACAACTTGCCCACGGAGGCGGTGGCCGGCTGACGCGAGAGTTGATCGATACAGAGATCGTGTCTCGTTTTGGCGACGGTCCTCTCAAAGGGCTGCCTGACGGCGCGCTGCTACCGATCAACACGGACCAGATCGTCTTCACGACCGACAGTTTCGTGGTGCAACCCATCGAGTTTCCCGGCGGAAATATCGGAAGCTTGGCTATCCATGGCACGGTCAATGATATCGCCGTATCGGGAGCAGCACCAAAATGGCTGTCGTTGGCCCTAATTATTGAAGAAGGCCTCGAGATGGACACGCTCCGGCGGGTGCTTGACGAGGCTAGGGATGCGGCTGCTTCCTGCGGTGTCCAGATTGCTACCGGCGACACGAAAGTCGTCTCGCGCGGCCAATGTGACGGCATATATGTCAATACGGCCGGAATTGGCGAGAAGCTCGAGGGGTTCGACCTCAGCCCCGATTCGATCCAGGAAGGTGACCGCATTCTCGTCAACGGCTGCCTCGGAGACCACGGTCTGGCGGTCATGGCTGCGCGTGAGACCATCCACATTCAAGGCGGACCTGAAAGCGACAGTGCCCCCGTACATACGCTCGTACA
>CAZCDU010000145.1:0-12537 GCA_964497125.1 uncultured Victivallales bacterium | reverse complement strand
GCAACTCCGCGAAAACGCGGTTGCCTCGGCACCAGCGGCCTGCCAAACTTCAGGTGCCTGGAACGGCATCAGGTATACCGCTGAGAGATCTCTCATCCACCGGTAATGACAAACTGATGCTTCAGTAGTGCTATTGTCGCTGCGCCTCCCTTCGTGCTAGAGTGTCTAGTAATGACAAGAACTACCGTGACTTGGGGGCACTAGTGAAACTGGCGAACGCAACGACATGCCTTTGCTTTGACCGTGGGGAGGCCCTTGCCGGCTGGACCGGACGTTTCGTTGAGCAGTCTGCGTATCTGCAGAAAGAAATCCTGGATCGTACCTTCTACGCCTGAGATGGGAGCGTTATCGGCAAGGTCCATGTGGATGGCCCCGTACGGACTGCTTTTGCGTCACCTGGACCCAGGCGGCACGGTTTCGATGATTTCTGGGCTGCGGCGGAGTGCAACCATAGTTACTGGGATGGGTACTACTACCTGAATGACGATCCGGAGCCCCGATGGTTCGATGGCTATGAGCCGGATGGACAGACCGATCTGGCGCAGGAAACTGAACATGAAGAGATTAGACAACAGCTTGATGACCTGCTCCAGGAATGGCTTGAAAGAACCGACGACCCGTTCGAAGCGGCAGGAACAGTTGCGGACAAGTACGTTCTGGGCCATGTGAATAACATTGTCCCATATACGCACGGCCCTGATATCATCCAAGAGCAGGAGCGCCGTCGGCAAGAAAGACGTGCGCAGCAGCGGAAGGCTATCGTCCAAGCGGCAGTCCAAGTAGCTGTCAGGGAGCAACCAATATGAAAGCAATTCTCGTACTGATGGACAGCCTCAACCGGCATATGCTGAAAAGGTACAATCCAGATGCCTGGATGAAGACTCCCAATATCGACACGTTCGCGGGAGAGTCCATACAGTTTGACGGTCACTGGGTGGGATCAGCCCCCTGTATGCCGGCCCGGCGCGACATCTTCACCGGACGACTCAACTTCCTGGAACGGGGTTGGGGCCCGATCGAGCCCTACGATGTGACCTTTCCCCGCCTCATGCAGGAGAAGGGCATCTTCACCCACATCATTACCGACCATCATCACTACTTTGAGATCGGCGGGGAGCACTACTGTCAGCAGTTTGATACCTGGGACTTCATTCGCGGGCAGGAACATGACAGATATGTCTCCCGGGTGAACGGGCCTGAGCTGCCGGACGAATACCTTGGCATCATGACCACTCAATACGAACTGAATCGACAGAAGTTCGAATCAGATGAAGACTATCCTACCCCGATGACCTTTCAGCACGCCTGTGACTGGGTCAAAGACAACCAGGGGGCAGATGACTTCTTTCTGCATGTGGAAGCCTTTGATCCTCATGAGCCCTTCGACTGCCCGCAGGAGTTTCTCGATCTATATGACGATGACTGGCAGGGACCTCACTATGACTGGTCCAGCTACAGCAAGGTCGGCAGTCCACGGAACCCCGAACACGGTATCGAGCACCTTCGCAAAGCGTACGCAGCAACTGTCACCATGACGGATAAATGGTTCGGCACCTTCATTGATACGCTGAAAGAGAATGACATGTACGATGACACCATGATCATTCTAACAAGCGATCATGGGCACCTGCTGGGTGAGCACGGCTGGACGGCTAAGAACAACATGCATGTCTATAATGAGATCGGGCATATTCCGCTCTTCATCCATATGCCGCAGGGGAAGGGGGCGGGCACTCACATCGATGCCCTTACCCAGAACATCGACCTCATGCCCACCCTGTGTGATTGCTTTGATCTGGAAACTCCGGATAGGGTCAAAGGCAAATCCTTGCTGCCGCTTATTGACGGAGAAACAGACAAACTGCGAGATGCCTGCATATACGGCTGGTTCTCAAAAGCGGTCAATGTGACAGACGGGACATATACCTACCTGCGGGTTCCGCAACGTGCGGACAACTCCCCCTGCTACAGCTACTGCTCCACTCTCGATACCCTTAACAAGTTCATCGGGGTGCCCAATGTGGTCAGGGGCAAGATGGAGGGAGCCTATTCTGCGGATAGATTCGAGGTAGGTCCTTTCCTAGAGCATACATCCTACCCGGTTTTCAAGGTTCCGTTCGAGAATGCTGAAGTCTTTGCCGCATCAATTACGCCTCTACTGGAAGAAGGGACATTGCTGTTTGATATCGAGAACGATTATGCCCAGCAGAAGGCGCTACGTGATTCAGGAGTTGAGGAGCAGATGATTCAGAAACTGAGAGATTGTATGATAGAGGCCGATAGCCCCGCTGAGCAGTTCGAACGGCTGGGAATCTGACTAATGTAGGCAGCGCTTGAAGAAAGCCGACTGCTGCAGTCGGTTATAGGCAGTTGTCTGCTGAGTGGGTGAGCGCTACTATTATTGACTGGCGACGCGACCGCGCATACGCATGGGTATGAAGGAGGTGTTGAGAGTGAATGGGATACGACGCTTCCGTGCAGCGCTGGTTCTCGGGCTGCTCTTTGCTGGTGCTATTTCAGCCGCAACGGAGAAGCCGATGAACGTGATAGTGACTAGGGATCGGTGACCACTGACCAGTAGTTAGGAGTTTGTATGATAAGTCGTAAGATGTCTTTGAAGCACGCAGTCGTGCTGACCGCGTTGATAGCGGCACCGGTGGGCTGGGCTGGAAGAGCACAGGCCGCTCAGCCAAAACCGAATGTGGTCCTGCTGTTTATCGATGACCTTGGCTATGGTGACACAGGTCCCTTTGGTTGTAAGGATATTCCCACCCCCAACATTGACCGCCTTGCAAGAGAAGGCACCACGTTCACTCAGGCCTATGTCTCCAATCCTCCCTGCTGTCCCAGCCGGGCCAGTCTGATGATGGGCATGTATGGTCAGCATTTCGGGAAATATGGGATGTCACGAGGCCTTCCTATCCCCAATGACAAGCCGACCATGGGCGAGTTCCTCCGCGACAATGGATATGTGACCGGACAGGTCGGCAAGTGGGATATTGGCAGCAAACTTCAGGGACCGGCTTCGCGCGGATTCATGGAAGTCGCTGAGGATCCACCACGAGTTGAAAAAGGTGGCAAAGAAGCACGATTCCTCTACAAGACGAAGGAGGGCAAGACCGACTGGCTCACGAACTATGACGGTGATAAACTGGTCGAGTTCATGGATCGGCATCGTACCAAAGACAAGCCGTTCTTCATGTATTGGTCTCCCATGGCCGTGCATTCCCCTCACAAGAATGTTCCCGAAGAGTTGGCCGCACGCACCACGGCGCCGAAGGAACGACGACAACTGGGTGGTGGCATCGTGTCCGTCGATGACCAGGTCGGTAAGATGCTGGCCTACCTCGACAAGCATAAGATGCGCGAGAACACCCTGATCATCTTCTCCAGCGACAACGGCGGCAACCCCAAGGAGGGTAGTTACTCTACCCCATATCGCGGCGGCAAAGGAGGTGGCACCCAACAGGTGGGCTGGACACTCAGCCCGACGATCATGTCGTGGCCGGGTAAGATCCCGCAGGACGAGCGATTCCATGAACTCTCCTGTACCCTTGATTTCTATGCCACCGTTGCCGCCGCAGCCGGACTGCCGGCACCAAAGCACCTGGACGGTGTTGACCTTGTTCCGTACCTCGCCGGAAAGAAGCAAGGCGCGCCCCATGAGTATCTATTCTGGTTGAATAACGACCCGGATGACTCCAAACGTCGCCATCTGGTTGCCGTCCGCTGGAAGACATGGCGCCTCTACCGATTCCAGGAGAAAGATCCGTGGCAACTGTTCAATCTGAAGAAGGATCCTCGTGAGGAGAAGGATGTTGCTGCAAAGAATCCGGAAATCGTCGAGCAGCTGGCTGCAGCGCACACGGAGTGGAAGAAGGGGCATGCCACTCCGCTCAAGCCCAGCACCGCCAAGGTCAAGAACCCCGTACCAACCGGTCACGGATGGTTCATCAGTGACGGCCGTGTGAAGGCGGAAGTTGTGCCTGGAAAAGAGAGACAGAGGAAGTCGAAATCTAAGAAGAACAAGCAGAGCGAGAAAAAGTAATGATCAAACAACTATTGACAGCAGCATTTCTGGTTGCGGGAACAGTTGCAGTGTTCGGGGCGGAGCCCGCTGCCGAACCAGTTAAACCCAATATCATAATGTTCCTGATCGACGATCAGGATTTCGAGCAACTCAGTGTCTATGGTGGCAAGACCTACACGCCTCACCTTGACCGGCTGGCCAAGGAGGGCATGAAATTCATGCAAGCCTACGTGAGCAGCACAGTCTGCACGCCGTCACGCTATTCGTTCCTGACCGGCAGATATGCAGGTAGCTCCTATCATCCGTCCTATCTGGAGGAGTGCCCCAAAGGCAACCAGGGATTCATCTCGTTCAACGTGGGACTCGAAGACGACAACATGAACGTCGGCGCTGTACTCGCGGCGAACGGCTATGCCACGGGCTACGTCGGCAAATACCATGTTCATGGTTCGGAGAGTGGTGGCGCACACGGCAAACCCATACCCAAGAAGGCAGAGGCAAACGCCAAGACGGCGGCTATCTGCAAGGCAAACGAATTGGCATGTCGCGAACAGCTCAAGAAGCGCGGCTTCACGTGGGCGAAGCACGTATACTGGGGCAACCTGAAAGGCCCCTGGTCGCATCACAACCCGGACTGGACGATGGATGCCGCGATTGAGTTTGTCGAGACCCACAAGGACAGGCCGTTCTATCTGCACTACTGCTCCACCTTGCTCCACGGCCCATCCAAGTCCGGACGCGAGGCAATGGATCATCCGGAATGCACAGGACAAGGGCCCGTGAAGCCCAGTACCGAAACGCTTGATCGCCGCAAGAACCTGCTGGCGCTGATGAAGAGCAAAGGCGTCGACAGGGATCACGCGGGCGAGACGTGGATCGACTCGGCCCTCGGCAGGATGATGGCGAAGCTGAAAGAGCTTGGCATCGACAAGAACACCCTGGTCGTCTTCGCTCCCGATCACGGCAGCAGTAATAAGGGTTCGGTATATGCGTATAACGGCAGTCGGATACCAATGATAATGCGGTGGCCGGCCCAGATCCCCGCCGGGAGCACATGCGACCTGATGGTGCAGAACATCGACCTCGTCCCAACCTTCTTCGACGTGGCCAAAGCCAAACGTCCTGATACATACAGGATGGATGGTATAAGCCTGAAGCCTCTGCTCAAGACTGGCAAGACCGATAACTGGCGTGGTCATCTGTATTTTGAAATGGGATGTTCCAGGGCAGTAATGACGCAAGACTGGAAGTATATAGCCACCCGATATACCAGAGAGCGGATAGCAAAAATCAAAAGCGCAACGCCTCGGAACTTGCCAAAACTGATGTCTCCTTTAGGCAGAATGGGCATAGGAGTGCGCGGTAGCAATCATCCAGGTTTCTGGGATGAAGATCAGCTCTATTACACCAGGAACGACCCGCGTGAGCAGAAGAACCTTGCAGACAGCCCGGAATACACTGGTCAGATAGAAGATATGCGGCTGATTCTGGCAGAAGAGCTGAGACGTTTCAATAGACCCTTTGGTGAGTTTATTCCAGGCGGGAATTCTGCAGAACCGGGGCAGGTTGATGATCAGTCTGCCATTGTTAGAAAGATCAGGATTCAAGGGAAATCAGTTGTTCTCCCACCGGACCTGGGTGGGGGAGATACAGATGATGATAAGAAGAGAAGAAGACAGCGACCCAGGTGAGAGTAGGGGCGCTTCCTGGACTAGCGGGGAATGGCACTTAGATAAGCACGGGGAAGAACCCACCCCTAACCCCTCCCAGGAGGGGAACTTCCAGCAACAGAGCGCCCTAGGCGAGGTCCCCTCCTGGGAGGGGCAGGGGTGGGTTGGTCCGAGTAAAGGTGGCGTAATCGACAGACTTAAGCGGTCCTTGGGGTGCCTGACTGCATATGGTTCAATGAAAAGACCCGGAAAAGCCGGAAGCGCCAGAATAGAAAGCGGAATTGATTGGGGCATAATACTCCATGTGGGCAATCGAAGTGGTGTGTTCCCCGATAGCCAAGCATCAAGAGAAAAGAGGAAGTAGCATGAGGACAGATCGACTGACATCCTTACTCTTAGCAATCGTTGGGATCGGAGTGGTGTGTTTCGCGAATGCAGTGTCTGCTGTGGCGGCCGAGGTCGAAAGACCGAACTTTGTGATCGTGTTGGCGGACGATGTCAGCTGGTCGAGTTTTGGCTGCGTCGATGCGGGGTTGTATACACGCACGCCGAATATTGACAGACTCGCTACCCAGGGGATCCGCTTTGTGAACTTCTCATGCGCTGTGGCAATGTGTGCTCCTGTGCGACATGAGCTCTATACCGGACTGTTGCCCCCGAGCAGTGGTGTCTATGCCAATGGCTGTAAACCCGCCGCGGAGTACAGGAACATTGTCAATTACCTGGGAGATCTGGGATACAACGTTGGTCTGACTGGAAAGACCCATTTCAAGACACCCACAGAGTTTCAGAAAGTTCCCGGCTTTGATAGCAATGGCAATGCGGATGCGCCGACTTGGGAGATGAGTGGGGTAAGAGGCTTCATCGAAGAATCTCAAGCCGAGGATAAACCGTTTTGCATGGTGATTGCTTCGGTCCATGCGCACCACCCGTGGACGGTTGGCGACGAGAAGAATTTCCCTCTGGATCGGGTTGTACTGCCGCCTCATATGGTTGATAGCCCTGTTACACGCCAGGCTCTGGCCAAGCACGCAGCTGAAGTTGAAGATCTGGATAGCCAGGTTGGCGCTACGATGAAGCTACTTGACGATATGAAGCTGGCAGAGAGCACCGTACTGATCTTTCTGAGTGAACAGGGGACAGCTCTGCCGAAAGGTAAATGGTCGATCTATGACTACGGGACCAGGGCGCTGTGCCTGGTGCGTTGGCCTGGGAAGATCAAGGAAGGTGGCGTTACAGACGCGGTTGCCATGTACTGTGATATTGTTCCTACTCTGGTCGATATCGCCGGAGGAAAGGCCCCCGCGACGGACGGCAGAAGTCTATTCTCTGTGCTGAAAGGAGAGACCTCTGATCATCGTGAACACGCCTACCTGGTTCATCAGTCTTCCGGCTATACGCAAAGGGCCATCCGCAACAAAGAATTCAAGCTCATCTGGAGCCCTGAGCAGGAGAACGACTATTACGTTGGCACGATTATGGACCCCAAGAGTCCGAAGTTCTTTGCCGGGGTATGGCAAGAATGGGTGGAGAAAGCCAAGACGGATCCTGCTGCTCAAGCAAAAATCGACCGTGTTGTGAAGCACCCGGAGTTTGAACTCTACAATATCAAGAATGATCCGTGGGAGTTGGATAACCTCGCCAACAACCCTGAATACGCTCAGAAAGTCAGAGAGATGCACGCCCAGCTTAAGTCCGATATGAAGAAGTTGAACGATTCCTTCTCAACGGCAGATCCCAAGAAGGGTAAGCAGGAAAGAAGGAAACAAGAGGGACAAATGGGAAGAGAGAACAGAAAGAGAGCAAGGAATCGGAAGAAATAGCTGACTCAACACCGGGATTCGATGGCCAACAGGTCCGGACCACAACGTCTGTTAGGGCGCACCGGCGGTACCGACTCGTGCGTGACAACCCCGTATACCGCGCCCTCGCCCGGGGTCGACGGGCCGCACAAAATCTGCGCGTTTCGTAGGCTCGTTTTCTGGTGGGCTCACGCGTCACACGAATGGGCCGGGCGACACGCGTACGAAAGGCCTCTGTGACGGGGCCGAAGTCTTGGTCAGCACCTGCGAACCCCATCTCCACGACATAGACTGCTCCCACTGGGTAGTGGGAGTAGTCACCGGCCCATCGGCGACCGTTCCCATTCCGGAAGCGCGAAGGCTTCAGGGGATCTTTATCAGCAGACCAGGCAACATTCCTCAGGTTGTTTCGAGGCAATCCGGCCCGCGTTTCGATCTGGCGATCTGTCAGCGGGCACGCTTCGGCCGTCGCGCATGGTGGTGTCGAGCAGGGCTTTCAGTTCTGCGACGATCTGCGGGTGGACATCGGCTAGGTTGGTCTGTTCTGCGATGTCGGTTTTCAGGTTATAGAGCTGGATCTCCGGCAGGGCGTTTGTTTTTGCTTCGGGGTTGGTGGGGCTGCTCCAACCGCCTGAACCGGGACAGAGCTCGAGCTTCCAGTCGCCTTTGCGGATGGAGAAGTTTCCTTCGATCGAGTGATGGACCATGGCCTCACGCTCAGGCCGGGATCCGCCGGTGCCTTGCATGAGTGGCAGGATGTCGTAGCTGTCTTCACCGGCATCGTCCGCCAGCGGCTCGCCAATGATGGCGGCACACGTAGCCAGCAGGTCGTTCAGGTTGACCATCTCATCGCAGACGGTGCCGGGCTTGATCTGTCCCGGCCAGCGCATGAGCAGGGGAATCCGATGCCCACCTTCCCAGATATCGGCTTTGTATCCACGATAGATATAGCTCGGAAAATGGCCGAGAGCTTCAAAGTTTTCGACTCCGATATAGGGTGCGCAGCCGTTGTCGGACGTGAACACGACAAGGGTGTTCTCTTCCAGCCCCTGCTGCTTCAAGGCGTTCATAATCTCGCCTACGGTCCAGTCGACCTGCATGCAGAAATCGCCATAGGGACCGATTGGGCTCTTGCCCTGAAAGGGTGGCGTCGGCACCAACGGGGAGTGCGGTGCAGTCAAAGGCATATAGAGGAAGAACGGGGTGTTGTCATTTTGGCTTTCAATAAATTCAATACTCTTCTCAAGAATGTTCGGCATAGCCTCATAGGGATTGAAATCCTCCTCGGCCGGTCCCGGTTCTTCAAATCCCTTGGTCGTGGTGCAGGTGCCGATAAAGCGATCGTTTTCGATCCAGATATAGGGTGTGTTGCCCAGGGAGTTGGGAATGCCATAGAAGAGATCAAATCCGCAGGCGTTGGGCCCGTTGGTGATCTGTCCCGTCCAGTCCGTGTTTTCCCGCTCTTTGCTCGCGGGTTCACCGTCCGTGGTCGGATAGTCCATTCCCAAATGCCATTTGCCGATACAGGCGGTATGATAGCCGTGGCGTTTGAGATAGGAGGGCACCGTTTCGCGTCCTTCTTCAATCAGATGTGGCTCGAAGCCATTCAGGACCCCCTTTTTAAGCCGGGTACGGAAGGCGTAGCGACCTGTCAGGATGCCATAACGGGAAGGCGTGCAAACGGCCGAACAGCTATGCCCGTCGGTAAAGATCATGCCCTCCGTTGCCAACTCATCCAGACAGGGAGTTGGAATCCGTGAATTCTCATTGAGGCATGACAGATCGCCATACCCCATATCATCGGCGAGAATATAGACGATATTGGGCTTTTTCTCTTTAGTCATTTGTCTTCATTCCTACAGGCATGGGTTTGTCTTTCACAAAGAACTGTACCTCGAGCCAGGGATCGCCGGCATCATTCTGATTCTTCACAGAAATCTCGGCTTCCCCGGATCTCGCTTCAGCATCCTTAAGTGTTACAGGTAGATCTTCGATCCTATTCCAGTTCAGGTCATAGACGCCAACTTTATCGCCTCCTTGATACCAGAGGTAGTGCTCAGAGGGGACGGTTCCCTTGATCGCAATGGAGCCCTTTTCAATAGTGATTGTCGGATCGAGTAATGCAGCGTCCTTCTCCGGCAGGAACCTGAGGTCTTCCAGCAGTATCGATGCCTTGCTGTTCGGCTTGATCCGGTCTATGCCCAGCGAAATGGTGCTGATACTGTTGCCGCGCCAGCGTTTGTACGCGTTCAGGAACGGCCAGCGGGCATCGGCCCAGGATGCCTGGGGGGAAGGGATTTCAACATAGCGCTTCCCTTTGAAATCGAGGTGGACAATATAGTCACGGGTGCCCTGTCCGCTGATGCGCACGACCAGGATAGCGCCGCTGCCGTCACCGGTGACAACCATTCCCAGACCACCGGCTTTGGTTATATCGGTCTTGACCTGGTAGCGCGGCAGGCTGTCGCCTCGCCCACCAACAAGCTCCAGTGGGTTGTCGCTGTCATTTACGCAACTGATCCGGATGCCATCCGCTTCCGTGGTGAATGTTGTGTTGCCCTTCTTGTTGACCCTGGCGGGGTCGGGCATGATCTGCAGGCTGATCTTCTTGCCGGCCAGGTTTTCCGCGGCCTCATGCTCAAGCGAGACCCCGGACGCGCCCTGGAATTTATCAAGCATGTCGTTGAATGACTTTTCATCTTCGGTCTCGTTCTCGCTCTTTGAGCGGAGCGACGTGATATCACGACTGAAGTCGGGCATAACACGGATAATGAATTCCGGGACCTGAGAGCCGTAAGCATTCTTTACCTTGAGAGCATCACCGGGGCGGATGTATTGATAGGGGTAGGTTGTGCCGTGCTCCTGATGGTAAGACCAATCACGGTCAATCCCTTCTCGTTTCATCACTCTGAAGGGAACTACGCTGAGAGTTTCTCCTTCACCTTCCATGCGAAAGATCTCTTCGGCAAAACTATAGCGACCATTGGGCTTGAAGGATGCAAATATCCGCTTCTTTATGTCTTTAGGTAGTTTAGAGCCGTACTTGCCCCATTGTTTGAAGACCTTTGCGTAGTGGTCAACCAGACCGTGTTTGTTAATATCTTCCATCGTTACATCATGAAAGCCGGCCTGTGCAGATAAGTCTATGGTGCGACCAGCAGCAGCATTGCCGGGAACTGCCCATACGTAAGCATAAGGACTACTTGCACTCCAGTGACTCTGATGCAATCCTATCTTCATATCACCGCAATAAGGGATGGTTTTAGGCACCTCGACGTCGCATTTCTTTTGGCTATTGCGAACGGAGTGAAACAACGGTTCATAGTATCCCCAGGTCAGCGCAGGACCGGAAGTACTTCCATGCAACGGATGATCAATATGGCGATACACCTCTCCAGTGAACTTCGTGTCGCCATAATAAAACATCATTTCCTGAACTTCCATGGCATCGAAATTGACGATTCCTGCATGCACTTCATTGTGAAATTCACCAAAGCGCTGAGCCATCTCCTCCATCATCGTGCTGTCCGGATCCGGAGCCATGGCCTGGCCGTAAATCCGGTACAGTCCTTTGGCTAGTTCACCACGTTTATGAGATTCCGGTTCACTCCTAGCAAAACCTCGTTTGCAGTTCTGTAGGGTCCAGGTGCCATCACCGTTATTTACGTATTTATCAAAAGTAACAAGTTCATTGCCAATTTGCATACAGCGCATGTTAAACATACTAGCCCAACGCCGATTGGCATTGTAATGGGTGAAGTGCTCTCTCCCTTCAGCAACGGTGATCTGTGTTGCCTTAGGGTCAATATCTTCAGCCAAGGTTCCCTGCCACCAGGAAGCTAGGCGCGGATCAATGTTGCCTTTGGCAAGATATTCCGGATGCTTTGGAGTTAGCGCATAACTGACAGTCCTGAAGGTCAATTTCATGCCTTTACCATGTAGGTAATTGGCAAAATCAACCATGTCCTCAGTGCCATTAGGAAATATCTTTCGGTTTACTTCCAGGTTATCCTTGTCATCTGCCCAGTATCTACCACCCCAGGTATTCAGATGCATGTATATATCATTGATACCGAACTTTTCACCAATATCGACCAGCGATTTTAAATCTTCGGGTTTTCGAGGCCCAATGACCATCATGTTACTGACCAGCCTGTCTTTGTGGTCATGCGGAATTTTTCGCGCATACTCTGCAATCCACTTCTTTGCTCGTTTAACGGTCCATTTACCATCTACTTTGGGGTGCGGGATATCTTCAGTGGTCCATATCTTATAGAGCATCTCATCAAACTCTTCGCCACTGCTCTTGTTGCCCCAGATCGCTATACTGCCCAAAGGATTCTTCTCTGAGCGTTGCAGGACTCCAAAAAAATTCGGAGCATTGCCTCGTCGGTACGTCTTTTTGGTCACGCTGTCAAGAGGCAGCCAGTCGGTTCCGTCAAGCTTTGCCATTGTAAATTGGATTGCATGCTCTCTTTCTGGATTCTTCATAGATACCAGTTTAAGCACAACGTAAGAGTCCTTATCGATTGTCGTAAACGTGAACTGTGGCAAATCCTCTTTTTCTGGCTTCAGCGTTATCATCCCGTTTTCATTGGCAGTCGGTCGCAGGCTTATCGTTCTGCGCTTGCCATCGTCCAGGCCATAGACATTTTCCAGAAGCGTCACACTGAAAAGAGGCCCTTGCTTGTCGTATTGCGCCCTCACTCGCTCGCCGTTGACCAGTACCTGGTTCACCAGGCCCTCCTCAGTCATAAACACCCTCAACTGCTGATTGCCGAAGCTACAAGCCAGACCCGCCCCTGGCAGGTCCCCGTCGCCGGCAGCAACGTCGGGGACTGCCCAAACTGAAGATGTTCCTGTCATAATCGTCATCCCTGTTATTAGTAGTGCTTTAAACATAATATGCTTCCGGAATCTCCTGTGTGTTTTTCAGTACCGTTCTCCGCGCCCCCCATCAGGCAAGCTCTGTCTTCTATACATGAATCGGCCCCAACGGGGCCCTGTCATCGTAGCCCAGGCCAACGGCCTGGGT
>CAZCDU010000144.1:0-12550 GCA_964497125.1 uncultured Victivallales bacterium | reverse complement strand
TCCATGACCTCACGAACGCGATCGCGGGTAGCCGGTTTGACGAGGGGACTGTTGTTCAGAACGCGCGATACGGTAGCCGTAGAAAGCCCCGTTTCCCTGCAAATATCATGTAGTGTTACTGCCATGGTGAAAGCGTATACAGTGTTTGAGTGGAAAGGCAAGATGCTTGTGTAAATGCGGGCAGAATGATGGCCGAGAAAGAAATGTGGAAATTTGGGGTTGATAGATTGGGTGTAACCGGTTACAGTAGAGCCGGAATGAGGAACTGATGCGCATGTCTACGAGCAAAGGAAATGGCAGAATGAAAACGAAACGGCGTCATTTTGGTGCATGGATTGTTGTTCTGGGGTTGGTAGCCGCGACTTCTTCTGTGGCGGAGAAGGTCGGAAGGCCCAACATCCTCTTCATCTTCAGTGATGACCACGCGTTGCGCAGCATTGGCGCCTACAACGACGCGTTCGATGGGACGCCGAATATCGACCGTCTGGCAGAGGGTGGCGCGGTTTTCACGCAGAGCTTTTGTGAGAACAGCATCTGCCAGCCCAGCCGCGCCGCCGTGCTCACGGGCAAGTTCAGTCATCTTCACGGCGTCCGGACGAATGGATCGGCCTGGAACAACAAGCAGCAGATCTTCACTCGCCTTCTACGGAAGGCTGGCTACCAGACGGCCATGATCGGCAAGTGGCACATGCATCCGTTTCCGTCTGATGAGTTCGACTATCACAAGACACTCACGGCGAACGGGGGGCAGGGGCGCTACTACAATCCCGCTTTCGTTGCGCACGATGGCAGTATCGTGATCGAGGAGGGGTACTCAACCGACATCATCACCTCCGAGTCGATTGAGTGGATGAAGAATCGGGACAAGAACAGGCCGTTCCTGATGATGTGTCAGTTCAAGGCACCGCATACCAACGTCATGCCGCCGATCCGGAACCTCGACATGTACAAAGACGAGGATGTTCCCATCCCCGACACTTACTTCGACAACTACGAAGGCCGCAACGACTACGTGAAGCAGAGCTGGATGAAGATGCACGGCATGAAGTCGCCTGCCGTGGTCAAGATCACACCGCCCTACGGCGAGTACGAGCTGCCGGAGAATCCGAAGGGGCCTGAGAAGCAGTTCAAAGGCGACTACAAGTTCCTCGCGGAGATGATCGAAGCAGAGCGCAAAGCGTGGCATGAGCACTATGACCCGCAGAACGAAGATTACCGCAAGCGCGTGGCGTCGGGAGAGCTCACGGGCAACAAACTGGCGGTGTATCGTTATCAGCGATACGTGAAGGACTATTTGCGCGTCGTGGCGGCGATCGATCAGAACGTGGGGCGCCTGCTGGATTGGCTGGACGAGAGCGGGCTGGCAGACAACACCATCGTGATCTACAGCTCGGACCAGGGATTCTACCTGGGAGAGCACGGCTGGAGCGACAAGCGGCTAATGTACGAAGAGTCGGTTCGCATGCCGTTCGTCATTCGCTGGCCGGGTCGGATCAAGCCGGGGCAGCGCATCGCTGCGATGATTCAGAACATCGACTATGCGCCGACATTCCTCGATGTCGCTGGCCTCGATATCCCCGAAGACATCCAGGGCCAGTCCCTGGTCCCGCTTTTCGATGGGAAAGCGCCGCGGAGCTGGCGGGACTCGATCTACTACCACTACTACCACAGCGGCGCCTACAACCTGCCCAAGATCGAAGGCGTGCGCGGGGACCGCTACAAACTGATCCGCTACTACGGTCATCCTAGGCTGGATTTCGGTGAACAGTGGGAACTGTTTGATCTTGAGAAGGACCCCCAGGAAATGAAATCGGAGTATGAGAATCCGGAGTATGAGCGGGTTAAGAAGAAAATGATCAAAGAGCTGAGGAAACTGCGCAAGCAGTATGGGGTGGGGCGTGCAGATGTTAGCTAGTAGTAGCTCAATCATTCACTGTTGTAGGGCGAGCTTCCCCGGTATTCCGGGGAGCTTGCAGGTGCGGGCGATGCACACGCTCCCGAATACGGGAAGCGCGTCCTACAAGGGGGAGAGAAAGGAGTTCACGAGTCGTGATTGAAGACGTATCTGTCCTTTTTGTCTGGGCTGCTGTCCTGTTTGTGATCAACGAACTTGTGGCCAATGCGTTTGCGTTGTTGAACCGGCGGCGTTTGGTGCCTGGTCTCAGCGTGCATGGTTGGTTGGCCCTACCGGCGGTGGCCGTCGTGCTTGCGCCGACGGTAGCTGATCTTGGATCCGGGGCTCTGGTCGCACAATGGCCAAGCCTGCTGCGTTCGCTGGCCGCCGTGTTGTGCACGATGGTTTCACAGGCAGCGTTGTGGGCGGAAGCGTTCTTGTTGACCGGCCTGCTGTTAGACGGCATGCGCGGTGTGGTGCCCGATCGCAATGTGGTCGTGGGTAACAGTAAGGGTGGCATGCTGAAGGGCGCGGTCTTCAGTGGTATTCTTATGGGGTTGATCCAGCTCACGGGAATCGTACTTTCTCTCGGCGCGGTTCAGTCTGCTTATCAACGCATACCGTACGTTGTGCTTGCCATTGCCGGCGCGGTGACATTCCCGATCTTCAAGATCATCGTGGAGTCATTCGACGGAAGTCAGAACTTCTTCAAGCGGGCCTCACTGGCATATCGCAAACCCTCGCTCTATGGCCGTGGTATTGTCGCCGGTTTGGCCCTTGCGGTTGCGATTGGGATGGATCTGCCGAACCGCGAAACAGGCTTTCGTATGGCCTTTGGTGCCGTGGCCGGATTGCTGGCCTTCGCCGGCGGCAGCCTCGTTCGCGACATCCTGCTCGGGTTGCAGAAACGCGGTGGTGTGAAATCGCCGCGACTCTATTTCGTAGAAAGCTGCATGGGCATCTTCATTGGTGGGGCGCTGGCATTCTACTTCGACGTCAATCAGCTTCCGATCGTGCTCACCAAGTTTGATCTTTATACGAGCTTCGGGATGGATCCCAATGCCCTCGTAGGTGCCTGCAACAGCGTCCGCACAACGCGGCCCGATGAGTTTCGTCTCCTGCTCAACAACTGGGGCTACATCAAGCTAACAGCCGTAAGTGGCGGCGCCAAAATGCTGCTTAACGAGGCCATTATCGGTGTGTCGGTGTGGGGGATCGCCGCATGGTTGTTCGCGATCAACCGTGCTTTCATGCAGGCATTCTTTGAGAAGAGCTGGGCGCCCGTTAAGCGTATTCCGACCCGTGACGGCGTGAACGAGCTGGTTGCCGGCACTATACGGGTGATGCGTTGGGGGCTTTGGATGTCGCCGGTAATCTTCACCTTCCTGCGCCCGATGGGTACGCCGACCTGGTATAACCAGGACGGCGCGATTCGGTCGCTTTTCGCCACGGTGAACCAGATCTTCATGGGGGAAGAGGCATTCAATACGTGGAGCCTGGGTGTCTTCACTTGGATCCTCGTCTATGGTGGTTTCCGCATCTTGATCTTTATCGACCACATGGGGCTGCGCGTGGCCACGCTGGTCAATCTCAGCTTTATTGGTATGGACCGTCTTGACGAGAAGGTGGCCCGCTTCATCGGTCCCGATGCCGCTGCCCGCTACATTCCGGAAGGCGTCAAGCGCTTCACGACCTGGGCGCCGCTGTTGATTCCCTTCTACCTGCCGGCGGCCGCCGAGTGGGACCTGGTTTGGAACGAGAGCCGCGCTATGATCGCCGCTTCCGGTGGTCGGGTTGACCTCTCGCTGGTAGCCCTTGGCGCAGTTCTATTGGTCGCCATTGTGCTCGTGGTCCTCGCGCGGTGGTGCAAGTCACGGCGTCCGCTGCAGGCAGACGGCAAGCTGCGCATTGCCAATATGGCCTACGAGGTGGATCTCAAGGCCAACGGCGAACTTAACCGTCGTCTATATCACCAGGGCGTGACGGTCACGCGTCCGTCCTATGAAGGACTTGAGCCGGCTGGCTGCCTCCTCTTCGTTACCGAGGTGCTGAGCGACGGCAGTCACATGAGTTGGCCGGTGCTCGGGAATCACCCGGCAGAGCTCTTCTCCAAGGCGGCTTGCTCCCGCGACGGTAACTGCCTGAAAGTTGTGCATGAGGCCCATGATCTGCAGACAACGCTGACCATTGCGTTGCCCGATGACCTGGCTACCGTTGAGACCTGGACGGTTGCGATCAAGAACCGGTCGGGTCACGCCCGCACACTCAAGCTGTCGCCCTACTTGGAGTGGTTGTTGAATGGCGAGGCCGGGGATCGCAATCACACCCAGTACAACCGGCTTTATCCCGAGATGTCATATGACCGTTCGTTGAATGCGGTTCTGGCGTTGCACCGCCACACGCACAAGGTTGGACTGCTGGCCGCGGCCCAATCCCCAGATGGGTTCCTGACGGGGCGCGTCGATTTCATTGGGCGGGCCGGCACGGTATGGCAGCCGCGTGCACTGGAGACATTCGCGTTCTCGGAATGCGTTGACACTGCAGCCTATCCCACGTTCGACCCGATTGGCTCCTTGCTGTTGGGTATGACCATTGAGGCGAAAGGCAGTGCAAAGGCGGAGCTGCTGGTCGGGTGTGCAGATTCGAAGGCGCAGGCGGCGGAGTGGATTCGAGAGCATTTGGGGGCGAACGTCGAACATCGAACATCGAACGTCGAACATCGAACGGAGAATGTAGGCCCCATGATCGGGCATGGCGAGATTCCGCCGGGGACGCCGTTGCCGTACACGGAATACGAAGACGATGGTTCGACGCTGCATGTGCGCACGCCGTTCACGCCTCGGCCGTTCGATCACACGATGTCGAACGGGTTGGGGCACGTGCTGTGCGTAACCAACCGGGGACTGCACTGTTCCGCCAACGGTAACGCGCAGCAGAATCGTCTCACGACCGACTGGGCCGACCTAGTGACGCGCGAGATGCCGTCCGAGGCGATCTACCTCTATGACGATGAGAAGGACTCCTGGTTCTCGCCAACCTATGAGCCGTTGCGTGATTCCGAGGCCCAGCATGACGTCCGTTTCGGTCTGGATGGATCGGCGACATTCAGTATGCGCAAGGGCTGGCTCGAAACTGAGCTCACGACGCACGTGCCGCTTGATGCGCCGACGGGGGTCTACCTGTTGACGTTGCGCAATCACAGTTCCGAGGCGCACAGCTTGCGTGTTGCTCCGTACTTCCAGATCGCACTGGCGCACAGTCCGGAGATGGCGGGCGCGCTGAAGGTAGAGCGAGACGCGTCCAGTGGTGCGCTCTTCTTCGAGAATCCTCACAACACCTTCCGATCCGGTCCTGCCTTCGTGGCCATGAGCAGGTCAAGTGATGTCGTGACGACCACGCGTGGCGGCTTCTTTGGCCAGGGACGCTCGTTTGCGCATCCCGTGCTTGTGGAAAGCGGCAAGGCAGATGAGAGCAGTGCTGATGCCATGCCGTGTGCCGCACTGCTGGCCACTGTCGAAGTGCCCGCAAACGGTGAAAAGACTGTTGCCGTCCTTTTGGGACAGACCGACACCATGGCAGAAGCCAGGGATTGCATCGGCAAATTGTGCTCCGTTGATGAGGCGCAACACAGCCTGGCGCAGACGCGCAAGTGGTGGCGGTCGTTCGCATCCACCGTTAGCGTCGAGACCTCCGACCCCGAGTTCGACGGATACGTGAATTGGATGAAGTACCAGGCGCTGGCCGAACGCATCTGGGCGAGGAAGGGCTTCTACCAGGCCAGTGGTGCCTTTGGTTTCCGCGATCAGCTTCAGGATACCGTGAACCTGATCTGGGTGGACCCGGCGCTGGCGCGCAAGCAGCTTCTGCTACACGCGGCACAGCAGTTTAAGGAAGGCGACGTTACACATTGGTTCTTCACGCAGGACGATGGCCGAACTGGTTTCGCGAGTCGCTCACACGCATCGGATAACCTGCTTTGGCTGGGGTGGGGGGTATCGGAGTACGTTCGGATGAGTGGAGACACAAGCCTGCTGGATGAGCAGGTGACCTATCTCGATTCCGAGGTGCCGTTGCCGCCGCTACCGCACGGCAAGCACGGCATGGGCTTCTGCCCGCTGCGCTCGCCGGTGGCCGACAGCGTCTACAATCACGTACTGTGTGCGATTGACCTGGTGTTCGATAAGCGCATGGGCCCCAACGGGCTGCCGCTGATCGGAACCGGTGACTGGAATGACGGCTTGGATGAGATCGGCAGCGAAGGCCGCGGCGAGAGCATCTGGCTGGCCTTCTTCCTGACCTACATTCTCAACCAGTTCCTGGATATCATTGAGACCCGCAGTGGGGCGACGCGACGCGCGCACTACGAGACAAGGCTCAATGCGATGAAGGCCGCCGTCGAAGAGACCTGGCGCACGGACCGTTACCTGCGGGCCATCCATGATGACGGTACCGAGATTGGTGTCGAGGGAGCGGGGTACTGGGAGACGGATGCCCTGACTGCCGCCTGGGCCGTGTATGCCGGAATCAATCCCGAGCATGGCCGGACTGCCGTTGATACGGCGCTTCGCGTTCTCGAGGCAGACAACACAATCAGTCTCGGCTATCCGCCGTTGCGTGCGGATACGAAGCCGTTCCTGGGTCGCAGTAGTCACTATCCCGAAGGTGTACGCGAGAACGGTATGTACAGCCATGGCGTGCAATGGCTCATACGGGCCTGCCGCTTGCTGACCGAACAGTTTGCCGCTTCTGGCGATGCCGAGACGGCCCAGTACTACCGCGACGCGGCAGCCCGACTTTGGTACAAGACGGCAGCCATCTCGCACGTGACGCCGGAAGAAATCGAGACCTACGGCGGCCAGCCCAACAAGCAGTGCGCCGACTATCTCACCAAGTTTGACCCCGGCCGCATGATCTGGAACGGCTACACCGGCGCCGCAGCCTGGATGCTGCGCCAGGCCATTGAAGGAGTCATGGGGGCAACGCTGGCAGGTGGCCAAGTCCAGATGCCCGATGATCTCGATGCCCCGCGCGGAGATTTGATGTGTAAAGGCCTGACGCGGGACGTGAACAAGAGTCCGGTGTAGATAGAATCCCCCGGGCTTGCCCCGGGGAAGGTTAGGTTGACACGCGACAGATAGCTGAACAGCCTGAGACTCCCCGGGGCAAGCCCGGGGGATCTTAGAAGAGGAATGAAATGAAACACTACGTACTGCTCGCGACTACTATTGCTACAACCGTCTTGTCCATCACCTGCGCCGAGGCAAAGTCGTGGAAACGGCCGCTGAACGTGCTCATGCTGACCGTTGATGACATGAACTGTGATTCGGTGGGGGCGTTTGGGTGCGAGGTGTCGGGGACGACGCCGAATATCGATACGTTGGCCGAAGATGGTATGCGGTTTCTGCATGCGCATGTGCATGCGTCGAGCTGCGTGCCGTCGCGCAACATCATGATGACGGGGCGTTACCTCTACAACTCCGGAGTCGAGGGCTTCTACGGTGTGCCGACGGAGATCGTGAAGAATCCGACGCTACCAGAGTGGTTCAAGGCGAACGGCTACTTCGTGATGATTCGCGGCAAGGAGAGTCACTCGACGCCCTACTACCCGTTCCCTGCGTGGGACATCAACTTCAGGGACCATGGTATTGACGGCAACTCGCGCCACCCGGACACGTTCTATAAGCACACGCGTGAAGGAATTGAGTTGGCGAAGAAGGCCGGCAAGCCGTTCTTCTACAACGTCAATATCTACGATCCGCACCTGGCGCTCTATAACTGGAGTCCGAAGAAGGGGCCGGGGCTGAATCGGCAGGACAAGGATAACCACCCGAGCCGGATCTATACGCCGGAAGAGATAGTCGTGCCCGGCTTTTTGCCCGACACGCCGCTCGTGCGCCAGGAGCTTGCGGCCTACTACTCGACTGTGCGTCGTGCGGACGATTCGGTGAAGCAAGTCATCACGGCACTCAAAGATGAGGGCGTCTACGACGACACGGTCATCGTCTTCTTCTCAGACCACGGCATGCCGTTCCCCTTTGCGAAGACGGCCATGTGGTATCACAGCACGCACACGCCCCTGATTGTGCGCTGGCCGGGAGTGACTGAGAGCGGGACTGTTGATGACGAGCACGTGTTGGGCGTTGTTGACCTCTTCCCGACGCTTGCAGAGGGGCTGGGGCTGAAGCCTCCGGATGGTCTCGATGGCCTGCCGTTTGTGGATCTCTTGCGCGGGGGGAGCCAGAAGAACCGCAAGTACGTCTACACGATGTACGAGGAGAACGTTGGCGGTAACCGTCAGCCGACGCGGTCTGTGATCTCGAAGACCCACGGCTATATCTTCAGCCCGTGGTCGGACGGTGAACGCCAGTTTGCCACAGCGACCAGGGGCATGGCTTCAACGCGCGAGATCAAACGGCTTGCCGACGCGGGTGATGAGAAGATGCAGCAACGCTATGATCTGTTCCTGCATAGCACCCCCGAGCAATTCTACGACTACGCGAACGATCCCGATGCACTCGACGACCTCGTTGGTGATCCCGAGGAAGCCTCGCGAATCCAGACCTACCGTAAGGCCATGACCCATTTCATGGAAACCAGTAGCGACCCGCTGCTTGGTATCTTCAAAGACCGCCATAACAGGGCGAAGGCCGAGGCCTACCTCACGAAACTGGATGCCGAGGCCAAGGCTCGCAAGCAGGACATTCGCTACAGCCGCAATCCCGCCGGCTGGAAAACGAAGCAGCAGAAGAAGGCCGAAGCAAAGAAGACGCCAAAGCTCAGCGAAGAAGAGCGACGGTTGAGGCGTAAGGCAAGGAAGTAGCGGTTGGGATCAGCCGGCTCTTCTCTTCAATCCTGGCTGCTCTATTCCGGGGTTGTCATGCAGGGAGCGTAGCCGGTTACAGTGTTGCTGTCGTTAAGAGGCGCAGGAGGCAATCCATGGCTCAGATCTATACAGGAAGAGATTTTGTTGTGAATGCGGAGCTCGTTCCGTCGGGAGAGGGTGTCTGTCCCTTACGGCGTGAGGACGGCGAGGAGCTCGGCGATTTGAAGGACCTGATCCGCGTGGGATGCCTACTGGACGGCGACTGGCCGGAGTCGTTCGTCGACCAGGGAAATGGTTCCTATTTCCGAGTGTCTAACGACGGGATGGGTTACGGCACCTCGGTAGTAGGGACCCCGAGTTTCAAGACCCTCGCGGCAGTCCATTCGATACCGGACCCGGTGCGTGTCACGATTGGTGGCGATCCAGACCGTTTCATGATCGATGCAGAAGGAACGTTCACCGAGCGGAACATGCAGGTTGCTTCGGTGCGCAGCAAACGGGTTTGGCATCGCCCCCCGGAAGGCCGTGGCCCCGTGACTGTTGACCTATCAACAAAGCTCGACATTGAAGAGAAACTGCCGCTGAGCACGGCGCGTGACCTGGTTGGGAAGGACCTGTTTCGCTGGTATATGCTTTCCAGCATGTACGTCAACGACATCACCTATGACAGCAACCTGCTGCGTTTCGAGGACGCTGACGGCCGTATCCGGGAGATCAGCATTAGCGAGATCTACAATGTGAACAACGGTAAGCGCCGTAACGGGCATTTGTTCGAGTCGCCGGTACCGGTTGGTCCGTGGCTGGAACTGGTGAAGACGACCGGCTCTACGTGGCTCCCGCGCAGTCCCAGCATGCGCTACGACATTGAGGGAGCTCTTGGGATGCCGCTTGGGGTGCAGGGCTGGTGGTCGGGGTCCGACGACCCTGATGACGACAATCTCAATATCTGGTTGGAATGGATTGACGTACCGAGAGCGCTGGAAGCGGGTGAGTCGTTGTCACTCGACGTGCGCGTGACATCGTCACCGTGCGTAGAACGCGACGTGGCACGCAGTCGCCCCTCCTGGCCCAAGCGCTTATGGTGGAAGCCGGTCGACTACTCGCACCGGATGGATTACAATTACGCGAGGCCTGCATGAGTGCGGTGACGGCTTGCCTGAGGCAAGGCCATCGGATAGCATAGTTTCAGATGGAAGAGACGGTCGCGCGCGCATTCTGCCGTGGGAGAAATGAGTTGCCAAAACTGTATGAATACTTCGGGCTCGTGGTCCTGTTCTACTCTAACGAACACAAATCGGTGAAGCCGGAACGTATCACGCGGAGGCTGAAATGAGCCTTGAGAGAGGTGTGGAACTTGAAGTCGCGGCGGCGGAGTATCTCGGCGGCTACAGGATTCGGTTGAGGTTTAGCGATGGCCACTGTTCGGTCGTGGATTTCGAGCCGTTTCTTTCCGCTGCGTTGAATGAGGAAATTCGCCAGTTCATGGAGAGTGGCAAGTTCAAATCGTTCCGGCTTGAGTGGGGGAACTTGGTGTGGGGTGACTACGAAATGTCCTTCCCAATCGAGGACTTGTATCTCGGGCAAGTGATGCGGAGTCCACTTCTGGCCGTTGCCGAAGAACGGGCGCCATACGGCAAGGACTAGGGCATTGATTTCTACTGTCGAGTGAAGATTTTTTGATCAACAGAGATGTAATCGGTTGCAGGTTTTCCTGCTCAGGGAAGGAAACGTGAAGGCAGTACTAACGCACTATGTCCTATTTGTTGTTCTTGTAGTAGCTGGCTGTGTCGACCGGCCCGCTACTTTCCATGTGTCTGGCGTGGCGCCGGAGCATCGTCATGCGCAGGCCTTGGCTGAGAACGCCTTGCGTTATACCGATCCGGCTCATGGTCTGATTGACTCCGTATCCGGTTATCCCGTCGAGGGATGGAACCATGATCCCGAACGCGGTCTCTATCTGCGCGGTTTCACGCAGCTTACAGCTATCGGCGAGTGGGTCGAGCTACTCGCGTGCACGGCGGCAGGTCAGGTTGCAAGTCCTTACCGTACGTCAGAGGCGGCCCTTGATGAGTTAGGGCACGTGGTTTCCACGTTGCTCACGGACCAGGCAGATCCCGGGTTGAGCGCCAAGGGCCTGCTTTCCAATTTTATTGGCTTCTCGGGCGAGAGCCGACAGGGGCCGTTGGGGGAACATGTTCGGCGAAGTGACTTCGTCGAACAGTTCGGGACCAACAAAGGGCATCGCATCTGGCACGACTTGGGCGAACACGGGTGGCTGACCTATGAGAAGGAAGGCGCCGAGGCAAAGGTCAAGCGGTCGGCCAAGTATGGCCGCGACCATTTTGATGGCGTGCTGGAAGCTCACGCAACCCCCGAGGTGCGCGATGCCATCATGACCATCCTGGATGCGCGCGTTGTGAAGATCGTTTTCGGTGACAACGTCAACCTGACATCTTCCATGGCAAAGGCAGCAGGTGCGTTGCTTGCACCGTCGCTTGCTCGCCATGAAAAGGCTGCGGAGCTGCGAGAAGCGATCGAGCGCTTCATCGAGAACCAACGCGCGGGTTATCGTCACCTGTACGACAAGGAGTCGGGTAGTTTCGCGTTCGGCTGGAATGCTACGGAGGACTACTTCACCGGTTGGGAGCTGGACGACGGCACCTGGTGTGTTGGCCGGATGACCTATCTCATCAACGAATTCCGTGGCGGCTGGATGTTTGTCGTGGAGCGTTTCGGTATGCCGAAGGCAGCGCTACGGTCGGGTGGGTTCAAGTTGAAGCCTTACACGATGCGCGATGGCCGGGAAGTCTATGTGCCCGCAGCATGGGACGGATCGGCTTTCCAGATGCTGGGGCTTTCGCACTTCATGCAGGAGCTTGACCAGCCGGGGTGGGGCGCTCTTCTTAAGAACGCGGTGGCCGTCGAGCTCGACTATGCAACCCGTCACGGTCTGCCGGGTTTCCTTTCTGAATCGTATAGTGGTGACGGAACGGAGTACACCGGTGCGGTGGGCATTCCGGGATTGGCGATCGCCGGCGAGGAACGCATTACGGATGCGCCTTCACTCTATACGCTGGGTGTCGCCTACGAGGTCGATCCCGAAGGCGTAGAGCGCTTTCTTGCTGCCAACTGGCCCGTTATTGAATCCATGTTGACGGATCACGGGCCGTGGGAAGGCTACAAGACATCGACACAGTCGGTGATCGAATTCCAGACGTCGGCGCATACGCTTTCGCTGATTCTCGGTTTCGTCGGGACAGGGCACGAGAACATGAAGCGCTATCTTGACAGTAGGGGTCCGGTGAGCAAGAGACACCAGGCGGCATCAGGCGCGGGAGATCTGCTTTCGGACCGCTTTAATCTGTTCTCCGGAGGGGAAGGATCTCCCCGAGTATCATTGATCGAAGGGGTTCTGGCGGTCGAAGATCTACACGGATCAGCGTGGATTGCCTTGCAGGCGAAGTCATCAGATGGGCTGGATATTGCAGGAGGGACCCTCGTTCTTGCCTATCGCGCCGATCAGCCAATACCGCAGGCGAGAGTTGAATTGAAGCTGGTCCATGGTCTCAAGGGGGCGATGAACAAAGTGATTCTGAATCTCGATGCCACCGGTCCGGAAGGCCGTCGCATCGAAGTGCCGTTGCCCGAAGTGCCGGGACTCACGGGCGTCGGCGAGGTCGTTCTTGTGCTGGAGAACCTTGCTGCGGAGAGCGCTGCGAAGGTTGTGATTTCCAAGTTTGAGATACAGCGCTCCCTGTGATTTCGGGTGAGACAAGCTGAAGCTTGAACTACGAACGGCTGTGTGGGCAAGGCGGCGTATGTAGTCCGGGCTT
>CAZCDU010000143.1:0-12652 GCA_964497125.1 uncultured Victivallales bacterium | reverse complement strand
TCCTATTCGTCATTCTGATCATCATCCCCTCCTGTCCACCGTTGGTGGAATCGTCATCTCTCCCTATCTTCGTCCCGATCTTCGTCTCGATCATCGTCGATTGGTATCACGCTTCGTTTCTGCATTTATCCATTCATCAATAGAAAATCCCCCGCTAATCCCGGAAGCGCCCTTCCTTCCTTGACGCAGTCAGACCGAAGACGATCCATTTAAGCTCTTACTCAAGAGCGACAGCTGTCTCATGTAGGGCTCGGTTATCAGACCTGAATCGGTCAACGGGACATCCCAGGAGATTGTTCCTCCGTGTTTCGCAATGTGCTTGTTCCAGCCAATGACAAGTTCATCGTTGAACCGGGGTTCCGTTCCCATCCCCCAGAAATCGCCCATAAAGGTCAGCAAATGAAGTTGATCGCCGGAAATGTCCGGCCCCAGGTAATACTCCTTCTTATCCCAGGGGCGAACGCCGCTGACGGGAAGGTGCCAGTTGGTTTCGCCGGCGGTGTAGTCTTCGAATTCGGTGGCCGGCCCTCTCAGCTCTCTGGTCATTCCGGTTGGACCAAGGTTGTAGGAGATCAGTGCATCCGGGTTTCCGGATCTGTATGCAGCGGTATACTCCTCACACAGGTCAGGCCCGTTGTCAAAAACACCCCCATCGATCCACCAGGCAGAAATGGATGCCCCCCATCTGTCGGACCATTCCCTGATCACCTGCTGGAACATCTCTTGTTTTTCAGGAGTGGCACGTCTGCCGTAATTGGGGAGATATACACACATGCGGATTCCCCTGGGAACAAGCTCTTCGGCCAGCTCCTGCACCAGGTCTCGCTCGGGCAGCCGGCCGGCATCCTCAGGAAACAGCTCCTCAAAAGCCTTATTCGGAGAACAGAACCAGCCCAGAGCCTGGCCGATCGTGATGAAGAAATAGGGTGCATTCAGCTCACTCAATTGCTGACCAAAGCGTGGCACATCAAATGAGTTGACCTTTTCAGTCCACAAATCCCCTGTCATATGCTCAGGAAGTTTATCGCTGGGGTTGTGGGGAAGGTAATGGGTAAACATGCCCCATTTTGCATCCTGCAGCCAACGCGTGTTTGGATTGAAAGACTGTTTCTTCATAGTAATACCTCTGTCGCTGGACGATCCGGGATCGGCCCGTTCGCATCCTACTCCGGTTGAAAATGTCGCAGCACATCTCTTCTCCATTTGTGCCGACCCCGCCGACCGTTAAAACTCTCTTCCTTAATGCCCCAGAACCTGCACTCTTCAGGGTACTTCTGCCATGCTTCCATCACCTCATTGAACGCCGCCGTTGCTTTTTCATGTTCCACCTGTTTCTCGGCCGCTTCGTCTTCTTCAAGGTCTTTCAGCTCTCTGGCTCTCCACCACATCTCACGGAAGGTAAAGAACATATCCAAATAGAGTCGGGTCTTCTCAAGCCCCTCTTTGAGTGCCTGGTAATCTTCCAGGGAAGGAACGCTTGCTGCATCGATCCGGGCAAATGCATCATCCATGTTCGCCAAGTATCCACGGGCGACCGCATTCCGCTCCAGGATATGGCTTAACGGCAGTTTCTGATAGATCTTCTCCAACCCACCATCGCTGATATTCACAGTGGTCGCCCATTTGAAATAGCACGGGTGATTATGAAATTCTCTCATTCCGCCCAGGTAAAGTTCACGGAAGGCCGCCTGGCTGTTCATCAGTATTTCAGAAACGGCGGCTGCGTTCTCCTGCCCGAAGTGGATGGTTCCCCAGTCGGCGGCAACTTGTTCCGCGGTTACATTCACATCCCATGTGAGGCGCGCTACGAGGTAGGGATTCATCTGCCCGGGGGTAAAGCCTCGGCTATACATTCTGAAGTTGTTCCAGGGACCCGCCATATCAGTGAAAGGTTTGTCGCTCGACCTTAACTGACCGCTGGGCAGATACCCGGGGTGACCGTCTTTCCAGATACACCCCGGCGCCCATGCGGCCCAGGCCTGAATACCTTTCACGCCATTCGCTTTGGCAATCCTGGCCTCTTCGGCAAAGCGCTGCAGATAGCAGATCAGACGCGACCACCCGTAGTACTGCGGGTAGACATCAAAGGTCATGGTAAGCGGACGCTTTTTGCCCAAGCCGTTCTCAATGGCATCGGTAAGCGGAAAATTGAGCCAAAAATCGTCGCCGGTATGTTTGATCTCGAACTCGGCATCCTCTGGCGTGTTGGCAATTACCTGATCCGAATCTTTCGCCCCGTACGCTATCATCCAGGACCGGAAAATGACCTTCTTGCCAAGTTGCTTTCCGGCATTGTGGTACATGGTCATCATTTTGCCGGCCCCGGCTTTGCCGTACTTTCGCCAAAGCTTCACAGATTTGTAACCCGAGCGCGGCAGCGACTCGGTGGCGGTAATCACCAGCCCGTCGAGGGGAACCACCTCAAAGAGCTCTTTGACCTTGGCTTCGATGATGGTTTTCGTATCCTCATTCGCAAGATCCAGCTTGTACAATTCGCCCAATTTCGGCGGATACTGAAATTCATAAACCTGCATGAAAACATCAATGTGGCGCGCGTGGGCGTAGTCGATCACATCCTTCAGATGCCTGGCAAAATGCTTTGCTTTCAGACGATGGACATCGTCCTTGCCATAGATTTCCTTATCCAGGTATTTGTAGGTGATGTAGTCCTCAAAATTCACATGCATGATGGTGAAGGTGTTGAATCCAAGCTTTGCCACCTGGTCAATCAGCCTTTTCAGCTCTGCCTTCTCCGCTTCGAACCGTTCATGATTCACCCACGGCTCTTCAAAAAGGTGGTAGCCAACCGACGGCAAATCATACAGCTGCCCCAGTTCGGTATACATGCGCATGGAAAACTCGGGAGCCCGTTCGAGGCTGATCTCCCATAGGTTGTCGCCCAACCGAAGCTGTTCGGCCACTTTGAAAAGACCGTACATCCCGCCTCGTCGATCGCCTTCAATTTTCAAAATGTTCGCTGTCGGCTCCTTTGCCTGGGAAATCCGGTAAGCCTCTTCGCTCAAAGAAGATTGGCCTGTTACGATTTCCTGTCCCAATTCACCGACAAGAATCTTGTTTCCATCCGGCAACGGATCGCCCTTGTCGAGGTACCGGGTGGTTGCCCGATATCCCTTTTCTTCCAGGACGGTTCTTAGTTCTCCAAGCGCCAGGTCATATCCGGCATCCGTTTCGATTTGGGTCGATACCAGCATGGAGACTTCTGATGCGGGGGCATCAACTTTCGCAGGCTGCCCGCCCAATTCCATGCCAGCCTTCGCGCGGTCAGCAGCAAAGACAGTTCCGACGCTCAAAAGAAGCATCATTGCTCTAGTTAATAGCCTATTCATCATCACTCTCTGTGTTGTCACGGTCAATTGGGCAGAGTAAACGTCGCGACCACGGCGCGGTGATCAGAGGGATAAGGAGCAACGACAATGTCCGCGTTCTCTTCGTTCTCCCCGATGATCTTTGAGTCGGTCACTTTCATGCCTTTGTAGTAAATGTAATCAATCCGGGCGTGCTGCGTCCTAGAGCTGCTTACGCGCGTCCGGCAGCTCCTTCAGGAGCGCGGGCCTGCCCTTGCTCCAGTAATGCAGACCAAGGGCATCGTAGCGCTTCAACTGGAAGGGAATGAGCACCTGGTCACGGTAATCCGGCCAGCTCAGGATGCTCGGGGCTTCCAGCTTGCCGCCGCGCCAGATCCGCTCGGAAAAGCCGGCCAGACGCGGGTAGGTCTGTTCACAGAAGATCTTCATGGTCGAAATCCGCTCACTCCAGGTGCAGGCAATTGCACCGAGCGCCAGCTTGCGGGTCTCCTCCGTGATGCCAAGCATGTCGCCATAGGGATCCCAGTTGTAGACTTCGGCCGTCGAGATCGGCTGAGCCCACCCGCCCTTCCCAACATTCTTCATGTCGAAATAGGTCCAGTAGGCCGGGGAAAGAATGAAGGGCTGCTGCCTCAGGTTCATCTCTTCATCCACCGTACGTTTGAGCCTCTTCCACCAGTATTTCTTCCCATAACGCCACCAATGCGCGACCGAATCCTTGTCATCGAACCCGTGCATAAAAATGTCGTCCCACATAATCGGAGTTCTCTTTAGCTCGTCCTTGATGTAGGTCGTGATCTCCCTGGTGAAGTCGATGAGCTCCGCATCCGTGTACAGCTCCGTTTTGGCCCCATAGTTCACCTCATCCACGCCGATGTGGATGTATTCGGAATCAAACAGCTCATTGATCTCGCTGAGTACCGTTTTGCAGAAGTCACGCCCCATGGCATCGCCGCGAATCGCGTACTTCTTGTCGTTCACGTCCTTCGGATGGTTCAGTTCCGGATAGGCCCGGATGGCGGCGCCCATGTGACCCGGCATATCGATCTCGGGAATGATCGAGATGTAACGGCTCTTCGCATAGGCAACGATTTCTTTGACCTCTTCCTGCGTCAGGAATGCGGCAGGCGCGTTACGATCTGTATTGTCGCCGATTCCTCCGACCGTCGTCAGCTTTGGATAGGCCTTGATCTCAACCCGCCAGCCCTGAACGTCAGTCGCATGGAGGTGCAGCGTGTTGAGCTTGTGCATCGCCATGCTGTCGATGATCTTCAACAGCTCCTCTTTGGTGCGGAAATGGCGGGAAATGTCCACATGCAGGCCGCGCATGCGATCCATGGAGGGCTTGTCGTTGATGACGAGCGCGGGCACCTTCAGTTCCAGTCCGGCCTGGACCGTCTCGCCGTAGACGGCGGGCGGCAGCAGCTGAAGCAGCGACTGCACGCCATAGAACAGACCCCGTTCGGTCTTCGCGGCAATGCTGATCTTGTCCGCACTGCTTTCGAGACGATAGGCATCATTCTCACTGAACGCGACGGCGTCATCCGACACGGTCAAGACAATGGCCGTGCCCTTCGCGGTCCCTCTTCTCCTGAGGGTTAGGCCACAGCTCTTACGAAGCCGTTCCTGCAAATAGGCCGCGCATGCTTTGGTCTCTGCGGCGCGGCCGATAATGGCGGTTTCCTCGGTGATGACAAAGGGATTTCCCGCCATCGACTTCGCCTCATAGGGCATCGGCACAATGCCGAAACCGTTTTCCGGAGTCCGGCGTTCCATACTGTCAGCCGCAAAACCACTCACGATACACATAGAAAGCACCACCCCTGTAATTAGTCGTTTGTTCATCACCATCCCAACCTTTCTTCCCCGTCTTCTGTCCATTTCGGTTAACGATTACGGGCGACGATTACGGATTACGACGAGAGAAGCGGACCTCATCGTCCATCGTAATCGTCGCCCGTAATCGTCAACCGATCCCCGTCTCATCTGTCTTTGAAAAGCATCAAACTACTTCAACCGCATACCTCTCGCCGACAACGGTCTCGAAGCTAATCCGATCTTCTCCGTCACCAGAGACATCAACCGTGTCACCATTGCTGTCCGTGACGGTGGCCGCCCCGATTCCGGGAGCGGTAATCCGGCATTCGCCGCCGCTTCGGGACAAAACGGAAACTGCTGTTGCTTTTCCATCTTTCCATTTCGCGGAGACTACAAAGTTCCCGCGGGCCACGAGTCCGTCGAAACTTCCGGTCTTCCATGCATTGGGCAGAGCGGGCAGGATGGAAATTGAAGATTGCGGGTCCGAGTCTGAGTTGGTCTCAGAATTTTCAATTTTCAGTTTTCCATTTTCAATTCCCCCATGGCTTTGCAGTAGCATCTCCGCAACGCCGGCCATCGTACCCAGGCTGCCGTCGATCTGGAACGGAGGATGTATCGTCCAGAGGTTCGGGCGGGTCCGTTCGCGAATGAAACGTTGGTAGACCTCATAGGCTTCTTCGCCCTCACCAAGCCGGGCGCGGCAATTCATCCGGTGGGCCATGGCCCAGCCGGTGGTCTTGTTGCCACGGAGATCCAGTGTTTTGCTCGCAGCCTGCATCCAGTCGGCGTGATCTGAGTTGATCAGTGTTCCCGGATAGAGGGGGCAGAGGTGTGAGATATGACGGTGTTTCGGGTCGCCAATATCGCTGTAACGGTTCTCCTCGCGGAATTCCTTAATCTGGCCATCGGCTCCGATCTGGATCGGGTCAAGTCGGGCGAGCTGCTCGCGGATCGTATCGAGGAACGGATCCTCTTTGCCGAGCGCATCGGCCAGGGCCAGCGTGTCGGAGAAGCTTTCCCACACGAATCCCTGGTCGAAAGCACAACCCATAGTGACATAATAGCCGTTCCCTATTATCCGCCCCGGCATGCCTTCAATCAGCTCAGGCTTCGTCTGCTGTTCGGGGGAGGAGGACGGTTCGACCAAGAGCTGGTCGCCATGCGCAACCAGCGCTTTGGAGTAGAACCGGCTGAGGGAGAGCATCGCCGGATAGGCGACCTCTTCGAGGAAATCACGGTCCTGCGTAAACTGGTAGTAGTCCACCAGGAGCTTGGCGGTAAAACCGCCGGTACCCGGCCCTGAATGGGAGCCCTCGGGAGCGGGAATGTAGTATGCATTTGCTCCGGTTCCAATGATCCAGCCGTTATCGCCCCCTTCTGTCAGCTGATCCGGATTGTGATTGCGTACGTAGTTGGAGGCGTGTTCGCGAGCCAGCGGCAGATAGGCCTTGAAGAAGGCGATATAGGCCTCAAAGCACTCGGACAGGTTGGCGCTCATCGCGCCCCAGTAATTCATCTGCACATTGATGTTATGCCAAAAGCCGCCGCTCCACGGCGTGAGATAGTGCTGACTCCAGACTCCCTGCAGGTTGGCGGGTAGACTCTTTTCACGCGAGCTGGCAATCAGGAGGTAGCGACCGTATTGGAACATCAACTCCTCAAGCCAGACATTCGGTTCACCTTCTTTATACTTCTCCAGAAGCTGGTGCGTGGGTTCCGTCGACTGCGTTGAGCCAAGATTCACTGATACGCGTCCAAACAGGTTCTGGTAATCCTTGAGATGCCGCTCCTTGATTGCCGCGTACCCCAAAGCCTGCGCAGCTTGCATGCGGCCCGAGACTTCGTCATGCGGGAACGCATTCGGGTCGAGCTTCTCCGCGGCAGGATTTCTGAAGGTGCTCTCACCGAGGCGGTAGTTGGTGCCGATCGCAATCAACAGCGTGACGGCGTCAGCCTTGCTGACTGTGAGCGTTCCGGCTTCGGCATCGGCAGTCACGCCGCCGCCTTCGTTGAGCACCTTGATCTGCCCTTCGAAATTGCAGCTAAACAGAGAGGCGGTGCCTTTGAGTGTCAGCAGGTCTTCCTCCGCCGTGATCGAGCCGGTGCGTTGTTTCATCTCGAGATAGGGGATCTCGGGCCGCACGGTAAAGGAGAGCGCTCCGGCCTGACTGGCCGTAAGCCGAATGACGATTACGTTGTCCGGATAGGAGGCAAAATGCTCGCGTTGGTAGTCCACCCCATCCTGCTCGTAGGAAACGTGCGCAATGGCTTCATTCAGATTGAGCGATCGGCGGTAGTTCTGTACATCCTTCTGATTGAAGTCGAGATACACTTCAGCAAAGCTGGTCAGGCCGCCATTCTTGTAGAGCCCGATGTTGTGAACCGTTTTGTCTGTGATCTGGATGCGCTCGCTGTCCGTCCGACCGAAAACACAAGCGCCGGCATAGCCGTTGCCGAGAGGGTAGGACCACATTTCCCAATCCATATCGTGGGAATCCGGCCTATCACTTGCCTTTGTCTCCTCCCACCGAGGCCGCCCTCCGTTCGGTGCGGGCTCCGGCTCCCATAGCTCGTAGGTTCTCGATGAGTCCCCGGCGCATGCAGACGAAGTCATCGCCGGATCCGTGTTCTCTGGAATTTGCATAATCCTCTTACCTGTTGCTGCCGCCTTCTCGTCTGAAACTCCCCGCGGCTATACCGCTCCGTAGCCTCGCTCGCCAGAGCGTGGACGAGCGCGTATGGCGGATGACGAGACCAAGAGAAAGACAACTGTCCTTCTTTGGTCTTTCCATCCTCTTTCTGTCGCACGATCCACGGTCTGGCGACCGAGGCTACGAGAGAGTCTCACCCTCGATTAGTCCGGCCCCAGCCATTCCGCGTTCCGCATTCCGATTTCCGCATTCAGACGCCGTAGGCCCTCCCTATCTAAAACGGATCTCGACGCTGTCGAGCATCGGCTTTGACTTGTTCGTTGTCGTGTCTTGCAGTCGCAATTCGAAGCAGAAACCGTAGCCTGCCGGCACACCGCTCAAATCCATGGAAGCAGGAATGCGCTTGATCTGCTTGGAGAAGCCTTCGATGTGGTCGTACTGCTCTCTGACTTCCTGCCAGTCGCTCCAGGCATCGGCTTCACCGTCCTTGTCTGTATCCACACCGACGCGCACTTCCACCTTTTCGACCCATGGTCCGGGACTGACGAAGTCCTTGCTGGTCTGGTTGATCAGGTAGAACTGACCTTCAGCAAACCCGATATCGGGATCCGGGTGTCCGCTCCCTAGCTCGCCGATGAACTCGAACTTCTGATCCAGCCCAGGGGAGGTAAACAGTGCAATGCGAATGCCTTTATGGGCGGGGTGGTAATCCGAAACGAGGTAGTACTGTCCGCCAACCGCGATGGCGCCCCAGTCTCCGAATGCGTCCTGCTCGGGCTCGTGTATCTCGTATCTGCCAAAAGCTATCTTCTTTCCCCCTCTGCCCCAGTTCTCGGGAGTGTCGCCTGAGGGCTGCTTACCGGGAAAGTTCTTTGGATCTTCCTTCGCCCAGTGCGGATGGGGATATTCGGCAAACTTGCCCGTCGGCGTGGTACGTTCGTCCACCGCCGGCGGCAGAATCTTGAAGTCGCCTTTGCCATCGTCACTCACGGCATGTCCGGCCAGCGGCGAGTCCCAGGAGTGCTTGCCGGCGTTGATCGGGCTCCAGTTCTCGTAAATGACATGGAACTTGCCGTCCAGATCACGGATCATGGCGCAATCCGATCCGTCCGAGGGGTCCTTGAATACCCGCCCCATATCTTTGCCTGGCTTGCCGTCGGTCAGATCGTCGTCGATATAGAGATGTGGATCCTGGTCATTGGGAAAGTCATAGTAGATATAGGCCTTCCCATCCACGAATTCGGCGGTCGTCGACCAAGCAGCATGCTTGGGCGTTACGGAGCCGTGATGCACCCAGTTGACCATGTCGCGACTTTGCCAGGCGTGGTAGCCGCCCTGGCTCTTCAGCGACCCGCCGGGCGCATTGAAGAGATTTGGGAACGGTGTTGTCTGCAAGGGACAATCAAAACCCGCCAGAGATGCTTGTTGCGCTTTGAACGTCTTGGTCTGTGCGTTTCTCGGCATCTTGTTCCGGCCGAACAGCCAGTAGTCGCCAGGGCCTTTGACGAGAAAGATCGGAGCATCCCCAAGCGTGAGCGGGGACACCTTCTTCACCGGTTCCCAGTTTTCCCATTTCGTCGATGCCGTGAGCGTAACCGACTGAGCCGAGCGCTTCTTCTTAGAGCGCTGCAGGTTGCTGCGGTAAAGGCCCTTCTTGCCAGTAGGCGCAATAAGATCGCCGGCCACTGCCAGGCCTTCCATCTGCCGGGCGGCTGCGTTCCACTCTTTCGCGGAGTCAATCCGCCAGTCTTCTTTTCCCTCGGCCACCAACGCCGTAAACCCCACAACGGCTGCACATATGATTCTGTTCATCAGTTTCATCCTCTCAGCCCTTATCTTTCGCCTTAATCTTTCGCCCTAATCTCCCGTCCTAACGCCTAGTCCCTTGTTCCCGCCCTGCCATCCAAATCGACCCGCCGGGTGTTCTTCAATGCCTTGCCGGCATCATTCACAATCACATTGGGCGAATGCTGCTCCTCGTCGGTCACAATCTCGAACGACCAGGCGTACTGGCTGGCACCCAGATCCGCGGGAGGCGTGATCTGCACTCCGGCAGGCGTCATTTCCCAGCTTACGGCCGCGTCTGAGCCGAGCAGCTTCACCGACTTCACCTGCCCGGCGTGCCAGCCCGCGGTGCCCGTAATCACAAACGGTGCTGCCGGTTTGGCCAGTTTGATGGCGTAGAGGTTGCGGCCTTTGGTGGTAAATGCGAGGTGTTCGCTCTTCTGGTCGCATGCCTTCCAATAGCGGCTCCCATAGATCGCATCGCCGTTGATCGCAAGCCAGGCTCCCATCGCCCGCAGGCGCTCAACCTGCGGCTCTGGAATTGTCCCGTCGGCCTTCGGGCCAATATTGATCAGGAAATTGCCGTTGCGACTGATCACCTCGATCATCTCGTGGATGACGCCTTCGATACTCTTGTAGCTGTCGCCTTCGAGGTACCCGAACGAAGTTCCGAAGGTGGTGCAGCTCTGCCACTTGGGTCCAATCACCCTGAGCTTGAGATTGTCCTTCTCAAGGCAGCCGACGCCATCGGGCCAGTTGCGATTGCCGCCCTTGTTGTTCACGTAGACGGCCTGACCGCGTCCGGCACCGTGGTTCATGAAGTCGGTGATCATGCCACGAAGCTGATCGTCGAGGTACTTGATCTCGGGCTTCGCGATTCCCTTGCGCACGTTGTTGCCATCCCGGGTATAGATGGGGAAGTCATCCATCCACAGCATATCGGGATTGTACTTCTTCTGGATTTCTTGCCAGCGCGCGACATAGTCATCGACAAATGCCTTGTTGTAGCTGAACTCCGGGCCGTAGAGCATGGCCGCCTCCGGGACGCGCTTGATCTCCTCGGCGATATCCGGGTGCGGCTGGCTGTGAACCGCAAACTGCTGCTTGGCAAAGAACCCGGTATGACGTTCGCGATGATACGACGGCGCATACTTGAGCCCCTCCTTGCGCACGGCCTTGCCGAGATCCCCGACCAGGTCCCGTTTCGGCCCCTTGTCGACTGCGTTCCAGGGCGTGAGAGCCGAATTCCAGTTGGCCCAGCCATCATGGTGCTCGGCCGTCAATACCACGTATGTGGCCCCGACCTCCTTGAACAGGCGCGCCCATGCCGCTGGATCCCAGTTCTTGGCTGTGAACTTCAAAATGATGTCTTTGTAGCCGAACTCCGGGGGGTGTGCGCCCCAGCGCTCCTTGAGGTAGGAGTAGTAATGGTTGGCATCCCGATAGATCATTTTGGGCACATGTTCGGCGTAGCCGCGCCCGGCCTTGTGGTAGCCAATCACGCTATACGGCCCCCAATGGATGAAGATCCCGATCTTGCCGTCGTCGAACCAGGCCGGCACCGACATCTTTTGCAGCGATTCCCAACTACCGTCGTATGTTTGCATCCGTCTGCCCCCCTCTGCCGCACGTAGGCGACCTGGCAAAGACACCATCATGAGCAAAGCAAAGCTCAAGCAGTATTGGCCCGCTCGGAGTGTGTTAGACTTCATGCCAATCCCTTTTCTCAAGAACCAATACCGGCGGAGCACACATGGTCCGCAGCCAATAATAATATAGCAGACCAAGCCCACAAGGCCATGGGTCCCTTGATCTCAAACATGGACGTTTTGATATCTTGTCTAGATTGACAAAGGCCTTTGTCTTGGTCAACATGCACGCATGGGCAATCTGAATCTGCATATTCATGCGATACCACGCGTGATGCCGATAGCTCCCCGCGTCGGTTCTGTGGGATATCTGCCGTCGAGAACCATGTGGATCAAGCGCAGGTTTGAATCCGTTGATTTCGCCTTCATTCTGAAGGGCCGGGGACAGCTTCGTTATGGCAGGCGTACGTTCCCGGTCGAGGCGCCCTGCGTCTTTGTGTCGTGGCCCGGGGCCTACCTGGAGTTTGGCCCGGCTCCCGATGGCGCGACCTGGGAGCAGCTTTTTATGGTCTATGATGCGAGCCTGGCGTCCATGTTTGATGCGTGGGATATTCACCCTGCCAAACAGCCCGTCTGGCCCATTGCATCGCCTCAGGTGATCCGCAACCTGGCCAATGAACTGATCAGTTGCATGGAGAATGTGCAAGCCAGGGGCATGGTCGACCGTATTGACCGCCTCTGCGAGCGGTTACTGCTTGAGTCCCGGCTTGAGCAGACCACCCCTTCAATGACTCCACACGATGCCTATCTCGACACTGTCCGCAGGAACTTGGCAAGGCATTTGACGCGGCGGTTCGACACAAGAGCTCTGGCCAAGGAATACGGGATGGCGGAGGTCACATTTCGCAAAAGATGGAGGCAGCGATTCGGGGCACCGTTCAAGAACGACCTGAGCAACATGCGCATGCAGGAAGCCTGCCGACTACTTGTAGAGACGAACAGGAACGTCAAGGCGATTGCCGCAAGCGTCGGGTTCGCAGATCCCCTCTACTTCTCTCGCCGCTTCACCAAGATGATCGGCATGCCGGCCACTGAGTACCGGAAACAATTCGGCGGCCAGCCGCTAGACTATGATGACGTCTAGCTCGGAATGGCACTTAGATAAGACCTGTTTTGCATGTATAGTGCCTATGGTACGTGCCATTCAATGCCGAAATACCCAAACACCCAAGTACCCAAAGAAATCCGAAATACCCAGCCGACCGGCGTTTCACGAACGGCGTCGCCCAGCGGCTTGCCGATTGGCTGCCGCAGTTCAATCTGGTAGACGGGCGTTGTATCCTATGAAAATGGGGGAAGCATACAACTGTTGTTCATTGTTCTCTCCGCTGGGGTTCTTACGTACCCATGTTGTGGGTTAACCTACGTTTCATCAAGTGCTTGTAGCGAATTTCCTGTTCTCCCCCAGGAGTTAGGCGCTAGC
>CAZCDU010000142.1:0-12749 GCA_964497125.1 uncultured Victivallales bacterium | reverse complement strand
GCGTCCCTACCACCTGCTGGCCTATCACGGCAACTGGTACGTGTTCGCGTGGAACATGGATAAGGAGCGAGTAGCGACGTTTGCGATTTCGCGGTTTCGGCACATCGAATCCACGGGCACCAAGTTCGCGCCTTGTAGCGATTTCGATCCCAGAAGATACGCGAAGAACGCCTTTGGGATCACTGGCGGAGAAAGCCCGATCAAGGTGCGGCTCTTGTTCGAGCCGAAGCTCGCGGTCTACATTACGGAACGGCAGTGGCACCCGTCACAGGAGTTCCATATGCGCCGGGACGGCCGCGTCGAGATGCGCTTCGAGACCACCGGCCGCAAACAGGTCGTCCGCTGGATACTTTCATGGATGCCGGACGTACGGGTGCTGTCCCCGAAAAGCCTACGTGATCGAATCTGCGAGAAGCTGGAAGTCGGACTTCAATCTCAGTAGTTATGTCGCCCGATGTCGGCGTATGTCGGTCTATGTCGTAGTGCAGGGCTTAAAGGTGAGTAATTCGGCGCTTAAAGGTGAGTCGATTTTTGGGCGGATTCTGAAACCCTCGTAAATGCTTGTAATACAGCAAGATACGAGGTCCGTCTGAAGTGCGTTTTGGCACCCGCAGCAGACTCAAAATCTGCCGGCTTTAAAACCGTGGGGGTTCGAGTCCCTCCTCCGGCACCAGCCTACGCTCTCGATTGCATCGAGAGGCTCCGGCTTGGCAAGCCACCTTTATTCGGAGGGACGAGAAGTCTATCCCGGCCCGACCGTAGGGAGGCGTCGGGGAGTCCCTCCTCCGGCACCACATTCTAAACCCTCGGTTTGGCAAATATAGACGCCTGCGTTATTAACAATAGACTAATAAATCTTAACAATTTATACTCCTTTTATTCTATATACTCGGTCATAAGTTATTCGGGTCTACAGCCCAGAGATGCACTACTATCTAGACCCGTCCAGAAATATCACTCGCCATTATTAGACCGGTTCATTACTCACCTACCATCACTACGCGGAAGCCAACATCGTAGACCGGCTGCCATTTCGGGTACCACCTGCGATGCCCGGCGGTCGCCAGCTTCGGCAGGTTATACCATGATCCTCCTCTAATGACCCGCAAGTTCGGGTTCCGTCCGTCAACGGGGCTGGACGTCCACTCGGCCACGTTCCCATGCATATCATAGAGCCCCCAGGCATTTGCAGTAAACGTACGGACGGGTGCCGCCACATGGTAGCCATCATCCAGTTTCATCACCGCCGGTCGCCATGGGGGAACGCGAACGGATTTTCCGTCGTAGATGCCTCGTTCTTTCCCCAGTTGCCGGTCAGCCAAATTGGCATACGCCGTAAAGTCCTCGTCTGTTTTCCCCCACCACATGGGTGATGCAGAACCAGCACGGCATGCGTATTCCCACTCTTCCTCGGTCGGAAGCCGGAACGTTTTCCCCGTCTGTTTAGACAGCCACTTACAGAATGCAACCGCTCGCTCCTGAGAAACGCGCACCACGGGCTGCTCCGGTTTGTTGCACAGGAATCCGATATCCCCCTTACTGAACGGGGAATTATCCCCAGGCTCAAGGCGGCTGTTATGTTTGGCATCAAACTGGTTGTACAAGGCATTGGATACCTCCGTTTCCGCCATCCAGAAATCAGACTTGATTTTAACGGTCTTCAGAATTCGATCTGCGGTATGGCCTTCAGCATCCCCCATCACAAATTGACCCGCGGGGATTCGTCTTAACCGGATCGCACCGTATCCAGGAAGCATGACTTCAGTGCTCGATGCCTTTCCATCCAACTGGCGTCGCTTTGCCTCTTTTGCATTAAAAGGCCATCCGGCACAGGTTACCTGCACCTCCTGTTTTCTTGTTATTTCCGCTTTGGGCTTCAGAGTCGGGGCTTTATAGCTTACAGGATAAATGGCCTCTGGATCATACGCGTCAACCCCGGCATAGGTTTCAAGAATGGCCACCCGCCGATCTTTTTGCGGAATCTTTCCTTGTCCGGTTGCTTCCCCCCAGGTTCCCCAGCAGGGCGTATTCAAATCTATCCAAGCGTACAGGCGCTCCCAGGCCTCCGTATCCAGCTCTACCCCATGATGCCCCTTCTTCAGCAGTTGCACGAGCCGGGTGGTATTGGCGCGGTGTTCGGTGGGCATCAGCGTATGAATATCGCCCTCCATCGTATGAGCGCGAACATACTTGCGCAGCGCAAAGTAAGAGGGAGTAAAGCTTAAGCTACCTACCTTTACGGACTTTGAATTTGGAGGACGCTGCCTTTTTCCCGTGCGCAGATCCACAGTAGCCCCGTTGTTCTTCGAACCGTCGTGGCACCCGATACAGTAGTGATCCAAAACCGGCTGGACCTCGCGGTCGAAACTGAATCCACGGGCCGGCCCGTACCAGGGCTGGATCTCCTGCGGAGGCGATCGCAACGCCATCGCCTTACCGGTGTTAACCGGTGCCTCGTTAAGCTTCTCGTGACATCCCACACAGGATACCGTCTCACCTGGCCTTCCGGTCAGCCAACTGCGCATCAATGCCAGCGCATCACCCTCTTCGGTAGTCGGTTGCAGGGCGATTGGCTGATTCGCCGGAATCTTAAAAAAGGCGGAGCCATCTTCTTTCACATCCACCGGAGGGCTCTTGGGGTCGGGTCTTAACATATAACATATGGGTTGACTGCCCGCGTGCTACGCCTTAGAGCGTCTCAAATGTTAGATGTTAAGACCCGACCCTAGAAGGCCCCCGGTCGCCAGACCGTGGATCCCCTGGCCGCTCGCCCGCGAGGCAGTGCGCACATATTCCGAGCAGGAACGCGCCTATCCGGACCCTCCCGTATGACGCCTCCGTTTGCGCCAGCCGCTTACGATCCACGGTCTGGCGACCGAGGCTACGGGGCGAAATATCAGGAGCACGGCCTCAAGCTTAACGGTAACCGTTTCAGGTCCGGAACGCGCCCCCGTAAGCAGCTTCTTCTCTCTCTCTCTTCTCTGCGACCTTGGGCCCTTGAGGCCGGGAGGCCGGGTGTGAGACCTCTAAATGTACGGCAAGAAAGGTAATTCAGAGCCATGAGCGTAGCTGACAGCGAAAATCGCTCGGGAAAGCAGGTTCTTGTTGGCTGGAAACCGTGCGTGTGTGGTACTCTAACTAGAGATGAGCGGAGTCTATGCTCTGACCGGCAAGCTCTACACCGGCAAACAGGATTTGAACGCGATGTCGCGCGGGGGGGACGGAGCGATGGACTGCGGAATAGACGAGAGCAACAAACAGGTCAGCAAGACAGGGGACAGGCAGTGATGAACAAACAGATGAAGAAGACGTGTGCAATGAGTATTGCACGCTTGTTGTTGTTGGTTCTTCTTGTTGGGATTTGCCGGCAGGCTGGGGCCGCTACAAACACCCTGGTTGTAGACAATGGAAATTGGAATACGGCGGGTTCCTGGAGCCTGGGGACCGTGCCATCGGGTGGGGATACTGTTCTTGTAAGCAATGGCCTAACTGTGGTGGTCAATGCGCTTCTTTCGTCCTCCTATACTGGGGATCTAATCATCCAGACCAATGCCACTCTCAATCACGCAACGAGCAGTATCTTAATGGAAAACTGCATGCCGTCAGCCCCAGGCAGAGTACTTCTTCATGATGGTGCTGAGATTCGGGGTCAAAGGTGGGGTAATGATGGTGCAATAACAACAATTTCTAATGATTTCATATTGTCGGGTGATACAGCCCTCACGCGTACCAGCTATAACGTGCAAGTCTATCTCACGGGTGAATGGAGCGGTACGGGCGGTGTCACATTCAACTGCAGGACCTTCCTGAAGAGGGCTAATGATACATTCAATTTTTCGGGGAGTGCGCCCAATACCTACATGGGGGGGACCGTTTTGCAGTCCACGTCGTTAAACGCTCTATTCTACGCCAATGCGAACGGCTGTTTTGGGACAGGAGATGTAACTGTCAATTCTGACGTTGAACTCCGGTTGGGCGGCGCAACCACCAATACCATCGACGACACCGCCACGCTCTCGCTTAACGGTGGCGGAAGCATCAACCTGTATGGCAATAACGAAACGGTGGCCTTGTTGAACTATTATGGCCATCCGTATCCCACGGGAACCTACAGCAGAGTGGGCTCTTCATCGACCGTTGATTACAATGTTGCATGGATAACAGGAACAGGAAACGGTGTGTTGACTGTGACACATGCTCCCGCTGATCCGGGCGCTCCGACTGTTACAGATATTTCTGACAACGTCAGCGGTGGGCCTGTTCTCTTGGGCCCGGTCACCTATACAGTGCAATTCAGTGAGCCGATTGATGAAGCTACAGTTTCGACTGCCACTTTCGAGGACGGCGGGACAGCTGCTGCCACTATCGACAGCGTTACAATGAATGATCCGCCTCTGTCATGCACGGTAGTGGCTACGCCAACGGGTACAGGCAATCTGATTTTGCAGGTAAAGGCGGGTGCGGTTGTGAAGAACCTTTTTGGTATTGCACTGAATACCACTGTTGCTATTCCTGATGACACCACAATCAGCGTCGTTGCAGCCGCGACGCAGGATGGTATATGGAATGCGCAGGATGGCGGTTGGGCTGTGACAGCGAATTGGCTGGGGGCGAACGTTGCATACGGAGTAGGGCGCACAGCGACATTCCCGAATGATCTTACAGCCAATCGTACGGTCACGATTGATAGCGACATCACAATCGGCAACATCATCTTTGAGGAAACCGACCAGCACCTGACTATCGCTGGATCAAAGACCCTAACGCTAGCTGCCTCTAGTGGGACCCCTGAACTCAACACTGTCGATGAGGAACTCAGAATCAGCGTGGTCATGGACGGTAACGACGGGATAAGGAAGACCGGCGCCGGGCCTCTGTTCCTTGATGCCGCGAACACTTTCACCGGCGACTTCATCATAGACGGAACGGGGCAGATCAACACCAAGGGTGGCGAGAACAATGTGTTTGGTGCGGACGGTGGCAGTATCATAGTCAGCACCAATGTCACGATAAACAACGGCTCCAGCGGTTGGAGCACATACGACAAGAGCATCGCCATAGAGAACGAATCAGTGCTCAGATGGGTTAACGGCAACTCTGGCTGGATTATCCTTGGGCCCGTGAGCGGTGACGGTGGGCTTCTGGTCAACGGCGCCGGCGGCATCGACCAGAGAGAACTGGACCTTCGAAGCACGAACAACACTTTCGAAGGTGCGATCGACCTGCGGCAGAACAACAGAGCCACGATCCGTGTAAACAGCCTCGCCGACAGCGCTAGTGCCAACGGCAACATCATCTTCGATGATGGTGAAGCATCCTTCCGGTGGAATACCGGTGCCGTCGCTCCCTTAACGCTGAACAATCGTCAGATTGAGTTGACGCTGGCGGGCGGCTACGCGCGCATCGAGAATCTCAACACCACGCCATCGAACACCATCACGATCAACACCGATCTCCTGGTTGATGGCGCGGCGACCGGCACTAAGTACCTCGACCTCCGGGGCGACAACACGGGGGACAACACCTTCGCCGGCGACATCGCCGACGGCGGTTCGGCCGTGATTAGCGTGCGGAAGTACGACAGCGGCAGGTGGATTCTCTCCGGCAAGAACACCTTCACCGGTCCGACGACTGTCAGTGCTGGTACGCTGGCACTTGTTGGGAGCGAGTGTCTATCTGACGACGGAACGCTGGATATCTCCGGTAGCGGCGTAGTCGAGATCGTCGACCGAGAGAGGATCGCAACTCTCACGTTCTCGGGTGGTGCGCCGGAGGCCACGGGCACATGGGGGACAACCGCCAGCGGGGCAGAGAACCCGGACGATGACCGATTCTCCGGCACAGAGATACTCTACGTTGGTGAAGACTTCCCACCGGAAGGTACCGTGCTCATAGTGAGATAGTCAGGCGCGTTGCGCTGACGGCTCCATGGCGGCCCAGCTCTCCAGCCGCAGGAGAATTGGGGCAGAGAATGGGGGTCGCGTCTAAACATTCGACATTTGGGTTGAAGGCTAAGGTGTTGGTGTTAGCCTGGAATCTCAAGACAGAAGAGATGGGCAGTCTCCGTATGGCTATAGAGTGTTTCCGGCGTATGATACGAGCGGACCACTCGGGGGAAATTGTACGACGATACTTGAAATGTTAAATGTTTAGACGTGACCCCAAAACCCCTTCTGGCCCCATATCGGAGATGAGATTTCCGTCTGACCAAAATGGCATGGTCTTTCCCTTTGGCCCGTTCTCGCGCAGCCGGGAAGGTTTCCCGGCCTACTTTGCTCGCTCAAAACGCTTGTAGGACGGGAAATCTTCCCGTCTAGCAGTCTGCGGGGCGTTCAAGGGGGCGAGAAAGGCCAAAAGAAAAGACCATGACCAAAATGGAGCGCTCTGCATTATGGTATTGACCAAAGTGCAGTGTGCGTTATTATGGTTGTCATGAATCGCCTCTATGACAACATCCTTTCAGGCCACTTGGCGGCTCATCGTCAGATGGCTTTTGTCAGTGGGCCTCGGCAGGTTGGGAAGACCACCAGTTGCCGTCATGTTGGCGATATCTATTTTGATTGGGACAGTCGGCGCCACCAGCGTCTGATACTGGAAGGGGATGCGGTCATCGCGGCCGAAGCAGGTCTCGAGCAGCTTGGGCCCTCTATGCCGGTGATCGTGTTTGACGAGTTGCACAAGTACCCGCATTGGAGAGACTTCCTTAAGGGCTTCTTCGATCTGAATGAACATGCCTGTCGCGTAGTCGTCACAGGCTCTTCCCGCTTGGATGTATACCGGCGGGGCGGCGACAGCCTGATGGGGCGATATTTCCCTTTTCGCATGCATCCGCTCTCTATCGCCGAGATCGCAACCTGCGCGCTTCCTGAAGAACCCATTATCAGACCCCCGCAGGAGATTGGGGAGGAGGCTTTCGATGACTTGTGGCGCTATGGAGGATTCCCGGAGCCACTGACGACGGCCACCGATGCTTTTAGCCGGCGGTGGCGTCGTCTGAGGCATGACCAACTCTTCAAGGAGGATGTGCGTGATATGTCGCGTCTGCAGGAACTCCCTCTTGTCGAGATAATGGGGCGCATTCTTGAAGAGCGGAGCTCCGAGCAACTGGTCATCGCGAATCTTGCGCGCGATGTGGGGGTTGCGCCAAACACGGCAAAGTCGTGGGTCGATGTCCTCTGTTCGCTGCATATGGGGTTCCTCGTGCGCCCCTGGCATGTCAACATCAGTTCCGCGCTACGGAAGGAGCCCAAATGGTTTCTGCGAGACTGGTCAGGAATCAAAGATGCTGGCCAGCGTGCCGAGACCTTCATTGCTTGTCACCTGCTCAAGGCCGTGGAGGGCTGGACCGATCTCGGTTTGGGCGATTTCGAGCTGCGCTACATTCGGGATAAACAGAAGCGAGAAGTCGATTTTGTGATCATCAGGGATGGCACTCCTTGGTTCCTTGTCGAGGCAAAACACGGCTTGCAGCGGCTGTCGCCTACGCTCGCCTTCTTTCAGAAGCAGACGGGTGCCGAGCATGCATTCCAAGTAGCGATGAATGCACCCTATGTCGATGTCAACTGCTTCACCCGCAAGGCCCCTGTAATTGTTCCGGCCAAGACATTGCTGTCTCAGCTGCTGTGACACGAGAATCTAGCAAGAAGCGGTGGGAAAGCTGTGGGGCCGGCATCTTGCGGTTGGGGTAATGGTTGTCGTAACGACCTAATGACAGGTGGCGTGTGGAGACGCACGGCGTGCGTTTCTGTGCGGTGATCTGTTTGTTGCCCATGAGCCGGTTCCCGGATAGCGCTAAGGAGAGATGGGGAGACAGGCGAGACGCCTGTCCCACGGTTCGGAGTCTGGCGTGGCACGGGCGTCTCGCCGGTTAGCCCTGCACTCTCTCTCAACCCACCACAGGCAACGGGCTCTTGGGGTCGGGCTCGTGGGGTCGGGTCTTAACATATAACATATGGGTTGACTGCCCGCGTGCTACGCCTTAGAGCGTCTCAAATGTTAGATGTTAAGACCCGACCCTAGAAGGCCCCCGAGCGGGTGTCGATTGGTCACGGTGATAACTGGGCCATAACCTGGGGGGATGATGACAAGCAATACTCATTCTTCACCGCTAAGCCGCCACGGCGCTAAGCTCCTAAGGCGAGTGGGGCGGGGGAGGAACTACGAAAGGTGCGAAAGTTCGCGAAACCTATACGGAGGGGGCGACTCTCTCCCATTATCCTGTAACTCCAGTGAATCCTGTCCAAAAACGGGTTCAATCCGGATCTCACAACGGTATTCTCGCCATTTCCACCGATTGTGTCACCAAATCAGCTCAACACACCGACTAGGCGTGTGGACGAAGTGTAAGCGACGAAGTGTAACCGACTAAGTGTGGGACTGAAGTGTAGGAGAGGCGCGAAGCACACACTTCGTCGCACTCCTCGTCCCTCCACTTCGTCGGTTACGCTTCGTCGAACCGCTTCGTCGGTGCGCGTGCGTCAATTTATGCCTATGCCTGTACAAATATGTATGCACTGACGTACACGGGAATCCCGCTGTACCGGCCTGTACTCAAGCATCTCAGGGTCGGATCACACCTTTGGGAAATCCGGATATAGCCCGTATTTCCTGAACTCTGAACTCTGAACTCTGAACCCCTGAACACTCGTATCACACGGAACGTCGAGACATTCACAAACGCCGCTTCACACTGAAACGAATTTTAAATATGTTTGGCTAGCCATTCGATAAGTATTGAGGATAAAGACATGCCCGTTCGCAGATTCTTACTCGCTTGGGTCTCGCTCTCGGCCCTGTTTTCACTACAAGCACTTTGTAATGATGCATCTCAGCCCGCGGCTGCTTCCGCGCCGGTGCGGTCTTACAGTGATCAATGGGTGGCGGTCGATGGCGCGGGCCGCACGCTGCCAACGCATGCGCAGGCCGGGGGGCCACGGGAGCGGTATGTCGGTCTCTTCTACTGGCTGTGGCATGCGGATATCCGTATCCCGAAGGGTAAGCTGAAAACGATGAATGCCTTGATTGCAGAGAACCCGAAAAGCCCGGCGTTTGAGTGCAAAGACTACTATTGGGGCGAGATGGAGGCTGGCTTCTACCACCCGAGTGATCCCTGGGTGATTCGGCGCAACCTGCAGATGTTCGCCAACGCGGGGGTCGATTTTATCTTTATCGATTTCACCAACTACGAGCATGGACACCGCTCGGTCAAGCCGCTGTTCGAGATTGCCCTGGATATGCAGGCAAGGCAGATTCCAGTGCCGAAGGTGGTGTTCTTCCTGAACAGTACCCATAAGGCGCCGATGAAGTTCCTGCTGACGGAGGTCTATTCCAAAAAGGAATATGAGTCACTCTTCTTCAAGTGGGAGGGTAAGCCGCTGATTATGGCCGATCGCGACAAGGCGGAAAAGGAGCTGAAAGAGATAGGGGTCGACACGAGCGGACTGCAGGGGTTTACCTGGCGCAAGACCTGGGCGTTCAATGACAACCTGTGGAACTTCATCTCCCACTATCCGCAGAAAGTTTTTCTGGATCAAAACGCTGCCCCAGAGCAGATGCCGGTCTCGAAGGGGATGGGGGCGCCTACGCAGGGCGACTGGTATAAAAAAGGGAGCAGCTATCACAACGGCAAGGCCCCGAAGTATGACGAGTATTGGGCCTGTGACCAGTCGGGCTTTGGCCACTATTTTGAGGAACAATGGAACCATGCACATAAGGTGGCCCCGAAGATTGTTACCTTGACGGGGTGGAACGAGCTGACGGCCGCACCGTGGCCTAACACCATTTCCTTTATGAACAAGCCGTGGAACCATGAAGACTGGCGCTGTGTGAGTCCGGAGACATGCCTAAGCAAGAACCCGGAGGGCTCGCATAAGTGGCCACACGGCTGGGCCATGATCGACCAGTTCAACACCGAGTTCAACCGTGATTGTGAGCCGATGAAGGGTGGCTACACGGACAACTATTATTACCAGATGGTCGCGCACATCCGACGCTTCAAGGGCATGACACCGCCGGCAAAGGTTTCCAAGCCAAAGACGGTAACCGTGGACGGGAAGTTCAGCGAATGGTCCAACGTGACACCAGTGTTCAAGGATGCTCCCGGCGACGTGATCAACCGCGACTTTCAGAATGTGAACAATAGCGAGCGATACGTGAACAACACGGCGCGCAATGACATCATTGAATCGCGGGTGACCTATGATGAGAAGAATGTCTACTTCTACGTCAAAACACTGAAAGCGATGACTCCCTACACCGACAAGAACTGGATGACACTGTTTATCGATACTGACCGCAACAAGAAGACGGGTTGGGAAGGCTATGACTGGGTGGTTAATTATAAGGTTACATCTGCTGACAAGACGACGCTGGTCGGTAAGGGTCGCACGTTCGAGGTCGCATATTCCCAGAAGGGCGAGCAGATGGAAATTGCGATTCCGCGTACGCCTTTGGGCATGACGGATACCGTACCTGCATTCTGCTTTCACTGGGCGGACAACATGCAGCACACCAAAGATGTCACCGCATTCTTTACGGACGGCGAATCGGCTCCGGACCGTCGCTTTGACTACTGTTTTGCCCCGGGCCTCGGTAAGCATGCTGGAGAAGAATGATGTTGCGACTTAGGTATTTTGTGGGTGTAGCAGTCAGCTTGCTGGCGGCTTCAGACCTCATTGCCCAAAGCCCGAGTACAAAGGCGTGTGGCTGTACCTGGATGACGGCAAGGGGGCCAAGCCGATGTTCATCAGCAGACTGGATAAGGATAAGATCCCCAAGCAGGTCAGCAGCCAACTCACGGTTCGTTCGATGTGGGGCCTGCGCTCCGAACTCGCCGACCGAGAGTGGTCGTTCCTGATGAATCATCCTCAGACCGTCGCCACGCGCGACGGTAAGCCTGAACAGTTGATCGTGTGTGCGGCCTTACAGAAGAACTACATGTCCAATGAAGACTCTGCCACCTCCCGTGAGCAGGGCAGGACCTTCCAGCGCCAGGACAGGGATGTGGGACAGGCATTCTGCTTTGGTGTCTGTGCTGCATCGTAACACCCTAATGACAGGTCGGTTGACGAAATGTACGGCGTGCGTTGCTGTGCGGTGATCTGTTTGTTGCCCATGAGCCGGTTCTCGGATAGCGCTGAGGAGAGATGGGGAGACAGGCGAGACGCCTGTCCCACTTCTCGTGTCCCTTTTCGCCTTCGGTGGCGACGGCTGTAATTATCAAGATATTTAGACTTGTGACTGCTCAATATCTTGGTAATTATTATAGGCATGGATTACCTGAATTGACATCTGGAACGGAAGCTGGTGCGCTACGCAAAGGCTTTCAAGGCGGTTCTGGTGGCTGGAGCCAGGCAGGTGGGCAAGAGCACGCTGCTTGAGCACGTCTACCCCGACATTCGCCGGGTTGTGTTCGATCCTGTTCAAGATCTGTATGGCGCCCGCAGCGATCCTGACCAGTTTCTCGACACGTTTGGTTCGCCGCTGATCCTAGATGAAGTGCAATATGCCCCCGAGCTTCTACCTGCTCTCAAGCGCAGGGTTGATCGCTCTGAGCGCAAGGGACAGTATTTCTTAACGGGCTCCCAGAATCTGGCAGTCTTGCGGGATGTCTCAGAGAGTCTCGCGGGGCGCATCGGCATTCTCCGTCTTGATGGACTGACACCTGCGGAACAGGCTGGGGAGGCATTCACACCAAGCTGGCTAGAGTTGCTCCTCTCTGATGCCGATCAACTGGCAGATCAGGTCAGCGAGATTGGAACACTTGAAATGGGCACCTCGCTATGTCGTTACCTGTGGCGCGGTGATTTGCCGGCCTTGCGGGAACTCGACGATGAAGATGTTCCCGCCTACCTGGGATCTTATGTGCAGACCTACGTTGAGCGAGACGTTCGAAGGATGGCGAACGTCTCAGACATGGCACAGTTTGGTCTCTTTCTAAGGCTGTGCGGCGCGCTAACTGCGCAGGAGATATTTCAATCCCAGTTTGGACGCGAGCTGGGGATCAATCCGAAGACGGCCCGCAGCTGGTTGAATCTACTGGTCTGGTCCTATCAATGGACTGAACTGCCTGCGTACAGTGGGAACGCAATCAAGAAGCTGAGCGCAAAGCCTAAAGGGCATCTTCAGGATTCAGGACTCGCCTGCTATCTCAGCGCAATTCCTTCTCCTGAGGGACTGTTGGCCAGCCCCCGTCTTGGAAGCATTTTTGAGTTCTGGGGCGTTGGTTGGATTCAGAGGCAGATCCAGCGCCTTCCGCTTGCGCCCACGCTCTACCACTGGCGCACACAGAACGGTGCCGAAGTCGACGCTGTTATTGACTACAATGGGAAGCTCTTTCCGATCGAATTCAAAGCTGGCACTCGACTATCAAAGCACGATGCACGTGGAATTCAGGCCTTTAGCAACACCTATAGAAATGCGCAGCTCGGGGTGATTGTCTATGGGGGCAAGCAACCCTATCGGCTTTCCGAACATGCCCTCGCCATCCCCTGGAACGCTATCTGAAGCGGCTGGGATGAAACGGTAGGTCGAGCCCACATGATGTATAGCGTGGTGAGCAGATAACGTAAGGGCTTTGGTTACGCCGTTGTAGGCACGGTTGATCAGTACCTCGCATTGGGCCAGAAAGCCTAGCAGCCTGTCGGACTTTAATCAACAGACGCCAGTTGTAGGATATACCGCCGAAACTGATGATACCGCGTATTGATGAATCGTACAGGCTGCTAATAAGGGAGAGAAAGGGAGGCAAA